>NZ_JBICWS010000008.1:110547-376875 GCF_043199875.1 Streptomyces sp. NPDC048516 | reverse complement strand
GCGGGGGGGGCCGGGCGTTCCAGCCCCCCCCCCGTGGGCGGCCGGGGGTTTTCACCCCCCCCCCCCCCCCCCCCCCGGGCGTTTACCCCGGGGGGGGGGGGGGGCCCCCCCCCCCCGCCGGCCCCCCCCCCCCCGGGGGGGGGGCCCCCCCCGGCGGGGGGCCCCCCCCCCGCCGTTTCGTGTGCCGGGGGCGTCAGGAGGGCTCGCCGCCGAGGTGGTGCACCCGGACCATGTTGGTGGTGCCGGGGACGCCGGGGGGCGAACCGGCGGTGATCAGCATGGTGTCGCCCTGGCTGTAGCGCTTGAGCTTGAGCAGTTCGGCGTCCACCAGGTCGACCATCGCGTCGGTGTTGTCGACGTGCGGCACGACGAAGGCGTCGACGCCCCAGCTCAGCGTGAGCTGGTTGCGGGTGGACGCCTCGGTGGTGAAGGCCAGGATGGGCTGGGCCGCCCGGTAACGGGAGAGGCGGCGGGCGGTGTCACCGGACTTGGTGAAGGCGATCAGCGCCTTGCCGTCCAGGAAGTCGGCCATCTCGCACGCCGCGCGGGCCACCGAACCGCCCTGGGTGCGCGGCTTCTTGCCGGGCACCAGCGGCTGCAGGCCCTTGGAGAGCAGTTCCTCCTCGGCCGCCTCGACGATCTTCGACATCGTCTTGACGGTCTCGATCGGATAGGCGCCGACGGACGACTCCGCGGAGAGCATCACCGCGTCGGCGCCGTCGAGGATGGCGTTGGCGACATCGGACGCCTCGGCGCGGGTCGGCCGGGAGTTGGTGATCATGGACTCCATCATCTGGGTCGCCACGATCACCGGCTTGGCGTTCCTGCGGCACAGCTCCACCAGGCGCTTCTGCACCATCGGGACCTTCTCCAGCGGGTACTCCACCGCCAGGTCACCACGGGCGACCATGACGGCGTCGAAGGCCATCACGACCTCCTGCATGTTGGCGACCGCCTGCGGCTTCTCGACCTTGGCGATGACCGGGACCCGGCGGCCCACCTCGTCCATGACGCGGTGCACGTCCTGGACGTCCTTGGCGTCCCGCACGAAGGACAGCGCGACCATGTCGCAGCCCATCCGCAGGGCGAACTTGAGGTCTTCGATGTCCTTCCCGGACAGCGCGGGGACGTTCACCGCGGCACCGGGCAGGTTGATGCCCTTGTGGTCGGAGATGACCCCGCCCTCGATGACGATGGTGCGCACCCGGGGGCCGTCGACCTCGACGACCTGCAGGGCGACATTGCCGTCGTTGATCAGGACCGGGTCGCCCTTGGACACATCGCCGGGCAGGCCCTTGTAGGTCGTACCGCAGATGGTCCGGTCGCCGGGGACGTCCTCGGTGGTGATGACGAACTCGTCGCCGCGCACCAGCTCCACGGGGCCGTCGGCGAAGGTCTCCAGACGGATCTTGGGGCCCTGGAGGTCGGCCAGCACGCCGACCGCGCGACCGGTCTCCTCGGAGGCCTTGCGAAGGCGGTGGTACCGCTCCTCGTGCTCCGGCTGGGTCCCATGGCTCATGTTGAAACGGGCCACATTCATGCCGGCCTCGATCAGCGTCTTCAGCTGGTCGTAGGAGTCGACGGCGGGGCCCAGGGTGCAGACGATTTTGGAACGGCGCATGGGCGGAATCCTATCGGTTTGTTTAGCGGCGGAATATTTCGGTAGGCGGAAACACCGAGACCTAGGCGCTGACCAGGGCATATGTCTGCTGGGCGATCTCCAGCTCCTCGTCCGTGGGCACCACGGCGACCGCAACCCGGGCGTACTCCGGCGAGATCAGCCGGGGTTCGCCGGACCGTACGGCGTTGAGCGAGGCGTCCACGGCCATCCCCATCTCTTCCAGGCCCGCGACGGCGGCCTCGCGCACCGGGGCGGCGTTCTCCCCGACGCCCGCGGTGAACGCCACCGCGTCGACCCGGCCGAGCACCGCGCTGTAGGCGCCGATGTACTTCTTCAGCCGGTGGATGTAGATGTCGAAGGCGAGCGCGGCGCGCTCGTCGCCCTCGTCGATCCGGCGCCGGATCTCCCGCATGTCGTTGTCGCCGCACAGCCCGATCAGGCCGCTCTTCTTGTTGAGCAGGGTGTCGATCTCGTCCGTCGACATCCCCGCCACCCGCTTGAGGTGGAAGGTGACCGCCGGGTCGATGTCGCCGGAGCGGGTGCCCATGACCAGGCCCTCCAGCGGCGTCAGCCCCATCGAGGTGTCCACGCAGCTGCCGCCGGCCACCGCCGAGGCGGAGGCTCCGTTGCCCAGGTGGAGCACGATGACGTTGACCTCAGAGGGGTCCTTGCCCAGCAGCGCCGCGGTCTTGCGGGAGACATAGGCGTGCGAGGTGCCGTGGAAGCCGTAGCGGCGGATGCGGTGGGCGTCGGCGGTCTCCACGTCGATGGCGTAGCGGGCCGCGTGCTCCGGCATCGTGGTGTGGAAGGCGGTGTCGAAGACCGCGACCTGCGGCAGGTCGGGGCGCAGCGCGCGGGCGGTGCGGATGCCGGTGATGTTGGCCGGGTTGTGCAGCGGGGCGACCGGCACCAGCCGCTCGATCTCCTGGAGCACCGCGTGGTCGATCAGGGTTGGCTCGGTGAACTTCAGCCCGCCGTGCACCACCCGGTGCCCGATCGCGGCCAGCTGCGGGGAGTCGAGGCCGAGGCCGTCGGCGGACAGCTCGGCGGCGACGGCCTTCAGCGCGGCCTCGTGGTCGGCGATCGGGCCTTCGGTCTCGCGCTTGTCGCTCCCGGTGGCCAGCGGGGTGTGGGTCAGGCGCGAGGTCTCCTCACCGATCCGCTCGACCAGGCCGGCGGCGAGCCGAGTGCCGTCGGTCATGTCGAGCAGCTGGTACTTCACCGACGAGGAGCCGGAATTGAGGACGAGGACGCGGGTGCCGGTGGCAGTCATGGAGCGCTTTCCGATGGGGGGCGGGGACGGGGGAGCGGCCGGGTCAGGCGGTGTGGCCGGCGCCGGGACGGGCGCCCTGTGCCTGGATGGCGGTGATGGCCACGGTGTTCACGATGTCCTGGACCAGGGCGCCGCGCGAGAGGTCGTTGACCGGCTTGCGCAGCCCCTGCAGGACCGGGCCGACGGCGACCGCACCGGCCGAGCGCTGCACGGCCTTGTAGGTGTTGTTGCCGGTGTTGAGGTCCGGGAAGATCAGCACGGTGGCCTTGCCGGCCACGTCGGATTCGGGGAGCTTGGTCTGCGCGACCGCCGCGTCCACCGCCGCGTCGTACTGGATCGGGCCCTCGACCAGCAGGTCGGGGCGCAGCTCGCGGACGATCTCGGTGGCCTTGCGGACCTTGTCGACGTCCGCGCCGGAGCCGGAGGTGCCGGTGGAGTACGACAGCATCGCGATCCGCGGCTCGACGCCGAACTGGGCGGCGGTGGTGGCCGACTGGATGGCGATGTCCGCCAGCTGCTCGGCGTTCGGGTCCGGGTTGACCGCGCAGTCGCCGTAGACCAGGACCCGGTCGGCCAGGCACATGAAGAACACCGAGGACACGATCTGGGCGCCCGGCTTGGTCTTGATGATCTCGAAGGCGGGCCGGATGGTGGCGGCGGTGGAGTGCACCGCGCCGGAGACCATGCCGTCGGCCAGGCCCTCCTGGACCATCAGGGTGCCGAAGTAGGAGACGTCCGCGACCACGTCGAAGGCCAGCTCGATGCTGACGCCCTTGTGGGCGCGCAGCGCGGCGTAGCGCTCGGCGAACCGCTCGCGCAGCTCGGAGGTCTGCGGGTCGATGATCTGGGCGCCCGCCAGGTCGATGGCGAGATCGGCGGCGCGCTTGCGGATCGCCTCCTCCTCGCCCAGCAGGGTCAGATCGCAGACATCGCGGCGCAGCAGCACGTCGGCGGCGCGCAGCACCCGCTCCTCGCTCCCCTCGGGGAGGACCACCCGGCGGCGGCCGGAGCGGGAGCGCTCGATCAGCTCGTGCTCGAACATCATCGGCGTGACCCGGCCGGAGCGGGCGACGGAGATGCGGTTCGTCAGCTCCACGGTGTCCACATGCCGCTCGAACAGGCCGAGCGCGGTCTCCGCCTTGCGCGGCGAGGCGGCGTTCAGCTTGCCCTCGATCGCGAACAGCTCGCCCGCGGTCGGGAAGGAGCCGCCGGGTACGGAGACCACCGGGGTGCCGGGGGCGAGCCGGGCGGCCAGCGCCATGATGTCGGGGCCGGGCCGCTCGTCCAGGGTGAGCAGCACCCCGGCGATCGGCGGGGCACCGGCGCTGTGCGCGGCGAGCGAGCCGATGACCAGGTCCGCCCGGTCTCCGGGGGTCACCACGAGAGCGCCGGGGGTCAGCGCCTTGAGGAAGGTCGGCAGCATGGCGCCGCCGAAGACGAAGTCCCTGGCGTCCCTGGCGAGGCCCGAGTCGTCGCCGAGCAGCACCTCGGCACCGAGGGTGTGCACGATCTGGCCGACGGTCGGCGCGGAGAGCGAGCCGTCCTCGGGGAGCGCGTAGCAGGGCACGGGGAGCCGCGCGGAGAGCCGGTCGGCGACCGCCTCGCGGTGCTCGGGGGCCACCCGGTTGACGACCACGGCCACGACATCGCAGCCCAGCGAGTGGTAGGCGCCGTAAGCGTTGCGGGCCTCGGCGCGCACGGACTCCGCCTCCTGGCCCTGGCCGCCCACGACGGCCAGCACGGCGGCGCCGAATTCGTTGGCGAGCCGTGCGTTGAGGTTCAGCTCGGCCGGGAGGCTGGTGGCGGCGAAGTCCGAGCCGAGGACCAGGACGTACTCGTAGTCCCTGGCCACGGCATGAAAGCGGTCGACGAGCCGGGAGACCAGCTCGTCGGTGCCGCGTTCGGCCTGGAGGGCGGAGGCCTCGTCGTAGCTGAGGCCGTACACGGTCTCGGGGGACTGGGTGAGCCGGTAGCGGGACCGCAGCAGGTCGAACAATCGGTCGGGCCCGTCGCCGTGGGTCAGCGGGCGGAAGACCCCTACCCGGTCGACATGGCGGGTCAGCAGCTCCATGACCCCCAGCTCGACGACCTGGCGGCCGTCGCCGCGGTCGATACCGGTCACGTACACGCTCCGCGTCACGCGCGCTCTCCGATCCAATCGATGGCCACAAGGTCAAAATAAGCCGTTATTGTGGGCGTGCCCCTCTTGACAATACCTGCGTGTATGGATAAGTCGCTCTCCCAGTTTCCCTTGCGGAGCCCGGGCGAGGACAGTGGGGGTGAGGTCCGTGGAGGAGGAGGGCGGGCCGGCCCGTGAAACAATCGGACCGGCTCACACGAACCAACAGCGAGCACAGGAGACACAGCACGATGCGTATCGGAGTCCTCACCGCAGGCGGCGACTGCCCTGGTCTGAACGCTGTGATCCGGTCTGTTGTCCACCGAGCCCTCACCGGACACGGTGACGAGGTCATAGGTTTCGAGGACGGCTTCAAGGGACTGCTCGAAGGCCGCTACCGCAAGCTCGACCTCGAGGCGGTCAGCGGCATCCTGGCCCGTGGTGGCACCATCCTCGGCTCGTCCCGGCTGGAACGCAACCGGCTCCGCGAGGCCTGCGAGAAGTCCAAGGACCTCTCCAAGGACTACGGCATCGACGTCCTGATCCCGATCGGCGGCGAGGGCACCCTCACCGCCGCCCGGATGCTGGCGGACGCCGGGATGCCGGTCGTCGGCGTCCCCAAGACCATCGACAACGACATCTCCTCCACCGACCGCACCTTCGGCTTCGACACCGCCGTCGGCGTCGCGACGGAGGCGATCGACCGCCTCAAGACCACCGCGGAGTCGCACCAGCGCGTCATGGTCGTCGAGGTGATGGGACGGCACGCCGGCTGGATCGCGCTGGAGTCCGGGATGGCCGGCGGCGCCCACGGCATCTGCCTGCCGGAGCGTCCCTTCGATGTGAACGACCTGGTCACGATGGTCGAGGAGCGGTTCGCCCGGGGCAAGAAGTTCGCGGTCGTCTGTGTCGCCGAGGGTGCCCACCCGGCCGAGGAGACCATGGACTACAAGAAGGGCGCGATCGACCAGTTCGGCCATGAGCGGTTCACCGGCATCGGCAACCACCTCGCCGTCGAGCTGGAGAAGCGCCTCGGCAAGGAGGCCCGCCCGGTCATCCTCGGCCACGTCCAGCGCGGCGGCACCCCCACCGCGTACGACCGGGTGCTCGCCACCCGCTTCGGCTGGCACGCCGTCGAGGCCGCGCACCGCGGCGACTTCGGCCGGATGACCGCGCTGCGCGGCACCGATATCACGATGGTGCCGCTGCACGAGGCGGTCACCGAACTCAAGACGGTGCCCGAGTGGCGGATGGACGAGGCCGAGTCGGTCTTCTGAGTCCCGCTGCTTTCAGGG
Source organism: Streptomyces sp. NPDC048516 (assembly GCF_043199875.1). Lineage (NCBI taxonomy): Bacteria > Bacillati > Actinomycetota > Actinomycetes > Kitasatosporales > Streptomycetaceae > Streptomyces > Streptomyces sp. NPDC048516. The sequence continues at coordinate 370,567 of NZ_JBICWS010000008.1, read as the reverse complement.
AAGCACCAACGGCTTCCCTGAAACGCCAACGGCTTCCCTGAAGCACCAACGGCTTCCCTGAAACGCCAACGGCGCGCCTGTCCTCTGTCGAGGGCAGGCGCGCCGCCTTTGTGGGGGGTGGCGGTCAGGGGGTCACTGGGCGCCGATGGCCTCCAGCATGTTCAGCCGGGCCGCCCGGCGGGCCGGCCACAGCGCGGCCAGCATGCCCACGGCCGCCGCGATCAGTACGAACAGCGCGAGCCGGCCCCAGGGCAGCAGCAGCTCGTAGGTGGGCAGGCCCTGGCTGACCAGGTTGCCGGTGGCCCAGGAGCAGAAGATGCCCACCGCGATGCCCAGGCCCGCGCCGAACAGCGCGATGACCACCGACTCCAGCCGGACCATCTGCTTGATGCCGCTGCGGGCCAGGCCGATCGCCCGCAGCATCCCGATCTCGCGGGTCCGTTCGAAGACCGACATGGCCAGGGTGTTGACGACGCCCACCACCGCGATGATGACGGCCATGCCCAGCAGCCCGTAGGAGACGTTGACCACCATGTCGATGCTCCCGGCGTTCTCCTTGCGCAGCGCGGCGTGGTCCTGGACCTTCAGCAGCGGGCTGTCGCCGAGGGCGTGCCGGATCTGCTTCTCCAGCCCCTCCGACGGGCCGTTTTGGGCCTTCACCAGCAGTGTCTCGACCGTCGGCACGAGCTGGTGCGGTGCTGCCAGCGAGGCGGCACCGATCGAGTCGCCGACCAGCTGGTTGTCCGCGTAGATTCCGACGATCTTGAGCTTCGCCTTCTTCTTGTCGAAGAAGGTGGCGTCCAGGGTCTCGCCGGTGTGCCAGCCCTTCTTCTTGGCCATCTCCTGGGAGACCGCGATGTCGTTGCCTTTGGCACCCGCCAACGAACCGCTGGTGAAGTCCAGGTGGGCGACCTTGCCGATCGTGCTGAGGTCGGTGCCCATCAGGCCCATGATGGATTCAGGGGTCTCGAAGCCCGTATTGCGCAGCGGAACCGCCGCCTCGACGCCCGGGATGTCCGCCACCTTCTGCGACAGCTTGGGGTCCAGAGCGGAGGACGTGGTCCCGATCTTGTAGTCGGCCTTCAGCCCCTGGGCCGTCATCTTGTCCATGGCCTGCCGGGCCGAGTTCCCGACGACCGTCATACCGGTGATCAGGGTGAGGCCGATCATCAGCGCCGAAGCGGTCGCCGCCGTACGGCGGGGGTTGCGCAGCGTGTTCTCCTTGGCCAGCTTGCCGCTGATGCCGAAGAGCCGGGTGGTGACGATGCCCGCCAGTGAGACCAGCGGCCGGGACAGCAGCGGCGCGAGGATGATGACGCCGGTCAGCGTCAGCATTCCGCCCACCATCGCGATCGGCAGGTCGTCGGCCTTCTTCAGCGTGGAGACGTAGCACATGGTCGCGATGCCGAGGCCGGTGATGACCGCGCCGAGGGAGTTGCGGAGCACCAGGCTGCGCAGTGCCGGCGGCGCCTCGACGGTGCTGAGCGCCTCCACGGGGGCGATCTTCGCCGCCTTGCGGGACGGCAGCCAGGCGGCCAGTACGGTCACCACGACGCCCACGCCGAGCGCGGAGAGCACCGCGGCCGGGCTGATGACGACCGGTCCGGCCGGGAAGCCCGCGCCATTGGCTTCGAGTACCGCCCGCAGCCCCACGGCGAGGCCGATGCCCAGCGTGAATCCGACGGCCGACGAGATCAGGCCCAGCAGGGCCGCCTCCGCGAGTACCGAGCGCACGACCTGACGGCGGGAGGCGCCGATCGCGCGCATCAGGGCGATCTCCCGGCTGCGCTGGGAGATCAGCATGGTGAAGGTGTTGGCGATGATGAAGACGCCGACGAACAGCGCGATCCCGGCGAAGGTCAGCAGCGTCTGGGTCAGAGCCTTGTTCTGGCCGGCGACCCTCTCGGACTGCGCGGCGGCGAGCTCGGTGCCGCTGGTCGCCGTGGCGCGGTTCTTCGGCAGCACCTCGCGGATCTTGGCGGTCAGTGCCTGCTGATCGGCGCCGGGCGCGGCACCGATGACCAGCTCGTCGAACTGACCGGGGTGCACGAACAGCTTCTGCGCGGTGGCGGTGTCGAAGAGCGTCAGGCTGCCGCCCGCGGTCACCTGCGGGTCGTCGGTGGTGACGATGCCGACCAGCCGCTTCGTCAGCACCGGGCCGTCGGTGGCGAGCCGCACGGAGTCACCGATCTTGCGGCCGGACGCCTTCGCGGTCGCCTCGTCCAGTGCGATCTCGTCGTCGGCGGTCGGTCCGCGGCCCTGCATCAGCGGGTAGCGGGCGTCGTAGCCGTCCTTGTCCGGCTGGAAGTTGGCGGCGAGGTTCTGCCAGTCGTTGCCGAGCGGCACATTGTCCGGGCCGGCGACGGTGGCCGTGCCGATGACGTTGCGGCGTACGGACTGCACGCCGGGCAGTGCGCGAACGGTGTCCGCCAGCTTGTCGTCGACAAGGGTGGTCCGCTTGCCGTCCTTGCCGATGTCCGGGGTGTTGTCGCCGGCCTGGGCCTGGACGGAGACGGCCACGCCGTCGAGGTTCTTCTCGGACGCCTTCTTGACGGCCGAGCCGACGGTGTCACTGAAGATGAGGGTGCCGGCGACGAAGGCGACGCCGAGCAGGACCGCGAGTGCGGTCATCATCAATCGGGCTTTGTGCGCAAGCACGTTGCGCAGGGCGGTTCGCAGCATGGTGGTGGTGTCAGTCCTGGTCCGGTGGCTCGGGATGAAGGGCAGCGCGCCGGGGAGCGCGGTGGTGCGGTGTGCCGGGCGTCAGCTCGTACGTCCCTTGGCTTCGAAGAGCCGCATCCGGTCCAGGACGGTGTCCGCGGTCGGCTCGTGCAGCTCCTCGACGATATGGCCGTCGGCGAGGAAGACCACCCGGTCCGCATAGCCCGCGGCGACCGGGTCATGAGTGACCATCACGACCGTCTGCTGCATCGCCCGCACCGACTCCCGCAGGAAGCCGAGTACTTCGGCGCCCGAGCGGGAGTCGAGGTTGCCGGTCGGCTCGTCGGCGAAGATGATCTCCGGCTGGGCGGCCAGCGCCCGCGCGACCGCCACCCGCTGCTGCTGGCCGCCGGAGAGCTGGGCCGGCCGGTGCGACAGCCGCCCGGACAGGCCGACCGTCTCGATGACACGGCTGACCCACTCCCGGTCCGGCTTACGGCCGGCGATGTCCATCGGCAGCGTGATGTTCTCCAGCGCGCTCAGCGTCGGCAGCAGGTTGAACGCCTGGAAGATGAAGCCGATCTTGTCCCGGCGCAGCCGCGTGAGCTGCTTGTCGTTCAGCGAGGACAGCTCCACGTCGCCGATCCGGGCCGAGCCGGACGAGATCGCGTCCAGTCCGGCCATGCAGTGCATCAGCGTCGACTTGCCGGAGCCGGACGGCCCCATGATCGCGGTGAACCTGGCCTTGCCGAACTCGACCGAGACGGAGTCCAGCGCGACCACACGGGTCTCCCCCTGGCCGTAGACCTTGCTCAGGTCCGTGGCACGGGCGGCGACGGCAGCGCCGGCGCGAGTGGGGGCGGGAAAGGCGGCCGGGTGGGACACGGGGAACTCCTGGAGAAGGACGGACGTTTCGATGTCCCCATTCTCGAAGGCAGAGGGCGCCGTGCGCCTCGGCCGCAAGGACCGAAAGCCGCACCGGCCGGAAGTTCCATCAGCACCCCCGGCGTCATTCTCTGGACGGACGGCCGTCCGACTTGGGGCCGACGGGGCGTCTCGGGGATGCCCCTGAGGCCCGGGAGCGGAGGGAGGGGATTCTCAGGGCCGCTTCTCGCCGACCCGGCCCCAGAATTCCGCCAGGATGCCGTCGAGAAACGCACGTCCCGCCCTGCCGGATTCCTCGGCGCTTTCCGAGCCGCCCCAGTTGAGCGTAGCGGTCATGGTCGCCTGATACACGCCGTGCAGCTCCCGCAGGACGACCCGGAGCTGCGGTCCGGACAGCGGTACGACCTTGCCGACCGGCCGGACGTAGGCCTGCCAGCGGGTGGTGGCGGCGCTGGTCAGCAGCTCGGTCAGCCGGCCGTCCTGCCCGGTGAAGCGGATCAGCGCGGGCAGTGGCAGAGCCAGCGCCTCGGCGAGCGCCGCGGCCTGCCGGTCGCTGCCGCTCCATCTCCCGCCGGCCTCCAGGCGCTCGTACGCGGCCCGGTCCATGCCGATGCGCAGCGCGAGGTCCGCCGGGGCGAGGCCGCGCGCCAGGCGGTACTCGCGCAGGGTGTCCGGTGCGCCGAGCAGATCGCCCGGCGCGCACCACAGGGCACCGGCCAGCGCGGTCAGTTCGGCTTCCGTGGGGGCGCCCTCCCCCCTTTCCCAGGACTCCACCGTCGCCGGCGAAACCGGTATGCCGAAAGCGGCCCGGATTCCGTAGGCGACATGGGCCGGGGCCATCCCCAGGGCCTCGCGGAGCCGGCGGGCGGCCTCGGCGTGAAAAGGGGGTCTGCGGGGCTGTCCGCCTTGCGTATGCACCGGCACACGGTAAGTGACGGCCCGGTCGCGCACCTATGGTGCGGATACCCAAGCCCGAGGCTCGTAGGAAACCACCAGCCGGCCGGTTTTCCGTGCGGTCCTGAGGGTTTTCGTCACCGGTCTTCGTCCGCCGGTCTCCGGTCAGCCTTTCACCGCGCCGCCGAGCGCAAAACCGCCGCCGAGCCGCCGGGAAATCAGGAGGTACAGCACGAGGACCGGTGCCGAGTAAAGGATGGAGAATGCCGCCAGTTCACCGAAGGCGACGGCGCCGTAATTGCCGAAGAAGGAGAAAACGCTCACGGAGGCGGGCAGTTGTTCCGGGGAGAGCAGCAGCATGAAGGGCACAAAGAAATTCCCCCACATCATGATGAAGGTGTAGACGGCGACGACGCCGACGCCGGGGCCCATCAGCGGCAGAATCACCCGCAGCAGGGTCTGCCGCCAGGAGGCGCCGTCCGTCCAGGCCGCCTCCTCCAGCACCTTCGGGACCCCGTCCATGAAGTTCTTCATCAGCCAGATGGCGAAGGGGAGTTGGGCGGCGGCCAGGAACAGCGCGGTGCCGTAGGTGGTGTCGATCAGGTTGACCCGCACGAAGAGCCCGTAGACCGGAACCATGACCGCGGTGATCGGCAGGCAGGTGGCGAACAGGATCGTCAGCAGGTACGGGCGGGCGAAGCGCGAACGGAAGCGGGAGAGCGGATAGGCGGCGAGCGCCGCGCAGAGGACCGTGAGCAGGGTCGCGCCACCGCAGATCAGCAGGCTGTTGCGCAGGGGCGTGAAGGTGATCTCGTCGGTCAGCACCGCCGAGAAGTTGTCGGGCGACAGGGACCTCGGCAGCCGCACCCGCAGCGTCGCCTCCGTGTCCAGCGACGACAGCACCAGCCAGAGCAGCGGAAGCGCGAAGGCCGTCGCGACGGCCAGCAGCCCGGCATCGGCGGCCAACCGCCTTCGTCGGCGGCGGGAGAGCGGCACGGCTCAGACCTCCTCGCGCAGCAGGCGCAGATACACCGCCGAGAACACCGCCCCCACCAGCAGCAACAGCAGCGCCACCGCGGTGCCGTAGCCGATCAGGGACTTCAGGAACGCCTGGTCGTACATGAACACCGGCAGGGTCTGGCTGCGGCCTCCCGGCCCGCCCCGCGTCATCACCCAGATCAGCCCGAAGACGGACAGCGTCTGGAGGGTGTTGAGCATCAGGGTGGTGCCGATGGAGCGGCGGATCATCGGCAGGGTGATGTGCCACAGCCGCCGCAGCCCGTCCGCGCCGTCGACCTCGGCGGACTCGGTGACCTCCTGGGGGATCTCGGCGAGCGCCGCGGAGTAGATCAGCATCGAGAAGGCCGTGCCGCGCCACACGTTGGCGAACGACACGGCCAGGACGGGCAGCGTGAACAGCCAGTTCTGGGTGGGCAGATGGAGCCATTCCAGCAGGGCGTTGAGGGTGCCGCGCCGCGCGAAGAAGGTGTAGAGCACAAAGCCCGCGACGATCTCCGGGAGCACCCAGGCGCAGATCACCGTGGCCCCGGCCAGCGACCGTACGGGCCGCGAGGCGCGGCGCAGCAGACCGGCCAGCGCGAGACCCAGGGTGTTCTGCCCGACGAGCGCGGACAGCACGGTGAACACCAGGGTCAGTACCACGGCGTTGCGGAAGGCCGGATCGCCGAAGGCGTGCCGGAAGTTGGCCAGTCCGACGAAGGACGCCGACTCCTGGCCGGTCAGCTGGGTGTCGGTGAAGGCGAGGTAGACGCAGTAGCCGATGGGGCCGAGGAGAAAGAGCAGCAGCAGGACGGTGGCCGGGAGAAGCGGGGACCAGCGCAGCAGACGGGTGCCCACGCCGCGCGCGAACGGGCGCCGGGCGTCCGGGCGCGGGCCGCACCTGCGGCGGCGCCGCTCACGGTCTGGCGACGGTCCGGCCGCCGACGAGGGACGCCAGCGCCGTGTCGTAGTCCGCGGCCGCCTCGGCCGGTGCAAAGTCACCGGCGGTGACCGCCTCCATCGCCTCACCGATCGCCGAGGCGACCCGGGGGTATTCGGGCAGCGCGGGCCGGTACGTGCTGATCTTGACCAGACCGGTGAAGAAGCCGATGCCGGGCACCGAGGTCCGGTAGCGCGGGTCGGCCGCGACGTCCTTGCGCACCGTGATCTGGGCGCCCCGTACGCACCATTCCAGGGCGTTCGGCTTCGACTGGAAGGTCTTGATCAGCTGCCAGGCCAACTCGGGCTGCCGGGCCTTGCGCGGCACCGACCAGGTCCAGCCGCCGGACAGGCTGACCTTGCCGGGCGGGGTGCCGCGCTGGGTGGGGAACGGCGCCTGGCCCAGCGTGGCCGACCAGGCGGGCCAGGGGTTGCCGCCGCCCGTCTTCTGCCACTGCTGGCCCAGCCACGAGCCGTCGAGGTCGATGGCGAGCTTCTCCTCCGGCAGCAGTTCGGCGGCCACCGTGGTCTGGATGGTGGGGCTGAGCGCATCGGAGACGTCGGGCCCCAGCTTCTCCTGGTAGACCGTGTCGAGGAAGCTCAGGCTGTCCTTGAAGCCCTGGGTGCCGGTGACCCATTTCTTCGCCGCCGGATCGTAGAGCTGGTGCTCGCCGGTGCCGTACAGCAGCATCTCGAAGCCCTGCATCACGGCGGCCTCGCCCGCGCCCTTGCCGGTGAAGACGTTCAGCGGGATGACGCCGGGGACCTTGCGCTTGACGGTCCGGGCCGCGTCCAGCACCTCGGCCCAGTTCCCGGGCCGCCAGTCGGCCGGCAGCCCGGCCTTGTGGAAGATCTTCTTGTTGAACCACAGCCCGCGGGTGTCCGTGCCGTCGGGGACGCCGTAGGTCCTGCCGTCCTGCCCCCTGGCCGCGGCCTTCGCGGCGGGCTCGAACTGCCGCCAGTCCTCCCAGGCGCGCAGGCGGTCGTCCAGCGGACGCAACAGGCCCGCCGTGATGTCGGAGTTGACCAGGAAGGTGTCCTCGTAGACCAGGTCCGGTGCGGTCCGCGGGGAGCGCATCATCTGCTGGATCTTGGTGTAGTAGTCGTTCTCCGACGCCTGGATCGGGATCAGCCGGACCTTCTTGCCGGGGTGGTGCTTCTCGAACTGCCGGGCCACGAGGCGGACATAGTCGTCCCGGACGGTGACCTTGCCGTTGGTGTCCTTGATGAAGGCCACTGTGACGGTGTCCCTGCCGCTCCCCGGCCCGCTGCCGCAGGCGGTGAGCGTGCCGGCGGCCACGACGGCGGCGGCGAGAAGAATCAGCGGGGCGGTGGGGCGCACGGCACGACCTCCAACTGGCCACGATGGGCTGCCTGCTGAAAGTAAGTCACCGGTCACAGCCGGTCAATGGCCCGACCACCGGTAGCGCAATTCGGGGCGGCCGACCTGGCCGTACTGGGGGGCGCGGGCGGCCCGGCCGCTCTCCACCAGATGTTCGAGATAACGGCGGGCGGTGATCCGGGAGATGCCCACGTCGGCGGCCGCCTCGGTCGCCGTCAGCCCGCTCCCGGCGGCCCGCAGCACATCGGTCACCGCCCGCAGGGTGGCCGCGGTCAGCCCCTTGGGCAGCGCGGCCGGACGCGGTGCGCGCAGCGCCGCGATCGCCCGGTCCACCTCGTCCTGCCCGCTGGCCTCGCCGGTGGTGGCGCGGAACTCCGCATAGCGGGTGAGCCGGTCGCGCAGGGTGGCGAAGGTGAACGGCTTCAGCACGTACTGCACCACGCCGAGCGAGACGCCCTCGCGCACCATCGTCAGATCCCGGGCGGAGGTGACCGCGATGATGTCGGCGGTGTGGCCGGCCGCGCGCAGCGTCCGGACCAGCTGCAGCCCGTGGCCGTCGGGCAGATAGAGGTCGAGCAGCAGCAGATCGACGGCGTGCGCGTCGAGATGGCGGCGGGCGTCGCCGCCGGAGTGCACGGTGCCGGAGACCGTGAAGCCGGGCACCCGTCCCACGTACAGGGCGTGTGCGTCGGCCGCGACCGGATCGTCCTCGACGACGAGGACCCGGATGTCCGAGGGGGTCACCGGGCACCTCCTCTCGCTCCGGGACAGGCCCTGGCCTCGTTCATGCCGGCGCGCCCGTCCGCAGCGGCAGCCGTATGGTGAACCGCGCGCCGCCTTCGGATGCCCGGTCCAGGGTGACGGTGCCGCCATTGCGGCGTACCGCCTGCTGGACCAGGGCCAGGCCCAGACCGCGGCCCCGGGCGGGCGCGGCCGTGCTCTGCTTGGTGCTCCAGCCCCGCCGGAAGATCTCTTCGGCGGCGTCCGCGGACACCCCGGGGCCGCTGTCGGTCACCCGCAACAGCAGCTCGCCGCCGTCCGCCCGCGCGGTGACGGTCACCCGCGGCGGCCCGGCGGCGGTGTGCTCCCGGGTGGGTGCGGCGGCGTCGAGGGCGTTGTCGAGGAGATTGCCCAGCACCGTCACCAGGTCGCGGGCCGGCAGGCCGGGCGGCAGCAGCCCGTCATCGATCCGGCTGTCGGCGGTCAGGGTGAGTTCGACGCCCCGCTCGTTGGCCTGCGCGGCCTTGCCGAGCAGCAGCGCGGCGAGCACCGGCTCGGCGACCGCGCCGACGACCTGATCGGTCAGCGCCTGGGCGAGTTCCAGCTCCGCGGTCGCGAACTCCACGGCCTCCTCGGCCCGCCCCAGCTCGATCAGCGAGACCACGGTGTGCAGCCGGTTGGCGGCCTCGTGGGCCTGCGAGCGCAGCGCCTCGGTGAAGCCGCGTACCGAGTCCAACTCCCCGGACAGCGCCTGGAGTTCGGTGTGATCGCGCAGGGTGACCACGCTGCCGCGCCGCTCCCCGCCGGAGACCGGCGCGGAGTTGACCACCAGCACCCGTTCACGGGTCAGCTGCAGCTCGTCGACGCGGGGACCGGACGCCAGCAGCGCCTCGGTCAGCGGCTCCGGCAGCCCCAGCTCGGTGACGAGACGGCCCACCGCGTCGTCCGACAGCCCCAGCAGCTCCCGCCCGCCGTCGTTGATCAGGGCGACCCGGCGCTGCCCGTCGAGCATCAAGAGCCCCTCGCGCACGGCGTGCAGCGCGGCCTGGTGGTACTCGTGCATCCGGCTGAGCTCCGCCGCGTTCATCCCATGGGTGTGCCGGCGCAGCCGGGCGTTGATCACATACGTCCCCAGGCCGCCGAGCGCCAGCGCCCCCGCGGCCACGCCCACCAGCGCCAGGACCTGGTTGCGCAGCTGCTCACTGATCGTCTCGATGGTGATCCCGGAGCTGACCAGGGCCGTGATCCGGCCGCCGCGCCGTGGATCATGGACCGGGGCGACGACCCGTACGGACGGTCCGAGCACCCCCATGTGCGTCTCGGGGAAGACCGTGCCGCGCAGCGCCGGGCCGATGTGCCCCAGGTACTTCTTGCCGATCGCGGACGGCTCGGGGTGCGTCCAGCGGGTCCCGTCCGTGGCCATCACCACCACGAAGTCGACACCGGCATCGCGCCGCAGCCGCTCGCTGTACGGCTGGAGCGCGGCCGTCGGGTCCTTGGTGCGCGCGGCGGCCACCACCGCCGGGGAGTCGGCGACGGCGGTGGCGGCCGCCGTCGCCTGCCGCCGTGCGGTCTCCTCCGCCTGCCGTCCCGCGCTGAGGTACGCGAAGAGCACGCAGCCCACGACGACCACCGCCACCAGCACCACCTGCATGGCGAAGAGCTGCCCGGCGAGGCTGCGGGGACCGCGCAGCCGCCGGGACGGGCGGGGTCGGGGGAGTCGCATACAGAACAGTCTGCACGGTGACTTTCGGAACCGTCCGAGCGGTCACTTTTACGTGAACGAAATGTACGTAAGGGTGACGGGCGCCACAGCGGCGTGCATAGTCGCCGGAACTTGTTGTGTGACAGAGCCGCAGATCAGCGCACAGCCGTAGACCGAGGAGGCAGCCGTGGCTGCACAGACCCCGATGTCCGGGGGCACCACCGAGGAGACCGCGCCGGCGAAGCGGGACCGGACCCACTTCCTCTACATCGCCGTGATCGGGGCGGTACTGCTCGGCATCATCGTGGGCTTCGCCGCCCCCGGTGTCGCCGTCCAGCTCAAGCCGCTCGGCACCGGGTTCGTGAACCTGATCAAGATGATGATCGCGCCGGTCGTCTTCTGCACCATCGTGCTGGGCGTCGGCTCGGTGCGGAAGGCCGCCAAGGTCGGTGCGGTCGGCGGACTGGCTCTCGGCTACTTCATGGTGATGTCCACCGTGGCGCTGGCCATCGGCCTGGTCGTCGGCAACCTGCTGGACCCCGGATCCGGCCTCCATCTGACCGAGAGCGTCCGGCACGCGGGCCACGCCCAGACCGGGGGCGGCGGGGAGTCGCTGTCCGACTTCCTGCTCGGCATGATCCCCACCACCCTGGTCTCCGCCTTCACCCAGGAGCAGGTGCTCCAGACGCTGCTGGTGGCGCTGCTGGTCGGCTTCGGGCTGCAGGCGCTGGGCACGGCCGGTGAGCCGGTGCTGCGCGGTGTGGGGCACCTCCAGAAGCTGGTCTTCCGGGTGCTGGCCATGATCATGTGGGTGGCACCGGTGGGCGCCTTCGGTGCCATCGCGGCGGTGGTCGGCGAGACCGGCCTGGACGCGCTGAAGTCCCTGGCCGTCATCATGGTCGGCTTCTACACCACCTGTGTGCTGTTCGTGATCGTGGTGCTCGGCACGCTGCTCCGGCTGATCGCCAAGGTCAGCATCTTCCGGCTGCTGAAGTACCTCGGCCGGGAGTTCCTGCTGATCCTGTCCACCTCCTCCTCGGAGTCGGCGCTGCCCCGGCTGATCGCGAAGATGGAGCACCTGGGCGTCGGCAGGCCGGTGGTCGGCATCACCGTCCCCACCGGCTACAGCTTCAACCTCGACGGCACCGCCATCTACCTGACGATGTCCTCGCTGTTCGTGGCCGAGGCGATGGGCAAGCCGCTGCCGCTCGGCCAGCAGATCTCGCTGCTGGTGTTCATGGTCATCGCGTCGAAGGGCGCGGCGGGCGTCACCGGCGCGGGCCTGGCGACCCTGGCCGGCGGGCTGCAGTCGCACCGCCCCGAACTGGTCGACGGCGTGGGCCTGATCGTCGGCATCGACCGTTTCATGAGCGAGGCGCGCGCCCTGACCAACTTCGCAGGCAACGCGGTGGCCACCGTCCTGATCGGCACCTGGACCAAGGAGATCGACCAGGCCAGGGTGGCTCAGGTGCTGGCCGGCCGGTTGCCGTTCGACGAGAAGACGATGACCGACGACGCCTCCACCGAGCCGGCCACCCCGGAGGTCGCCGAACCGCGGGACGGCGAGAGGGTGAAGACGTCCGCCAAGGTCTGATCGCGGCCGCGGGAAGAGCGGAGGGGCGGGCGCCGGATGCGGCGCCCGCCCCTCCGGCGTGACCGGGCGGTACAGCGGCACCGCGCTGCACCCCGCGGCACACCCTGCGCGCCGGCTCTGGAGCCCGCTGCCGTGCGGTGGTCAGGCCGGTCGTAGCCAGAGGGTGGCCAGCGGGGGGAGGACGGGGGAGACGGAAGCGGTGCGGCCGTTCCAGGGGGTCGGCTCGGCCTTGAGGGCGTCGGGGTTGGTGATGCCGCTGCCGCCGTAGCGCGGATCGTCGGTGTTGAGCACTTCCCGCCAGGCGGGGACGTGGTCGGGGACGCCGAGCCGGTAGGCGTGGCGGACGACGGGGGAGAAGTTGGTGACCGAGATCAGCGGAGAGCCGTCGGCGGCGAAGCGCAGGAAGGAGAAGACATTGTCCTCGCGCGCGTCGCCGTCGATCCAGGAGAAGCCGGCCGGGTCGGTGTCGCGCTCCCACAGCGCGGGGGTGGCGGCGTAGCGGCGGTTCAGCTCGCGGACGAGATCGCGTACGCCCCGGTGGTCGGGCTCCGCCTCGTACGACGGATCGAGCAGCCACCAGTCCGGGCCGTGGCTCTCCGCCCACTCCGCCCCCTGGGCGAACTCCTGCCCCATGAAGAGCAGTTGCTTGCCGGGATGGGCCCACATGAACCCGAGGTACGCCCGGTGGTTGGCCCGTTGCTGCCACCAGTCACCGGGCATCTTCGACACCAGTGCGCGCTTGCCGTGCACCACCTCGTCGTGGGAGATCGGCAGCACATAGTTCTCGGAGTAGGCGTAGATCATGGAGAAGGTCATCTCGCCGTGGTGGTACTTGCGGTGCACCGGCTCCTTGGAGACGTAGCCGAGGGAGTCGTGCATCCAGCCCATGTTCCACTTCAGCCCGAAGCCCAGACCGCCGAAGCCGCCGGGGCCCACATGGTGGGTGGCGCGGGTGACGCCGTCCCAGGCCGTGGACTCCTCGGCGATGGTCACGACACCGGGGCAGCGGCGGTAGACGGTCGCGTTCATCTCCTGGAGGAAGGCGACCGCATCGAGGTTTTCCCGGCCGCCGTGGACGTTCGGGGTCCAGCCGCCGTCCTCGCGCGAGTAGTCGAGGTAGAGCATCGAGGCGACGGCGTCCACCCGCAGGCCGTCGATGTGGAACTCCTCGCACCAGTACACGGCGTTGGCGACCAGGAAGTTACGGACCTCGGTGCGGCCGTAGTCGAACTCCAGGGTGCCCCAGTCCGGGTGCGCGGCACGTGCCGGGTCCTGGGGCTCATACAGCGGGCGGCCGTCGAACTCCGCCAGCGCCCAGTCGTCGCGCGGGAAGTGCGCCGGCACCCAGTCCATCAGCACGCCGATGCCGGCCCGGTGCAGCGCGTCGACCAGGAACCGGAAGTCGTCCGGGGTGCCCATCCGGGCGGTGGGGGCGTAGAACCCGGTCACCTGATAGCCCCAGGAACCGCCGAAGGGGTGCTCGGAGACCGGCATGAACTCGACGTGGGTGAAGCCCAGGTCCTTCACATAGGCCGGGAGCTGCGCCGCGAGCCGGCGGTAGGTGAGGCCGGGACGCCAGGAGGCCAGATGCAGCTCGTAGACGGAGAACGGCGCCTCGTGCACCGGGCGTTCGCCGCGCCGGGCCATCCAGTCGGCGTCCGTCCAGCGGTAGTGCGAGGCCTCCACGACCGAGGCGTTGGCGGGCGGGCATTCGGTCCGCCGGGCCATCGGGTCGGCGCGCAGGGTCCGCGAGCCGTCCGGCCGGGTGATCTCGAACTTGTAGAGCTCGCCCTCGCCGATGCCCGGCAGGAAGAGCTCCCAGACACCCGAGGAGCCCAGCGAGCGCATCGGGTGGCCGGTGCCGTCCCAGTAGTTGAAGTTGCCGACGACCCGCACGCCCCGGGCATTGGGCGCCCAGACGGTGAAGCGGGTACCGGTCACCCCCTGGTGCTCCATGGTCCGCGCGCCGAGCGCCTGCCACAGCTGCTCGTGCCGGCCCTCGGCGAGCAGGTGCAGATCCAGGTCGCCCAGCGCGGGCAGGAAGCGGTAGGGGTCCTGCACCGTCAGGGCGTTGTCGCCGTAGTCGACCAGCAGCTCGTAGTCCGGGATGGTGCGCAGCGGCAGCACCCCGGCGAACAGCCCGTCGCCCTCGGCGGGCAGGTCGGCGCGCAGCCCCTTCGCCAGGACCGTGACGCCCCGGGCGCAGGGCCTGAGGACCCGGATGAGCAGTCCGCCGCGTACGGGGTGGGCACCGAGCAGCCCGTGCGGATCGTGATGGGCGCCGTCCAGGAGCCGGCCGCGCTCCTCTTCGGACAGCGGCGCGGCGGGCCGGACCCCATGGCTGCCGGCTCCCGACGGGGTCGCACGGGACGGGTCCGCAGGCGCGGCCGCCCGGCCGGGCGCCGCGCTCTCCCGGGGAGCGGACGGCCGGGCGGGTGAGGCACCGGTCGAGGCACGGGCCGCGGGGCCGGCGAAGGTGCCCCGCACGGCCGCCGCGGGGGCGACGGCCGGCGGCCGGGACGTCGCCGCGCGGCCGGAGCCGGACCGCCCCGCCGCGCTGTCGTCGGCCGCGCCAGGAGCGGGAGCGGTGTCGGGGGTGGTGGGACGGGACGGCGGGCGGGCGGTCACGAGAGGCCTCCTGGGGGACGGGGCGGGGCGATGCGGTGCGATGCGTGCGGTGCAGTGCCGTGCGTGCGGTGCGGTGTGGTGTGGTGCGTCGGCCGGGTCTGGGGGGGCGTAAGGCATACGGGCGTACGCGCGGCGGATCGGCGGTTCGTCTGCGGCCCCTCACCCCCGGCCGTCGTCGGACCCGGCGGACCCGGCGGACCCGGCAGGGCGGCCCGACCGGCGGTCCGCCCCCACGGCCGGCTCCCCGCCGGCCGCCAGCCGCCGGATGGCGGCCATCGGGACGGACAGCCAGTCGGGCCGGTGCCGGGCCTCGTAGAGCACCTCGTAAACGGCCTTGTCGGTCTCGTAGGCGCGCATCAGTTCGGGCGCCGAGCGCGGATCGAGCCCGCCGGCCTCCGCATAGCCCCGGCAGTAGGCGTCGCGGGTGCGCCGGGCCCACTCCAGCGACCAGGGGTCCCCGCCGGCCGGGCCGCTGCGCGCGGCATAGTCGAAGGAGCGCAGCATCCCCGCGATGTCGCGCACCGCCGGCTGGAGGCGGCGCCGCTCGGCCAGCGGGCGGGCCGGTTCGCCCTCGAAGTCGATCAGCGACCACCGTCCCTCGTCGGCGGAGCGCAGCGTCTGACCCAGGTGCAGATCGCCGTGGATGCGCTGGGCGGCCCAGCTGCGGCCGTCGTGACCGGTCGCGGCCAGCGCGTCGAAGGCGGTGCGCAGCCGGGCGCGGTAGGGCTGCAGTACGGGCACGGCGCGGGCGGTGGCGTCCAGCCGCTCGTGCATCTGGGCGGCGATCACCTCCAGCTGCGGGCGGCGCAGCTCGGTGGTCGGCAGCGTCTGGGCGAGCGCGGTGTGCACCTCGGCGGTGGCATGGCCGAGCGCCCGCGCAGAGCCGGTGAAGTCGGCGCGGACGGCCAGCGCGTTCAGCGCCAGCTGCCAGCCGTCCGCCGAGCCCGGCAGGAACGGCTGCAGGACGCCCAGCGTCGTCGCCTCCCCGCCCTCCTCGGCGGCCGCCGACTCGTACCACGCGGCGGGCGCGGGCACCCGCGCACACTTCGCGTCCGCCAGCGCCCGCGGCAGCTCCAGGTCCGGGTTGACCCCCGGCTCGATCCGCCGGAAGACCTTCAGGATGAAGGAATCCCCGTAGACGATCGAGGAGTTGGACTGCTCGACGGCGATCGGCCGGCCCGGCAGCCCGGAGGGGATCGCGGCATCGGGCTCCCGGCAGAAGCGCAGCGCCCCGAGCCTCCCCGGTACCCGCAGCCGCTCCAGCAGCAGCCCGCACAGCCGGTTGTCGAGCAGCGCGTCATAGACGGTGCGCCCGCGCAGCGGCCCGCCGCCGGGGCGGCCGATCGCCGCGGGCGCCAGCTGCGGCGGCAGGGCCGGATGCACCCCCAGCAGAAGCTGGTAGCAGTCTCCGCCGATGGGCGTACGGCTCGGTGGCGCGCTCTGCTGGGCGCGGACGAGCAGGAGCAGCAGGCCGGGTGCGCTGCCGTCGGTGCACGGCAGCAGTTCGGCCGCCGAGAGCATCGTGAAGCCGGTGATCAGTCGCCCCTTACCGGCGAACCAGCGCTGGCGCGGTACCCATTCGGCGAGCAGGGGTGCCAGCGAGGACAGCAGATCGGGGGCGGCGGCGAGCGGGCGGTGATCAGGGGTGTTGCGGGTGGCACGGGTCGAGGCGGTGTCCGACATGGCGTCGCGTCCTTTCCCCGGGCACACGACATATAGGGCAGAGTGTCCCGGAATGCGGCCTTGACTGTGCGATGGCGCGGTGGGGGTACCCCCAGACGGAGGCTGCCGGTGGTGCACCCGGACGGAGTCCGGGGGCGGGCACCGGGCGAGCTCGTCCGTACGGCAGCGGCGATTCCGGCGTGCCCTGCTCCGCTGCGCGGCGGATTCCCTCCCGGGCCGGGGGGACCGACGATGGCTCACCCGGCCCGTGCGGTAGTAGGGAGGGTGCCCGAGCGAAAGGTCAAAAAACGCCCGTACGCGCCAGGCGGCCGCGTACGGGCGTCTTTCCGGCACCCGTGCCCGGTCAGGGCGCCGGATGCTATCCGGAGTTTCTGCGCAGCCGGAACCAGTAGAACCCGTGGCCCGCGAGGGTCAGCAGGTACGGCAGCTCCCCGATGGCGGGGAAGCGGACGCCGCCGATGAGTTCCACCGGATGGCGGCCGCTGAACGACCGCAGGTCCAGCTCCGTGGGCTGGGCGAAGCGCGAGAAGTTGTGCACGCACAGCACCAGGTCGTCGTCCGCGCCTCCGGCGCCCGGAGCCTCCCGCAGGAAGGCCAGCACCGCCGGGTTGGTGGAGGACAGCTCGGTATAGCTGCCGAGCCCGAACGCGGGGTTCTGCTTCCGGATCTCGATCATCCGGCGGGTCCAGTGCAGCAGCGAGGACGGCGAACTCATCGCGGCCTCGACATTGGTGACCTGGTATCCGTAGACCGGATCCATGATCGTCGGCAGCGAGAGCCGGCCCGGGTCGCAGGAGGAGAACCCGGCGTTGCGGTCCGGCGTCCACTGCATCGGCGTCCGTACCGCGTCGCGGTCGCCGAGCCAGATGTTGTCGCCCATGCCGA
Source organism: Streptomyces sp. NPDC048516 (assembly GCF_043199875.1). NCBI lineage: Bacteria > Bacillati > Actinomycetota > Actinomycetes > Kitasatosporales > Streptomycetaceae > Streptomyces > Streptomyces sp. NPDC048516. The sequence continues at coordinate 353,632 of NZ_JBICWS010000008.1, read as the reverse complement.
TCTCGTCGCCGTAATAGAGAATCGGCGAACCCGGCAGGGACAGCAGCAGGGCGGTGAAGAGCTCGATCTGATTGCGGTCGTTGTCGAGCAGCGGGGCCAGGCGCCGGCGGATACCGATATTGGCGCGCATGCGCGGGTCCTTGGCGTACTCCGCGTACATGTAGTCGCGCTCTTCGTCCGTGACCATTTCGAGGGTCAGCTCGTCGTGGTTGCGCAGGAAGATGCCCCACTGGCAGCCGGACGGAATCGCCGGGGTCTTGGCGAGGATTTCCGAGACCGGATAGCGCGATTCGCGCCGCACCGCCATGAAGATGCGCGGCATGACCGGGAAGTGGAACGCCATATGGCATTCATCGCCGCCGACGCCGTAATCGCCGAAGTAGTCGACGACGTCCTCCGGCCATTGATTGGCCTCGGCCAGCAGTACGGTGTCCGGGTAATGGGCGTCGATCTCCGCGCGGACCCGCTTGAGAAAGGCGTGCGAGGCCGGCAGATTCTCGCAGTTGGTGCCCTCCTCGGCGTAGAGGTAAGGCACCGCGTCCAGCCGGAAGCCGTCGATCCCCAGGTCGAGCCAGAAGCGCAGGGCGGAGATCATCTCCTCCTGGACCGCCGGGTTCTCGTAGTTGAGATCCGGCTGGTGGGAGAAGAACCGGTGCCAGAAGTACTGCTTGCGGACCGGGTCGAAGGTCCAGTTGGAGGCCTCGGTGTCGACGAAGATGATGCGGGCGTCCGCGTACTGCTTGTCGTCGTCGGCCCAGACGTAGTAGTCGCCGTACGGGCCTTCGGGGTCGGTGCGCGACTCCTGGAACCACGGGTGCTGGTCGCTGGTGTGGTTCATCACCATGTCGATGATCACCCGCATGCCGCGATGGTGCGCGGCGTCCACGAATTCCACGAAGTCGGCCAGATCGCCGAATTCGGGAAGCACCGCGGTGTAATCGGCGACATCGTAACCGCCGTCCCGCAGGGGAGATTTGAAGAACGGCGGCAGCCAGAGGCAGTCCACCCCCAGCCATTGCAGATAGTCGAGCTTCGCCGTGATGCCCTTGAGGTCGCCGATGCCATCGCCATTGCTGTCCTGGAAGGAACGCACCAGGACTTCGTAGAAGACGGCCCGTTTGAACCAGTCGGGATCGCGGTCCTTCGCCGGGGTGTCCTCGAAAGTGTCGGGGACAGGCTCATTGACGATCAATTGGGTGACCCTCCGATCGGTGAGGACGGTCGCAGCGACAGCACATGGGCGGGCGCGAGAGAGCGGCCCGGCTCCAGGCGCACATAGTTGTCCCTGCCCCAGTGGTAGGTATCGCCGGTGAGCTCGTCGCGCACCGGAAAGGACTCGTGCCGGCCGAGGCCGAGTTCCGGCATGTCCAACGACACCGTCGCCTCGTGGGTGTGGTGCGGGTCGAGGTTGACCACCGTGAGCACCGTGTCGGCCCGGTCGCCGTGCCCCTCGTGCTTGGAGAAGGCGAGGACGGCGTCGTTGTCGACGTGGTGGAAGTGCAGGTTGCGCAGTTGCTGCAGGGCAGGGTGCCGGCGGCGGATGCGGTTGAGCGTGGTGATCAGGGGGGCGATGGTGTGCCCCGCTCTGGCCGCCGCATCCCACTCACGCGGCCTCAGTTGGTACTTCTCCGAGTCGAGGTACTCCTCGCTGCCGCGGCGCAGCGGCGTCGACTCGCAGAGCTCGTATCCGGCATAGACGCCCCAGGTGGGGGAGAGCGTGGCGGCCAGGACGGCGCGTACCTCGAAGGCGGTACGGCCGCCCTCCTGGAGGTAGGCGTGCAGGATGTCCGGGGTGTTCACGAAGAAGTTGGGCCGCAGGTAGCTCGCGCTCTCGCCGGACAGCTCGGTCAGGTAGTCGGTCAGCTCCTGCTTGGTGTTGCGCCAGGTGAAGTACGTGTACGACTGGTGGAAGCCGATCCGGGCGAGGGTGTGCACCATGGCGGGGCGGGTGAAGGCCTCGGCGAGGAAGAGCACGTCCGGGTCGGTGCGGTTGATCTCGCCGATCACCTTCTCCCAGAAGGCCACCGGTTTGGTGTGGGGGTTGTCCACCCGGAAGATCCGTACGCCCTTGGTCATCCAGAAGCGCAGCAGGCGTTCGGTCTCGCGGACCAGCCCGCGGAAGTCGGCGTCGAAGGCGATCGGGTAGATGTCCTGATACTTCTTCGGCGGGTTCTCGGCGTAGGCGACCGAGCCGTCCGCCCGGTGGTGGAACCACTGGGGGTGCAGGGTGACCCAGGGGTGGTCGGGCGAGCACTGCAGCGCGAAGTCCAGGGCCACCTCCATCCGCAGCTCACGGGCGGTGCGGACGAAGTGGTCGAAGTCCTCGAAGGTGCCCAGGTCCGGGTGGAGGGCGTCATGGCCGCCGGCCGGCGAGCCGATGGCCCAGGGGGAGCCGACATCGTCCGGGCCGGCCGACAGCGCATTGTTGGGGCCCTTGCGGAAGGAGGTGCCGATGGGGTGGACCGGCGGCAGATAGACCACGTCGAAGCCCATGGCGGCGACGGCCGGCAGCCGGTCGGCGGCGGTGCGCAGGGTCCCGCTGACGGCGGTGCCGTCCGGGGTCACGGTGGCGCCCTCGGAGCGCGGGAAGAGCTCGTACCACGAGCCGTACAGGGCCCGCCGGCGCTCGACGACCAGGGGCATCGGGCGCGAGACGGTCAGCAGCTCGCGCAGCGGGTGGCGGTCCAGGGCCGCGGTGACCTGGGGGGAGAGCGCCGCGGCGAGCCGGGTCGCGGCGGGCAGCTCGGAGTTGCGCAGGGTGTCCACGGCGCTGAGCACCGACTCCCGGCCGTCGCTCTTGGGGACCTCCGAGGCGGCCCGCTCGTGGAGCTCGGCGCCCTCGGCGAGTACCAGCTCGGTGTCGATGCCCGCCGGGATCTTCACGGCGGCGTGTTGCCGCCAGGTGGTGACCGGATCGGACCAGGCCTCGACGGTGAACGACCAGCGGCCCTCGATGCCGGGGGTGACCGCGGCGCTCCAGCGGTCGCTGCCGGGTGCCTGCTCCCGCATCGGGGTCCAGGGGCCGCAGCGGCCGGCCGGATTGCGCAGCACCACATTTGCCGCGACGGCGTCATGCCCTTCGCGGAAGACGGTGGCCGAGACCTCGAAGGTCTCGCCCACCACCGCCTTCGCCGGGCGGCGGCCGCAATCGATCTGCGGGCGGATGTCCAGAACAGGAATGCGACCGATCATGGGCTCACCTGAGTTTGTGGCGCTTTGCGGGATTTTGTCCTTTGTATCCGCTCCACGGCGGGGGTGCCGGGTGCGCGCATGGGCGCTCCTGTCCGCTTTCACTCGGCTGGCGGATGACACGGCGGGGCGGGTCGGCGCTCCTCCGGCCTCCGGTCGGTGGTTCCCCCGGTGGACGCTGTGCAGGTGGGCAATGCGGGTGAGCACGGGCGTACCCGGCGAGTCGTCCCGCGGGCGGCCGCCGGGCGGCCGCCGGACGGGCCGGCGGGGTGCCTCGCGGGTACGTGGCCACGGGCCCGCCGTGCGCCGGCGGAGACGCTGCCGCCTCCTCGCCAAAGGCTGCGGCACCGCGCTGACACGGTCGGCGTTCGCCTCCTCAACTCGGTGTGATCACAGCGGAGTTGCGGTGTGCGGATGTCCGGTGCCACGCCGGTTCCCGTCGGCGCCCACCTCGCAGCCTCCCCCCAGGAGGTAGTCCGTACAAGAGCGCATGAGGGGGTGAAATCAGCCATATCGCGGGACGCGGCGGTACGGGCTGCCCCGTAGGAGGGCCCCCGCCCGGCCCCGGACGCGCGAAAGCGGTGCCCGGAGAAGTTCTCTCCGGACACCGCTCGCCGTGGGGTGGTCTCACCCCGGAACGATCAGCGCGTTTCCGCGCGGCGCGTTACTTGACGGCGACGCCGTCCCACGCGGCCTCGACGCCCTTGACCTCGGGGCTGCCGGCCTTGTACAGGTCGGTGGCCGCCTTCACGGTCGCCTCACGGGCGGCCTTGTAGTCGGTGTTCGAGGTCATGTACTCGGTCAGGGCCTTGAACCAGATCTTCTCGGCCTTGTCCCGGCCGATGCCCTCGACCTTCTTGCCGTCCTTCGTGGGGCTGTCGTACTTGACGCCACCGATCTCCTTCGGGCCGCTGCCCTCGGACAGCAGGTAGAAGAAGTGGTTGGCCACGCCCGAGGAGTAGTGCGGGTCGAGACCACCGGTGCTGGAGTCCCAGAAGTCCTTGGACTGACCGTCCTTGGACGGCTTGTCCATGTAGCGCAGCGGCGTGCCGTCACCGTTGATGTTGATCTTCTCGCCGATGAGGTAGTCGCCCGGGTCCTTGTCGTTCTTGGCGTAGAACTCGACCGAGGTGCCGAAGATGTCCGAGGTGCCCTCGTTCAGGCCTCCGGACTCACCGCTGTAGGTGAGGTTGGCGGTGGCGGCGGTGACACCGTGCGACATCTCGTGGGCCGCGACGTCGAGGGCGGTCAGCGGGGCCTTGTCGCCCTCACCGTCGCCGTACGACATGCAGAAGCACTCGTCGTCCCAGAAGGCGTTCACGTAGTTCTTGCCGTAGTGGACGCGCGAGGTGGCACCCTTGCCGTCGCCCTTGATGCCGTTGCGGCCCTGGACCTTCTTGTAGTAGTCCCAGGTCTCGGCGGCACCGTAGTGGGCGTCGACGGCCGCGGTCTGCGGGTTGTCGGGCTTGCCGGTGCCCCACTTGTCGTCCTCGTCCGTGAAGGCCTTGCCCTCGCCGGACTCGCTGTTGCCGAGGTTGAGGGTCTTGTGACCACCGCGGTCGGCGTCGGTCAGCGTGAAGCCGCTGCCCTCCTTGGTGGTGCCCAGGTCGACGGAGCCGCTGAACTCGCTCTCGCCCTTGCCGGTACGGATGTCGTCGTACTGGAACAGCTTCTTGCCGCTGTTGGCGTCGGTGATGATGTGCATCCGGCTGGGCGTGCCGTCCTTCTTGACGCCCTTGACGGTGGTGTCGTAGGCGAGGGCGGGCGAGCCGGTGGCGGCCCAGACGACCTTCTTGGGCGTCTGCGCGTCGGCCTTCTTGCCGCTGAGCGACTTCACCGCGGTGCCCTGCGCCGACTGCGCGGCGGCGGTCGGGGCTATCTTCGCCGTGGTGGAGGCCACCTTGACCGACTTGTCCGTCGACTTGGTGGTGCTCTTGATCGCGCCGCCCTTGGCGGTGTGCACGACCATGTCGCCGCCGAGGACCGGAAGGCCGGCGTAGGTGCGGTCGTAGCGGGTGTGCGTGGTGCCGTCGGCGTCCTTGATGACGTCCTTGACGACCAGCTTCTCCTGCGCGCCCAGGCCGAGTTCCTTGGCGGTCTGCGCCTTGGTGGCGCTCGCGTCACGCAGCAGTTCCGCGCGGTGCGAGGCGCTCAGCTTGAGGGGTGAACCGTCCGCGGTGGGGGCCTGGACGGTGGAGGCGCCGGCGGTACCTGCGGTGATGCCGGCGGCCACGAGGGCCGCTGCCGCGAGGGAGATACCGGCGATGCGGGTCTTACGGGACATGTGGGGGGTCACGCGTGCTCCTTCAACTTTGCCAAGAGGTGGGGGTGCAAAGCGATGCGGGTGTGACGTGCGTTCGGGAAGACTGCCATTCGAACGCGTGCATGTCAGGAGGGTGTTCGGGAATTGGCTGAAAATTGTCCGTAGAGAGGTGATCGCTGTTCGTATAACGGAGCTGGGCGCCACCCCCGAAGATCCGGAGGTGACGCCCAACAGGCTTGCCCAGCAGGTCAGTTGTGAGCTGCGACGATCCGCCGACCCGCTTGTGTCACACCAAGGTGACGGCTGGGTGATGAGCTGTGGTCAGAACGTCAGCTTCCAGCCGTTGATGTAGCCGGTGTCCTGAGAGTAGACGTCCTGAACCCGCAGCTTCCAGGTGCCGGAGGCCTTCTCCGAGGAGGCGTTGACGGTGTAGGTCGTCTTCACGTCGGCCGCCGAGTCGAAGGCGCTGGAGTTCTTCAGCCGGTAGGCCGTGCCGTCCGGGGCGATCAGGTCCACGACCAGGTCACCGCGGTAGGTGTGCACGATGTCCACCGCGACCTTGAGGGTGCCCGGCGCATTGCCGGTGCGGCCGACATTGATCGGTGAGGTGACCGCCGCGCCCGCGTCCGGAATCGCCACGTCGTCCGCGTTCTCGAAGACATTGCCGCCGCCGGTCGTGTTGACCGTCCAGGTGAAGGCGGCGGTACCGGTCTTCTTCGCGGCGTCGGTGACCGTGACCGTCACATTGCTGGTGCCGGCCGCGGTCGGCGTACCGGAGATCAGACCGGTGCTCGCGTTGAGCGACAGCCCGGCGGGCAGGCCGCTCGCCGCGTACGACAGTGCGCCCGCGGTGCCGCTGCTCGCCTTGATCTGCAGGCTCGCCGCCTGGCCCACGGTGCTGGTCTGGTTGCCCGGGTTGGTGACGCTGACGCCGCCGCCGTCCGGGACGCGGGCGCCGACGTTGACCGCCGCCCAGGTGTTGGCGACCGTGTTGTACGAGGCGCTGCCCTGGCCGAACAGGTCCGCGGCGGCCTGCAGAGTGGCGGTACGGGCGCCGGCGTAGTTGGTGTTGGCGCTCATGTACTGGCTGAGTGCCTTGAACCAGACCTTCTCGGCGTTGGCGCGGCCGATGCCCGGGACCGGCAGACCGTCGGAGGTCGGGCTGTCGTAGTGGACGCCGCCGATGTCCTTCGGGCCGCTGCCCTCGGACAGCAGGTAGAAGAAGTGGTTGGCGACGCCGGACGAGTAGTGCACGTCCTTGTTGCCGACGTTGCTCGACCAGTAGTCGGCCGAGGCGCCGTCCTTGGACGGCTTGTCCATGTAACGCAGCGGGGTGCCGTCGCCGTTGATGTCGATCTTCTCGCCGATGAGGTAGTCACCGGGGTCGGAGGTGTTGTTGGCGTAGAACTCCACCGCGGTGCCGAAGATGTCCGAGGTCGCCTCGTTGAGGCCGCCGGACTCACCGCTGTAGGTGAGGTTGGCGGTGGCCGCGGTGACACCGTGCGACATCTCGTGGCCGGCCACGTCGATGGCGGTCAGCGGGGAGGTGTTGCCGCTGCCGTCGCCGTACGTCATGCAGAAGCAGCCGTCGTCCCAGAAGGCGTTGACGTAGCTGTTGCCGTAGTGCACACGGGAGTAGGCGCCCACGCCGTCACCGCGGATGCCGCTGCGGCCGTGCACGTTCTTGTAGTAGTCCCAGGTCTCCTGCGCGCCGTAGGCCGCGTCGACACCGGCCGTCTGGGCGTTCTGCGGCGTGCCGTCGCCCCAGGTGTCGTCCGCGTCGGTGAACAGCGTGCCGGTCCCGGAGGACCCGTGCTTGAGGTCGTACGTCTTGTGGCCCCCGCGCGTGGCGTCGGTCATCGAGAAGTTCGGCGCCGAGCCCGAGGTCCCGATGGTGACCTTGCCGCTGTACTCGCTGTTGCCGATGCCCTTCTCGATCCCCTGGTACTCGAAGATCTTGGCGCCGGTCGTGGCATCCGTGATGACGTGCAACTGGCTGGGGGTGCCGTCGTCCTGCAGCCCGCCGACCACCGTCTCGTACGCGAGCAGCGGCTTGCCGTCGGCGACCCAGACCACCTTGCGCGGTGCCTTCGCGGCCTCGGTCTTCTTCGACCCGAGCGCCCGGGCAGAGGTGACGGCCTCAGCCTCGGCCGCGGCCGGCTTCACCTTCGCGGTGGTGCTCGCGACCTTGAGCTGCGAGCGCACGGCCTTGGTGACGCCCTTGAGCGTGCCGCCCTTGCTCTCGTGCACCACGAGGTCGCCGCCGAGCACGGGCAGCCCGTCGTAGGTACGCTCGTAGCGGGTGTGGACGGTGCCGTCGACGTCCTTCGAGACGTCCTTGACGACCAGCTTCTCCTGCGCGCCGAGCTTGAGCTGCCGCGCGGTCTCGGCGGTGGTGGCACTGGCTGCCCGTATCAGCTCCGCACGCTGGGACGGGGACAGCTTGGCCGGCAGCGCGCCGGGATCGGGGGTGGCGTGCGTGGTGCCCGGCCGCGGGGCGGCCGCCGTGCCGGTACCGGCCTGGACGCCGACTGCCAGCATTGCCGTGACGGCGACGAGTGCTCCGGTCGCAACGGCGCGTCCATGGGGGGTGCGTCTCACACTGACTCCTTCTGCGGTGGCCGCCCGAGTGGCGAGGCGGCCGAGGGGGACCGGGCGGCGAACGGCCGTCCGGGCAGAGCGAGGCAGAACTCTTGGAGCGTGTGGGGGGAGACGTACGGGAGGTGCTGGGCGTACAGGTGGTACGGGTGGTGCGTGTGGAGCGGGTGGAACAGGTGCGGCAGGTAGAACCTGCGGCCACCGCGGGATGTGGTGCTGTGGGGATCCGTGCGGCGGTTGCGGGGAAGAGTCCCACCACCGGTGGCTTGTTGTCAGGCACCGTTCAACGAATTGGCCGGAAACCGTCCGTTGCGCGAAATCGGTGTTCGGTAGCCGGACGGCCCGTGATCGGCCGCGCGATCCGTTCCCGCCCGTTCAAACCCCCGGAAACCGCGGGAACGGCAGCTCATAGCCGTCCGGATCCCGTCCCATGAAGATCCCGCCCCCGGGGCGCCCTTGACGGCTCCGGGGCGTCCTGGCGGGAGCCGGGGCGCCGGGCGGTGCCCGCTGGGCCGGGGGCGGCGACCACCACGGTCGGCCGGGCGGCCAGCCGGCCGACCCCGGCGCGGCGCCGGTCAGCCGGACGCGTCCCGGCCGTGCCAGGAGTGCCACAGGGCGGCATAGGCGCCGTTCGCCGCCACCAGCTCGTCGTGCGTGCCGAGTTCGGTCAGCCGGCCGGCCTCCATGACGGCCACCCGGTCCGCGTCGTGGGCGGTGTGCAGGCGGTGCGCGATCGCGATGACCGTACGCCCCTTCAGGACGGCGGCCAGGGCGCGCTCGGTGTGCCGTGCCGTACGGGGGTCGAGCAGTGCCGTCGCCTCGTCCAGGATCAGGGTGTGCGGGTCCGCCAGCACCACCCGGGCCAGGGCCAGTTGCTGGGACTGCGCGCCGTCGGGGCGGTGGCCGCCGGCCCCCAGTTCGGTGTCCAGGCCGGCCGGCAGCTCCTCGGCCCAGTCGGCTCCCACGGCGGCCAGCGCGGCACGCAGAGCGGTGTCGTCGGCACCGGGCGCGGCGATCCGCAGGTTGTCCCGGACGGTGCCCAGGAAGACGTGGTGCTCCTGGGTCACGAGGACGACCTGCCGGCGCAGCGCCTCCGGGTCCAGTGCGGCGATCGGCACCCGCCCGACCGTCACCGAGCCGCTGCGCGGCGCGTCGATACCGGCCAGCAGCCGCCCCAGCGTGGACTTGCCCGCTCCCGAGGGGCCGACCACGGCCAGGCGCTCGCCGGGGCGGACGGTCAGGTCCACGCCGTGCAGGACGTCGCGGGGCGCGGCGGGGTGCGGGCGGCCGTCGTCCCCGCCGGTGTAGGCGTAGTGGACGGCGGTGACATCGATGCGGTCGTCGACGGGTGCGGCGGGGGCGGGGGAAGGCCGACAGGAAGACCGGGGGGAAAGCCGGGGGGAGGGCCGGGGAGAAGGCCCGGGGGAAGGTTCCGGGGAGGGGTGGGGCAGGAGGGCAGCGGTGGCGGGCGCGGCATGCCGCAGGGCCGCGCCCAGGCCCTCGACACGGGCGAATGCGGCGCCGCTGCTCTGCAGTTGTTCGACCCGGAAGAGGATCGTCTCCAGCGGCCCGGACAGCTGGCGCAGGTACAGCGCAGCGGAGACGACCACGCCCAGGCTGATGCCACCGTGACCCTGCAGCGCCCCGCCGGCCAGCAGGACGCCGGCCACCGGGAGGACGTACGAGACATCCACGGAGGGCAGCAGCACGCTGCGCAAGAACAGCGTGCGGGTACGGGTGCGCCGGCAGCGCTCGATGGCCCGCTCGCCCGCCGCGGTCCGGCGCTCCTCCAGCCCCAGGGCCTCGACGGTCCGGGCGCCCGCCGCGGTGGCCGCCAGCAGTTCGGCGAGTGCCGAGGTCGCCGCCCCCGCCGCCAGGTAGGCGGTGCGTGCCCGGCGCAGATACCAGCGGACCGCGATCAGCCCGCACAGCAGCCCCAGCCCGCACCCGCCGAGCAGCGGATCGAGCACCACCACCGCACCGAGCAGGAACAGCGCCTGCACCGCGGCGACGAACACCTCCGGAGCGGCGTCCCGCACCAACTCGGCGACCGCGGCCACATCCGATGTGCCACGGGTCGTCAGATCGCCGGTGCCCGCCCGCTCCACCGTCGCGGCGGGCAGCGCCAGCGCCCGGTCGACATACTCCTCCCGGACGCGCGCCATGGTCCGCTCACCGAAGCGGTACCCGACGAACTGGGCGTACCGCGACAGCAGCAGCTGCGCCACGGCACACACCAGGATGACCAGTGCCAGCCGGTCGACCGTGCGCACCCCGCCGCCCTCGCGCACCGTGTCCACGATCCGGCCGAGCAGCCAGGGGCCGGCCAGGCCGGCGCCGGCGGCCAGGGCGTTGAGAGCGAGCATCAGGGCGAAGGCCCGGCCGTCCTGCCGGATCAGCCGGAGCGCCGCCCGCCGGGTCGAGGCCGGATCGGCCACCGGCAGCGCGGCACGGTCCGCCTGTGCCGCACGGTCCGGGAGTGCCGCACGGTCTTGCTGTGCCGCACGGTTTTGCCGTGCCGCACGGTTTTGCCGTACCGCACGGTTTTGATGTGCCGCACGGTCCGGGAGCGCGTCGTCGGTCCGTGCGGGCGGCGGGGTGGGCGACTCCGTCATCGCGGGCCTTCCTCGGTCAAGGGCACCTCGGCCGCGTCCGCGGGGCCGGTGCCGTCGCCGTCCTTGTCCTCGGTCAAGGGCACCTCGGCCGCGCCCGCCGGACCCGCGCCGTCGGCTTCCTCGTCCTCGCCGCGGGAGACCAGGCGGCGGTATCCGGGCTGCCCGTCGAGGAGTTCACGGTGACTGCCGACGGCCGCGACCGTTCCGTCCACGAGGAAGTACACCCGGTCGGCCCGGTCGAGCAGCAGGGGCGAGGTGCTGGTGACCACCGTCGTACGGCCCGCACGGGCGGCGTGCAGCCGGGTCGCGATACCCGCCTCGGTGTGCGCGTCGACCGCCGAGGTCGGCTCGACGGCGAGCAGTACCTCGGGATCGGCCAGCAGCGCCCGTACCAGGCGCAGCCGCTGCCGCTGCCCGCCGGAGAGATTGCGGCCCTGCGCCTCGACCCGTGCGTCGAGCCCGTCGGGCAGACCGCGGACGATGTCCTCGGCCAGGGCCGTACGGACGGCGCGGTCGATTGCCTCCTCGGCTCGGTCCCGGCGTCCGGCGACCACCTCGCGCAGCGTTCCGGCGAACAGATCCGCCTCGTTGTCCGCCACCAGGATCCGGTCGCGGAGCTGCCGTGTCGCGATCTCGTCGAGACGGACCGCGCCCCAGGTGGCGGCCGAATCCGCGAACCCGCCCAGGCGGTCGACCACCGCCGCCGACTCGGCCGGCCGGGCGGTGGCCAGCGCGGTCAGCAACCCGGGCACCACCTCGACGCCCGACACCGGATCACGCAGCACGCACGCCATACCGGGAGCATCCCGTCCAAGAGCGTCCTCCCGTCCAAGAGCGTCCTCCCGTCCGGGAACGTCCCGTCCGGGAAGGCCCTGCCCGGGTGCGTCCTGCCTGTGAACGTCCCGTCCGGGAAGGCCCTGCCCGGGAACATCCTGCCTCGGGACGTCCCGTACCGTGCCCGCTTCCCCCACCTGCCTTGCGCCGTCCGGCTCCAGCGCCAGGAACCGTACGACCCGCCGGGCGGCGACCAGCCCCCTGGTGAGGTTGTAGCCACCCTCGATGAAGAACGACACCGGTAGCACCAGCGCCGCCGCATAGCCGTACACCGCGACCAACTCACCCGCGGTGAGGGTTCCTTGGGCGGCCATCCGTGCCGCCGGCCAGGTCACCGCGGCCAGGAACAGCGTGGGCAGCCCGAACCCGAGCGCCTGGACCCAGCTGGTCACCGCACCCACCCGGTAGCCCTCGCTGCGCAGCGCCCGCGAGGCGTGCCGGTAGTGGTCGGCGAACACCGCTTTCCCTCCGAGGCCGTTGAGCACCCGCAGGCCGCCGACCAGATCCGTCAGCCGCGCCGCCAGCCCGCCCTGCCGTTCGCGGTAGCGCGTCTGCGCTCCCTGCAGCCGCCCCAGCAGCGGCCCGACCAGCACCGCGAGCAACGGCACACCCAGCAGTACCACCGCGGCCAGCAGCGGTGAGACGGTCAGCAGCAGGACGGCGGCGACCGCATACGCCAGCACTCCGCCGACGCCGGGGCCGGTCATCGTCAGCGTCTGACTGATCACCGCGACATCGCCGATCCCGATCGTGACGACCTCCCCGGCCGTCACTTTGCGGGGCAGCGCCGCCCCCAGCCGCACCGTCTGCGCCATGACGGCACGCACCGTACGGAAGGTGGCGTCCATACGGATGCGGGTCATCGTGCGATGCCGCATCACCGCCAGCCAGGCGTTCATCGCCCCGACCCCGACCAGCACCCCGACCCAGCCCAGCAGCACCGGCATCCGGCCCGGGGCCAGCCCGTCGTCGATGGCCCGCGACAGCACATACGGCGGCAGCATCAGCCCCACCATCCACAGACTCCCGTACGAGGCGCCCGCCGCCACCCGCCCCCGTTGGCTGACCACCAGCCACCACAGATACCGCCCGGGACTGCGCGGGCCGGGAAATCCCCGGCCGCTCCCCGGGTCCGTCCTGCCGTCGGTCGCCGTCATACCGTCCGCCCCCTCTGCCGACCCGTCCCTCTGCCGTCCATCTCCCTACGCGTTCCGTCCCCCTGTGCTGGCCGTACCTCCCTGGCCTTCGCCGCGATGCCCAGTGGTGTTGCGGGTGGCGGCGGGTCAGCCCGCCGCGGTGCCGGCGGTCTCGAACCGCGGGGCGTGGTCGGCGCGTTGCTGCTGCACCGCGGTGAGAGCGCGGACGACGAAGCCGGCGACGACGAAGCCGGCGACGGCGCAGCCGGCAGCTCCGCGGACCGGGCGCAGCGAGTGCGGCGCTGGGTGATCGTTCACTCGATCATCCTTTCCCACGGGGGCCGCGTACGCCAGACGGGTCCGCCGCACGCAGTCCACGTAGTGGCGTCAGCTCGCTGTCGGTGGGATGTCGGTGCCCTGTAGGCCGGGCGGCGCAGCATGGCGCGCATGGCCGAACTCGTCACCACCTCCATGGACGGCACGCACCTCACCGCACTCGACGACGGCACCGGACCGACGCTGCTCCTCGTGCACGGGGGCAGTGGGGACGCCACGTCCTGGGACGGCGTCATACCGTCGCTGATCAGCGACTTCCGGGTCGTCAGGATGACCCGGCGCATCTATGCCCCAGGGGCGGGCAACGGGTTGCGTGGTGCGCGGGACGCGGCGCCTTCCCGGCCGCGTGCGTTCTGCCCGACATACCGGGAACCGGTACCGATGAGCAAGGAGAGTAGGCATGTTCACCTCGTGCGAACGCAGTGCCGGACTGACGGAGTGGCAAGGTGAGGGCACGGTCCAGGCGGTGGTTCTGCTGCTGCCCGGTGGGTTCGTCCGCAGCAGGCGGGGGCCGTTGAAGATCGCTGAGCTGGGACTGCAGGACCTGGTGGCCGAACTCACGGAGCGCGGACGCTCCCACGGCATCGCCGTGCACCTGCTCCACTACCGCTATCGGGGCTGGAACGGTGATGCCGCGGACACGGCCGTCGACACCCGCTGGGCGCTGGAAGAGATCACCCGCCGGTACGGCGACGTCCCCGTCGTGCTGATCGGCAACTCGCTCGGCGGTCGCGCCGCTTTCCGGACAGCCGGCCATCCCGCCGTGGTGGGTGTGGCCGGTATCGCCCCCTGGCTGCCGGGCGGCGACCCGGTGGAGCAGCTGGCGGGCCGACGGGTGCTGATCATCCACGGTGAGCGGGACCGCAGTGCGGCAAGCACCGCCCGCTCTCTGGAGTACGCCCGGCGGGCCCGCGAAGTGGTGCCGGACCTGGCCCGGTACGAGGTGCCCCGCGGCCGTCACTACCTGATCAAGCGGGCCGATGACGTCCGCGCCCTCACCGCCGCTTTCGTGCTCGCCGTCCTTGGCGCGGGGCCGTCGCCCACCCCCTCCGGCGACCTGCGTACGCCGCTGCCGTCCCGGGCCCGGAACCCTTCCGAAGCCGGGGCCGGATCACGAATCGAGGACCCTGCGGACCGGCCGGCTACCCCACGCTCTCCCGCCATGCCTGGTGCAGCTCGGCGAACCGGCCGTGCCCGGCGATGAGTTCCTTCGGCGGGCCGTCCTCGACGATCCGGCCGTCGGCCATGACCAGGACCCGGTCGGCGATCTCGACGGTCGAGAGGCGGTGCGCGATCACCAGGGCCGTACGGCCTTGCAGCACCGTGGCCATGGCGCGCTGCACCGCGCGTTCGCCGGGGATGTCCAGCGAACTGGTGGCCTCGTCGAGGATGAGGACGGCGGGGTCGGCGAGCAGGGCGCGGGCGAAGCCGACCAGTTGGCGCTGGCCGGCGGAGATCCGGCCGCCCCGCTTGCGGACATCGGTGTCGTAGCCGTCCGGCAGGGCGGTGATGAAGTCATGGGCGCCGATGGCCTTCGCGGCGCCTTCGATCTCCGCGCGGGTGGCGTCCGGGCGGCCGAGGGCGATGTTGTCGGCGACCGTGCCGGAGAACAGGAAGGCCTCCTGGGTGACCATGACGACACCGCGGCGCAGGGCGGTGGTCGACAGCGCCCGCAGATCGACGCCGTCGAGCAGCACCTCGCCCTCGGTGGGGTCGTAGAAGCGGGCCAGCAGCTTGGCGAGGGTGGACTTGCCCGCGCCGGTGGCACCCACCACGGCCACGGTCGCGCCCGCCGCCAGGGTCAGATCGAAGCGGGGCAGCACCTCGCCGCCTGAGCGGTAGGCGAACCGGACGCCGCGGAAGGCGACCTCGCGGCCCGGCCGGCCCGCCGCGACGGCCGGCAGCGCGGCAGGTGCCCCGGGCTCCGGGACGCCGGGGCGCAGGGCCAGCAGGCCGGCGATCTTCTGGAGGGAAGCGGCGGCGGATTCATAGGCGTTGAGGAACATCCCGAGCCGGTCGATGGGGTCGTACAGCCGCCGGAGATAGAGCACCGCGGCTGCCAGCACACCGAGCGCCAGCCCTCCCGTGGCCACACGGTAGGCGCCCCACAGGACGAGCGCGGCGACCGTGGTGTTGGCCACCAGCCGGGAGGAGACGACGTAGCGCGCCATCTCCAGGGAGGTGGCGCCGTTGATCCGGGCGTGCTGGTGGTTCAGCCGGGCGAAGGCGGCGTCGTTCGGCAGCTCGCGGCGGAACGCCTGCACCGGGCGGATGCCGCCCAGGGTCTCGGTGAACTTCACGATCACACTCGCCATCGCCGTGGACTTCGCGCTGTAGACCCGGTGCGAGCGGTGCCGGAAGGAGCGTACGAGGAGGGCGAGCGGACCGGCGGAGACCAGGGCGGCCGCCCCGAATCCCCAGTCCAGCCAGAGCAGGGTGGCGGTGATGTAGACCGCCGAGAGCACGACCGTGATCAGCTCCTGCAACCCCTCCTCGAGGAGTTCACGCAGCGACTCCACGTCCGTGGTGGCGCGGGAGATCAGCCGGCCGGACGTATAGCGCTCGTGGAAGTCCAGGCTCAGCGCCTGCGCATGCCGGAAGATCCGGCCGCGGAGGTCGAGCAGCACATCCTGGCTGACCCGGGCCGAGAGCTGGATGAAGCCGAACTGCAGCCCGCCGGACGCCACCGCGCACAGCACCGCAGCCACCGCCACGGCGATCAACGGCCCGTGATCGCCCGCCCGCAGGGCCGGTACCGCGCGGTCGAGGGCGTAGGCGACCAGCAGCGGGCCGGCCTGCACGGCGGCCTGCTGGAGCAGCAGCGCGACGGCCACCCACCGGACCCGGCGCCGGTGCGGCGCCAGCAGGGAAGCCAGGAGGGTGCGCGCGGCCCCCTTGGCGGTGGGGAGCAGATCGTGTGCGAAGGCGTCGGTGGCGGGGGACTCCTCGGTCTCCCGGGAGCCCTCGGTCTTCGGGGCGCCCAGGGTCTTCGGGGTGCCCAGGGTCTGCGAGGAGCCCTCGGTCTCCCGGGGGTGCGGTGTGGCAGGCGGGCGTTGCTGCGGGGCGCGGTGCCCCTCGGGTTCGTCGGGCGGGAGGCCGGTTGCGGTGGTGGTCATCGGGCGCTCTCTCCCTCGCCGGACATCAAGACGGCGTACTCGGGGTTGTCCCGGAGCAGTTGGTGGTGGGTGCCGACGGCGGTGATCCGGCCGCCGGACAGCAGCGCCACCCGGTCGGCGAGCAGGACCGTGGACGGCCGGTGGGCGACGACCAGGGCGGTGGTGCCCGCCAGGGCCCGGCGCAGCGCCGCCTCCACCAGGGCCTCGGTGTGCACGTCGAGGGCGGAGAGCGGATCGTCGAGGATCAGGAAGCGCGGCCGGCCGACCACGGCACGGGCCAGGGCGAGCCGTTGCCGCTGCCCGCCGGACAGGCTCAGTCCCTGCTCACCGACCTGGGTCGCGCTGCCCTGGGGGAGGGCGTCGACGAATTCCTCCGCCTGCGCCACCGCCAGCGCCCGCCGGAGATCGCCGTCCTGGGCACCCTCTCCGCCCATCAGCACGTTCTCCGCGGCGGTCGCCGAGAAGAGCGTGGGCTCCTCGAAGGCCACCGCGACCAGCGCACGGGCCTCGTCCCTGCTGAGCGTCGCCAGATCGCGCCCGTCGAGCGTGATCCGGCCCGCGGTCGGGTCGTACAGCCGCGGCACCAGCGCCGTGAGCGTGGTCTTCCCGCTGCCCGTCGCCCCGACCAGCGCCATCGTCTCGCCGGGCCGGATGTGCAGGGTGATGTCCTTGAGGAGGGGCGGTGCCTCCGGCGGCGCATCGGGGTAGCGGAACTCGACGCCGGAGAAGACCAGCCCGCCGGTGCCGGGCGCCGCGGGGACGTGCGGGTCCGGGGTGTCCGTGGGCGGATCGTTCCCGGCCCGTATGCCCCCGTCCCCTACGTCCCCGGCCCGTATGTCGCCGTCCCCTACGCCCCCGGCCCGTATGCCCCCGCCCCTTACGTCCCCGCCCGCTACGTCCCCGGTATCCCTGCCCGTCGACGATTCCTCCACCGCGGGCTCGTCCATGACCTCGAAATACCGGTCGGTGGCCGTTGCCGCCTCGTTGCTCATGGCCAGCAGGAAGCCGATCGACTCCACGGGCCAGCGCAGCGCCAGCGCGGTCGAGAGGAAGGCGACGAGGGTGCCCGCGGACAGCGCACCGTCGGCCACCTGGAGCGAGCCGAGCACCAGGGCGCCGCCGATGGCGATCTCCGGAAGTGCGGTGATGAAGACCAGGATCCAGGCCAGCAGCCGGGCCTTGCGGAGTTCGGAGGTACGCAGCGCATGCGTCAGCTTCCGGAAGGACCTGGCCTGGCTGCGATGGCGTCCGAAGCCCTTGATGATGCGGATGCCGAGCACCGATTCCTCGACCACCGTCGTCAGATCGCCGACCTGGTCCTGGGCCTGGCGGGCCGCGCGCCCGTACTTCGCCTCGAAGACCGAGCACAGCACCATCAGCGGTGGCAGCGGTGCCAGCAGCACCAGGCCCAGCGACCAGCGCTGGACCATGAGGAGCACCGCGCCCACCAGGATGGTCACCCCGTTGACGAGCAGGAACGTCAGCGGGAAGGTGAAGAACATCCGTAACAGCTGAAGGTCGGTGGTCCCCCGCGACAGCAACTGGCCCGAGGGCCAGCGGTCGTGGAAGGCGACCGGCAGCCGCTGCACATGGCGGTACAGCGCCTCGCGCATCGCCGCCTCGACCCCGGCCAGCGGGCGCGCCACCAGCCAGCGCCGCAGTCCGAACAACAGCGCCTCCGCCAGCCCGAGCAGCAGGAGGAAGGCACCACCGAGCCATATCCCGCCCGGATCGCGCTCGGCCACCGGCCCGTCCACCAGCCACTTGAGCACCAGCGGGATGATCAAGCTGATGCACGAGGCGAGTATCGCCACGCACGCGGCCGTGCCCATGCGCGCCCGCACCGGGCGGATGAACGGCCACAGGCGCAACAGCGAGCGCACTGCGGAGCGCTGAGGTAAGTCGGTCCGGTCGGGCGGGGGCGAGGTCTGCGCGGTGTCGGCCATCACTCGCGAGCGTAAGGCGCGTCACTGACAACGCTCATGCCATTTTCCGTCCGGCGGCCTCGCCCGCTGTGCCGCGCCGCGCCACCGCCGCCCCACCACTGTCCATCCATCCGCCCCGCGACCGCCCCAGCCCCCTCAGCCCGGCACGGCCCGGAACAGCACCACCGACCGCCCGGCCAGCGTGAGCGAGCCGCCCGCCGGGTACGGCGGCTGTGCCGTCCCCGGCCGGTCCTCCCCTGCCACCCCCGGCTGGTCCTCCCGTGCCGTGTCGACGAGGAGTTCGTAGGCGCGGGCCCAGGGCGGTCCGGGGAGCGTGAACGGACAGGGCCGGTCGGCGGCGTGGAGCACGGCCAGGAAGCTGTCGTCGACGATGCGGATGCCCCGGGTGTCACGTTGGGAGATGTCGTTCCCGGAGAGGTACATGCCCAGCGTGGCCCCCGGGGTGTACCAGTCCTGTTCGGTCATCTCCGTACCGTCCGCGGTGAACCAGGCGAGGTCGCGCAGACCGCCCTGCTGATGCGGCCGCCCGGAGAAGAACGCCCGGCGGCGGAGCACGGGGTGCGCGCGGCGCAGGGCGATGAGACGGGCGGCGAGGCCGGCCAGCGGGCGCCATTCCGGGTCGTCCAGCAGTGACCAGTCCAGCCAACTGGTCTCGTTGTCCTGGCAGTAGGCGTTGTTGTTGCCGTGCTGGGTGCGGCCCATCTCGTCGCCGGCCACCAGCATCGGCACGCCCGTCGACAGCAGCAGGGTGGTCAGCAGGTTGCGCAGCTGGCGGCGGCGCAGTGCGCGGACCTCCTGGTCGTCGCTCTCGCCCTCGGCGCCGCAGTTCCAGGAGCGGTTGTCACCGGTGCCGTCGCGGTTGCCCTCGCCGTTGTCCGCGTTGCGCTTGTGCTCGTAGGTGACCAGGTCACGGAGGGTGAAGCCGTCGTGGGCGGTGATGAAGTTGACCGAGGCGTAGGGGCGGCGGCCGCCCCAGGCGTAGAGGTCGCTCGATCCGGAAAGCCGGTAGCCCAGGTCCCGGACGTCGTGCTGGGCGCCGCGCCAGAAGTCGCGGACGGTGTCGCGGTAGCGGTCGTTCCACTCCGTCCACAACGGCGGGAAGGCACCGACCTGATAGCCGCCGGAGCCCACGTCCCAGGGCTCGGCGATCAGCTTGACCCGGCGCAGCACCGGGTCCTGGGCGATCACCGCGAGGAACGGCGAGAGCATGTCGACATCGTGCATGGAGCGGGCCAGGGCGGCCGCAAGATCGAAGCGGAAGCCGTCCACGCCCATCTCGGTGACCCAGTAGCGCAGCGAATCGGTGATCAGCCGCAGAACATGGGGCTGGACGACGTGCAGGGTGTTGCCGCAGCCCGTGTAGTCGGTGTAGCGGCGGGCCTCGCCGGCCAGACGGTAGTAGCCGCGGTTGTCGATGCCCCGCAGGGAGAGCGTCGGGCCCAGCTCGCCGGCCTCCGCCGTGTGGTTGTAGACGACGTCGAGGATCACCTCGATGCCCGCGTCGTGCAGCGCCCGCACCATCCGCTTGAACTCACCGACCTGCTGCCCCCGGGTGCCCGTGGCGGCGTATCCGGCGTGGGGCGCGAAGTAGCCGAGGGAGTTGTAGCCCCAGTAGTTGCGCAGCCCCCGGCGCACCAGGTGGTCCTCGTGCGCGAACTGGTGGACGGGCAGCAGCTCGACGGCGGTGACGCCGAGCCGGACCAGGTGCTCCAGCGCCGCGGGGTGCGCGAGCCCCGCATAGGTGCCGCGCAGCCGCTCCGGGATACCGGGATGGCGCATCGTGAAGCCGCGCACATGCAGTTCGTAGAGCACGGAATCCGGCCAGGGCGTCTTGGGCCGGCGGTCGTCCTGCCATTCGTCGACGCCGCCCTCGTCCCCGGTGTCCTCGCCGACCACGACGCCCTTGGGGACGTACGGCGCCGAGTCCCGGTCGTCGCGCACGGTGTCGGCGACCTGCTGCTCCGGCCAGTCACGGACATGGCCGTAGAGCTGGGCCGGCAGCGCCGGCCCCGCGCCGGACGGTTCCGTACGGGTGCCGAAGTCGCCGTCCACGGCCCTGGCATACGGGTCCAGCAGCAGCTTCGCCGGATTCCAGCGGGCGCCGCTCCAGGGATCCCAGCGGCCGTGCACCCGGTAGCCATAACGCTGGCCGGGGTGGACACCGGGCAGAAAGCCGTGCCAGATCTCATGGGTGAGCTCGGTCAGCGCATGGCGCGTCTCGCGCTCCGCGTCGTCGAAGAGACACAGTTCCACGGCCTCGGCGCCGCCCGCCCACAGGGCGAAGTTGGTGCCGGCGATGCCGTCGGGGCCGGTGCGATAGCGGGCGCCCAGTGGTGTGGGGCTGCCGGGGCGGATATCCGCGGGTCGGGCGAGTGGTTCATCCGCCACCGCCTCCTGCTCGGGTGCGCTCGACACGTGCCGGCCTCCTGCGGCTCATGGCTCGGTCGGGCGGCGGGCCCCCGGCACGGGGTACCTCCCGGCGTCCACCGGGAGAGTCCGGCCGTGCAGGTGTCCCCCGCCCTCCCCGTTGTTCTTCCCGCAACCAGGCGTTGCCTCACGCTTCCCGCGACGGAGGCTCATCGGTCTGCCCCGCAGTGCCCGTGACATCCCGTTACGCGGTATACCTCCTAACCTGGGCATCATCCGTCACAATTCGGTATATGACCGCCCATCAGCAGAACCGAGCAGGGGACCGAGCGAAGAGCCGTGCGGACGTCCGTGTGCGGGGCCGGGTGCCGGACCGGGGCCGGACGGGCGGGGGAGCGGCGGTGCGGGCGGCCCGCCGGGTCCGCGTCGTCCTCGCCGCCGCGGCCGGGCTCGCCGGGGCGGTGGCGCTGGCCGGCTGCGGGGACGCCGAGGGGTTCGTCGTCGGCAAACCGCGCTCCCCGGGGGCGGCGATCAGGGTCGTCCCGCACGACGGGGCGCACGGTGTACGGGCCGACGGGCGTTTCGAGGTCCGGGTGCCCGAGGGGCGGCTGGAGCGGGTCGAGGTCAGCCGGACCGGTGGCGCCGGCCGGCAGCCCGTCGCCGGGCGGATCACCCCGGACGGTATGACCTGGCGTCCGGCGGCCGGGCGCCTCCAACCCGGCGCGAAGTACACCGTCGACGCGGTGGCGCTGGACGGCGCGGGCCGGCGCTCGGCCCGCCACACCACCTTCACCACCGCCGTGCCCGTCCGCCGCTTCACCGCCCACTTCTCGCCGCAGGGCGACGCCACGGTCGGCACCGGCCTGATCTTCTCGCTGGTCTTCAACCGGCCGGTCGCCGACCGCGCGGCCGTCGAACGCGCGGTCAGGGTCAGCGCCCGGCCGGCCGTCGAGATCGCCGCCCACTGGTTCGGCCACCGCCGGCTGGACTTCCGGCCCCGGGAGCGCTGGCGGCCGGGCACCGTGATCACCGTGGACCTGCGGCTGCGCGGCGTGAAGGCCGGGCCGGGCGCCTACGGGACGCAGCGCCGGACCGTCCGCTACCGGGTGGGCCGGGATCAGGTCAGCGTCATCGATGCCGCCCGGCACACCATGACGGTGCGCCAGGGCGGCCGGGTGGTGGCGGTGCTTCCGGTTACCGCGGGCAACGACGCGAACCCCACCTACAACGGGAGGATGGTGATCCTGGAGCGGCAGTCAGTGACGCGGATGGACGGCGACACCGTCGGCTTCGGCGCCGAGTACGACATCCCGGACGTGCCGCACGCCATGCGGCTCACCAGGTCGGGGACCTTCCTGCACGGCAATTACTGGGCGCCGCCCGAGGTCTTCGGCGGTCTCAACACCAGTCACGGCTGCGTCGGGCTGAAGGACATCAAGGGCGGCGGACCCCACACCCCGGCCGGCTGGTTCTTCGGCCACTCGATCGTCGGCGACACCGTCGTGGTGGAGCACTCCCCGGAGCGTACGGTCGCGCCGGACAACGGCCTCGGCGGCTGGAACATGACCTGGGAGCTGTGGCGGGCCGGGTCCGCGCGGGGCTGACCGGCGGGCGTCCCTGCGGCCGTCCGCCCCCTGCCTCCGCACCACCCCCGCAGTTGGGACTAAACGGTGACGTTCACGGGGAGTTCACTGTCACCGCGGTGTGGTTATCTAACGGCGAGCGCGCGGCTGTCCGCGTCCGCGCGCGCGGGGATCGCGGGCCGTGCGAGGGGGAAGGGGCCAGTCGTGAACGTCCAGCCGAATTCGGGGGTGCCGGCTCGCCGGCGTCGGTGGCCGGTCAGGGGCGGGGGTGCGCCGGCCCTGCTGGTCGGCGCGATGCTGCTGCTGGTGACCGCATGCGGCGGTGACGTCGATGACGACAAACCGGCCGGCAAGGCGGGGGAGAAGGATGCCTCGCAGGCGGCCGTGACGATAGCGCCCAAGGACGGCGCGCATGACGTCGCCACCAGCGGCGCGCTGAAGGTGACCGCCCGGAAGGGCAGGCTCAAGTCCGTCAAGGTCAAGGACGGCAAGGGCAACGAGGTCGACGGGAAGACAGCGGGCAGCGGCGCTCTGTGGCAGCCGAGCGGCCATCTGGGCGCCTCGACGGAGTACACCGTCGACGCCATAGCGGTGGACGGCAAGGGCCGGGAGGCCGCCGAGCACTCCAGCTTCACCACCCTCGTCCCGAAGAACACCTTCGTCGGCCAGTACACCCCCGAGAACGGCCAGCAGGTCGGCGTCGGTATGCCGGTCTCGATCCACTTCACCCGCGGTATCACCGACCCCGAGGCCGTCGAGGACGCCATCAAGGTCAGCGCGAAGCCGTCGGTCCCCATCGAGGGCCACTGGTTCGGCAACGACCGGCTCGACTTCCGCCCCGAGAAGTACTGGGCGGCCGGCACCAAGGTCACCCTCAAGCTCGACCTCAACGGCGTCGAGGGCCGGCCCGGGGTCTACGGCACCCAGGCCAAGGAGGTCTCCTTCACCGTCGGCCGCAGCCAGGTCAGCACGGTCGACGCCGAGTCGAAGAAGATGACCGTGGTCCGCGACGGCAAGAAGATCAAGACCATCCCGATCACCTCGGGCGGGCCGGGCACCGAGACGTACAACGGCAAGATGGTGATCAGCGAGAAGCACCTGGTGACGCGGATGAACGGTGACACCGTCGGCTTCGGCGGCGAGTACGACATCAAGGACGTCCCGCATGCGATGCGGCTGAGCACCTCCGGCACGTTCATCCACGGCAACTACTGGTCGGGCCGCGCGACGTTCGGCACCCGCAACGCCAGCCACGGCTGTGTGGGCCTCTTCGACCAGCGCGGTGGCGGTGACAGCTCCACCCCGGCGGCGTGGTTCTTCCGCAACTCCGTCGTCGGCGATGTGGTCATCGTCAAGAACTCCCACGACGAAACGATCCAGCCGGACAACGGCTTCAGCGACTGGAACCTCTCCTGGGAGAAGTGGAAGGCCCGCCAGTAGGCCCACGAGCAGGCCCGCCGGCGGACCCGCCCGCAGGGGCATCGGTGGCCCCGGCAGCAGGGCGGCCGGCAGACGACCGGGCCCGGCGCACTGTGACGCAGTGCACCGGGCCCGATGTCGTTAACGCGTACTAACCTTCCCGCATGACTGTGAATCTCGAGGTCGCCGACGGCGTCGGCACCATCCGCCTGGACCGTCCCCCGATGAACGCACTGGACATCGCCACCCAGGACCGGCTGCGCGAGCTGGCCGAGGAGGTCACCCGCCGCGACGATGTGCGCGCCGTCGTCGTCTGGGGCGGCGAGAAGGTGTTCGCGGCCGGCGCGGACATCAAGGAAATGCAGGCCATGGACCACCCGGCCATGGTGGTGCGCTCCAAGGCCCTGCAGGACTCGTTCACCGCCGTGGCCCGGATCCCCAAGCCGGTGGTCGCCGCGGTCACCGGCTACGCGCTGGGCGGGGGCTGCGAGTTGGCGCTCTGTGCCGACTTCCGGATCGCGGGCGACAACGCCAAGCTCGGCCAGCCGGAGATTTTGCTGGGCCTCATCCCCGGGGCCGGCGGCACCCAGCGGCTGGCGCGGCTGGTGGGCCCGTCCAAGGCCAAGGACCTGATCTTCACCGGCCGTCATGTGAAGGCCGACGAGGCCCTTGCGCTCGGCCTGGTCGACCGGGTGGTGCCGGCCGCGGAGGTCTACGAGCGGGCGCACGCCTGGGCGGCACGGCTTGCGGCCGGTCCCGCGCTGGCGCTGCGGGCCGCCAAGGAATCCGTCGACGCGGGCCTGGAGACCGACATCGACACCGGCCTGACGATCGAACGCAACTGGTTCGCGGGGCTGTTCGCGACCGAGGACCGGGAGACCGGCATGCGCAGCTTCGTCGAGGAAGGGCCGGGCAAGGCCAAGTTCCTCTGAAACGACTGTTGTTGGCGGTGCTGGTGAGGTTTGGGCCGGGTGCAATGCCTCGTGTGGGCGAACGGAGGAAGGCTTAATTGCACCTTAAGGCAACCTTGTTGAGGTGGCCGGCCGCTTCCTCGTGGGCCCGGCGTCCTGGCAGGTCAGCCGGGGTGCGCCGGATCCTTAACTGCCGTTGGCATATGTCTGGCCGGAGGGCTGGAACCGACGATTCCGGACAATCGATTCCGTCGGTTCCGCTCCCCTGGACGCCGTGCAACGGCCATGATGGGTGGCATGGCGGGCCTCGAAGGAATGGAGCAGCCGCGGCCGCGGAGCGATCCGGGCGCCGCGCGATGGGGCGTCCCCGGTCCGGACGCAGACACCGCACCGGCCCCTCGCGCACCGGTCTTTGCGGCATCCGATCCGGTCGGCGACCCGGCTCTCGGAGAGGTGCGGCTGCCCTCACGCCCCCAGTCCGCCGGTATCGCCCGCCGGCTGACCGCCGCCGTACTCCTCAGACAGTGGTCCCTGACGCCCCAGCTCGCCGAGCACGCCGTGTTGCTGGTGTCCGAGCTCGTCGGCAACGCCGTGCGGCACACCGGCGCCCGCACGTTCGGGCTGCGGATGCTCCGCCGCCGCGGCTGGATCCGGATCGAGGTGCGTGACCCGTCGCGCGGCCTGCCCTGCCTGATGCCGGTCCAGGAGATGGACATCAGCGGCCGCGGCCTCTTCCTCGTCGACAAGCTCTCCGACCGCTGGGGGGTGGATCTGCTGCCCCGCGGCAAGACCACCTGGTTCGAGATGCGGATCGCCGACCGCTGACGGCCGGTTTGCCCACGACCGGGGCCGGCGCCGCGCGGTCCGGCCCCGGCCCTGTCCGGCCGGGCCCGCCTTGCCCCGCCTCGCCCTGGCCCGCCTCGCCCCGGTCCAGCTTGCTCCTGCCCGGCTTGTCCCTGCTGACCGTGCCCGACGGTACTTGTGTCCTGACGGTCCCTGCGCCCCGACGGCCCCTGTGTCCCACGGCCCTGAGGTCCGCTCCGGTCAGTGCTCCGCTCGCGCGATGACGATCCGTAGGATGGGATATTCATGTTCGCGACCAGGCCCGGAGAGGAGGGCGACATGCACCACGCGCGCCGCTCGGCCACGCTGACGCTGCTGCTCCTCCTCGCCGTCACCTTCGGGCCGCTGCTGTGCCGCATCGGCGGTGACCAGGCCTGGCTGGCAGGCCGGGCGGCAGCGGCCACCGCTGCCTGGAGGACCGGCGGCGCGACGGCGGCTTCCCCGGCGGCGGCGAGCCAGGCCGCGAGCCCGGCGGACGGGGACGCATCAGCGGACGGGGACGCATCCGCGGACGGCGCATCCGCGGACGGGGACGCACCGGCGCTGCCGTCTGCCGCCCTCGGCGGCCCGCGGCTCGACCCCGGTGCCCCGATCGCCGTGGCCCATGCGCCCAAGAAGTGCTCGGGCCGCCATGCGCCGGGGCCCGCGGAGTCCGCCCCGCTGCCCACACCGCACCGTGGTGAGCCCCTGGCCCCCGCCACCACCGGCCCGGGCCCGCTCGCCGCGGATCTGCCCGCGCAGTGCGCGCTCGCCCGGCCACCGACCGACAGCGCGCCCGCCCGCGACCGCACCCCGCTCCTGCCCGTACTGCGGATATAGGCCGCTGCCCCGACGCACACGGCCTGACTTTCCCCTCCGTACGTCTGGAGCTTCCGCATGCCTGTTTCCGCCTCTCCCACCCGCAAACTGGCCGCCATCGGCGCGGTCATCGCCCTCGTCGTGGCCGTCATCGCCATCGGGGTCGCCGTCGGCAAGTCCGTCGAGGGCGACCGCGGCACCGGCCGCAGCAACGCCCCCGAGGCCGCCGCCTCCGACGCGCCCGAGGAGGACCCCGCACAGCAGAAGACGTTCGATGACCTCGCCAAGCGGACCACCCGGCGCGAGGACGGCGATCCGCTGGCCGTCGGCAGGAAGGACGCCCCGGTGGTCCTGGTCGAATACGCCGATTACCAGTGCTCGTTCTGCGGCCGCTTCACCCGCGAGACCCAGCCCGGACTGATCAAGAAGTTCGTCAACGCGGGTACCCTGCGCATCGAATTCCGCAACTTCACCGTCTTCGGCGCCGACTCCGAGCGGGCCGCCCGTGCCTCCTGGGCCGCCGGGCAGCAGGGCAAGTTCTGGCAGCTCCACGACACGCTGTACGCCAAGACCCGTAAGGGCAAGGCGCTCGCCGAGGACAAGCTCGTCGAGCTGGCCCGCAGCAGCGGTGTGGCCGATATCGACAAGTTCCGTGCGGACATGAAGAGCGAGGACGCCGAGCGGGCGCTGAAGAAGGACCAGGCCGAGGGCTACCAGCTCGGAGTGCAGTCCACGCCGTCCTTCCTCATCAACGGCCGGCCGGTCGCCGGGGCCCAGCCCGCCGAGGTCTTCGCCCAGGGCATCAAGGACGCCGCGGCGCGGGCGGACAAGAAGGGGCCGGCGGACAAGAACGGGTCGAAGGCGAAGGACGGGTCGACGGGCAAGAGCGGGTCGACGGCGAAGGACGGACCGGCGGCCAAGGGGGCCGGGGAATGAACGACATCGGCTACCTCGCGGCGTTCCTGGGCGGTGCGCTGGCGCTGCTCAGCCCGTGCAGCGCACTGCTGCTGCCCGCGTTCTTCGCGTACTCCCTCTCGACGCCCGGCCGGCTGGTGGCCCGTACCGGGGTGTTCTACCTGGGGCTGGCCACGACGCTGGTCCCGCTCGGCGCGGCCAGTACGGTGGCCAGCCGGCTGTTCAACGGCCACCGCGATCTGCTGATCGCCGTCGGCGGCTGGGTCGTCATCGCGATGGGGCTGGCCCAGATCCTCGGCCTGGGCTTCGCCTCCCGGCGCGCCCAGGCGGCCGCGGCGAGGATCACCCCGCGGTCGGCCGTCTCCACCTTTCTGCTCGGCTGCGTCTACGGGCTCGCCGGCTTCTGCGCGGGCCCGATTCTCGGCGCGGTGCTGACGGTGACGGCGGTCAGCGGCTCACCGGTGTACGGCGCCTCGATGCTCGCCGTCTACGCACTGGGCATGGCACTGCCGCTGTTCGTGCTGGCGCTGTTGTGGGACCGCTGCAAACTCGGTACCCGGAAATGGCTGCGGGGCCGTGAATTCGCCCTCGGAAAGCTGCGGCTGCACACCACCTCGGTGCTGTCCGGGGTGTTCTTCATCGGTATCGGCGTGCTGTTCCTGCGCTTCAACGGGACCAGTGCGCTGCCCGGCATCCTCGACGCGGATGACGAATTCCGGGCCGAGGAATGGGCGGCGCGGATCGGGAACGCCGTACCGGACTACGCACTGATCGCGGTGGCCGCGCTGATCGTCGCCGCGGTGCTCGGCCGTATCGCGCTACGGCCGGAGAAGAAGCCGCATGACGGAGCCGACCCTTCGGCGGCCGGGGCACAACGGCCACGGGAAGGGGCGGAGTAGCGGCGGAGTGCCGGTGGCGGGGCCGGAGGGCCGGGCCGTTGTGGAACGGCACCGGACTCCGGCCCCCGGGCGGCCCCCGGGGCTCACCTGCTCTCTCACAGCCACACGTTGTCGTTGACCGATCCCAGGCCGGTGCCGGACAGCCGCCGGTGCAGGGCCAGCGCCTGGTCCTCGGTCAGCGAGGCCACATGGTCCGCACAGGCACGCAGCCGGTCGCCGTGCAGTGCCAGCTCCTCGGCGCGGTCCGGCGGCAGCAGCTCGGGTGCGTCATGGGTCCAGCGCAGCAGCTCGCTCACCACCCGCCGCTTGCCGTGCTGCTGGGTGGCCAGCGCGGGGCGGTCGATGACGTAGCACCACACCAGCTCCTTGAGCAGATCGCAGGCGGCCCGCCGCTCCGGCGGGATCACCAGCCGCGCGCCGTAGCGGATCGCCGCCTCGCCGCCCACCTCCAGCTCGATCCCGCGGGTGAAGTACGAGATCAGATCGGAGGTGCGGCGATTGACCGCGACCGCGTCCTCATGGCTGCCGCTGTACGGAGCGGGCACCGCCAGCCGCTTGCCGATGTCCGCCATCATCACCAGCGCCGCGTCGCGGTCGAAGGGCTCGCCCTCGCGCGCCCGCTTGGCCTGCACGTAGTCCAGGAAGCGGCGGATCTCCCGCTCGGTGTCGGCGCCCGCCGCCCCGTCCGGCGGGAACAGCGCGGCCAGCGGAATCAGGCCCGTACGGTAGAAGTCCTCCACGTCGTGGCAGGCGTAGGTGACATCGTCCGCCCAGTCCATGACCTGCTCCTCCACCGGTACGGCGGTGTCCGTACGGCCGGCCCGCACCCAGGAGAACGCCTCCCGGTCGGCGACGTACACCCCCCACTTCACATGCCGCGCCGGGTCCTGGTCGACGGGCGCCCGCTCCCACGGGTATTTGGTGGCGGCGTCCAGGCAGGCGCGGGTCAGGTGCAGTCCGCGATGGCCCGGGTACTTGTGGGCGGCGAGGAAGGTCAGCACCCGCAGGGTCTGCGCATTGCCCTCGAAGCTGTCCAGCACACCGTCGGCGAAGTGCAGCTCGTCCATGGTGGCGCGCAGCGCCAGCTCACCCGCGTGCCCGAAGGGCGGGTGGCCGATGTCGTGGGCCATGCACGCCGCCTCGACGAGCGCCGGATTGGGCCCGCCGTACCGGCGCTCCAGCCGCTCCGCCATCCGCCGGCCGAGCTGCGCCACCTTCATGGAGTGGGTCAGCCGGGTGTGGTACGCGCCCAGCTCGGCGCTCGCCACCACCTGGCTCTTGCCGGCCAGCGCCCGCCACTGGGTCGAATACAGGATCCGGTCGACGTCGTGCTCGAAGCCGGACCGCTGCCCGTCGTCGGGCACCCGTCGCCGGAGGGAGTGCTGCTCTAGGTCCTCATCGCTGTATGTGGCAGGTCGCATGCGCGGATGGTAGCCCTGCCCCGCCGGACGGGAGCCGGCCGGTGGTCCGGGGACCCGCGTCACCGACCTGCCCGGACAGCACACCTGGGGGAGGCGCCCCCAAGGACCGAAGACGGCAGGCAGCAGGCAGCAGGCGGCAGACGGCAGGCAGCAGGCAGCAGGCAGCAGGCGGCAGGCAGCAGACGGCAGGCGCCAGACAGCTCTAGGCGCTCAGCCGGCGCCGCCAGCGTGGATGCGGATGGGGACGCGGGCGGGCGTGCGCCGGGTGGGCGTCCGCCCGGCGCCGGCGGTCGTTGCAGAGCAGGCACTTGCCGTAGCCCGGCGGAAGCGGATCTTCCGGGTCGCCGTACAACGGGTCGACCGCGCCGTGGGGATGTATGGCGCAGCCGGTCGGGCCGGTCTCGGCCCCCAGCGAGCCGGCAGCGGCCAGTGCTTGCCGGAGGACGTCGACGAGCTGGTCCGCGTCGCGCCGGGTCGGCGCGGACTGCAGGGACGAGGCAAGGTCGGAGGCGGTGGTCAGCGCGGTCTGGAGTTCGCGCAGGTTTGCGTAACCCATGCCTCGGAGCGTAGGCGGACCCACTGACAGTTGATCTTCCGATCGCACTTCGCGGCTTCCCATGGCCGGATGCATGCCCGCTCACGCCCACGATTTAGCACCGGGACGGTGACGGTCCCCTTGCCGGTCCATGACGGGACGGGGAGGGGGACGGGCACGCGCCGGGGCCGGGGAGAACCCCCGGCCACTCCTCAGGCAAGCCCCGCCCCCTCAGGGGGCGATCGGCAGCGCCCGCTTGTGCTCGGTGAGGCGGTAGCGGCGGACGATGGCCTGGGCGGCCGCGGCGTCGACCGGGTTGCCCTCCAGGTAGTCGTCGATCTGGTCGTAGCTCACACCCAGCGCGTCCTCGTCCGGCTTGCCCGGGTCGAGGGTTTCCAGGTCGGCCGTCGGCACCTTGTACACCAGCTCGCCGGGGGCGCCCAGGGCCGCGGACACCGCGCGCACCCGGCGCTTGGTCAGCCCGGTGAGCGGCACCACATCGGCCGCGCCGTCACCGAACTTCGTGAAGAAGCCGGAGACCGCCTCGGCCGCGTGGTCGGTGCCCACGACCAGGCCGTCGTGGGCGCCCGCGACGGCGTACTGCGCGATCATGCGCTGGCGCGCCTTGATGTTGCCCTGGACGAAGTCCTGGTGGTGGGCGTCACGGAAGACGAGCCCGCCGTCCACCGCGGCCTGCAGCGCCGCATCGCTCGCCGGGCGGATGTCGACGGTCAGCTCCCGGTCGGCGCGGATGAACTCCAGCGCCCGCTGCGCGTCCTTCTCGTCCGCCTGGACGCCGTACGGCAGCCGCATCGCGTAGAACGTCGCCTCGTGCCCGGCGGCGCGGGCCCGCTCCACGGCGAGCTGGCAGAGCCGGCCCGTGGTCGTGGAGTCGACGCCGCCGCTGATCCCCAGGACCAGCGAGCGCAGGCCCGTGGAGGTCAGCCGCTCCGTGAGGAAGGCCACCCGGCGCTCGATCTCCTGCTCGGCGTCGAAGGACGCGGTCACCTGGAGATCCCGGGCGATCTCCTGCTGCAGGGCCTTGGACGCCGGGTCGGTCACGGCTGCTCCTCTTGTTCTGGTGCTGCATCGGCTGGTGCTCGTGCTGCGTCCGCGGCGTGTTCTCGTGCCGCGTCGCATGGTGCGGTGACGCGTTGTTCCGGTGCCGGCTACGCAGTGTTCCACTTCGTTCTTCTGCTCTGCGTACGCGCGGTTTCCGGTGGCGCGGAAAGGCGTGCCGACAGCAAATCTTATGCCGGGTGCGCCCACTTCTTGAGGGCGGCCTTGGTCGAGAAGTCCGCGACGTCCTTGTCCAGCGGCTGGTCGGTGTACTGATGAAAGCGCCACTTCGCCTTGATCCGCGGATGTCCGGCGGAGACGTAGTCGGCGATCCACAGGCCGTCGGCCGCGTAGGACGTGGTGTCGTGGTTCAGCCAGAAGTCGCGGTTGCAGTAGAGCAGCACCCGGTGGGTGGGGCGGAGCTTCTTCACCGCGCGCAGGAACTGGTCCTTTTGCGCATTGCTCGCGTAGGTCCCCTCACCGGTGCGCTCCCAGTCGCAGGCGAGGAGGTCGCCCTGGACCGATGCGCATTTCTCGACGAAGTATTCCGCCTGGGCGGCGATATTCCCCGGCCACAGGAAGTGGTAGAAACCCACCACACAGCCCGCTTTACGGGCCTTTGACGCCTGTGCGGACTGGTGCGGATTGATGTAGGAGCGGCCCTCGGTGGCTTTGACGAGAACGAAGTCCAGCCCCTCGGCGGAGTACGAGGTGTTGTAGGAGCTGACATCGACACCATGCAGCATGAACGGCCTCCTGCCGATCGGACCTGCGGATTCGAAGCGTCAACTGCGTGAATCCTCAACTGCGTTGCCGCGGTGCCGGGCCTGCTGCTTCCTCGTGTTTCTGCACTCCCGTGATCAGGTGCTTCTGCGAGCCGGCGTTCCTGCGTGCGAAGCAGTCTCGTTCCAGCAGTTCAGCATGTTTGCCACCGGGGACGCCAGATTGTGGTCGGGAAGTTCCTTGTGCCGCGGTCAAGTTGAGTCCTTGTACCGCGGTCAAGTGAGCTCCCTGTGCTTCAGCGCCGCAGTGCCCGCCGCACCAGCCGCCGGGCGACGGCCCGGGCCCGGGCGAGGGTGCGCCGCCAGGCGCGGGCGGCGCGCGTCGAGTGGAGCTCCTGGAAAAGAAGCTCGTAGCGCTCGGCGATCGGCTCCGGGTCGTACCGGTGCGAGCTCTCCAGCGCGGCCCCGGCCATGTCGCGCCGGCGCTGCGGGTCCTCGATGAGCCGGAGGAGTGCGCCGGCCATCGCCCGGCCGTCGCCGCGCGGCACCAGCAGCCCGTCCGTACCGTCGCGAATGATCTCGCCCGGGCCCAGCGGGCAGTCGGTGCTGACGACGGGAACGCCGCAGCGCATCGCCTCGACGAGGGTCATGCCGAAGGACTCGGCGTCCGAGGCCGAGGCGACGATCGACGCCTTGGCGAACTCCGCCTCTATCGGGGACCGCGGCCCGGTCAGCTCCGCCTGCCCGGTCAGTCCGAGCCCGTCGATCAGCCCCTGGAGCTGTGCGCGCTCGGCGCCGCCGCCGTGTATCCGCAGCCGCCAGTCGGGGTGCTTGGCGGCGACCGCGGAGAACGCCTCGATCAGCAGGTCGAAGCGCTTGCCGCGGACCAGCCGGCCGGCCGCCGCGATCACCTTCGAGGTGCCCTTGGAGGGCGGCCCGTCCGGTGCGGGCACGATGTTCGGCACCGCCAGGACCCGTACGCCCGGCAGCGGCATCCGCGCGCGGTAGACCGCGGCATCCGCCTCGGTGGTGGTGACCAGGGCGTCCAGCGTCCGGTAATGGCGGGCGATTTCGGCCCGGAGCCGCTTGCTGTGGGCGTCGTGGCGCAGGTGTTCCTGGGCGATCCGCAGGGCCCGGCGGGGGCCGAACCGCGCCAGGTAGACATTGATGCCGGGCCGGGTGCCGATCAGCACGTCCGCCTCGGTGGTGCGCAGAAACTCCGCGGCCCGGATGTCGGTCAGCCGGCTGTACTGGTGGTGCCGCTTCTCGGCGAGCGGGAAGTCCTGCGCGGGCTCCCCGAACAGCGGATCGGCCATGTCCTCGCTGCCGACGCGGCTGTCCACCAGCGGCACCAGCCGCACCCGGGGGTCCACGGTGAAGCGCGGGACCTCGCGGTGCCGCAGCATCGAGACGATCTCGACGTCGTGCCGGTCGGCGAGCGCTGCGGCGAGGTTGAAGGTGGTGCGGACGGTGCCGCCGATGGCATAGGCGTTGTGCAGCAGGAGGGTGATCTTCATGCGGTGTGGTGCTCTTCCCGAGATGTGCCGAGTCGTCCGACCGGCCGGTACGCTCGCGGCCGCGTCGTCGCGACCGGCCCGTCCGGCACCGGGCCACCGTGGCGGTAAGGGGTAAGCCGATGGCGTGGCGAGGGTGAGAGCCCGGTAAGAACCACGGGTGAGATCCGGGTAAGAAAGCCACGGCGGGACCGTCCGCCCGACCTCGCACCTCCGGGCCCTTGGCAGACTTGCCGCGTGACCCATTCCGTACTGCTCGCCGAGGACGACCGCCCCATCCGCACCGCGCTGGAGCGTGCCCTGACCCTGGAGGGGTACCAGGTCACCGCCGTCGCCGACGGGATCCAGGCGCTCGCCGCCGCGCACCGTGAGCGGCCCGATGTGATCCTGCTGGACGTGATGATGCCGGGAATCGACGGGCTGCAGGTGTGCCAGGTGCTGCGGGCCGAGCAGGACCGCACCCCGATCCTGATGCTCACCGCGCGGGTCGAGACCGCGGACCGGATCGCCGGTCTGGACGCCGGTGCGGACGACTACGTGGTCAAGCCGTTCGAGGTCGAGGAGGTCTTCGCCCGGCTGCGGGCGCTGCTGCGGCGGACGACGGCGGGGGCGCCGGCGGACGGGGGCGGCGAGGGCGCCGCTGCGACGGACGAGGCCGAGAAGGCCGAGGAGACGTACGACGCGCGGGTGGCGGACAGCGGCGTGGTCGAGGCCGCGGATCTGCGGATCGACGGGCCCTCGCGCCGCGCCTGGCGCGGAGAGCGGGAGCTGGAGCTGACCCGGACCGAATTCGAGCTGCTGGAGCTGCTGGCCCGCAACGCCGGAATCGTCCTGGACCATTCGACGATCTACGACCGGATCTGGGGCTACGACTTCGGTCCCGGTTCGAAGAACCTCGCGGTGTACGTGGGCTATCTGCGGCGCAAGGTCGATGTCCCGGGCAACCGCCCGCTGATCCACACAGTGCGTGGCGTCGGTTACGTGCTGCGGGAGGACTGAGATGTTCCGGGCCCGCGACCGGTCCGGCACCGGGCCCCGCAGCCGGGCCGGCCGCCGGCTGCCGGCCAGGATGCGCGCCCGGCTGCGGGCCCGGGCGGGCTCCTGGCGCAGGGGCGGGTCGGCCGCCTGGCTGCGCACCCGCAAGCCCGCCAGCCTGCGCACCGCCTTCGCGGTGGCGTTCGCCATGGGGGCTGCCGCGGTGACCGTCCTGGTCGGGTTCCTCAGCTACGACGCGGCGGCCCGGCTGGTGCGGGTCGACGAGCGGTCGGTGTTCTCACAGGTCGTACGGGATCTGCGGACCCAGGTCCAGGAAAAGCCCTTCCAGCCCACCGACTACACGACCGTCGACCCCGACCACGACGGGCCGCGCGACGACCTCACCCGGCCCACCCGTACCGATGTGCAGATCCTGGGCGCCGACGGCCGGATCGTGGAGGCGGGACACCCGGCCCTCCCGGCCGGTACCGGGGAACGCCGGGTCGCCGGTGACGCGCGCGCCGGCCACCTCGCCGAGCGGGAAGCGGAGATCGGCGACGAGGAGTACCACGTCGCGACCGTGGCGCTCGGCGGCGGCCGTGGCGCCGTGCAGGTCGCGCAGAAGTTCAGCGAGACCGAGGATCTGCTCTCCGCGCTCCAGCAGCGCACCGCCCTGCTGGCCGCCGCGGTCATCGCGCTGTCCGGCGCGGGCGGCTGGTGGCTGGCGCGCCGGATCACCGGCCGGCTGGTGCGGCTGACCTCGGTCGCCGAGAACGTGGCGGAGCACGGACGGCTGGACGTCCCGGTTCCGGTGGCGGGGCGGGACGAGGTCGCCCGGCTCGGGCGGGCCTTCGACGACATGCTCGGCCGGCTGGCCAGCGCCGTCCAGGACCAGCAGCGCCTCGTCCAGGACGCAGGCCATGAGCTGCGCACCCCGCTGACCTCGCTCCGTACGAACATCTCGCTGCTGAAGCGGTTCGACGAACTGCCGCCGGACGCCCGCGACGAACTGCTGACCGATCTGGCGGGCGAGGCCCGGGAACTCAGCGACCTGGTCAATGAGCTGGTGGATCTGGCGGCCGGGCAGCGGGACGACGACCCGCTCTCGGAGGTGAGCCTGGCCGAGGTCGCCGAGAAGGCAGCCGCCTCGGCCCGCCGCCGCACCGGCCGGGAGATCACCGTACGGACCGTCCGCCCGGCGGTGGTCGAGGGCCGGTCCGCCGCGCTGCACCGTGCGCTCACCAATCTGCTGGAGAACGCCGCCAAATTCGACGCGGGCGGGACGGAGCCGATCGAGGTCGTCGTCACCGGAGCCCGCATCGAGGTGCTGGACCGCGGCCCCGGCATCGCGGACGCCGACCTCACCCGGGTCTTCGACCGCTTCTACCGGGCCGCGGCGGCCCGCGGTCTGCCGGGCTCCGGACTCGGCCTCGCCATCGTCCGCGAGATCGCCACCGCCCACGGCGGCCATGCCTTCGCCACCCGCCGCCCCGGCGGCGGCGCCACGCTGGGTTTCACGGTCGGGCGGGGAAGGGACGGCGGCACGGGAGCCGGAGCGCCGGTGGGGGGCGGGGCGCCGGGGGCGTAGCCTCCGGTGAGCTGGGCTTTTGGTGAGCTGGGCTCGTGCCCGTGCCCGCCCCGGCCCGTGCCGCCCCGGCCTATGCCCTCCCAGGGCCATACCCTCCCGAGCTCGTGCTTCTCCAGGCAGTCAGTGCACCGCCTCCCCCTGCGCCACCTCCACCGTCTCGTGCAGATCCGCCGCGGCGTCCAGGGCGGCGGCCGCGGAGAAGGCGACACAGGCGAGCAGGGCCGCGGCGATCAGCCGGCGGCCCTGGAGGCCGGCGCGTATCGGAGGGTGGCCCGGGGGACGCTCGGGAGCCAGCAGGGCGGCGACCCGGCGGGGCACCGGGCCGGTGGTCGCGGCGAGGACGGTGCCGGGACGGTGTGCACCCGCGGCGCCGGGGCGGGCGGCGAGCGCGGCGCGGCCGATGGCGCGGGCCGTGACCCGGCGGTCGCCCACCCGGGCCGCGGCGGTTTCATCGGCCCAGCGCTCCAGGGCGTAGGCCAGCGGGGCGCGCAGCGACCGGAGCAGCGGATGGCAGACCGCGGCCAGCGCGGCCGTGAGGAGGAAGAGGTGGTGCCGGCCCGCGAGATGGGCGCGTTCATGGGCGAACAGCGCCTCGCGCTCGTCCGCGGGCAGCGCCCGCAGCATCCCGGCCGTGACCACCACCCGGCCCGGCCGTCCCGGCAGGGCGTAGGCGTCGGGTGCGGCGTGCGGCAGGACGCACAGGTCGCCGGAGGTGGGGTGGGCTTCGGCGGCGAGCCGGGCGGTGCGCAGTTCGGTGTGGTGGCGGCGGGTGCGATGGGCGATGGCGAGGGCACCGGCGCCGAGCAGGCAGGCGGCGGCACCGGCAGCGGGGACCGACACGACCGGATCGTCGCCCAGCAGTGGCAGGGAGAGATGGCCGAGCGCGGCGACCGGCGGCAGCCGCAGCGCCCCGGCCATCAGCAGCAGGCCGAGCGCCGCGGTCGTACAGCCGGCCAGCACGACCGCGCAGCCGGTCAGCAGCCATGCCGCGGCGCGCGGCGGCAGTGACTCCGCCAGACGGCGGGCGGCCGGTACCGCGAGCAGCGGCATCAGCAGCGGGATCCATACGGCGAAGATCATGGTGCGGCACCGGGGCCGGGGCCGGGGCTGGAACTGGGGCCGGAACTGGGGTCGGTGCCGAGGCTGGTGCCGGGGTCAGCGTCGGGCCGCAAGCCGGCGTCCGGGCCCTCGGGGGCGCCTTCCGCGCCCTCCAGAAGGGACCGCAGCAACTGCTCGTCCTCGCTGGTCAGCTGGGAGACGAAGCGGGCGAGCGCGGTGCCGCGGTCGTCCTGCTTGTCGAGCTCGCTGCGCATCCGCCGGGCGGTCAGCCCGGCGGAGTCCTGTATGGGGGAGTACACGAAACCTCGGCCGGCCCGGGAGCGGGAGACCGCCCCCTTGTCGTGCAGCCGGGTGAGGATCGTGGTGACGGTGGTCCGCGCGAGCCGGCCGCCCAGCGCGCTCTGCACCTCGGCGGGGCTCAGCGGCCCGCCGGCCGCCCAGAGCGCCGCGAGCACGCTCGCCTCCAGCTCCCCGGCCGGGCGCCGCTGCACGGGTGATGTCTCCGACATGGAACGCCCTTCACCTGTTCGTCGTCTACAGTGCCGTAGACCGTCTACGAGACTGTAGTCAGTCGGGCCGGCCGGAAGCCCGGCCCGCAACCCATTATGGGAGGGGCCGCTGACATGTCCGCAGCCGCCACATTTCCGCAGGTGACAGCGGTCGTCCAGGCCGTTAACGTGCTCGATGCCGGGTCCCTGCTGGCCGCGTTCGGTGCACTGGGTGTCGCCGTCGTGCTGTTCGCCGAGACCGGGCTGCTGGTGGGCTTCTTGCTGCCCGGCGACTCCCTGCTGTTCACCGCCGGACTGCTGTGCGCCCCGGGCACCGGCGGCGACGTCCACCTCGTACTGCCCCAGGTCCTCACGGCTGCCGCCGTCGGTGCGCTCGCCGGATCCCAGACCGGCTACTGGATCGGCCGTCGCGGCGGCCGCGCCCTGCTGGCCCGCAGCCGCGCCCGCCGGCTGCACGAGGGCGCCGCCCGCGCCGAGGAGTTCCTGGCCCGCTACGGCCACGGCAAGGCCATCGTCCTCGCCCGCTTCGTCCCCGTCGTCCGTACCGTGCTGAGCCCGCTGGCCGGCGCCCTGGGCGTGCCCGCCCGCACCTTCGTCCTCTGGCAGATCGCCGGCGGCCTGCTCTGGACGCTCGGCCTCACCCTCGCCGGATACGCCCTGGGCGCATCGGTACCGAACGTCGACCGTTACCTCCTGCCGCTGGTCGCCCTGGTGGTCCTGGTGTCGCTGGCCCCGCTCGCCGTCGAACTGCTCCGCTCCCGCAGACGCCCCCAAACGGCCGGCCGCCCCACCCCGCCGCCCGACGCCTGAACCACGTCCCCGGCCCCTGAATCACGCCCCACGGCGCCTCAACATGCCCCACGACGAACCACGCCCACCCGTCCACCC
This sequence comes from Streptomyces sp. NPDC048516, assembly GCF_043199875.1. Classification (NCBI taxonomy): domain Bacteria; kingdom Bacillati; phylum Actinomycetota; class Actinomycetes; order Kitasatosporales; family Streptomycetaceae; genus Streptomyces; species Streptomyces sp. NPDC048516. The sequence continues at coordinate 315,594 of NZ_JBICWS010000008.1, read as the reverse complement.
GCCCTCCCGTCCGGCGCCCTCCGCACCGAGCCGCACAGCGCAGACCGGGGAGCGCAGAGCCGGGGAGCGCGAAACCGCCCAGCGCCCGAGCCGCCCAGTGCCCGAGCCGCACAGCGCAGAACCGCACAGCGCAGAGCCGGGGAGCGCCGAGCCGCCAAGGAGAACCCGTGAACCACCTCGCCTTCGGGGGAGCCTCGATCGACGGCGGCCCGTACACCCGGATCGCCGCCCTCGCCCAGCACGCCCCGCACGCCCTCAACACCCTCCTCTCCTACTGGACCGACTACGGCCTCGCCCTCTTCGCAGCGCTGATGCTGATCGGCTGGTGGCGCGCGAGAAGAGGCGCCTCCGGTGCCATGGCGCTGGCGCTGGCCACCCCTCTCGTCGTGGTCGCCGCCTTCCTCGTCAACGACCTCGTCAAGACCCTCTTCGACGAACAGCGGCCCTGCCGGACACTCCACACCGCCACCGTCGAAGCCTGTCCCGGCCCCGGCGACTGGTCCTTCCCCAGCAACCACTCCGCCATCGCCGCGGCGGCCGCGGTCGCCCTGCTGCTGTGCGACCGGCAACTGGGCCGGATCGCCGTACCGGCCGCGCTCCTGATGGCGGCCTCACGCGTCTGGGTCGGCGCGCACTACCCGCACGACGTCGCCGCCGGCCTGATCGCCGGCGCCCTCGTGGCCCGTCTGCTCACCCCACTCGCCCGCCGAGCGGCTCCCACCGTCGACCGGCTCCGGACCACCCGGCTCCGCCCCCTGGTGGCCGCGCGGTGACGCCGTCAGAACCGGAACCGGGACGGGCACCTGAATCGGCACGGGAACCGGGACGGGAACGGGAACAGGGAGGGGCACCGGAACCGGGAGGAGCACCGGAACCGGAACGGGAAGCCGAACCGGAACGGGCACCGGAACCGGGGCCGCGGCGGCCGGACCCGGGGTTGGCTCCCCGGCCCGGGCCGGAGCCGGCTCCCCATCCTGGCCCGGAGCAGACTGCCCGCTCGCGCCCTGAGCCGGCCCCGCACCCCGACCCGGGGCGGCGCCCCGCCACCGCCCCACTCCTGACCATTGCCGCGGTCTGCGCCGCCCTCTTCGCCGCCGTGGCCCTCACCGTGTCCCTGCGGCACGGAGCCCCACTCGCCCCCGAACGGGCCGCTCTCCACTGGTCCACCGCTCACCACGGCGAGCCGCTGCGCTCCCTGGCCCGCGCGCTGACCGCCACCGGCAGCGGGCCGGTTCCCTATCTGCTGGCGGTGCTCGCCGGCCTGCTGGCCGGCCGCGGTGCGGCGGGCCGGCTGCGCGCGGTGATCTTCGCCGTCGCCGTCCTCGCCGTCGGCCAGGCGATCCGTTACGGCCTGATGGAACTGCTCGCCCGTCCACGGCCGCCGACCGCCGACTGGGCCGCGTACGCCTCCGGCTACGCGTTCCCCTCCGGCCACGCCACCACTTCGGCGCTGGCAGCCGGAGTCCTGGCCTGGGGTATCGCCCGGCGCGCCCGACCCGCCGTGGCCCGCACCTGGTGCGTGGTACTCGCCCTCTGGGCCGCCGGAGTCGGCCTCACCCGCGTCTATCTGAGCGTCCACTGGCCGGGCGATGTCCTGGCCGGCTGGCTGCTGGCGGCCACGCTGCTCGCCCTCGCACTGCTCCTGGAGCCCTTCGCCTGCCCCCGCCAAAACAGCCCGGACCCGGCCGGTAGCAGCCCCGCATAGCGCACATTCCCATGAATAGCTGACGATCGGACCAGGTCTTCCCCAAGGCCGCATGGACGCGTCCCACGCCGAGCAGCACTGTCCTGGGCGCCGGGACGACGGAAGCGATTCCGCCACGGCGCCGCCCACAGCACGAACCACCGCAACACCAGGGGGACCCACCGATGAACCAGCCGCTCAACCCCTCCCCGCCGCGCCGGTCAGCCGACCGGACCGGCGCGTCCAGTGCCCCGCCGGGCCGCTGCCCGGCCGCGGCCGCCAAGGACCCCACTCCGTGCGAGGGCTCTCGGGACGCCGCCACCATCGTTGACCGCCAGGGCAGGGAGGTCGCCGGCTGCGTCCACCACTGCGCCCGCCTGCTGGCCGGCCTCGAAGGCGCCCGGGTCCACCCCTTCGTCCCCACGAGCCAGGCCCTGGACATCTACTCCCGGGCCCGCGAACTCCCGCCCTTCGCCTGGGAGATCGGCAGATAGCCGGACAGGCGCCCCGGCAGACGGCCGGCCCGTCGGGCACAGGGGCCACGCCCCGGCGGCTCACCTCCAGGGCCCGCTTTCAGAGCCCGCTCTCAGGGCCGCTTTCGAGCACGGTCGTGCCCATCGGGGCAGATGAGCCCTCAGAGGGAATCTGAGGGAAGCTGAGGGGCTTTCGGCTGTGTGAGGAAGGAAAGCAAGGCAAGGCGAGACAAGGCCCTGACCGCGCGGAATGATGCAAACGCGCTGGTCAGGGCCTTCAGGGCCTTCAGGGCCTTCAGAGACTCTGGGTCAGCACTCGATGATGTTGACGGCGAGGCCGCCGCGGGCGGTCTCCTTGTACTTGACGCTCATGTCGGCCACTTTTGATCATGACTCTGACCTGCGAATTTGGCGTGGCAAGCGTGCCGTGCGACACGTCAGGGATTTTGCAGGGACTTCTTGCCGGGCAATTGGCTACAAGGTATCCGACCGGCGTGTGGCATGCCTGTACTGGTGGGATCTTTGGCGCCCATGCGGACGTTCGATTGCTTCATCTGGCCGCCGTACTCGTAATGCGTAGGTCTCGGGTTCGAATCCCGACGGCGGCTATGCGAAGCCCGAGCTCAGGAAGTCTCTAAGCGGGGGCTGTTTGGATCAGTGGGTGTGGCGGTGCGGCGCCGTCGGCGCGCTGTCTCCGTGGCCGTGGTCTCGGACGTGCTCTGCGGTAGCGGTCTTCATGGAGGCGGGATGTGGGCATGTCCACGTTCAACCATCCGTCGCGATGGCGCCTGGCGCCGAGTGTCGTCAGCGCGGAGACGCGACGCGTTGCAGCTGCTCCTTGCCTATGCGTCGGCCGTTCTCGGTCACGGTGACGGTTTCCCCGTTGATCTCGTACTCATAGGGCTTGTTCCAGGCGATGTAGCCGTCACTGGTCTTCTTGGCCCGCATGGCGATGCCGGTGCCGGAGCGGCCGGTGAACTCTCCGTAGTAGTAGAGGTGTTGACCGAGTGTGCGGCACAGCGTGATCTGCTTGTTGTGCGTGCGGTAGGCACGGACGAGGGTGGCGCCCTCGCCGTCGGGGAGCTTGGCCGCGATACGTGAGGGGCAGGACGGCCCGGAGGGCGAGGCCGTGGTGGACGACGGGTCGGGGGTGGTGGCCGAGTCGAAAATAGACGTGCAGCCGCTCAGCAGTTTGGGACCGAGGAAGAGCACGGCGGCCGCGATGCCCAGCGCTTTGAGGCAGCTGCCCCCCGTCGATCCGTTGGATGCGGGCCGGCGCGGGGCGGCGGTGTACGGCGGTGGTGTCGGCCTTGCATAGGCAGGTGGTGGTGGGGGAGGAGCCGGCGGTTCCGGGGCCGCGGGGGGAGGGAAGAAGAGCGGGGCGGGCTCGGACGGGCGGGGGCGTGGTGCACTGCTCCGCGGGCGTGAGGTACGGGAGCCTGCGGGCGTCTTCCGCGTACCGGCAGGGCGGGCGCCGGCGGGGCGCCGCGGTGCGCCCGGCTTCCCGGACCCGGTAGTGGAGGATCCGCCCGGTGAGCCGCCCGACGCCCCGCCTCCCGTGCGCTTCGCCGAGGTGCCGGACCGGTCGGCCGATGGCCTGCCGGGCCGACCCGTGGACATGCCGCCCGCCGGGCCGGCAGACTTCTTCGCCCCGGAGGAGTCCCGCGGACCAGCGGGCCGCGACGCGCCGGGTGACGTCTTCGGTCCGGGAGACTTCTTGGCTCCTGCCACCTTCTTCCATGAAGCGTCGCAGACCACGCAGGCTGTAGTGCCCGCCTTGTTGTGTGTTTTGCAGTCGGGGCAGTCCCAGGCTCTGATGGTGGTAGATGTCTTGGGGCGCACGGACTTCGGCGCGTCGCACACCAGGCAGGTGCGCCGGCTCGGAGAGTTGTGCGTGGCGCAGTCGGTGCACTTCCACGTCGGGCTCGCCACTACGCGCTCACCCTTCACCGTTCATGGACAACTGCCGTTGCACGTCTTGGTACAGGGCCTCCGCATTGTCGGCCGCGTTGAAGACGAGCCAGTCCGGGTGGGAACGCGGTGCACGGCGCATGCCGGGCCGCATCGGCGACGAGGGGCCGGGGATGGCGACGGCCCTGCCGGACGCGCCCTCTTCCTCGTCCGCGGCTTCGGCTCCCGCTTCGCCCTCGTGGGGTGCGGGGGCGGGGTACGCAGCGGCTTTGAGCCCGGCCCGGATCCGGAGAATCTCGAGGAACTCGTGGGTGTCCAGGGTCTGTTCCTGGTCGGCGGACAGGCGTACCGCGATCAGGCCCTCGACGCCCGCCCTGTCTGCCAGCCGGGGCGGGGCGAATCGCAAGACGATCTGAACTCCTGCCCCCGTCTCTTCCCCGACGTGCTGGGCCTCTGCCGTCCGGCACCAGGTGACAGGTAGGGCGAGGTGACCGCCGTCCGCCCATGCCACCTGGAGCGATTCACCGCGCAGGGCGAGAGTGGCCCCCGTGCACACCGCAAGGTGGCCGCCCGCCCCGTCCCCGGTGCCGACCGTGTTCGTGTCTCCTGAATCCCCCATGGGCTACAGGCTGTTCGCAATCGTGTCGATGATTTCGTCCATCTCGAACTCCTGAAGGCCATGCCCGGCCTTGGACGGGAAGTGGAGCGTCATGTCCCAGTCCTGCTGCATGTCGTTCCATGGTTCCTCGTCCGGAGCGAACAGCACCAGCCGTTTTGCGGACTGCTCCATCACGGACAACTGGCTGCCGGAGTAGCCCCATCGCTCGAACAGCTCATCTGTGCTCCGCGGCACGGCGGCGGGGTAGGACTGCAGTGCCGAGTGCGGCCCTCCGAGCGGGTGGGCGGGAGCATCCGTGAACATGACGATCACGTGGCGCCGCCGGTCGAGGCCCGTCTCCCAGGGAGAATCCACGGCGAGCGCGAGCGCTTCGAGCCCGGACTCGGGACGGTCGCCACCGCCCTGGGCCTCGACGCCGTTGAGGAACGTGCGAAATTTCTCCGCTTGGTCGGGCAGGGTCAGAAAGTCCGTCGTCTCAATGGCGTCGTCCTCGTTGTCGCCGAAATCGCGGAAGACGACGGAACGTACGCGCAGTTGGCTGATGGCCTTGCCCTTTTCGTGCATCACCGTCTCCAGGCGCTGCTGGAAGGTGAGTGCGCTCTCCTTCACGGAGTCCAGTACCGGGGTCATGCTGGCGGTCGCGTCTATGCACAGCACGATGTCCACGGCGTACTGGAGGTTGCCCTGGTACTGACCGGCGGATGAGCTCATGGGTTCTTCTTCTCCTTGCTCGTCGGGGAAGGGCTGGTCGCAGGGGTTCCGGACGTGCGGCCGCCGAGGTTGATACGGACGCGAGACACACGGGGGGTGTCTTCGGGAGCTGACGGCCGCGGATCGGCTGCGGCCGGTTGCGACCGGGGCAGATTGGTGCGCAGGCGGCTGGTGCGCGATGGGGTGCCGTCCGCGGCTGATGAGTCCTTCGATTCCGTGGCCGCCCGGGTCTCCGTCCGCGACGGCGGCTCCGGCGCCGAAGGTGAGGTCGGTGTCGCCGTGCTCGTTCCCGGCCGGCGGTGTCGCAGTGCACACACGTCCGGGTCCTTAAGCGCCGAGATTACCGTCGAGATGCGGGGGCGGCTTGAGGGGGCGCGTGACAGCATCACCCGCATCAGGTTGCGCATTGCGTCGGTCAGGCGGCTGTCGAGCGCGAGTTCCTCACGGGCATTGACCGCGTCGGCCGGCGAGCCGAAGCGGTCGTCGTGGCGCGGCAGCGCGCCCGTGAGGTAGTGGTGCATCATCAGGCCGAGCGCGAACACATCCACGGCAGTGGTGAGATGCCGCGGCTGGATCTTCTCATCCTCCTGCACATAGCGGCGCCACTCCGGAGCGCCGTAGAGCGAGTCACCCGCGATGACGTCACGGCCGGGCGGGTTCCCGCTCAGGTAGGAGTCGTCGAAGTCGATCAGCTTCGCGATATGGAAGGCGTTGCCCCCGTATTTCTGCACCAGCACATTGGCCGGCTTGAGATCGCTGTGCACGATGCCGATGCCGTGCAGCAGGTTCAGACTGACCGCGAGAGTCTTGAGCAGCACCGTCTTGTGGCGGGGGGCAAGCAGCTGCGGCTTTTCGAGGGTGGAGGTGTCTATGCGGGCCGTGACCTTGTAGTACGTCGACTCGTGTGCGAAGAAGTCCGTGGCAAGGACGAGGTGGCCGCCGCCGTGCATATTCGGCCGGAGCCGCTCCATGATCGACCGGTGCCGCTCCTCGAACTGCTCACACAGCCGCAGTCGCGCTTCCCGGCTGTGCGCGCTGCCGCCGCCTGGGCGTGGACGTTTGGGCGCCAGGAACTGCTTGATGAAGAACTCTTCACCGCTCTTTTCCGCGAACGCCCACATGCACTTACCGCCGCCCGCATTGGTGGGCCGGGTGGTGATGCGGTAACCGCCGACGACCTCCCCTTGCTTCACGCTGTCCCTCCCTCATCCCGTGTCCGTCCCTGTGACCTGGCGTCTGACGCGAGCGGAGGCGGCAGCCGCGCTTCGTAGCCGGGCCGGTAGCGTTCCCAGGCCCGAGCGCGCCAGTGCCGCATCGCCTCGGCGCCGCGGGGATCCGGCATGGCCGACGCGTCCCGGTCGAGCCATGCGAAGCGCTCCGCGCACCCCGCACGCAGCTCATCAAAGGTACGGAAGCCGAGCGCGACGAGAGCCAGCGAGGCGTCGTCTCCCGTGTACGAGACAACGGTTGAGGTCAGGCGCGCGGCCCAGTCGTCGAGGTCCGTGGACCGGCACAGCGTGTTCAGCAGCACGTGTTCAAAGTCTCCAGGAGTCTGTACGTAGCCGAAGAAGCCATCCGTCGCACAGAGCAGCACACACGGCAGCGGAATGCGGCCGTATGGCTGGCGCTGGACGAAGAACTCCCGGTCCGCGCTGACCATGTTCGTCATCTGCGGGTCCTGGACGAGCTGGCTGAGCGCATCCGGATCGTCGGCATGATCACGGGTGAGCGTCTGCAGTCCGGCATCAGGCGTCAGGACGTACGCGCGGGAGTCACCCGCCCACAGCGCCTCGCATACGACGTCGGAATCGCGTGCCGTGTACCGGAGAGCGGCCACGGTGGTGGGGAGCCGGCGGCGCATGGTACCGACCACCTTGCTGCGCCGCCCGATCGGCCGGACGCCCGCGAACAGCTGCCGAAGGTGTGCGCCCAGGTCGGTGTAGGCATCAGAAGCCTGGTTTTCGCTGTCCCAGGCCGTACGGTCGTCCATCTCTCCGGCGAACCAGGACTCCGTGGCGAGGCGGGCCATGCGCGAGGCCACCCAGGCGCCGGTCCGGGCGTTGCCGTCGGCGTCGTGCCACGCAATCGACGAGCCCGCGCCGCCCAGGCCGTCGAAGACGCCGAGCACACCGCAGCGGGTGGGGCGGTGGTGCAGAAGAAGCGGGTCGGCGTCCTCTCCCTGGCCGGGCCGCCGCTCGGTCCAGACTCCCAAGGCCATGAGACCCGGCTCGGTGTGGGAGCTGACCGGGCGCCGGGCAGCATGGTGGGTCAGTGGCAGCGTCATCGGCCGCTCCCGCGACGGATGCCGCGTACCCGGCTGGCCGGTGGAGCTGTGGCCCCTGACGTGCCTCCCGTTCCCGCGGGGGCGGCACCGGCGTCCATGGGCGCATCGTCCGTGCCGGGGCGGCGACGCGGATCGTAGCGGCGGTCGACCGGCGTCTTCCCATAGCCGTCGCCCGTGTCCGCTTCCGGTGGTGCACCGATGGGCTCATCCTCGGGCGGTCCGTCCTTGGGCGGCGCGGTGACCGTATGCGGGCCCTCGTACGACCCGTACGCTCCGCCGTCGTGCACGCTGTCTGCCGGAGCCCCGGCACTTGTGTGGCCCGGCTCGTCGGGCTCGGGGAGATACGTGGCCGGCACCTCCGGCTCCGCGGCGTACTCATGCGCCCGCGGGACGGATGACGACGGGGGGTCGGACGGCAGCAGGGCCCCCCGGATCCTGCTTCGCCGCGTTCCGCCGAACGGTGCCTCCGACCCGCCAAGGACCCGGCCCAGTACGGCCCGTTCGGCCTCGGCGATCTCGAAGGGCTCCCGGTCCTTGTCCCCGCGCTCCAGAATCATGCGCAGGGTGTCGCGCAGCTCCGCGCGTTCGGCGGCCTCCGCCTTCTCGATGTATGCCATCGCGGCCGCCGCGCCGTCCTTTTCCAGGATCTCGGCGATCAGGCCCTCCACGCCGTCCGCGCGCATCATGTCCAAGTGACGCTGGCGCCGCATCCCGGCGAGGCGGGATGCGCGTACGACATCCCGGAACTGCCGTCCGCTGGAGGACACTTCATCTGCATCGACCAGCAGTTCGACATGGAGGGAGGAGAGCCGGACGGCATCGTCCCCTTCGAAGTCCCGCACTGCCTCGTTGAGCGCCTCCTCGGCCTCGTGGAACTCCGCGATGTCGTAGCGCCGCGAGACCTGCCGCAGCATGCGGCGCATGTGCTCGACCAGGGCGGCGCTCATATCGCGGATGCCTCGGGCGACCACGGCCGCCGGGTCGGTCACCCGGCAGGTCAGGGCGACCGAGCTCTGGAAGGCGAAGGTGGCGTCCCGGCTCAGCAGCGGAAGGTCGAGCACAAGCCAGTGGTCCCCGGTGTCGACGGTGTAGGCCGTCTGGTAGGCGCCGAAGCGGGATGACGGGATGGCCTCACCAGGCCGTACCGTGAGCGCCGGTCCGCTGTGGGGGACAAGGACCAAGGCGCGGCCGGGCGCCGGCGGCCGCAGGGGGCTGAGCAGCCGGAAGGCCGAGAGGTCCTCGGTCTCCAGGATCGGATCGTAGGTGGTCTGTTGCACGGTGTCCTCCGGACGGGGCTGGACCGGCAGAGAGAGGCGGCGAGGTCGGGGTGCGAACGGGGGCCGGAAGTCAGGGGAGACGGCGTACGGCGTGCAGGAGTTCCGCCGCGGCCGGTGACGGCCGGTCGGGGTCGGCGGCCCATTGGCCGAGGTAGTAGTCGAGCCGGTCACGGTGCTTGCCCGGCCTTCTGGCGACTCCGGTGACCAAGGGGCGCAGCGAAGCAAGGACGTCCCGGTCGCCGTTTCCGTACGTGGTGACCCATGTCCGCAGCGCTTCGAGCGCCCTGTCCTGGACAGGCCTACGGGCAAGAGACCGGGCCCAGAGTTCCTCGAGTTGCGGCTGGAAGTGCGAGCAGCGTGCGAGGAGATACGGCAGCGGCTCGGAGCGCCGTGCGCCGGAGGTCCCCGTGTCCGAACCCGGCTGAAGTGCGGTGAACAAGAACGCCGAGAGGGTCTTGGACACCATGGGCGACCGGTCCTGCGGGACCGACCACTGCAGGAAGGCCGACAGTACGTCCCGGCCACATCCCTGGTCGATCAGATGCACCGCGCTCCACGCGACGGGCAGGAGATTGGCCCAGTCGTCCCGCCAGCCGAGGGCGGTGCGCAAGACGTCCATGGCCCGCCGGGGATCCTGCCTGCCGAGCAGGCCGCCGACCGCGGTCGCCGCGGTCTTGGCGAGTCGGCGGTCGGCCGCCGAGCCGCCGGGGGTCACCCACTCGTCGAGCAGGTCCCAGGCCCATGCGGAGTGTTCCGGCCGGCCTGCGACGACGGAAAGGGCGGTGGCGGCGCCCTGCCGCAAGGGCCACGACTGACTTCCCGCCCAGGATCTGAGGTAGCGGTGGAGCGCGTGCTGCGGGTCGCTCCAGGCGAGGACACCGGCCGCGACGGCGGCCTTCGCCCGCACCTCCGTGTCCCGCCCACGGAACAGAAGTTGGCGCAGCCAGTCCACGACGAGCCCCCGGTAGCCGTCGAGAGAGGTCCAGGCATAGGTGAGGACGGTCTGCCGCAGCAGCGGGCTGCGGAATCTGACCTGTGGCGGCCAGCCCTTCCCCGCTGCCGGCGGGTCCACGACGATCCACGGCTGTTCATGGGCCAGCCGGTCGCTGAAGCGCAGGGCGACCGGGGACGGCGCGGGCGAGGCTCCCAGATCCGTGGCCACCGCCGCGTACAGCTTCCACGCGGCGTCGGCGACGGTCAGATAGCCGGAGCCTTCCAGTACCGCCGCCGCCAGAGCGAAGCAGACCGCGGCCGGGTTGTCGTGCCGTACGAACCACTGGTGCACCTGATCGCTGGGATCACGCATCCGGGCCACCTCTGCGGCCAGGTCCCGGCCGGCGCGTAGAGCGGAGGACACGCGTGCCGCGATGTCGGGCTGAGGCTGCTCGCGCAGAAGATCCCGTGCGCCCGATGAGGCCAGGGCGCGCTGGAGTTCTTCGATTGCCGACTCGTCGGGCGACGCCCCCAGGACGCGACGCTCCACGATCCGGTACGGGTCGAGGGCGCCCAGCTCCCGCCAGACATACGAGGACCGGTCGGCGGCCCTTGCGAGGGCGCCCCGTGGCGGGCCTGTCGCCACCACCATGAAGCAGTCGGCGGATTTCAGCGCGGCGGCGGTGGAGGTGAGCTGGTTGAGGTCCAGCGCACGGGTCGCCTCCATATCCGTCTCGTCGAGGGCGGTCACATAGCCGGCGTACTTGCGATGCGGCTTCCAGCCGGGGCTCAGGACGGCGACGGGGTCGGTGACGCGGTGGCACGTGGTCTCGGTGCCCGCTCCGTCCTCGGCGAGCGCCTCCGCGAGCAGGTTGACCGCGCAGGCCTCACGCCCCGTTCCAGGGGGAACGGCAAGGATCAGCAGACGCGACGCGCGCAAGGACTCCAGCATCGCGGTGTAATGGGCGGGTGGCACGAAGTCGGTACTGTGGGCGTCTTGTTGATCCTCCTCGATAGGGACACACTCGACGGCGGAGGGACCGCTGCCGCGCAGCCCGCCACCCACGGTGAATCCTCCGCCGAACGAGACCGTGTCCTGGAAGAGCGCGAGCGTCCCGATGCGGAGGCCGGACGCGTCCTTCTGCAGACGTTCGGTGATCAGATCGGCGAGAGAGGCCGCCTGAGCCGCTTCGGCACGTTCGGCCGCGTCCTCGCTGCCCGACGTCAGCAGACGCAAGGCATCGGCCTCGTCGACCGGACCGTCCCCATCGGCGGGTTCGGTGGTCTCGGTGGTGAGGCTGGTGTCCGAGGCGGCCTTCGAGGCGCCTTCGGCACCGGGCCCCGGGGCGCCGTCCTCACGATCACGCTCATCGGACGCTCCGGGCTCAGTGCCGGTGGAGCCGGTCATCGATGTACTACCTTCCGGCCTTGTGTCCCCGCGGACAGACAAAAGTCGCTGAGGGGCAAAATGAGGTGGGAGAGGCGCGGCGTCGACTACGCCGCGGTCAGTTGATGTTGAAGTCGCCCTGGAACTCAACCTTCTCATTGAAGGTTGTCGCGTTCTTGATGACCGCGGCGTTCACCGAACCCGTCCCTTTGGAGGCTCGGGCCGCCACGGACGCGTGGACCAGCGTCGTGACGTCTGCCTCGAACTGCGGGTCCCTCAGCATGTACGCGTGGACGAGGCGCCTCAGTGCGTCCACCGCCTGCTCATCGTCCGGACTGTCGAGGGCAATCCCGAGTGCGGCCGTGGCATCCGCGTCGCCACCGAAGCGCTGTCTGATCCGCTCGACCAGCTGTGTCACTCCCTGCCACGTGCTCCGCCCTGCCTCGCCACCCGCTGACTCGAGTGCGCCCTTGGCGACAAGAGCTGCTGCCGCGAGGGCAGTTGCTGTGATCGGCTCCATGACCGTGGAGTCCCTTCCCCCGTTGACACGTGGCGCCAGCGCCCCGGAGGGCGCGATGTGGCGACCCAGGTTAGGGGCCATGGCTGTCGGCTCTCGGGGAGAGATTCCAAGGTGTCTGAAACCCATCGCTTGAGACCGGACGGAGGAAGCGTCTAACTCAACCGTCAATACGGCGTGTTGGCTGTCGTGAGCGCTGCGCCCGGGCCGAATCTGGAGCGGCGAGGGTTGGCTGGTTCGTTGCGTTGGGGCGGGCGTGCATGGTGTGCGGGGTTGTGTGCCTGCGTCAGGCCGAAGGGGGGGCGACGGTGCGGGTTCACTTGGCCCGAGGGGCTCCTGGTGGCCCGGCGGTAACCTCGCTGTATGGAATCTCCCGGTGGCGTCCACCAGCTCGGTTCTCTGGTGGACGAGGTGCAGCGGCTGGAGGAGCTCGGGCGGCTGTCGCAGTGTGAGCAGGCGGAGGAAGTCGAATTATTTGTCCGCGAGCTGCAAGAGCGCTATGCGCGGTGGTATGCGCTGGCCCTCGGCGCATTGCCCAGTGAATTGCGTGCGCGGTTTCAGGGGGAGCATGAAGGAAGTTACCCGATCCGGCCGAAGATCAAGCATTTCATGAAAAATCCCCGCGAGAAGTGGGTGCTATACACGAAGGTTCCAAGATTCTTGAAGGGTCACGGCCCATGGCAGTATCCCGTCGACAGCAGCTTCCTCGAGCCGCTTCGGGAGCAGAAGCGGCTTCTGTTGCTGGCGCTCGGGCAGGTGGCTGCAGAGGCCGGGGTGCTGGGGACGCTGGAGCGTCTTGCTGGCATGTCGGAGCGGTTGGCGCAGGGGCTGGCGATCGTCCGGCGCGAGAGCCGGGGGCGACCTGGATTTCGTCTCGAAGATGAGTACGATCTACAGCGTTTTCTCCATGCGCTGCTCGTACTGCACTTTGCGGATGTCCGCCCGGAGGAGTCCACCCCCAGCTGGGCCGGCGGCTTCTATCGCATCGACTTTCTCCTCAAGAGGGAGAGGGTAGCGGTGGAAGCGAAAATGGCCTCGTCGTCGCTGGGCGCCAAGAAGATTCGGGATCAGCTTGTGGCCGACATTTTCGGGTATCGACACCACCCGGAAGCCGCCGGCTTGTTCGCCGTCATTTACGATCCCGCCCGCCGCATTGATAATCCGCGCGGATTCGAGGAAGGCATGAGTAGCGCCAGTCCGGACTTTCCGGTGCGGGTGGTGGTCGCGGGCGGATAGGCCCGCGACTTGGCTGCCGGCACTTGGTGAACGGGCCTGCTCAAGGGATGCACGCCCGCCACCAGGATGTGCATTGTCCCGGTACCAGGTAACGGTCGTCGCACGCGGCGCGGTGCCGATCGAGTTCGGCCGGGACTGCGTACCGTTCTACGTCGCAGATCCGTACGACGAGGCCCCGTCTGTCGTCATCCGGACGCTCGAAGCCGCGGTCGGGCGAGGGCAACCACCACTATGTGCTGCCCATGGGGTAGCCGGCGACTTGTCCTCGGCTACCGTTGCGCGTCGCGGCTGGGCGGTAGCGTTGCGTGGCAAGGAGTGCTGCGGACACGTTGGATGGGCTCATGCGGATGCGGTTCGAAGCCGGGGCCGAGGAGGAGTACGAGGCGGCGCGCGGGTTGCTGGTCGACCGGCTGGTCCGGTGGGCTGGCGAGCAGGGGCTGCCGGTGGACGAGTTCCTGGCCGAGGTGGCGCTGGACTACCGGCACGAGGCGACTGCCGACGGTCGGCTGGGGCTGTGGGAGCCGCGGCATGTGGAGGAGTTGGTGCTCTTCTGGCTGCCGCAGACGGTCACCGAACTCCCCGGGGAGGAACGCGGCGACGCCCCGGGCACGTTGCGCACGCTGCTGCGCTATCTGCACGCCGCGCAACTGGCGGACCCGCGCGGTCCCGCATTTCAGGACTCCCTCGCAGCGGTCGACGCGGCAGCGGAGCAGTACCCGGCGGCGATGGCGGACCGTAGCCGCTGGGGTCTGGCGAAGTTCTGGGCGACGGCGGCTGCCGAGCAGGGCGTGGACGTCCGAAACGGGGCGGCGTTGCAGCGATTCGCGGAGCGGGCCCAGCGAGGGGAGGCCGCCTACGACGAGCAGGCTCTCGGCGCGATCATGGAACGGCGGATGACCGGCTGTGCGCTGTCCGACGCGGCCCGTGCAGAGCCACAGCTGCCTGTGGCACTCCCTCCGGACGGCGAACTGCGCCGACGGGCCGAGGAGTCAGCGATCGTGGCGCAGTTGCGGGGGCTCGCCGAGTGGGCGGGGCGGGACGGCCGTGCGGTGACGGCGGCTGGGCGGCTGCGGATGGCCGATGCCCGCGAGCTGGTGGACGTGCTGGGCACCGGCGACAACGCCGAGGGGGTACGCTCCTCAGCCGACCTGCCCCGGCTGGAGTTGCTCGTGGAGTGGGCGAAGAAGGCGCGGCTGGTCCGGGTGGTCAAGGGGCGGTTGTACGCGGTGGCCAAGGCCCGGCCGGTGCTGGCCGACCCGCTTCAGCTGTGGCTGCGCGCCTTCGACGCGTGCGTCGAGCTGCGGCAGGCCCTGAAAGGTGCGCGCAGCGGCTGGCATCTGGAGTCGATGCTCTTCGCATTCTACGAGGACGTGCTGGAGGACGTACTGAACACGCTCTACAGCCTGCCGTACCCGATGCCCTGGCCGCGGCTGCGTGACTCCGTATACCTGGGCTACCGGGCCCAGTTCCAGCTGGACGGCGGGTCGGACGCCGCGCACCGGATGTGGTTCGAGCATGCCGACCGGGACCTGCGCACGGTGCTCGACGTGCTGGTCAACCTGGGTGCGATCAAGCGCGATCGGGGGATGGCCGATCCGGTGTTCCTCGATACCGACCTCTCCGACGCCGGAGACGAGCTGCCTGCGGACCTACCGCCGGAACTCGCGGAGCTGCTGGGCGTCGCGGGGGCGGCCGCGGACCCGGCGGCGCAGGAGCGTGCGCGCGCCCAGCGTGAGGAGCTGACCGCCGGGCCGGTCGAGCTTTTCCGCCTCACTGACCTGGGCACCCGGGCGGTACGGCAGCGGCTCCTGGCGGTCGGCCGGGACGCGCCGCTGGTCGGCGAACTGACCCATGCCTCGGCGGCCGGCCTGCTGGGCGTGCTGGCCGACGATTACCCCCCGGACACCGCCCGCGCGGAGCTGGCCGGCTGGATTTCGGCACGCGGCGAGCGGGATGCCGCACTGCGTCAACTCGTCGAAGCCGTAGGTTCCATGCCTTTCCGGGTGCGTGCGCAGGCGATGCTCGCTGTACTTCTGGCGGCGTTGCCGGACGGCGAGGGCGAACGGCTGCTGCGCCAGTTGCGTGGCGATGCTCAGCTCGCGCCGCTCGCGCTGAGCGAACTGGCGCACCATGAATTGCTGCCTCCCGAGGACATGACCGACGCCGAGCATCTGCTGGTGCTCGCCGAGAGCCTGCTCCAGCTCGTGGAGCTGGCGGGCGGCCGGGACGGCGCCGAGGAGGCGCTGCGCGCCCAGGGCATCGAGGCCAGGGATGCGGTTGCCGCCGCACTGGACTCCGCGCACCCGGATCGGTCCGGACTCGACGAGCTCAGGCAGCTGGCGGCACGGGCACTGGGTACCCCCGGTGCTCTCCTCGGCCGCGCCCGGAAGCCCAGGCGCCCCGCAGGCAAGAGCGGCCGCCAGCGGCGCCGCTGAGTGGAACAATATCGTCCACCCCGCCGGCGCCGGGCGAGACCGGCGCCTGTGTACGGATCGGGCAGCGGGAAGCGGATGGGTCCCGGCGTCGTACGTCCTCGGTGGCACGCTACCGTCGGGGCCGTGGCCGAAGGATGGGACGAAGACGGGCTGCGGGCTGTGCGCGGCGCGCTCCACACGCAGGGATACCCGCGTTCCGTTGAGCCGCGGTCTCGCGGTCACACCTTGACGATGCGGATGCCGGGGCCGCACAGCATGAGGAGGTCCTCGGGGTCCGACGTCAGGACGGTCACAGGGGCGGGCGAGGCGAGTGCGGTGGCGGTCACGATGGCGTCGAGGGCGTATTTGTGGCCGTGCAGCCCAGCTGCGGCGAGGAGCTTGCTGGCGTGGCGGGCGATGGCTTCAGTGGGCGGGACGATGTTCACGCGGGAGACGGCGTAGTCGAAGCGGGCCTGGTTGACCTTGGGGTCGCGGGCTTCGACCAGCGTGACGGAGCTGGTGACCACGCGGATGTCCTCGGCCTCGGCGGCACCCAGCCACTCGGTGAGTTCAGGGGAGCGTCGCACGAGTTTGGAGAGCCCCTCGCAGTCCAGGATGAGTGTCCCGCTCACGCGGCGTCCGCCGAGCCGGCCGTGTCACCGCGCAGGATGGCTCGTTTGGCCTCGACCGCTGCCTGGTCCACCGGGCCGTGTTCGGCTTCGGCGTCTTCGATGAGTTCACGCAGCCGATCCCGCTCCAACTGGCGCTGGATGAGGGCTTCGACGTAGGCAGACATGCCTCGCTTGCCGGTACGTGCCTTGAGCGCGGCGATGGTGCCTTCATGGAGGGAGACGGAGACCGGACGGACAGGGCCTTCGCCGGGAGCGGAGGAGATAGCCATGGATCCATTTTAACAAAACTCTTGTTATTGGGTGCTCGCTACCCGTGGCCGGTCCTCGCGCAGACAGCGCCTACCTAGTCGTCGTAGTGGTACTGCTCGAAGGGCGCCAGAGGGAGGGCAGGTCGTCGAGCAGGTGCGATGAACCCCCAGGTCAGACACCGATCCGCGAAGGATTTCCCAGGGACTTTTCAGGGACTTTCAGCTCTGCCCGAGGGAGATCTCAGGGACTTCCCACCGCGCAAGCAGGGAAGGCCCCGACAGCGCCGAAAGGCACGAACGCGCTGGTCAGGGCCTGTTCCCTCAGCACTCGATGATGTTGACGGCGAGGCCGCCGCGGGCGGTCTCCTTGTACTTGACGCTCATGTCGGCGCCGGTGTCCTTCATGGTCTTGATGACCTTGTCGAGGGAGACGTGGTGGCGGCCGTCGCCGCGCAGGGCCATGCGGGCGGCGGTGACGGCCTTGACGGCGGCCATGCCGTTGCGCTCGATGCACGGGATCTGGACGAGGCCGCCGACGGGGTCGCAGGTCAGGCCCAGGTTGTGTTCCATGCCGATCTCGGCGGCGTTCTCGACCTGCTCGGGGGAGCCGCCCAGGACCTCGGCGAGGCCGCCGGCGGCCATCGAGCAGGCGGAGCCGACCTCGCCCTGGCAGCCGACCTCGGCGCCGGAGATGGAGGCGTTCTCCTTGAAGAGCATGCCGATCGCACTGGCGGCGAGGAGGAAGCGGACCACGCCGTCCTCGTCGGCGCCGGGCACGAAGTTGATGTAGTAGTGCAGGACCGCGGGGATGATGCCGGCGGCGCCGTTGGTGGGGGCGGTCACCACCCGGCCCCCGGCCGCGTTCTCCTCGTTGACGGCCATCGCGTAGAGGGTGGTCCACTCCATCGCGCGGGCGGCCGCGTCGCCCTCGGAGCGCAGGGCGCGGGCGGCGTTGGCGGCCCGCCTCCGCACCTTCAGGCCGCCGGGAAGGATCCCCTCGCGGGACATGCCGCGGGTGACGCAGGCCTGCATGACCTGCCAGATCTCCAGCAGCCCGGCCCGGATCTCCTCCTCGGTGCGCCAGGCCTTCTCGTTCTCCAGCATCAGGGCGGAGATGGACAGGCCGGTCTGCTGGGACAGCCGCAGCAGTTCGTCGCCGGTACGGAAGGGGTGGGTCAGGACGGTGTCGTCGGGCACGATCGGGTTTTCGCCGGCGACCGCGTCCTCGTCGACGACGAAACCGCCACCCACCGAGTAGTAGGTCTTCTCCAGCAGGGGTGCGCCGGAGGCGTCGTACGCGAAGAGCGTCATGCCGTTGGCGTGGTAGGGCAGGGCCCGGCGGCGGTGCAGGATCAGTTCGGCCGACTCGTCGAAGTCGATCTCGTGCGCGGCGCCTATCTCCGCGCCCATCAGCCGCAGACGCTTGGTCTGCCGGATGCGCTCGACCTCGGCGTCGGCGGACTCGACGTCGACGGTGCGGGGGGAGTGGCCCTCCAGGCCGAGGAGGACGGCCTTGGGGGTGCCGTGGCCGTGGCCGGTGGCGCCCAGCGAACCGAAGAGCTCGGCGCGCACGGTGGTCGTCTGGGCGAGCAGACCGTCCTTCTTGAGGCGTCCCACGAACATCCGGGCGGCGCGCATCGGGCCGACGGTGTGGGAACTGGAGGGGCCGATGCCGATGGAGAAGAGGTCGAAGACGGAGATGGCCACGGGGGCGGACTCCCTTGTCTGCTCGTGGTGGACGGTGGAGCGGTGAAGCGGTGGAGTTATGGGGCAGAGGGGACGTTTCTGCGCCGTTGGTCGAGCGTAACGCGGACGCGGTCCGGTGCCGTCGGACGGAAGCCGTCGGGTTCGCGACGCCGCGGGTAACGAAGGGTGACGGGCGGTAATGGGTGGCGCTGGGGGCAGCGGGCGTCGTCGGTCGGTGTGGAGAGCGGCGGGTGTGGAGAGCGGCCGGGGTGGCGGGGAGGCCTGGAGACCAGGGGCAGGTGGCGGTACCGGGCCGTGCACCGGCCGGTCCGCCTGTCGAGCAGGCGTGTGGCCGGTGGTGTTCGGCCGTGCCTGCTTCGTGCCCGGTCCTGATCCGCGTTGCGGGGGAACCGGCCGGAAACCGCCTTCCCTTCCATGAGAGGGCGGCTGCCCGCCACCGCACCGGTCATGCATGCCACGCCCGCCCCACCGGCGGCACGGTACCCGCGCGAAGCGCAGGCAATGAGCCCGGGACCGACGACCCCGGGCTCACCGTCGTGCGCCGTCGTGCACCCCGCGCCCGCCGGTCACCGGCGGGCAGCGGGCTCAGTGCGTGAGTCGCGTCACAGGGACGGGTACAGCGGGAACTTCTCCGCGAGTGCGGTGACGCGGGCCTTGAGGGCTTCGGCGTCGTAGGCGGGCTTGAGGGCTTCGGCGATGATGTCGGCGACCTCGCGGAAGTCCTCGGCCTGGAAGCCGCGGGTGGCCAGCGCCGGGGTGCCGATGCGCAGGCCGGAGGTGACCATCGGGGGCCGCGGGTCGTTGGGGATCGCGTTGCGGTTGACCGTGATGCCGACCTCGTGGAGGCGGTCCTCGGCCTGCTGGCCGTCGAGCTCGCTGTCGCGCAGGTCGACGAGGACGAGGTGGACGTCGGTGCCGCCGGACAGGACCGAGACGCCGTGCTGCGTGACGTCGCCTTGGACGAGGCGTTCGGCCAGGATCCGGGCGCCGTCGAGGGTGCGCTGCTGGCGCTCCTTGAAGTCCTCGGAGGCGGCGACCTTGAAGGAGACGGCCTTGGCGGCGATGACGTGCTCCAGGGGCCCGCCCTGCTGGCCGGGGAAGACCGCAGAGTTGATCTTCTTGGCCAGCTCCTGGGTGGAGAGGATCACGCCGCCGCGGGGGCCACCGAGGGTCTTGTGGGTGGTGGTGGTCACGACGTGGGCGTGCGGCACCGGGCTGGGGTGCAGGCCGGCGGCGACCAGGCCGGCGAAGTGCGCCATGTCGACCATGAGGTAGGCGCCGACCTCGTCGGCGATGCGCCTGAAGGCGGCGAAGTCGAGCTGGCGCGGGTAGGCGGACCAGCCGGCCACGATCAGCTTGGGGCGGTGCTCCTTGGCCAGGCGCTCGACCTCCTCCATGTCGACGAGGTTGGTCTTCTCGTCGACGTGGTAGGGCACCACGTTGTAGAGCTTGCCACTGAAGTTGATCTTCATGCCGTGGGTCAGGTGCCCGCCGTGGGCGAGGTTGAGACCCAGGATGGTGTCGCCCGGCTTGATGAGGGCGAACATGGCGGCGGCGTTGGCCTGGGCGCCGGAGTGCGGCTGGACGTTGGCGGCCTCGGCACCGAACAGGGCCTTGATGCGGTCGATCGCGATCTGCTCGACGACGTCGACGTGCTCGCAGCCGCCGTAGTAGCGGCGGCCGGGGTAGCCCTCGGCGTACTTGTTGGTGAGGACGGAGCCCTGGGCCTCCATGACGGCGACGGGGGCGAAGTTCTCCGACGCGATCATTTCGAGGGTGGACTGCTGGCGGTGGAGTTCGGCGTCGACGGCGGCGGCGACATCGGGGTCGAGCTCGTGGAGGGAGCTGTTCAGAAGCGACATGAGTCTTCCTGGGGGAGTCAGGGGCGCGAGGGGGTCCCCCGGACGGAGCCCGGGGGAGCTTCCACGGGGGCGGTGGCGTAGGGGGCCGGGTGGCTCAGCTCTGGATGAAGGCGGCGTACTCGTCGGCCGAGAGCAGTTCGCCCGGCTCACCGCTGAGCTTCACCTTGAACAGCCAACCGCCCTCGAACGGGGCGGAGTTCACCAGCGAGGGGTCGTTGACGACATCCTCGTTGATCTCGGTGATCTCACCGTCGACGGGCGAGTAGAGATCGCTGACCGACTTGGTCGACTCCAGCTCGCCGCAGGTCTCGCCCGCCGCGACCGTGGCACCGACCTCGGGGAGCTGCACGTAGACGACGTCGCCGAGCGCGTTGGCCGCGTGCTCGGTGATGCCGACCGTCGAGACGCCTTCCTCGGCGCCCGACAGCCACTCGTGCTCCTTGCTGTAGCGCAGCTGCTGGGGGTTGCTCATGGCTCGATTCTCCTGTACGCGAGGGTGTGGTCGTGAAGGGGGTCGCCCCTGGTGACGCCAAGGGGGAGGGTCTTGCACGGTGAAACACGCGGGTGCGCGCGGGTGCGCGCCGCTGCCGGGTCCGCCCCGGGTGAGCTCCCGCTTCTGCTACTTCTGCCGCTTGTAGAACGGCAGAGCGGTGACCTCGTACGGCTCATGGCTTCCACGGATGTCCACGCACACACCCTCGGCGCCCGGTGTGGCGTAGGCGGCATCGACGTAGGCGATGGCGACCGGCTTGCCCAGGGTGGGAGAGGGGGCCCCGGAGGTGACCTCACCGATGACCGTGCCGTCGGCCGTGACGACCGGGTAGCCGGCGCGCGGGACCCGGCGGCCCGTGGCGATCAGGCCGACCAGCTTGCGCGGCGGGTTCGCCTCGGCGCGCTCGGCGGCCGCCGCCAGCGCGCTGCGGCCGACGAAGTCGCCGTTGTTGGTCGTCTTCTCGAACTTCACGACCCGGCCCAGACCCGCGTCGAACGGTGTGGTCGAGGTCGTCAGCTCGTGCCCGTACAGCGGCATGCCCGCCTCCAGGCGCAGGGTGTCCCGGCAGGACAGGCCGCAGGGCACCAGACCGGCGTCCTTGCCGGCCTCGGTCAGGGCCTCCCAGAGGGCGACCGCGTCGGCCGGCCGGACGAACAGCTCGAAGCCGTCCTCGCCGGTGTATCCGGTACGGGCGATCAGCGCCTCGACGCCGGCGACGGTGCCGGGCAGGCCCGCGTAGTACTTCAGGCCGTCCAGGTCGGCGTCGGTGACCTTCTTGAGGATGCCGGGCGACTCCGGGCCCTGCACCGCGAGCAGCGCGTAGGCGTCCCGGTCGTCGCGGATCGCGGCGTCGAAGCCGCCCGCCCGCGCGGTCAGTGCGTCGAGCACCACCTGGGCGTTGGAGGCGTTGGCGACGACCATGTACTCCTGGTCGGCCAGGCGGTAGACGATCAGGTCGTCGAGGATGCCGCCCCCGGCCTCGCAGATCATGGTGTAGCGGGCGCGGCCGGTCTTCACGCCGCCGATGTTGCCGACCAGCGCATAGTCGAGGAGGTCGGCGGCCTGCGGGCCGGTGACGGTGATCTCGCCCATGTGGGAGAGGTCGAACAGGCCGGCGCGGGTCCGGACGGCGACGTGTTCGTCACGCTCGCTGCTGTAGCGCAGCGGCATGTCCCAGCCGGCGAAGTCGGTCATGGTGGCGCCGAGCGCACGATGGGTGGCGTCCAGCGCGGTACGGCGGGGGGCATCAGTCATGGTTCCGGGCTCCCAGGCAGGGGTGACAAGACGTTCTCCCCATCTGTCATCGGAACCTGAGAGGTTCACCGGGATCCCGCGAACGGACCCGGTTTGCACCTTGGGTGGAGCCGCCCCGTGTGCCGGGCTGCGGCTCGCTTTTCAGATCTGCCTCGCCTGCGCGGTATAGGGGCCTGAGAGATTCAAGGGAGGACTTGCTCCTTCGGCGCCCCGCCATGGCGGCCGGGGACTCTCCCGCGCGGGTTACAAGCGGCCGGTATGCAGTTGGCGGTGCACAGGTGAGACGAGATGTGCACGTGGCGGCCACATCATTGCACGGGATCGCCCGATAGAGGAGCCCCCGCCGCCGCCCCGCCCATGACGTGGGCAGATCGGACAATAGCCTTGATGGGCATTACCTTTTCTTGACACTCTGCGGGTAGGGGACGGACTCGAACCGGAGCAGAACCGGACGGGGAGGACGATCGCGTGCACAGTGAAGCGGCATTCGGAGCCACTTCAGGCCTCGTGCCTCCGGCCGTCGCGCCTCCGGCCGTCGCGCCTCCGGCCACCGCGCCCGCGGTGCCGCCCGCCGCCGGGCCCCGGGCAGGCCGGATGCCGCGGCCCGTCGTCCGGCCGGGGCGCGGTGCGAAAATCGTGGATCTGAGGGGCCACGGACGGGTGAGGGGGGCCACCGAGCTGCGGTTCCCGGCCGGCGACCTGGTGGTGGTCTCCGGTCTGCCGGGCAGCGGCAAGAGCACCCTGATGCACCGTGTCGTACCGCCGCTGGACGCGCACGGCGCCGTGGTGCACCGCATCGATTCGCAGGACGTCCGCGAGCGCTGGGAGCACGGCAGGCTGCGCCGGCTGCCGTACGCCCTCTACCGTCCGCTGGTCCGGGCCGCCCACTACCTGACGCTGGGCCGTGCGCTGCGCTCGGGGGACAGCGTGGTGGTGCACGACTGCGGCACCCTGGCCTGGGTGCGTGGCTGGATCGCGCGGTCGGCGGTGCGCCGCGGCCGCGGGCTGCATCTGGTGCTGCTCGATGTGGCGCCCGAGGTGGCGCTGTCCGGCCAGGAGTCGCGGGGGCGCGGGGTGTCGGGGTACGCCTTCGCGCGGCACCGCGGGGCGGTGGGCAGGCTGGTCGGCGCGGCGGAGTCGGCCCGGCTGCCGAAGGGCTGCGACTCGGCCGTTCTGCTCGACCGGCGGGCGGCGAGCGCCCTGGAGACGGTCAGCTTCGACTGAGTGCACCGCCACCGTGCCCCGAGGGTCCCTCCGCACGCCTTCTCGTCTAGGGTCTTTGGCCAGATGGCGCGGTTCGGAACGGGTGGGTGCACATGACATTTCCGCAGCAGGGGATACCGCAGCTGGCGTGGCCGGCGAACGAGCTCGAAGAGGTGCTGGCCGCCTCGGCCGGGCACCCGGGCGCCGGTGGCCGGATCGTCGAGGTGCTGGGCCGCAGCAGGGTCTGGGTGCCGCTGCCCAACGGCGGTGGACCGGAGAGCGCGGGTCCCGGCGCCCGCGGCCTCGATCTGCCCACCGTCGAGCTCGACGGTGCGGCCTATGTCCCGGTCTACAGCTCCGAGCAGGAGTTCTTGCGGGTGGTCGGCGCGCATATGTCGTTCACCGTCGCCCCGGCCCGGGAGTTCGCCCGCGGGCTGCCCCCGCGCATCGGCATCGCGGTCAACCCGGACGGCACGATCGGCGTCCCGTTGCCGCCCCCCGCGGTGGCCGAATTGTGCCGGGAGGGGCGCCAGGAGCAGGCCGGTCTGCCCAGCGGCGGCCGGGTGCGGCTCTTCGAGCCGGACTGGCAGGACGAGCCGGTGGACTTCCTGGCCGCCGCCGGACTGGAGTTCTCCGGCGCCGGAATTGTCCTGACTGCCCGGCGTGCCCTGGCAAGTGTCGAGGGCGACACGCCCGCGCTGTTCGTCGGTGTGCAGATCGGTGCGGACGCCGCGGCACTGCACGACGGCACCGCCCGCGAGGCGGTACTGTCAGCCCTCGGACGTGCGCTCGGCGCAGTGCCGGTGCCCTGGCCCGTACAGCTCGTCATGCTCGACCTCGCCCAGGGTGACCCGGTCGCCGACTGGATGCTGGAGCGTGTGCGGCCCTTCTACTCTCGGGACCACTCGTAAGCTGGACGGATGACGGGCGGGCGCACCCATGACGTGCCCTGCGGACAGAAGGGACGGACCACGTGAGCGCGGGTGCGCATCAGGGGCCGGCGGCGGCCGGAGCGCTGGAGCAACTGCTCCAGCAGGTCTCGCCCGGCCGTTACGACGCCTATGAGGCGCTGCTGCACGCGCTCGCCGCGGGCCAGGTCTGGATGCTGCTGTGGCACGGCCGGGCCGGTTCGCCCGATGCGCAGTACGGAAACATGGAGGTCGAAGGCCTCGGCTACGCGCCGTGTGTGACCTCGGCGCCCGAACTCGCCGCCTCCGGCTGGAACCGCGACCACGAAGTCGTCACCGGCCCGGAGATCGCCGCCTCGCTCTTCCCCGACCGCTGGGGCCTGTGGCTGAATCCGCATGCCCCCGGCGGGGGTATCGGCATCCCGTGGCTGGATCTGCGCCGTATCGCCGGTGGTCTGGACCGGCTGCCGGCCGGCCCGCTGCGGATCTCCGAACCGGTCATCGACATCCCGCAGTTCTACGCGCTGCTCGCTCAGAACGCGCACCGGACGCCCGCCGTGCGGTCGCTGCGCCGGGCCTGGGTGCAGCCGGCCCTCGGTGCCCCCTATCTGGCGATTGGTCTGGATCTGTACGACACCGGCCAACAAGCGGTGGATTCGGTGCGGTTGATGATCCAGCAGTCGATCGGCGCGGTTCCGGACGGTCTGCCCGTCTCGACCGTCGCGATGAACGACGAGTTCGACCCGGTCGGCATGTGGATGCGGGCCTCCACGCGCCCCTTCTTCGACCGTGACGGCTACGCCCAGCCACCGGGTCAGCCGGCTCCCGCGCCGTCGTACGGCTACGGCTACCCGCGCGCTTACTGACAGTCTGTCTCCGGCGCCCCGGGAGTAACGCCCGGGCGCCGGTCTTGTGGTGAATCGCCCCTGTATGCCCCGCGGTTGAGGACCTCTCCCGCGGGCGATCGCTCCGCTCAGCCCGAACTGCTGTCCGTATAACGGAAAGCCGTGGAGCACATCACAGTTGCGCATCCATTCCCCGTCAGGACTGGTGACTGATCGAGAAAGGGATGAAGACTCCGGAAACAACGGACCTCGGTCCTTTGTACGAGCGTCATCCCAACGGCGTCGCGTAAGCCTGAGAACTTCCATAGTGCGAACTTCCGCGATGCCCGCAGCGCTTGCTGCACCGAATTGCACCAGTGATGTGAACCAGGCCGCAATCCGCGGCGGGCAGGGGCCGGCCACCGTCGGCCGAGAGGGGTCAAAGGCACTGTGACCG
Organism: Streptomyces sp. NPDC048516; assembly: GCF_043199875.1. Taxonomy (NCBI): domain Bacteria; kingdom Bacillati; phylum Actinomycetota; class Actinomycetes; order Kitasatosporales; family Streptomycetaceae; genus Streptomyces; species Streptomyces sp. NPDC048516. Next base: position 290,560 of record NZ_JBICWS010000008.1, on the reverse strand, counting down.
CACCGATCGAGACCACCGGGGCGGCTGCTGAGGCGCAGCCGGAAGCGGTGCTGAAGGGCGTCGAGGCAAAGCGGATCGAGGGGCGTTCGCTCGGTCAGATCGCATGGCTGCGCTTCAGGCGGGACAAGGTCGCGGTGGCCGGTGCCATCGTTGTCATCCTGCTCATCGTCGTCGCCGCGCTCTCCCGTCCGATCCAGGCCCTGCTGGGGCTGGACCCGAACAATCCCAACCAGTCGCTGATCGACCCCAACACCACGCTCCCCAAGGGCGACCTCGGTGGCATGAGCGGGGGCCATCCCCTGGGCGTGGACCCGAAGTTCGGCCGCGATCTGCTCGCCCGGATCCTGGAGGGCTCCTGGGTGTCGCTGATCGTGGCGTTCGGCGCGACGCTGCTGTCGGTGGCCATCGGCACCGTGCTCGGTGTGGTCGCCGGCTTCTACCGCGGGCGGGTGGACGCCTTCATCAGCCGGATGATGGACGTCTTCCTGGCCTTCCCGCTGCTGCTGTTCGCCATCGCGATCTCCGCCTCGCTGCAGGGCGGCGCCTTCGGCATGGACGGCCTGCCGCTCCACATCTCGGTGCTGATCTTCGTGATCGGCTTCTTCAACTGGCCCTACATGGGCCGGATCGTGCGCGCGCAGACCCTGTCGCTGCGTGAGCGGGAATTCGTCGACGCCGCCCGCGGCATGGGCGCGCGCGGGCCGTTCATCCTCTTCCGGGAACTGCTGCCCAACCTGGTCGGGCCGATCATCGTCTACTCGACGCTGCTGATCCCCTCCAACATCCTCTTCGAAGCGGCCCTGAGCTTCCTGGGCGTCGGCATCCAGCCGCCCCAGGCGTCGTGGGGCGGCATGCTCAACCAGGCGGTCAAGTACTACGAGGTCGACCCCCAGTACATGATCGTCCCCGGCCTCGCGATCTTCGTCACCGTGCTCGCGTTCAACCTGCTCGGTGACGGACTGAGGGACGCGCTGGACCCGCGCAGCCGCTGACGGCTGCCGCGGGCGCCCGCTCCGACGCCCCCAACTGCATTACTGCGTTTCCGTGTTACTGCGTTACTGCGTTTTGAGGTTTGACCTTTCTCGACGAACGAAGGGGACACCGACCATCATGCGAAGGTCAGTTCCGGTCGCGGCTGTCGCGGCCATCACCAGTGCGGGCCTTTTGCTGGCCGGCTGCAGCGGGGGCAAGGGCTCCTCAGGGGGCTCCGGCGAGGCGAACGCCGCCACCAAGGGCATCGTCAACGCCTCGGACGCGAAGGGCGGCACGGTCACCTACGCGATCAGCGACGCCCCCGAGTCGTTCGACCCGGGCAACACCTACTACGCCTTCATCTACAACTTCAGCCGGCTCTACGCGCGCCCGCTGACCACCTTCAAGCCGGGCCCCGGCGCCAAGGGCAACGAGCTGGTCCCGGACCTCGCCGAGTCGATGGGCAAGCCCACCGACGGCGGCAAGACCTGGACGTACAAGCTCCGCAAGGGCGTCAAGTACGACGACGGCACCGAGGTCACCTCGCAGGACGTCAAGTACGCCGTCGAGCGCAGCAACTTCGCGCGTGACACCCTCTCGCTGGGCCCGAACTACTTCCAGCAGTTCCTCAAGGACAACGACGGCGGCTACAAGGGTCCCTACAAGGACAAGAGCAAGGCCGGTCTGAAGTCGATCGAGACCCCGGACGACCAGACCGTCGTCTTCCACCTCAAGCGGCCGTTCGCGGAGTTCGACTACCTGGTGAGCGCCCCGCAGACCGCCCCGGTCCCGCAGGCCAAGGACAAGGGCGCGGACTACACCAAGTCCGTGGTGTCCACCGGCTCGTACAAGTTCGAGAGCTACCAGGAGGGCAAGAAGCTCACCCTGGTCCGCAACCCGCAGTGGTCCGCGAAGACGGACCCGCTGCGCAAGCAGCTGCCGGACAAGATCGTCCTGAACCTGAAGGTCGCCCAGTCGACCATCGACAAGGACCTCCAGTCCGGTAACACCCTGGTGGACCTGGCCGGCCGCGGTGTCGACGGGCAGACCCAGGCCCAGCTCCTGACGAACTCCAAGGAGAAGGGCAACACCGACAACACCCTGGGGCAGCGCCTGGTCTATACGGCGCTCAACACCAACGTGAAGCCGTTCGACAACATCGAGTGCCGCAAGGCCGTCGAGTACGCCATCGACAAGAAGGCCGTACAGACCTCCCTGGGCGGCCCGATCCGCGGTGAGCTGGCCTCCACGGTCCTGCCGACCGACATCGAGGGCTACCAGAAGTACGACCTGTACCCGCAGAAGTACGACGGCGACAAGCTGGACCTGACCGAGGCCAAGAAGCACTGGGCGAAGTGCGGCGCCGGCAAGACCACGACCACGATCCTGGCCCGCAACGACCGCCAGGACGAGGTCGACGCGGCCACCTCGGTCATCGACTCGCTGAAGAAGATCGGCGTCACCGCCAAGATCCAGTCGTACCCGACCAGCAAGTACTTCTCGGACTACGCCGGTGTGCCGAAGTTCAACAAGAAGAACAACGTCGGCATGATCATGATGCAGTGGGGCTCGGACTTCCCGACCGGCTACGGCTACCTCCAGCAGATCCTGAACGGCAAGGCGATCAGCCAGTCCGGTAACGCCAACCTCTCGGAGCTGGACGACCCGGAGATCAACAAGCTGCTCGACACCGCCATCGCCAACACCGACAAGGCGGCCCGCGAGAAGGCGTACGCCGAGATCGACAAGAAGACGATGGAGCAGGCGGCGCTGGTCCCGCTCACCTACTTCAAGGTTCTGATGTACCGCTCGCCCAAGGCCACCAACCTGGTGTCCACCTCGGCCTTCAGCGGTCAGTACGACTACCTCAACATCGGCGTCAAGAAGTAGCAGCCCTGGAAGGCAGGTGAAGGCATTGGTGTCCGCGGGCCGGTGGTGAACCGGCTCGCGGCGCCGACGCCGCATCCCCGTGTTCTCGTACATCATCCGCAGGTTGATCAGCGCAGTGGTCCTGCTGCTGATCGTCAGCGCGGTCACTTTCGGCATCTTCTTCCTGCTGCCGAAGCTGGCCGGGCAGAGCACCGACCAGCTTGCCCAGCAGTACATCGGAAAGGCCCCCACGCCCGCGGACATCGCCGCGGTCAAGAAGAATCTCGGCCTGGACAAGCCCGTGTACGAGCAGTACTGGGATTTCCTCAAGGGCATTTTCGTCGGCGTCGACTACAAATTCGGTCCGGAAGCGGCCAAGTGCCATGTGCCGTGCTTCGGTTACTCCTTCAAAACCCATATCGAGGTCTGGCCGGAGATCCAGAACCGGCTTCCGGTGACGCTCTCGCTGGCCGCCGGCGCGGCCGTGCTGTGGGTCGTCTCCGGTGTCGCCACCGGCGTGCTCTCCGCGCTGCGCCCCGGCTCGCTCTTCGACCGGATGGCCATGGGCGTCGCGCTGGCCGGCGTCTCCCTCCCGATGTTCTTCACGGGAGCCCTGGCCCTGGCCCTGTTCACCTACCAGTGGCCGATCTTCGAGCGCAGCGACTACATCTATCTGACGGACGATCCGTTCGGCTGGGCCCGGACCCTGGTCCTGCCCTGGGTCACCCTGGCCTTCCTCTACTCCGCGCTCTACGCCCGGCTCACCCGGGCGGGCATGCTGGAGACGCTGAGCGAGGACTACATCCGTACGGCCCGTGCCAAGGGTCTGCGCGAGCGCAAGGTGGTCGTCCGGCACGGCCTGCGGGCCGCGCTCACCCCGATCATCACGGTCTTCGGCATGGACCTGGGCCTGCTGCTCGGCGGTGCGCTGATCACCGAACAGGTCTTCTCGCTCAAGGGGGTCGGTGCCTTCGCCGTCGAGGCGATCAACGCCAACGACCTCCCGAACATCCTCGGCGTCACCCTGCTCGCCGCGTTCTTCATCGTCATTTGCAACCTGGTGGTGGACGTTCTGTACGCCGCCGTCGACCCGCGGGTGAGGCTCTCGTGACCGACTCCTCCGAGGACAAGACCGAGGCCGCCGTGGGCGAACCCACCGCGGCAGGCTCCCGGCCCCCCTCCGCCTTCCTCGAAGTGCGGGACCTGAAGGTCCACTTCAACACCGACGACGGGATCGTGAAGTCGGTCGACGGCCTGAACTTCACCCTGGAGAAGGGCAAGACGCTCGGCATCGTCGGCGAGTCCGGCTCCGGCAAGTCCGTGACCTCGCTCGCCGTGATGGGCCTGCACCGCGCCTCGCGCCAGCAGCGCAGCAAGGTGAACATGTCCGGCGAGATCTGGCTGGACGGCAAGGAGCTGGTCTCCGCCGATCCGGACGAGGTGCGCCGGCTGCGCGGCCGCGAGATGGCGATGATCTTCCAGGACCCGCTGTCCGCGCTGCATCCCTTCTACTCGGTCGGCAGCCAGATCGTGGAGGCCTACCGGGTCCACAACAACGTGGACAAGAAGACCGCGCGCAAGCGGGCCATCGAGATGCTGGACCGGGTCGGCATCCCGCAGCCCGACAAGCGGGTGGACGACCATCCGCACCAGTTCTCCGGCGGTATGCGCCAGCGCGCCATGATCGCGATGGCGCTGGTCAACAACCCGGAGCTCTTGATCGCGGACGAGCCCACGACCGCCCTGGACGTCACCGTCCAGGCGCAGATCCTGGACCTGATCCGCGATCTGCAGAAGGAGTTCGGCTCCGCGGTCATCATCATCACCCACGACCTCGGGGTGGTCGCCGAACTCGCCGACGACCTGCTGGTGATGTACGGCGGACGGTGCATCGAGCGCGGCCCGGCCGAGAAGGTCTTCTACGAGCCCCAGCACCCCTACACCTGGGGTCTGCTCGGCTCCATGCCGCGCATCGACCGTGACCAGACGGACCGGCTGATCCCGGTGAAGGGTGCCCCGCCCAGCCTGATCAACGTCCCGTCCGGCTGCGCCTTCAACCCCCGTTGCCCGTACGCGGACGTCCCCAAGGACAACCTCACCCGTACGGTCCGCCCCGAACTGCGCGAGGCCGGCGGCGGGCACTTCTCCGCCTGCCATATGTCGCAGGAGGAGCGGGAGCGTATCTGGACCGAAGAGATTGCGCCGAAGCTGTGACCGAGACGACTGACGACCAGAACAAGAAGCTTCCGCTCCAGAAGACGGCGGACGCCCCCGCGGGGCCTGCCGCGGAGACCTCCTCCGACGCCGAGCCGCTGCTGCGGGTCCGGGGTCTGGTCCGGCACTTCCCGATCACCAAGGGCCTGCTCAAGCGGCAGGTCGGGGCGGTGCAGGCGGTCGACGGCATCGACTTCGACGTCCGTCCCGGGGAGACCCTGGGCGTCGTTGGCGAGTCCGGCTGCGGCAAGTCGACGATGGGCCGGCTGATCACCCGGCTCGACGAGCCGACCGGCGGCTCCATCGAGTTCCAGGGCCAGGACATCACCCATCTGTCCCCGGGCCGGCTGCGGCCGATGCGCCGGGACGTCCAGATGATCTTCCAGGACCCGTACGGCTCGCTGAACCCGCGGCACACCATCGGCGGGATCGTCTCCACCCCCTTCCGCCTCCAGGGCGTCGAGCCCGAGGGCGGGGTGAAGAAGGAGGTGCAGCGGCTGCTGGAGCTGGTGGGCCTGAGCCCGGAGCACTACAACCGCTACCCGCACGAATTCTCCGGCGGCCAGCGGCAGCGCATCGGCATCGCCCGTGCGCTGGCGCTCAAGCCCAAGCTGGTGGTCGCCGACGAGCCGGTCTCCGCGCTCGACGTGTCGATCCAGGCGCAGGTCGTCAACCTCATGGACGACCTGCAGGAGGAGCTGGGCCTGACGTACGTCATCATCGCCCACGACCTCTCGGTCATCCGGCATGTGTCGGACCGGATCGCGGTGATGTACCTCGGCAAGATCGTGGAGTTGAGCGACCGCAAGGGGCTCTACGAGTCGCCGATGCACCCGTACACCAAGGCGCTGCTGTCCGCGGTGCCGGTGCCCGACCCCAAGCGGCGCACCCAGCGCGACCGGATCCTGCTCAAGGGCGATGTGCCCTCGCCGATCAACCCGCCCTCCGGCTGCCGGTTCCGTACCCGCTGCTGGAAGGCGACCGAGGTGTGCGCCACCACCGAGCCGCCGCTGGTCGCGCTGCGGACGGGGCATCAGGTGGCCTGCCACCACCCGGAGAACGCGGAGACCACGGCAGGCGCAGCGGCCACGGCAGGCGCAGCGGACACAGCAGGCTCGGGGAACACCGGACCGGCGGGCGGTAAGGCCGCAACCGGCAAGTAACACTTGGGACTTGGCAAAGTCCTGGGTGGAACGCGGCGGGAGAGTGCAGAGTCAGCACGGTTGTTCGATCTTGAGGCGAACTTCATCCGTGTGTCCGAAGGGATGGCTCATGGCACTCTCCCGTTCCGCACGTCGCACCTCCCGCTGGCTCGCACTGGCCACCGCGGTGGCCTCGGCCGCCACCATCGCCGCCGCACCCGCCGCGTCCCCCGGCGCCCCGGGCATCGGCGACCCGTACTTCCCCCGGCTGGGCAACGGCGGCTTCGACGCCCTGCACTACGACCTCGGCGTCAGCTACCACCCCGGCAGCGGCCGCCTCGACGGCCGCACCACGCTCACCGCCAGGGCCACCCAGAACCTCTCCGCCTTCGACCTGGACCTGCAGAAGCTGACGGTCGACTCGGTGCGGGTGAACGGCCGGCGGGCGCACTTCTCCAGATCCGGCGACGAGATATCCCTGCGCCCCGACTTCCCGCTGCGCCGCGGCACAAAGTTCACCGTCACCCTCGCCTACCACGGCGTCCCCCGGGCGCTGAGCGGTCCGATCGTCTTCGGCTCCGACTACGGCTGGATGAAGACCAAGGACGGCGTCTTCGTCGCCTGCGAGCCGAACGCCGCCTCGACGTGGTTCCCCTCCAGCGACCACCCCGGCGACAAGGCGACCTACGACATCCGCATCGACGCCCCCAAGGGCCTGACCGGTGTCTCCAACGGGCGCCTGATCAGCTCCGGGGAGGCGCACGGGCGCTCGTACGCCCACTGGCGCGAGAGCCGCCCGATGGCGACGTACCTGGCCACCGCCACCATCGGCAGGTTCGACGTCCGTACCGGCACCACCCCCGGCGGCACTCCCGTCTACGTCGCCATCGACCCGACCCTGCCCACCGGCACCGTCGATGTCTACGGGGTCACCGCCGAGGTCACCGACTACTGGTCGAAGGTCTTCGGCCCCTACCCCTTCGAGGAGACCGGGGCGATCGTCGACGACATGCCGCAGGCCGGCTTCTCGCTGGAAGTGCAGTCCAAGCCCGCCTACTCGGCCGTGCGCAGCGAGGGGACCATCGTCCACGAGCTGGCGCACCAGTGGTTCGGTGACTCGGTCTCCGTCAAGCAGTGGAAGGACATCTGGCTCAACGAGGGCTTCGCCAGCTATGCGCAGTGGCTGTGGACCGAGCACCGCGGCACCCTGAGCGCCCATGACGCCTTCCGCAGGGCGTACGACGCCCGGCCGGCCGGCGATGCCTTCTGGAAGGTGAAGGTCGGCGATCCGCAGCGGGACACCATGTTCGCGCAGGCGGTCTACTCCCGGGGGGCGATGACGCTGCAGGCGCTGCGCGAGCGGATCGGGGACCGGGCGTTCTTCAAGCTGCTGCCGGCCTGGACCTCCGCGCACCGCTACGGCAACGCCAACACCGCCCAGTTCATCGCGCTCGCCGAGAAGATCTCCGGGCAGCAGTTGGACGACCTCTTCGCCACCTGGCTGAATACGGACAGCAAGCCGGCGCTCCCGGCGAAGTGAGCACCGGCCGCCGCGGTCAGCCGGAGTCCTGCTGCCCGCGGCGGCTGCGGAGCTGCTGCGGGCGCGGCAGGTGCAGACCGAGGTAGACCGCCCCCATCCGCAGCGCGAACACCACCCCCGCCGAGATCGCCGCGGCGGGGGTGGCCCCGGTGCCGAGGTGGTACAGCAGGAGATAGCAGCAGCCGCCGGCCAGCGCGGCGATCGCATAGACGTCCTCCCGCAGCAGCAGCGGCGGGAACTCCCCGCACAGCACATCGCGGATGACCTCGCCGGCGACCCCGGTCAGGACCGCCAGGATGATCACGGCGAGCGGGGTGGCCCCCGCATCGATCGCGGCCCGGGCCCCGATCACCGTGACCACGGACAGCCCGATGGCGTCGACCACCAGCAGTGATTTGTGCGGCAGCTGCCAGAATCGCAGATAGACCATGGTGCCGACGCCGACACAGATGATCACGGTCAGCAGCACCCAGTCGTGCGTCCAGTACAGCGGCCGCCGGTCGAGGATGACGTCGCGCAGCGTGCCACCGGAGATCGACGCGGCGAACGCGAGCACCAGGCCGCCGAAGGGGTCCATGTTGGCGCGGTAGGCGGCCAGCACCCCGCTCGCGGCGAAGGCGGCCACACCGACCAGGTAGAGGACGTGAAGCATGGCGCACATCATGGCAGGCGCGGAACGAGCGCTTCCGCCCGAGGCCGGGAAAGTTGACACTACCGGTCGGTAACTATCCGGTGTAGCGTGCAACCCATGGCTCTGGTGACCCAAGGCAACAGCGAGTTCGACCGCGATACGGCGGTCACCCGCCGCGCCCCCGGCGTCTACGACGCCCACCTCTCCGCCGGCTGGACGATCATCCAGGCGGTGAACGGCGGCTACCTCCTCGCGCTCATGGGCCGCGCCCTGAGCGACGCTCTCCCGCACCCCGACCCGCTCTCCGTCACCGCGCACTACCTGACGGCCTCGGTCCCCGGCCCCGCCGTGATCCGTACCGACGTGGTCCGCAGCGGCCGCACGATGTCGACCGGCACCGCCAGCCTCGTCCAGTTCGCGGAGGACGGCAGCGAGATCGAGCGGCTGCGGGTGCTCGCCGCGTACGGCGACCTCGACGCGCTGCCCGACGACGTCCGCACCACCGCCAAGCCGCCGGCCATCCCGCCGTACGAGCACTGCCTGGGTACGGACAGCGCCCCCGACGGCCGCCCCGCCATCCCCGGCAGCACCGCCATCGCCGAGCGGCTCGCGCTGCGCCTGGACCCGGCGACCGCGGGCTGGGCCGTCGGTGCCCCGTCCGGCAAGGGCGAGATGCGCGCCTGGTTCGGCCTCGCCGACGGCCGCGAGCCCGACCCGCTCTCCCTCCTGCTGACCGTCGACGCCCTGCCGCCCACCGCCTTCGAGATGGGGCTGTCCGGCTGGGTGCCCACCGTCGAGCTGACCGCCCACATCCGCCGGCGCCCCGCGCCCGGTCCGCTGCGGGTCGCCATCACCACCCGCAATCTGGCCGGCGGCTTCCTGGAGGAGGACGCGGAGGTCTGGGACTTCGAGGACCGGCTGGTCGCCCAGTCGCGGCAGCTGGCGCGGGCGGTGCTGCAGGAGTAGCGCCGTGGCGCCGCCGCCGGGGCCTACTGCCCGGGCCGCAGGAACTCGGCCAGCTCCGCCGAGAGTTCGGCCGGCGCGTCCTCCTGCACCAGGTGTCCCGCGCCCTCGATCACGCGGAGCCGGGAGCCCGGGATGCGGGAGGCCAGTTCGTGTCCCTTCGCGACCGGGATCCAGCTGTCCTGCGCGCCCCAGCAGATGAGCGTCGGCAGCTCGATCGTGCCGTAGTGCCCCTGGATCTCGTCCGTGAACCGCTGGTCGTTCTGCGCGATCTGCCGGTAGAACGCGGGCTGTCCCTCGGGCGTGCACCAGGGCTCGACCAGCCGGTCGAGGACGGCCGGGGCCAGCCCCGGATGGCTCGCGGAGGATACGTACTCCCGCACCAGCGCGCGGTGCAGCGCCGAAGGGAGCTGCCCGAAGACCTCGGGGTGCGTGCCCAGCAGCCGGTACGTGGCCGAGCCCCAGGGGGCCAGCGCCACCGGGTCGACCAGGGCCAGTCGCGCGTAGCGCGCACCGTGCAGCAGATGCGCCCGCAGGGCGACGGCCCCGCCGAAGTCATGTGCGACGACGGCCGGCCGGGCGTCCTCGCCGGTCAACTCCCAGTGCGCCAGCAGCTCTTCGAACACCCGGGCCTGCGCGGCGAGCGAGACGTCCTGCCCCTCCCGCTTCCCCGAGGCGCCGTAGCCCGGCATGTCCCAGACGAACACCCGGTGCCGCGCCGCGAGGGCACGGGCCGCACCGCGCCAGACGTACGACGAGAACGGCGTCCCGTGCAGCAGTACCACCGCCGGTGCGTCCGCCCGGCCCTCGCCGTGCACGGCCCATCGCACCTCGTCGCCGGACGCGCTGCGGAACGTACGGTCCAAGAGCCACTGCGTCATGAGCGTCAGGCTAGTGACTCCTTACAGGGGTGTCGAGAGGCGGGCGGCGGGACACGGTGTCGTCCGGTCCGCGCGTCATCCGCCGAAGCCCAGGGGCCGCCCACCGCTCAGCGGGACCGGGCGTCCGGCGGCGCCCGGCCGCCCCCGCTCCCGCGCGCTGCGCATGCGCCCCCGGAGCCCGCCGGGCCTGCTCGTAGAATCGTGCGCACCATGGTTTACCTCGACCACGCCGCCACCACCCCGATGCTTCCCGAGGCGGTGCAGGCGATGACCGCCCAGCTGACCGTCACCGGCAATGCGTCCTCGCTGCACGCCGACGGCCGGCGGGCCCGGCGTACCGTCGAGGAGGCGCGCGAGTCCCTTGCGGTCTCGCTCGGCGCACGCCCCAGCGAGATCGTCTTCACCGCGGGCGGCACCGAGGCCGACAACCTCGCGGTCAAGGGCCTGTACTGGGCGCGCCGGGCCGCCGATCCGGCCCGGACCCGTGTCCTGGCCAGCCCCGTCGAGCACCACGCGGTCCTCGACGCCGTGGAATGGCTCGCCGAGCACGAAGGCGCCCGTGTCGAATGGCTGCCGGTCGACACCTACGGGCGGGTGCACGCCGGGGCGCTGCGCGAGGCCATCGCCCGCAACCCCGCCGATGTCGCGCTCGCCACGGTCATGTGGGCCAACAACGAGATCGGCACCCTCCAGCCGGTGCGCGAACTGGCCGAGGCCGCCGCGGAGTTCGAGATCCCGCTGCATGCCGACGCGGTGCAGGCATTCGGCCAGCTGGAGGTCGACTTCGCCGCCTCCGGGCTCGCCGCGATGACGGTCTCCGGCCACAAGATCGGCGGGCCGTACGGCATCGGCGCGCTGCTGCTCGGCCGTGAGTACGCCCCGGTCCCGGTGCTGCACGGCGGCGGCCAGGAGCGGCACGTACGCTCCGGAACCCTCGACACCCCGGCCATCGCCGCCTTCGCCGCCGCCGGCCGGTATGCCGCCGCACACCGCGAGGACTTCGCCCGCGACATCGGGGCGCTGCGCGACGACCTGATCAAGGCGGTACGCGCCGCTGCCCCCGACGCCGTCCTCGGCGGCGACCCGGACCCCGCGGGCCGCCTCCCGGCCAATGCCCACTTCTCCTTCCCCGGCTGCGAGGGCGACTCCCTGCTGCTGCTCCTGGACGCCCAGGGCATCGCCTGCTCCACGGGCTCCGCCTGCACCGCCGGTGTCGCCCAGCCCAGCCACGTCCTGCTGGCCACCGGCATGTCCCCGGAGCTCGCCCGCGGCACCCTGCGGTTCTCGCTGGGCCACACCTCCACCGCGGAGGACGTGGCGGCGCTGGCGGAGGCCATCGGCCCGGTGGTGGAACGGGCGCGGAGCGCGGGGCTGAGCTAGCCGTGGGCTTCGCTAGCGAGTGGCGCCACGGTGCTCCGGTGCGGGCGTTGCCCCCGGTGCCCCCGGTGTCCCCGTGGGGGCCTGTGTGCCGCCGTTCCCCTTGCCCGCGGCCCGCGGTGGCTTCCGTACGGGACGGCGCAGCTCGGCCCGTACGAGGCCCAGATACCGGTCCCAGTCCCAGTGCTTCCCCGGATCGGTGTGATCCGTCCCCGGCACCTCGCGATGCCCCACGATGTGCTCCCGGTCGGCCGGGAAGCCGTAGTGCCGGCATATCCCGGCCGTCAGCCGCGCCGACGACGCGTACATGGCAGTCGTGAACGACTCCGGCCGGTCCACGTACCCCTCGTGCTCGATCCCGACGCTCCGCTCGTTGTAGCCGCGGTTTCCCGCATGGAACGCCACGTCCAGTTCGCGGATCATCTGCGCGACATGCCCGTCCTTCCGGACCACGTAATGGGCGGCGGCCTCGTGATCCGGGTCCTGGAAGACGTCCAGCGCGGTCGCGTAGCTGCCCTGGACGACATGGATGACCACCCGGTCGATCCCGTAATCCGCCGGGCGGTCGGCCCGCCGGTAGTTCTCCGGGGACGCCGCGATCCACTGCGCGCCCCGGAAGTCCACCGCGCCCGCCGTGCGCGGCTTCTCGTTCCCCGGCAGCCGCCACCACCAGCGCGCCGGCTCACCGCCCGCCGCGAGCGCCGCGACCCCCGCGGCCACCGCCCCGCCGCCCCCGATCCACAACGCCCGCCGCCGGGTGAGGCCGGACGCGGCCCCCCGGCCTTCGCGCTGCTCACCGCCGTCTTTGCCGGTGATTTCCCCACCCCTGTCCCCGTCCCTTTTCCCCATGCGCTCCATAACGCTTTCGGACCGGTCGGCGGTTCCGTCTACCCTGGACACGCTATGACTGATGACGCACCCCGCCGCCTCCGCGTACTCGCCGCCATGTCCGGCGGTGTCGACTCCGCCGTTGCCGCGGCCCGCGCCGCCGAGGCCGGCCATGACGTGACGGGCGTGCATCTCGCGCTCTCCGAGAACCCGAAATCCTTCCGCACCGGCGCCCGCGGCTGCTGCACGATCGAGGATTCGCACGACGCCCGCCGCGCCGCCGACGTCATCGGCATCCCGTTCTACGTCTGGGACCTCGCCGAACGCTTCCGTGAGGACGTCGTCGACGACTTCATCGCCGAGTACGAGGCCGGGCGCACCCCCAACCCCTGCCTGCGCTGCAACGAGAAGATCAAGTTCGCCGCGCTCCTGGACAAGGCCCTGGCGCTGGGCTTCGACGCCGTCTGCACCGGCCACTACGCCACCGTCGTCCTGCGTGAGGACGGCACCCGCGAACTGCACCGCGCCTCCGACATGGCCAAGGACCAGTCGTACGTCCTCGGCGTCCTCGACGACCGTCAGCTGGCGCACGCCATGTTCCCGCTCGGCGACACCCTCACCACCAAGGCCGAGATCCGTGAAGAGGCCGCCCGCCGCGGCCTGTTCGTCGCCAAGAAGCCGGACAGCCACGACATCTGCTTCATCGCCGACGGCGACACCCAGGGCTTCCTCGCCAAGCGGCTCGGCACGGCTCCCGGCGACATCGTCGACGAGGCCGGTGCGGTCCTGGGCACCCACGAGGGCGCGTACGGCTTCACGATCGGCCAGCGCAAGGGCCTGCGCATCGGCCACCCGGCCGCCGACGGCAAGCCGCGCTACGTCCTCGACATCTCCCCGGTCGACAACACCGTCACGGTCGGCCCGGCCGACTCCCTCGACGTCACGGCCCTGACCGCGATCCGCCCCCGCTGGTGCGGCCGCCCCCCGACGGCCGGCCCCGCCCCGTACACCGCCCAGCTCCGTGCACACGGCGGCGAGACCGAGGTCACGGCGGAGGTGGTGGACGGCACCGAGCTTCAGGTGACCTTCGCGGAGCCGGTCCGCGGCGTGGCCCCCGGCCAGGCGATCGTCCTCTACGACGGCAGCCGGGTGGTCGGCTCGGCGACCATTGCCACGACCGAGCGGCGGGTGCGGGCGGGGGCCTAGCGACGTGGAAAGTCCGCTGCCCCGGTGCGTCGCACCGGGGCAGCGGACTTTTCTGGCTCTGTACCGGCGGGAGGAGTCCTCGGCGGCTGGACAGCCCTCAGCGGAGCGCGGTCATCAGCAGAGCGCGGTCAAGGGTTCAGCGGTTGAAGATGGGCATGATGGCCTTGCTGTCGTCGCACCACACCTCGTGGTACCCGTTCGCCTGGGCATTCGGGAGTTCCGAGGCTTCGCACGCCGCCTTCGAGGGGTACCGCTCGGCACCGACGGGGACCCAGCCGTCGCCGGGGGGCGGGGCGGCGGAGGCGGTGGCGGCGGTCAGGGGGATGGCGGCCGCTGCGGCACCGACGGCGAGCCCTAAACCGATGCGCGTACGCCATGACTTCATGGTGGTCTCCTAGCTTGTTCGGCTTTTGTTTCTCTTGCGGGTTCTGAGCCGGTCGGGCTCAGAGGTGTGGTGGCTGGTGTCCGGGGTGGGTGCCGGGGTGGTCAGCCGATGGGGTTGACGAAGGTGGCCGGGTGGGTGGCGCCGCGCTGGTCGACGAGGGCGCCCCAGGGCCAGTCCAGGGTCAGTGCGGTGGTCTCGTTGGGCGGGGTGATGACCGCGTGGGCGGGCTGCCAGAAGCCCTTCTCTTCCTTGGTGAGGGCGACGTTGATGGTGAAGTCGGTGCTGTCGCCGGGCTGCAGGGTGATCGAGCTGTGCTTGGCCGACGAGCGCGCCCGCGACCAGGCTCCGCCGCCGTTCTCGGTCGTGAGGTCCACGCCCGGGAAGCCGCCGATCACGCAGCTGTGGCTGCCCTTGTTGGTCAGTACGACGCTGGTGGTCGTCGCGCCGCCCGCGTTCGGGTCCGGGGTCGCGTCGCCGCCGGTGGCGAACGATGCCTTCAGGCCGGAGGTGTGGCAGCGCTCGAGGCCCGAGCCCGCCTTGCCGCCGCCGGTGGCGTGTGCGCCGCCCGACTGCTTGGCCGTGGCGTCCGCCTTGGCACCGGAGCCGGCCTTGGCGTCGGAGCCCGTCTTGGCACCGGAGTCCGCCTGAGCATCGGAACCCGACTGGGCTCCGGTGGAGGAGCCCGTGCCGCTGGTGTCGGCGGCGACCGCGCCCGCGTCCGCGCGGCCGGCGGGCTTCGCGCCGGCGGCGTCCGAGCCGGAGCAGGCGGTCAGCGTGAGGCCGGCGGCTGCGGTCAGGGCCGCGGCGGCGAGGCGCAGGGTGCGGCGGCGGCGAGCGGTGCGGACGGTGGCGCTGGAGCTCATTTCGGGTCCCCCGGGGCAGTCGGTGTCGTTGTTCCTCGGTACGTCACCCACTCTGCTCGGGGCCCCTATCGCCGGCCTGCCGCGGCACTAACGTCCGGCTAACCGCAGTGTGAGCAGCGGAAGGGGCTGAGGACGTTGATCCGGGGCGGGGGGCGCCGGAGCGCCGGGTGAGGTGCTGCGCGCCGCCCACACCTGACAAATGTCATGGAGAAGTGAGTACAGCCGAAACTGTTGCGGTGCCCGACCGTGCCCGAAGCTGAAGACATCGAGGAAAGACGTAGTTCAGAGAGCAACTTGGGGGACCCGCGGTGCACCGGAGCCAGAGCGAGAGCGCGAGTCAACGCCCGAGCAGGGAGCAGATCCGGGAGCAGATCCGGGAACAGAGCCGCGAACAGGGCCCGGAGCAGGGGCAGATGGCGGACGGTGTGACGCCGAATCCGCTGGCGCAGAGCTTGCTGCCGCTGGTCCTGGACGTGGGGATTCCGCTGGCGTCGTACTACGTCCTGCACAACGGTTTCGGGCTCAGTGAGGTCGCGGCGCTGGGCTGGAGCAGTGTGGTGCCGGCGTTGCGTACGGTCTGGGGCCTCGTGCGGGGGACGGGTGTCAACGGCCTTGCGCTGCTGATTCTTGTCGTCAACGTCGTGGGCCTGGCCATGAGCACGATGACCGGCGACCCGCGGCTGATGCTCGCCAAGGACGGCGGGGTGAGCAGCGTCGTCGGCATAGCGATGATCGTCTCCGTGTTCATGGGGAAGCCCCTGTTGACCGCCGGCCTCAAGCTGTACGTGACGAAGGGGAACGCGGAGCGGAGTGTCGCCTGGGACCGGCTGATGGCCGGGTCCGCACCGTTCCGTCAAGCCGAGCGGAGGTTCTCGCTGATATGGGGGACCGTGCTGCTGGTCGAGTGCGTGGCGCGGGTGATCGGCGCCTACACCGTCCCGGTCCACACGATGGTCTGGCTGGGGACCGTGCTGACGGTGGTCGCCATCCTGCTGGCGATGGTCGTCGCGGGGGGTAGCTGCGCCGAGCCGATGGAGAAGATGGTCCGGGCCGAGGCGGCGCGCGTCGGCGGCTACCAGGACGGTGAAGCGGTGACGGGCGTGGCGGGCGCGGCCGCCGCCGTGCCGGCCGTCACCGGAAGCTGAAACGCCCCGAGCCCGCGGGGCCGGGTCCGACCCAGGGGACGGCAGCGTGAGCGCGCCTTGCCGAGCCGTCCAGCTCCTGCTGTCGTACCGAGGGGCATGGCGCGAAGCGTGGGGTATGTGTCGTTGACGCCATCCGGCGCCGGGCCGGAGGGTGGAGGAGTGAAGCAGCGCCACATCGCCTTTGTGATCTTCGAGGGCTTCCAGCCTCTTGACCTCTTCGGCCCGTACGAGGTGTTTCAGTATGCCCACCGGCTCACCGGTGGGTACTCCTGCCAGATCGTGGCACCGCAGCCGGGACCGGTGCGCTCCGTCAGCGGTCCTGCGGTACACGCTCCCTATGGCGTCGCCGATCTGAACCCCGCGGAGATCGACACGGTGGTGGTGACGGGCGGTGACGGTGTCGACCAGGCCCGGCACGATCCGGTGCTGACGGGCTGGATCGCCGATGCGGGGGCCGGCGCCCGGCGCGTCGCTTCGGTCTGCAGCGGGGTGTTCCTGCCGGCAGCCGCCGGACTGCTCCGGGGACGGCGGGTGACCACCCACTGGGCGCGTGAGCAGCAGCTCAAACGGGAGCATCCCGAACTGGTCGTCGACTGCGATCCGATCTTCCTCAGGGATGGGCGGATGTGGACGTCGGCCGGGATGACGGCCGGGATGGACCTCGCACTCGCTCTGGTGGAGGACGACTTGGGCCGCGAGGTCGCCCACGCCACCGCGCAGGAGATGGTGCTGTTTCTGCGCCGTCCCGGTACCCAGTCGCAGTTCAGCGTGCCGTTGTGGTCGGCGCAGCCGACCACCGACCCGATCCGCGCGGTGGTTTCGGCGATCCATGCCGATCCCGGCGCCCGGCACGGCATCACCGACCTCGCTGCGCACGCCGGGCTGAGCCCCCGCCACCTCCAGCGCAGGTTCACCGCCGAGCTCGGTACTCCGCCCACCACGTATATCGAGGGCGTACGCATCGAGGCTGCCAAGCGGGCGCTCGTCGAGGGCGAGCACCCCGTCGAAGCCCTTGCCCGGCGGTACGGCTTCGGCACCGCCGAGACGCTGCGCCGCGCGTTCCACCGGCACTTGGGCGTCTCACCGTCCGACTACCGCGACCGATTCCGGTCCGCAAGGGAGTACATATGACCACCTACGGTCTGCTGATCTTCGATGGTGCCGAGGAGTTGGATTTCACCGGTCCGTGGGAGGTGTTCACCGCCTCCTCGATGCTGCGCGACCATGCCGACACGGCGCTGCTCATCGCCGAACGCCCTGACGCCGTCCGCTGCAACAAAGGCATGCGGGTGCTGCCGGACCACACTCTGGACGACCACCCTCCGCTGGATGTGCTGCTGGTTCCGGGTGGCAACGGGACGCGTCGTGAAGTGTCCAACCCCGTGCTCATCGACTGGATCCGCGAGACCGCGGCCGACGCGGCCTGGACGACAAGTGTGTGCACCGGAGCCCTGCTCCTGCACGAGGCGGGCCCGGCGCGCGGCCGCCGGGTCGCCACCCACTACCAGTTCGAGGACGCCCTGCGGGCCCGGGGCGAGATCACCGTGGTCGACGACGCCCGTTTCGTCGTTGACGGGAACCTGGTCACCAGCCAGGGCGTCTCGGCCGGAATCGACATGGCCCTGTGGCTCATCGGCAGTCTTCACGGCCGCGCGCACGCCCGGGCGGTCCGCCGGTACATCCAGTACGAGCCCGCCCCGCCCTACCTCGCCGACGAGCCGGTCGTCGCCCATGACCCCGGCACCGTTCAGCTCCTGGCCACGCCCCGTCCGTCAGCCCGCCCCGCCCCGCCCCGCGATCATTTCTCGGACACGGTCTAGGCGTCCCGTCCGGGGAGCGACGGAACCAAGGGCAGGACCGCAGGACCGCAGGGCCGCAGGACCGCAGGGACCGGATGTTCCGGAGGAAGCGGGAGGAGCGGGGCCGTCACGAGGCGGATCACCGCATCTTCCGCCGGCCCGGGACGTCCCGGGGGCGGGCCGGCCGGGACCAGCCGCATCACGGGGGTGGGCTGGTCCCGGCCGGCCAGTGGGACCGGCCGGCGCTTACGGGGGCGGTGAGGAGCATGACGGACATGACGGGCATTGACTGGTCCGCCGGTGTCCGTGCAGGGGTGGGTGGGGCCCTCGGGGCCGGTGAGGCGCGGGGAGACAGTCCGCCGGTCAACTGTGAGGTGTTGCACAGACCGTGCCGCGGCGGGGGGACGTGGCGCGGGGAGTGCCGTCGGATGGGTCGCTGCCGGTGTTCTGACCTGCGCAGACGGGGCGGGGGAGAGGTGGGCCCGGGGCGTCACCGGGTTGGCGGGATTGCGTAAGGGAACGGCGTGTCGCGCATCCCACAGTCGATCGGCGGGATGCCGCCCATAAAGTCGGCAACGCGACGGGACGTCAAAGGTTGCCGGGTCGAGGAGTGGTGACGATAAGGACTCACAAGGAGTTGTTGCACTTGTGAGGGCTCGTCAGGGTCCGGACCGCAGACGGCCTCTCCGCGGCCACGAAGGGAACGGAAGTCATGTCGACTGTTCAATCTGAGGTCAATCCCGGCATTCATCGGACCGGGCCGGCATCCCTGTACGCCGAGCTGGTCCGGCGGAATCCCGGGGAGCCCGAGTTCCACCAGGCGGCTCTCGAGGTGCTGGAGACGCTGGCCCCCGTGCTGACGGCCCGCCCGGAGTTCGCCGAGGCGAAGATCCTGGAGCGGATCTGCGAGCCGGAGCGGCAGATCATGTTCCGGGTCCCCTGGCAGGACGATTCCGGAGCGATTCACGTCAACCGGGGCTTCCGGGTGGAATTCAACAGCGCGCTCGGCCCGTACAAGGGCGGTCTGCGCTTTCATGCGTCGGTGAATCTGGGAATCGTGAAGTTCCTCGGTTTCGAGCAGATCTTCAAGAATTCCCTGACCGGGCTGAACATCGGCGGCGGCAAGGGCGGCAGCGACTTCGATCCGCACGGCAAGTCGGACGCCGAGGTCATGCGCTTCTGCCAGTCGTTCATGACGGAGCTGCACCGTCATCTCGGCGAGCACACGGACGTACCGGCGGGCGACATCGGCGTCGGCGGCCGGGAGATCGGCTACCTCTTCGGCCAGTACCGGCGGATCACCAACCGCTGGGAGCCCGGTGTGCTGACCGGCAAGGGCCTGGCCTGGGGCGGCTCCAAGGCCCGTACGGAGGCCACCGGGTACGGCAATGTGCTGTTCACCGAGCAGATGCTCAAGCAGCGCGGCGAGGAGCTGGACGGGCAGCAGGTGGTGGTCTCCGGGTCCGGCAACGTCGCGATCTACACCATCGAGAAGGCGCAGGCGCTCGGCGCCCACGTGCTGACCTGCTCGGACTCCGGCGGCTATGTCGTCGACGAGAAGGGCATCGACCTGGCGCTGCTGCGGCAGATCAAGGAGGTCGAACGCGGCCGGATCAGCGAGTACGCCGAGCGGCGCGGAGTGTCCGCCAAGTATGTGCCCGGGGGGCGGGTGTGGGACGTCGCGTGCGATGTGGCGCTGCCGTCGGCGACCCAGAACGAGCTGGACGAGGACGCCGCCCGGATCCTGGTCCGTAACGGCGTCAAGGCGGTCTCCGAGGGCGCCAACATGCCGACCACCCCGGCGGCGGTGACGCTGCTCAAGGAGGCCGGGGTGGCCTTCGGCCCCGGAAAGGCCGCCAACGCGGGCGGTGTGGCGACCAGCGCGCTGGAGATGCGGCAGAACTCCTCGCGCGAGGCATGGTCCTTCGAACGTACGGAGGGCGAGCTCGCGACGATCATGCGCTCGATCCACCACCGCTGCTACGAGACCGCGGAACGGTTCGGGCTGCCCGGTGACTATGTCGCAGGCGCCAATATCGCCGGCTTCGAGCGGGTCGCCGACGCGATGCTCGACCAGGGGCTGATCTAGCGGGAGGGCACGGGCGGCGGTGTGGCCCGGCCGGGCACCGCGCCGCCGCCCGGCCCCGTCCCTACGGCCCGCCGTCCGCCGCCCTGCCCGTCCCCTACGCGCCACCGGCCCTGGCCGCCCGCCCTGGCGCCACCCCGCCCGCCCCGGCGCCACCCCGCCCGCCCCGGCACCACCCCGCGGCCCCGCTCGTAAGGTGGCCGCATGAATATCTGCGTCTTCTGCTCCGCCGCCGACCTCGATGACCGTTATGTCACCCCTGCCCGCCAGTTCGCCGAGCTGATCGGCAAGGGCGGGCATGCGCTGGTCTGGGGCGGTTCGGACAGCGGCCTGATGAAGGTCATGGCCGACGGGGTGCAGGACGCCGGGGGCAAGCTGATCGGCGTCTCCGTGGAGTTCCTGGCGCACAAGGCGCGCGAGGGCGCCGATGAGATGGTCGTCACCAAGGACCTCGCCGAGCGCAAGGCGCAGCTGCTGGCGCGCGCCGACGCCATCGTTGTGATGGTCGGTGGCACCGGCACGCTGGACGAGGCCACCGAGATCCTGGAGCTGCGCAAGCACGGGATGCACACCAAGCCGGTGGTGCTGCTGAACACCGCCGGTTTCTACGACGGGTTGAAGGAACAGTTCCAGCGGATGGAGGCGGAGGGGTTCCTGCCGATTCCGCTCACCGACCTGGTCTTCTTCGCGGCGGACGGCGTCGGTGCGCTGGCCTACCTGGAGGAGAAGGCGGGCACGGTGGCCTGAGCCACCGTGCTCCGCGCCCCCGTCGCCGCTCGTTAGGATCGGCCCCATGGGTACGCACTTGATCACGGGCGCAGGGTCGGGCATCGGAGCGGCGGTCGCACGGCGGCTCGACCGGCGCGGGGAGGACCTGTGGCTGCTGGCGCGCAACGCGGTCCGGGCCAAGGAGCTGGCCGCGCAGTTCCCCGGCGCCCGCACGCTCGTCGGTGACCTCGCCCTGCCCGAGAAGCTGTCCTGGGCGTTCGGGCAGCAGCCGCTGCCGGACCGTATCGACTCCCTGGTGCACAGCGCGGGCGTCATCGAGCTGGGCGCGGTCGGGGATCTGCCGGCCAAGGCCTGGCAGCGGCAGCTCGCCGCCAACCTGGTCGCGCCCGCCGAGCTCACCCGGCTGCTGCTGCCGCTGGTACGGGTCGCCCAGGGGCATGTCGTCTTCGTCAACTCCGGCGCCGGGCTCCACGCGAACCCCCAGTGGGGGGCGTACGCGGCGAGCAAGCACGGCCTGAAGGCGCTGGCGGACTCGCTGCGGGCGGAGGAGCACGGCAACGGCGTCCGCGTGACCTCGGTCTACCCGGGGCGGACGGCCACGCCGATGCAGGAGAGCACCCACCAGCAGGAGGGCAAGGAGTACGACGCGTCCCGCTGGATCGACCCGGAGTCGGTCGCCACGGCCATCCTCACGGCCGTCGATCTGCCGCGGGACGCGGAGATCAACGATGTGTCGGTGCGGCCCGGCCGGTAAGAGCCGGATCCGCCCCGCCCGGTGTGCCGGGGTGCGCACCGGAGCGTGACCGCCCGCCCGCGCCGGTGCGGCCGTCCGGTACGCACACCTGGCGCACCCCGTCCGCCGGGCCGCCGCATACCCTGCCTGGGTGAGCGAGAACAGCACGCAGAAGTGGGCCGCGGGCGCGGCGACCGGGATCGGGTCGATGCCGGGCGGTGACGCGCGGGAAGCGGCGAAGACCGTCACCGGGTCGCTGGAGGCCTTCCCGTACCTGCCGGAGCTCCCGGCCCGCGGGCCCGGCGCCGACATGATCGGGCGGACCCTCGGGATGCTCGTCGAGGTCTACGGCCATGTGGAGCCCAGCGGTTGGCGGATCAGCGACCGGCCGGGCCGCGACACGCGGCGCGCCCACTCCTGGCTCGGCGAAGACCTCGACGCGCTGGAGGAGTTCACCCAGGGCTACGAGGGGCCGCTGAAGGTCTCCGCGGTCGGCCCGTGGACCCTGGCCACCGCCCTGGAGACGCGCAACGGCGAGGCGGCCGTCGGCGATCCCGGGGCGTGCCGGGACCTCGCCGCGTCCCTGGCGGAGGGGCTGCGCGGCCATCTCGCGGACGTACGGCGGCGGGTGCCGGGCGCCCAGGTCGTGCTGCAGCTCGACGAACCCTCGCTCACGGCCGTGCTCCAGGGGCGGGTGAAGACCGCGAGCGGCTACCGCACCCACCGTGCCGTCGACCGCTCCGTCGTCGAGGGCGCGCTGCGTGATCTTGTCGCGGTGGCGGAGGGCGGCCCCGTGGTCGTCCACTCGTGCGCGCCCGAGGTGCCGTTCGGGCTGCTGCGGCGGGCCGGTGTCACGGGCATCTCGTTCGATTTCTCCCTGCTCACCGAGCGTGAGGAAGAAGCGATCGGAGAGGCCGTCGAGGGCGGTACGGCGCTGTTCACGGGCGTGGTGCCGGGCGTGGACGGCCGATTGTCAGACCCTGCCGGTAGCGTCATGGGTGTCAGGACGCTGTGGCGCAGGCTGGGGCTGACGCCGGGGACTCTGAGCGAGTCCGTGGTGATCACTCCCGCGTGCGGGCTGGCGGGCGCTTCGCCCGCTTATGCCCGCTCGGCCCTCGCCCACTGCGTCCGGGCGGCGAGATCACTCGCAGACAACCCTGAGTGACCGCACTCAAGGACCACGGGAGGACAAGACGGTGGCTGGCGAACAGCACGCAGCTCAATCCGACGTGCCCGCGGCGGCGCGGGAGAAGCACGCGCAGCTCGCTGAGCAGATCGAGGAGCACCGCTTCCGGTATTACGTGAAGGACGCCCCGGTCGTCAGCGACGCGGAGTTCGACCGGCTGCTGCGCTCCCTGGAGGCGCTGGAGGACGAGCACCCCGAGCTGCGCACCCCCGATTCACCGACCCAGAAGGTCGCCGGGGCGTACGCCACGGAGTTCACCGAGGTCGAACACCGCGAACGGATGCTGTCGCTCGACAACGCCTTCGACGACGAGGAGTTGGCGGGCTGGGCCGAGCGGATCGCCGGTGAGCTGGGCGGCGACCCCCGGAGCGCCGGATACCACTTCCTGTGCGAGCTGAAGGTCGACGGCCTCGCGGTCAACCTCACCTACGAGCACGGCCGGCTGACCCGCGCCGCCACCCGCGGCGACGGCCGTACGGGCGAGGACATCACGCCCAACGTCCGGACGATCGCCGAGATCCCGCACCGTATCCAGGGCGACCGGATCCCGGAACTCGTCGAGGTGCGCGGGGAGGTCTACTTCCCGATGGAGAAGTTCCTGGAGCTCAACGAGCGGCTGGTCGCCGAGGGCAAGCCGCCGTTCGCCAACCCCCGTAACGCCGCGGCCGGTTCGCTGCGCCAGAAGGACCCCAAGGTCACGGCCGGCCGCCCGCTGCACATGGTCGTCCACGGCATCGGCGCCCGCGAAGGCCTGCAGATCGGCCGCCAGTCGGAGGCCTACGACCTGCTCAAGGGGTGGGGCCTGCCGACGGCCACGCACAACAAGGTCGTCGACTCCCTGGCGGCGGTGCGCGAGTTCATCGCCCACTACGGCGACGCCGAGACCCGCCGTACGGCCGTCGAGCACGAGATCGACGGTGTGGTCGTCAAGCTGGACGAGATCCGGCTGCAGGGGCGGCTGGGGTCGACCTCGCGGGCGCCGCGCTGGGCGATCGCCTGGAAGTACCCGCCGGAGGAGGTCAACACCAAGCTCGTCGACATCCGCGTCGGCGTCGGCCGCACGGGACGGGTCACGCCGTACGCCGTGGTCGAGCCGGTGACGGTGGCCGGGTCCGAGGTGGAGTTCGCCACCCTGCACAACCAGGACGTGGTCAAGGCCAAGGGCGTGTTCATCGGCGACACCGTCGTGATCCGCAAGGCCGGCGACGTCATCCCGGAGATCCTGGGCCCGGTCGTCGACCTGCGGGACGGCAGCGAGCGGGAGTTCGTGATGCCGGCCGAGTGCCCCGAGTGCGGGACGGCGCTGCAGCCCGCCAAGGAAGGCGATATCGACCTGCGGTGCCCCAACGCCCGTGCCTGCCCCGCCCAGATCCGCGAGCGGCTGTTCTACCTGGCCGGCCGCAAATGCCTGGACATCGAGAACTTCGGCTATGTCGCGGCGACGGCGCTCAGCCAGCCGCTGGAGCCGGCCGAGCCCCCGCTCAAGGACGAGGGTGATCTTTTCGGCCTCTCCATCGAGCAGCTGCTGCCCATCAAGTCGTACGTCCTCGACCCCGACTCCGGTCTGCCCAAGCGCGATCCGAAGACCGGTGAGGAGAAGGTCGTCACCTTCTTCGCCAACCAGAAGGGCGAGCCGAAGAAGAACGCCCTGGCCATGCTGGAGAACATCCAGGCGGCCAAGCAGCGCCCGCTGGCCCGGATCATCACGGGCCTGTCGATCCGGCATGTGGGCCCGGTGGCGGCCGAAGCGCTGGCACGGGAGTTCCGCTCGATCGACCGCATCCGGGACGCGGACGAGACGGAGCTGGCCGCCGTCGACGGCGTCGGAGCCACCATCGCCGCCTCGTTGAAGCAGTGGTTCGCCGTGGACTGGCACCAGCAGATCATCGAGAGCTGGCGGGCCGCCGGCGTCCGAATGGAGGAGGAGCACACGGGTGACGAGGGCCCGCGTCCCCTCGAAGGCGTCACCGTCGTCGTAACGGGCACACTTCAGTCACACACCAGAGATGGCGCGAAAGAGGCCCTACAGAACCTCGGAGCGAAGGTGACCGGTTCCGTTTCGAAGAAGACCGGATTCGTAGTGGTGGGCGACAACCCTGGTTCGAAGTACGACAAGGCCATGCAGTTGAAGGTCCCCGTGCTGGACGATGATGGCTTCGCGGTGCTGCTGGAGCAGGGTCCTGACGCAGCGCGAGCGGTAGCTGTCACTCCGCCTGAGGAGGAGTGAGGTGTCACCCCATCGGCGCATACCAGATTGATCCGCGACGCCGGGTCGCATTCGGGCAACCGTCGTCGATCGCTGCCCGTGGCGGCCTTCCGCGGCCTACTGTTGAGGAGTGCGCCTGCCGTGGCGCGGGCACAGCCGGCTGTGAGAGGGATCGGAATGAAACCGACCGACAGCGCCGCTCCGGCGTCGCGGCTCCGGCGGCTCGTCGTGCCCGCGCTGCCCGCGACCATCGTCCTCGTGGCGGGCCTCGCGCTCGCCACGGGCGTCATCGTCACCCTCGGCCAAGGTGAGGCGCTGTTCCCCGGCGCCTCCATAGGCTGGTCGCTGGCGATCCTCACCGGCATCATCGTCGGCCATCTGGTCGCCCTCGGCCGGGACCGCTGGTGGGGCGGCACGGGCTCCGGCGCCGCCCTGTCCCTGGCCGTCCTGCTGCTCTACGGCTGGGTGCCGGCCATCCTCGTCAGCCTCTCCGTCGTGGTCCTGGTCGGTGCCGCCCGGCGGCACCGCTGGCGACAGGCCGTGGTGCACGGTGCCGTGGACATCCTCGGCATCGGCGCCGCGGCGCTCGGCCTCGCCGCGTTCGGCGTGGTCTCCAGCGTCCGCCACCCCTGGGCCCCGCCGTCCTGGAACCTCGCCGTCCTCCCCGAAGTCGTCGTCACCGCCGCCGGTTACCTCTTCGTCAGCCGCGGTCTCCTGTGGGTCAGCCTCGCCCCGCGCACCGGCCAGCTGCCCGCCATCCCCCGAACGGCCGTACTGCGCCAGGCACTCGTCGGCATCGCCCTGCTCGGCATCGCCCCGCTGATCGCCGTCTGTGCCCTCTACGCCCCGCTGCTGCTGCCGCTGTTCGCGGTCCCGCTCATCGCGCTGGACTCCACCCTCTGGATAGCCCGTGCCCGTGCCGAGGAGCAGCTGCGCGACCCGCTCACCGGCCTGCCCAACCGCCAGTGGCTGCTGGAGCGCACCTGGACCGCGCTGGACGACGCCGAGCGCGTCGGCTCCCGCTCGGCGCTGGTCCTCATCGACCTGGATCGCTTCCGCTCCGTCAACGACACCCTCGGCCACCTGGCCGGCGACCGCCTGCTGCTGCAGATCGCCGACCGCCTGCGGCACGCCCTCCCGCGGGGTGCCGAGGCGGCCCGGCTCGGTGGTGACGAGTTCGCCGTCCTGCTGCCCACCACCGACTCCCTCACCAGCTCCCAGCGGGTGGCCCGCTCCCTCGTCGCCGCCCTCGGCTCCCCGCTGGACCTCGACGGACTGACCCTCGTGCTCGAAGCCAGCGCGGGGGTCGCGGTCTTCCCCGACCACGCCCTCGATGCCGAAGGGCTGCTGCGCCGCGCCGACGTGGCCATGTACCAGGCCAAGCGCGACCGCAGCGGTGTCGAGCTCTACGAGGCCAAGCGGGACGGCAACACCCCCGACCGCCTCGGTCTGCTGGGCGATCTGCGCCGGGCCCTGGACGCCGGCGACGTCGAGCTGCACTACCAGCCCAAGGTCGGCTTCGACGGCCATGTCGCAGGGCTGGAGGCACTGGTCCGCTGGGTGCATCCGGACCGGGGCCGGGTGCCACCGGACGAATTCATCGCCATCGCCGAGTCCTCCGGGCTGATGCCCCGGCTGACGGAGTACGTCCTCGAAACGGCGCTCGCCCAGGTGGCGCGCTGGCGCGCGATGGGCCTTGAGGTGCCGGTCGCCGTCAATGTCTCCCCGCGCGATGTGCACTCCCCGGGCTTCGCCGGAGCGGTCGCCGCCCGGCTCGCCCGGCATCGCGTCCCACCGGGCGCCCTCCAACTGGAGATCACCGAACATGTCCTGCTGGAGGACCCGCAGCGGGCCGCCGACACCCTCGCCGGGCTCACCGCGCACGGCGTGAAGATGTCGCTCGACGACTTCGGCACCGGCTACTCCTCCCTCGTCCATCTGCGGCGGCTCCCGGTGAGCGAGCTGAAGATCGACCGCTCCTTCGTGGCCCGGCTGGCGGTCGACACGGAGGACGCCGAGATCGTCCGCTGCACCCTCGACCTCGCTCACTCCCTCGGCCTCCTGGTGGTCGCCGAGGGCGTCGAGGACGACGAGACCTGGGAGCGGCTGCGGGACCTCGGCTGTGATGCCGTACAGGGCTGGCTGGTGGCCGCCGCGATGCCACCGGACGAGACCACGGCATGGCTGAGAGCCCGCGGTGAGCGCGGCTGGCAGCGTGAATCGGAGACGGCCGCCCTGGCGGCGGAGAAGGCCGCCGAGCGCCCTTCGGGACAGGTCTTGAACTGACCCGGCCACCGGCCGTCCCGTGTCCCCGCTCCGAAGAACCCGCACAAACGCCCTCAGCAGTGGTCCGGCCCGATGAACAGGGGCCGTTGGACGGCGGCGTGTCCGACGACGGCGGCGTGCCCGGCGACGGCGGCGTGTCCGGCGACGGCGAGGTGTCAGGCGGCAGTGCTGCGCCGGGCGGCGGCCAGGTGTCCGCCGGCGGCGATGCGCCGGGCGACGGTGACGTTTCCCCGGGCGCCGATGCGTCCGGCGCGAGTGACACGTCCGGTGAACACGCCCCCTCCCATGGGGCTCAGGCGACGGAGGAGGCGGACGAGCCGTCCGGGCCGCAGGCTCCCTGAGGTGTGCGTGCTCGCCACCGGCATCGACGTGTCCTGGGCGGAAACGGCCGCCGCCGAGGGAGCCGAAGCGCTCCGCCACGACCTCGCCCGCGACGCGCCCCCGGCCGGCCCCTTCGACCTGATCCACGCCCGCCTCGTACGGTCCATCAGGTGCGCGGCAAGCTCACCGCCGCGGGCCTCGCCACCGACGACGAGATCGAGCAGCACCTCGCCGACATCGCGGCAGGGCGTCTCGGCCTCGCCACCTCACCGATGATCTCGGCCCGGGGCCGCCGGCCCGTCGAAGACCCCTGACGGCCCCCAGCCGCTCCCGGCCGGCCGGCCCTGGTCACTCCTGTCCGGCCCTTCCTCGCCCCCGTGCCCAGGGGCGGCACCCCGGCACGCCCCGGGCCGCGTCACCCTCCGGCGGACGGTGGAAATCGCCCCCTGCCCGGCGCTCACGGCCGCCCCCGGCGAAACGGTTTCGCGGCAGCTCTTGCGTACGCCATAGGATTGGGCCGGAAAAGTTCACAGGAGCATTCGACGAGAAGACTCCGCCTGGACTCTCCGCCCGGAACACTCCGCCCAGAACACCAGAGGATCGCTGCATGCCTGGCATCACGCGCGAGGAGGTCGCCCACCTCGCCCGGCTGGCACGTCTGGAGCTGAAGGCAGAAGAGCTCGACCACTTCGCCGGACAGCTCGACGACATCATCGGCGCGGTCGCCCGCGTCTCCGAGGTCGCCGACCAAGACGTACCGCCGACCTCCCACCCGCTGCCCCTGACCAACGTCATGCGGGCGGACGAGGTCCGTCCGTCGCTGACCCCCGAGCAGGCGCTCTCCGGCGCCCCGGCCCAGGAGCAGCAGCGTTTCAAGGTGCCGCAGATCCTGGGGGAGGAGTGACCGACATGGCAGACCTGATCAAGCTCACCGCCGCCGACATCGCGGCGAAGATCGCCGCCGGCGAGGTCACCGCCGTCGAGGTGACCGAGGCCCACCTGGCGCGCATCGAGGCCGTCGACGAGAAGGTGCACGCCTTCCTGCACGTCGACCGCGAGGGCGCACTCGCCCAGGCCCGCGCCGTGGACGAGAAGCGCGCCCGCGGCGAGAAGCTCGGCCCGCTGGCCGGCGTCCCGCTCGCGCTCAAGGACATCTTCACGACGGAGGGGGTTCCCACCACCGTCGGCTCGAAGATCCTCGAAGGCTGGCTCCCGCCCTACGACGCGACGCTGACCAAGAAGCTCAAGGCCGCCGACGTCGTCATCCTCGGCAAGACCAACATGGACGAGTTCGCCATGGGGTCCTCCACCGAGAACAGCGCCTACGGCCCGACCGGCAACCCCTGGGACCTCACCAAGATCCCCGGCGGCTCCGGCGGCGGCTCCAGCGCCGCCCTCGCCTCCTACGAGGCCCCGCTCGCCATCGGCACGGACACCGGCGGCTCCATCCGCCAGCCCGCCTCCGTCACCGGCACGGTCGGCGTCAAGCCCACCTACGGCGGCGTCTCCCGCTACGGCATGGTGGCCTTCTCCAGCTCCCTGGACCAGGGCGGCCCCTGCGCCCGTACGGTCCTGGACGCGGCGCTGCTCCACGAGGTCATCGCCGGCCACGACCCGCTGGACTCCACCTCCATCGACGCGCCGGTCCCGGCGGTCGTCGAGGCGGCCCGCAACGGCAGCGTCGAGGGCATGCGCGTCGGCGTCGTCAAGCAGTTCCGCGGCGAGGGCTACCAGGCCGGTGTCATCCAGCGCTTCGACGAGTCCGTCGAGCTGCTGAAGGGGCTGGGCGCCGAGATCGTCGAGCTGGACTGCCCGTCCTTCGACCTGGCGCTGTCCGCGTACTACCTGATCGCGCCGTCGGAGTGCTCCTCCAACCTGGCCCGCTTCGACGCCATGCGCTACGGCCTGCGGGTCGGCGACGACGGCACCAAGTCCGCCGAGGACGTCACGGCCCTGACCCGCGAGGCCGGCTTCGGCCCCGAGGTCAAGCGCCGGATCATGCTCGGCACCTACGCGCTGAGCTCCGGCTACTACGACGCGTACTACGGCTCCGCCCAGAAGGTGCGGACGCTGATCACCCGCGACTTCGAGAAGGCCTTCGAACAGGTCGACGTGATCGTTTCGCCGACCACGCCGACCACCGCCTTCCCGATCGGCGAGCGCGCCGACGACCCGATGGCGATGTACCTCGCCGACCTGTGCACGATCCCCACCAACCTGGCAGGCAACGCGGCGATGTCGCTGCCCTGCGGCCTGGCGCCCGAGGACGGGATGCCGGTGGGCCTGCAGATCATCGCTCCTGCCATGGCCGACGACCGGCTCTACAAGGTCGGTGCCGCGGTCGAGGCCGCGTTCACCGCCCAGTGGGGTCACCCGCTGCTAGAGGAGGCACCTGCACTGTGAGCGCCATGACCAAGAAGGCCAAGAACTTCAAGAAGTCCAAGGGCGGCCTGTACCTGTCGATCGGCAGCACCGCCTTCGGCGCCCTCAGCGTCGCCAAGCAGGCCAAGCTGGCCCGTCAGGAGAACGACACGCTCCGCCTGATCGACGCCGCCGTCTCGGCCGCGGCGATCGTCACCGGCCTGGCGATCCTCTACCGCGAACTGAAGCGCCTGGGCGACGACGACGTCCTGCTGGGCTGAGAGGGAAAGTTTCACCGTGACTGTCACTGACCTGGTGTCGTACGAGGACGCCCTCGCGGCCTACGACCCCGTCATGGGCCTGGAGGTCCATGTCGAGCTCGGCACCAAGACCAAGATGTTCTGCGGGTGTTCCACCACCCTGGGCGCGGACGCCAACGCGCAGACCTGCCCCACCTGTCTCGGCCTGCCCGGCTCGCTGCCGGTCGTCAACGCGATCGGCGTCGAGTCCGCGATCAAGATCGGCCTGGCGCTGAACTGCTCCATCGCCGAATGGTGCCGTTTCGCCCGGAAGAACTACTTCTATCCGGACATGCCGAAGAACTTCCAGACCTCCCAGTACGACGAGCCGATCGCCTTCGACGGCTACCTCGACGTACAGCTGGAGGACGGGGAGATCTTCCGGGTGCACATCGAGCGCGCCCACATGGAGGAGGACACCGGCAAGTCCACCCACATCGGCGGTGCCACCGGCCGTATCCACGGCGCCCGGCACTCCCTCCTGGACTACAACCGCGCCGGCATCCCGCTCATCGAGATCGTCACCAAGCCCATCGAGGGCGCGGGTGAGCGGGCCCCCGAGGTCGCCAAGGCGTACGTCGCCGAGCTGCGCGAGCTCATCAAGGCGCTGGGCGTGTCCGAGGCCCGGATGGAGCAGGGCCAGATGCGCTGCGACGTGAACCTGTCGCTGCGTCCCCAGGGCACCGAGACGTTCGGTACGCGGTCGGAGACCAAGAACGTCAACTCCCTGCGCTCCGTCGAGCGTGCGGCCCGGTTCGAGATCCAGCGGCACGCCGCGGTGCTCTCCTCCGGCGGCACGATCGTCCAGGAGACCCGGCACTTCCACGAGGAGGACGGCTCGACCACGGCCGGCCGCATCAAGGACAACGCCGAGGACTACCGCTACTTCCCCGAGCCGGACCTGGTGCCGGTGGCCCCCTCCCGCGAGTGGGTCGAGGAACTGCGGGCGGCGCTCCCCGAGCTGCCGCGGATCCGCCGCAACCGCCTCCGCGAGGAGTGGGGGATCAGCGAGCACGACATGCAGTCGATCCTCAACGCGGGCGCGGTCGACCTGATCACCGCCACCGTCGACGCCGGTGCGGACTCCGCCTCGGCCCGTAAGTGGTGGATGGGCGAGCTGGCCCGCCGCGCCAACGAGGACGGCGTGGACCTGGCCGCCCTGCCGATCACCCCCGAGCAGGTCGCCCGGGTCACCGCGCTGGTGGCCGACGGCTCGCTCAACGACAAGCTGGCCCGCCAGACGATCGAGGGCGTGCTGGCCGGCGAGGGCGACCCGGACACCGTCGTCGAGAAGCGCGGCCTGAAGGTCGTCTCCGACGAGGGCGCCCTGGGCACCGCCGTCGACGAGGCCATCGCAGGCAACGCCGCCATCGCCGACAAGATCCGCGGCGGCAAGGTGGCCGCGGCCGGCGCCCTGGTCGGCGCGGTCATGAAGGCCACCCGGGGCCAGGCGGACGCGGCCCGCGTCCGTGAGCTGATCCTGGAGAAGCTGGGCGTCGAGGGCTGACGTCCCCGTCCGTCCGGCAGCGCTGAGCGGCCGTCCTCCCGAGAGCGACTTCTCGGGACGACGGCCGCTTCGTCGTACGGCCCACCCGATTGGCCCACTTGGCCGGCCCACCTGACTGACCCGGTCGCCCGGCCCGGGAATGCCGGAGCCTGCCGCCATGCTGTGATCGAGAAGAGGCCCCTGCGCAGTCCGAGAATGAGGACGAGGCCGAGGACGGGGCGTCACCCTTGGGCCAGTTGGAGGAACGGTGCAGCACGAATCTCTCGCCGCGAGGATCGGCCGGGTCGGCGTATGGCACGGCGGGCTCGGCGGGGTGCCGGCCGCCGTCGCGCGCCGGGCGGCGGCCGAGATCGAGCAACTGGGGTACGGCGCCCTGTGGTTCGGCGAAACGCCGGCTTCCGAGTCGGTGAGCCTGGCCGGTCTGCTGCTGGCCGCCACCGAACGGATCACGGTCGCCACCGGCATCGCCAACATCTGGGTCAGGGACGCGTCCGCCGCGCACGCCGCCGCCCAGACCCTGGCCGAGGCGTACGACGGACGC
This sequence comes from Streptomyces sp. NPDC048516, assembly GCF_043199875.1. Lineage (NCBI taxonomy): Bacteria > Bacillati > Actinomycetota > Actinomycetes > Kitasatosporales > Streptomycetaceae > Streptomyces > Streptomyces sp. NPDC048516. The sequence goes on along the minus strand of NZ_JBICWS010000008.1, from coordinate 258,490 downwards.
TTCGTGCTCGGCCTGGGGGCGAGTCACGCCCCGCTGGTGGATGCGCGCGGCCACAGCTACGCCAAGCCGCTCGCGGCGATGCGGGCCTACCTCGACGCGATGGACGGGGCCCCGTACGACGGCCCGAGGGCCGATACGGCACCGGGCCGGGTACTGGCGGCGCTCGGCCCCAAGATGCTGGAGCTGGCACGCGACCGGACGGACGGCGCCCACCCGTACTTCGTCACCCCCGAACACACCGCCCGCGCCCGCGAAGTCCTCGGCACCGGCCCGCTGCTCGCACCGGAACAGGCCGTGCTGCTGGAATCCGACCCCACGACGGCCCGCGCGCTGGCCCGTGAACACCACACGCGCCTCTATCTGCAGCTGCCGAACTACACCGGCAATCTGCGGCGGCTCGGCTTCGGGGACGAGGACTTCCTCGGCGGCGGCAGCGACCGGCTGGTGGACGCGATCGTGGCGTGGGGGGACGCGGACGCCATCCGGCGGCGGGTGGCCGAGCACCACGAGGCCGGAGCGGACCATGTCGCCCTGCAGCCGGTGGCGGCGGGCCGGGGGCTGGGGATCGACCAACTACGGGAACTGGCACCGGCGCTGACCGAATCCTGACGCCGCTGCGACGCGCGGTGAGGGGGGGCTTCCTCCTCCTCAGGTGGTGGCACCCGTGGCCGGCTGCTCGGGTGGGGTGTCCTTGTGGCTGATCGCCAGGTAGGCCACGAGGAGCACGATGGGCACGATGAGTGCCAGCGTGACCGGACCCGTCCCCCAGCCGAGGCCGCCGCGAGCGGTGGAGACGCCCATCCAGTCGGCGAAGGAGGCCCCTAGCGGGCGGGTCAGCACGTACGCCCACCAGAAGGCGGCGACGGCATTGAGGCCGAGGAAGCGACCGGACAGTGCGGGGACCGCGATGAGGGCGGTGAACAGGAGGCCGGACGGGAGATATCCCCAGTGCAGGGTGCCCGCCGTGAGGTCGCCGACCGCCGTACCGAGGGCGAACGTGGCGAGCACCGTCGCCCAGTAGAAGGACTCTCGGCGACGGGTACGGACGCTGTGGATGGACAGCGTCCCCTCGGACACGTACCAGGCCGTCAGGATCGCGGCCAGCCCGCCCGAGAAGGCGATGACCGAGACCGTGTAGGGGATGCCGGCCATGACGTGCACGACATCGGCGGCCATCGTGCCGAAGACACTGACCATGACGATGGCGGACCAGTAGACCCAGGGCCGGTAGCGGGTGGCCCGGAGCTGGAGGACCAGCAGGGCTACCAGCCCGGCCAGCCCGAGGCTGCCGGCCGGTATCGGGCCGAGCGTCCGGGCGAGGTAGTCCGAGGCCGTCTCGCCCATGCCTGTGGTGAGTACCTTCACTCCCCAGAACAGGGCTGTGACCTGCGGGACCTTGCTCCAGCCCGATCCGTGTCCACCGCCGGGCGCGGGGGTGCGGGGCCACTCCCCGCCCACGGGCCGTGCCGGCGCCTCGTTGCTCGGCTGTGCCATCGTGCTGTCCGCCCTCCCGACGCGGTTGCGCCGTGTCGGCAACCATGTGCATGCCGGGCATCGTTCAGCCGACCACGCGTGGTCGGTGGTCCTGCCCGGCTTTCGTCTACAAGACTGTAGACGATGGTGTGAAGCGGGGCGGGGCGGGGTGGGGTGGGTGAGCCGTGGCCGCCTCCGGTCCGTGGCACGGCGCCGTACCCGCATTGGGCCTCCCGGGGTCGTCCGGTGGCGCGGGTCGGCGGATGATCGTCCCGACGGCTCGACGGGAAGGGGGCGCACGGGAGCGAAGCGATGGGTGACGACCTCCAGCACGGTGAGCAGCGCCGGCACGGTGAGCAGTGCCAGGGCGGCGCGGAATGCGGCGAGGCAGGTGGCCCCGAGGCGGGTGGCCCCGGGGGCGCCGGCAGCCCCGGCGCCCCCGGCGGCCTTGCGCGCAGGCGGTTCCTCGGGGTCGCCGCCATGGGGGCCGCCGGTCTCGCCGTGGCGGTGGCCGGCTGTGACGCCACGTCCGGCAACGGCCCCCGGGCCGGCGGCGACCAGCCGGACCTGGCCGCGGAGCGGGACCGGCCGGGGCACCCCGACTGGCGGCTCCGCTCGGCCGGTCCGCCCGATGCCGTCCAGGGCTACACCGACAAGGTGAGCGTCCTGCCCGGCGAGGAGTTCGGGCTGTACGTCTCGACCACCGCACCCGGCTTCCGTGTCTCCGCCTACCGGGTGGGCTGGTACCGCGGGGCCCGGGCCCGGCGGGTCTGGCACTCCGGCCGGGTGGCCGGACGGCGTCAGCGCCACCCGCGGCTGCTGCCCGGGATCCGCAGCGTACGGGCGGACTGGGAGCGCAGCCTCCGGGTGCGTGCGGACGGCTGGCCGCCGGGCGCCTATCTGCTCCGGCTGGACGCGGAGCACGGGCACCAGCGATACGTCCCGATGGTCGTCCGCTCGGCCCGCGCCACCGGCCGGACGGTGCTGATGCACGCGGTGACGACCTGGCAGGCGTACAACGCGTGGGGCGGCTACAGCCTTTACCGGGGCGCGGACGGCGGGTACGGGACGCGCTCTCTGGAGGTCAGCTTCGACCGGCCCTACGACGGCAACGGCGCGGGGAAGTTCCTGGTCTACGAGTGGGCACTGGTGGTCCTCGCGGAGCGGCTCGGCCTTCCGCTGGCCTACACCACCGGGGTGGACGTCCACCGCGACCCATCGGCGCTGCGGGGTGCCTCGGCGGCGCTCTCGCTCGGCCACGACGAGTACTGGACCCCGCAGCAGCGGGAGCACGTCACCCGGGCCCGCGACGCCGGTACTAATCTCGCCTTCCTCGGGGCCAATGCCTGCTTCCGCCGGGTCAGGCTGGAACCGGGGCCAGGGCGGGGGCCGGGGCCAGGGCCGGGGTCAGGGCCGGGGCCGGCGTCGTCCGGTGCCCTGCGCACGGTGGTCTGCTACAAGACCTCCTACCGGGACGATCCGCACTTCGCCGGTCAGCACCGGGCCCTGCCGACCCACGACTTCCGCAGGCCGCCCGCCGCCGACCCGGAGTCCGCCCTGACCGGCGTCTTCTACGAGGGTTACCCGACGGATGCGCCCTATGTCGTGCACAGCGCGGATCACTGGCTCTTCGCGGGTACGGGCGCGAAGCGGGGCGATGCCTTCGACCACCTGGTCGGGGTGGAGTACGACCGGGTGACCCCACAGGCGCCCACGCCCAAGAGGCTGGAGATCCTTGCCCACTCACCGCTGGTCTGCAACGGCCGGCGCAGCCACGCGGACTCCGCCTACTACACCGTGCCGAGCGGTGCCGGCGTCTTCTCCTCCGGAACGATGCGGTGGGTGGAGGCCCTGATGGCGGGAACGCGCGACGACGGCCGTGACCACGGCATGGACGACCGTACGCGCGCCTTCGTCACCCGCACCACAGAGAACCTGCTCCGCGCTTTCGCCTTGGCGCCCGCGGCGAAGATCCGGCCGGTCCCGCGGAGCAACGTGGCTGCCGTGTACGGGACTTAGGCCGGTCTCGGGTCAGATCGACGCAACGGACGGCTGTCCCGGCATCGCGTCCCCGTCCCCGCATCCGGGGTGAGCGTTGCTGGGGTTGGCTCCCCTGAGACTGGGGGGACAGCCGCAGTGAGTACCGGCGCCGGCGCTTCTAGCGTCTGACGACGTGAGATGTTTACCGAGCAGAGCGAAGAAACCTCCCTTTGGCATGCGCCGGCCGGAGCGGCGTTCTACCGCGGGCTGTTCGGCGGGAAGCTGGTGCCCGCGCGCTGGCTCGCCGAGATGAAGCACACCGTCCCCGCCGACCCGCGGCGGCTGTGGCCCGGCGCCCGGTACGGACTCGGTCTGATCGCCTCTCCGCTGCAGTGCGGCGGGATGTGGTGGGGGCACAGCGGGACGGTGCCCGGCGGACACCGCGGGTTGGGCGCGGTCACCCCCGACGGCCGCGGCATCGCTCTCGCACTCAACAAGGTGCCCGAAACCGACCAGGCAGAGGCCGACTTCCGCGCCGTCGTCGACCGCGCCTTCTGTGCCGGCGACATCACCCCTCATCAGATCGAGGAGTCTGCGTGATCATCCTCAGCCCGGCCCTGCGCCGCGCCTCGGCAGCGGGCATCGCCCTCGCTGCCTGCTTCGCCGCTTCCCCCGCCGTGTCCGCGGCCACCGTGCCCCCTGCCGCGGCCACTGTGCCCCCTGCCTCGGACCGCGACCCCGCCGCGGCAACCGCCGGACCCAGAACCGGCTCCGGGGCCGGGCTCGACCGCTACTACCGGCAGCGCCTCGCCTGGGGCAGCTGTATCAAGGGCCCCGGCGACGCGATGGGCCGTGGCCTGGAGAAGGCCGGTGTGCGGTGCGCGGACGTGACCGTGCCACTGGATTACGCCGCCCCCCGGGGCCGCACGATCACCGTCGCGGTCTCCCGGCTCAAGGCCACCGACCCCCGCCACCGCATCGGCTCGATGCTCCTCAACAACGGCGGCCCGGGCGGCCCTGCCCTCCAGTCCCCGCCGGACGTCCGCAAGGCGATGAAAGCGGTCGGCCCGCTACGACATCATCGGCTTCGACCCGCGCTTCGTCGGACGCAGCACCCCGCTGGACTGCCGTTGGCCCGTCGGCACCAGCGTCCTCTCGGCCGGTCTCAGCCGCGCGAGCTTCGAGCGGCAGGTCACCTTCCAGAAGGGCCTGGCCGACAAGTGCCGGGCCGCCAACGCGTCGGTGCTGCCGCACATCAGCACCCGCAACACGGCGCGCGACATGGACGTCATCCGCGGTGCGCTCGGCGAGCGGAAGATCTCCTACCTCGGCTACTCCTACGGAACCTACCTGGGCACGGTGTACACCCAGCTGTTCCCCGGCCGCTTCGACCGGACCGTACTGGACGGGGCGCTCGCCCCGGACGGCTACGGCCCCCGGCTGCTTCAGGGGGCCGAGCCCGAGAACGAACGGGCGCTCTCCGACTGGGCCGCCTGGGCGGCGCGCCGCAACGCCGGCTACGGCCTCGGCCGCACCCGTGCCGACGTGCTCGCCACGGTCCGCAGTGTCGTCGCGGCGTCCGCGCGCGGTCTGACGGTCGGCACCGCCCCCGAGGTCTTCCGCCTCGACGACACCCAGGTGCCGTCCCTGATCACTGCCGAAATCGCGGATGACAGCGACCCCCAGCGGGCTGCCCTCGGCGAGCACCTGGCCGTACTGGCCAAGGCCGCGGGCGGGCAGCCGACCCGGCTGTCTCCGCAGTTCGCCGCAGCGCTGCGGACCATGCTGAACGGCGAGGACGCGAAATCCGCCGGGGCGCAGTCCGCGATCATCTGCGGGGACAAGCCGGCCCCGCGCGACCCCGAGCGCTACTGGCGGGACATCGAGCGCAGCCGCGCCGAGCACGCGCTCTTCGGACCGCTGACCAACAACATCGGACCGTGCGCCTTCTGGGACCGGCCGCGCGAGAAGCCCACGCAGGTGCGTCACGACGCTCCGGCGCTGATCGTGGCCGCCACCGGCGACCCGCGCGCCACGTACAAGAACAGTCTCGCTCTGCACGGCCTGCTGCCGAGCTCCCGGCTGATCACCCTCAAGGGCGCCAACCGCCACGGGCTCTACGGCGAGTACGGCAACGCCTGCGTGGACGGCAAGGTCAACCGGTACCTGGCCACCGGCAAGCTGCCGGAAGACGACCAGCCCTGCGCCAAGCGGGCCGGCCAGCGGCGGTGACGGGCGCGGCCGGGTCCGCCCGGCCGCTTCCCGGTTCAGTGGCCCAGGCGCTCCAGGGCGGCGAGCGGGTAGCGTTCCCCGGCCACCGCGCCGTCGGGCACGGCCGCCCGCAGCCGGGCCGTCTGCTCCGGGGCCAGCGCGATACCGGCCGCCGCGGCGTTCTCGTCCAGATACGTCCGGCGTTTGGTGCCGGGGATCGGGACGATGTCCTCGCCCTGGGCGAGCAGCCAGGCGAGGACGGCCTGCGCCGGGGTGCAGCCGAGGGGTCCGGCGGCCGCGCGAACGGCCTGGACCAGGCGCAGATTGCGGTCGATGTTCGCCTCGGAGAACCGCGGCCAACGGCGCCGGGCATCCTCGGCGGTGAGGTCGTCGCGGGACGCCAGCGCACCCGTCAGCATGCCGCGCCCGAGCGGCGAGTAGGCCACGACGCCGATGCCGAGCTCCCGGCAGGTCGCCAGCATCTCGCCCTCCACGACCTCGCGGGTGAAGAGGGAGTACTCCAGTTGTACGGCGCTGATGGGGTGGACGGCGTGCGCCCGGCGCAGCGTCTGCGGGCTCACTTCGCTGAGGCCCAGATGGCGTACGGCACCGGTGACGACGAGCTCGGCCATCGCGCCGACCGTCTCCTCGATGGGGACGGCAGGATCGCGGCGGTGCAGGTAGTAGAGGTCGATACGGTCCGTGCCGAGGCGGCGCAGCGAGGCGTGACAGGCCTCGCGCACCCAGGAGGCGGAGGAGTCGACCTCGTTCACCCGCCCCGTGGCGGCGTCGTGCCGCAGCCCGAACTTGGTCGCGACGACCAGCCCGTCCCGCTCCGTCGCCGTGCGGCCGCGCAGCCAGCGGCCAAGGAACTCCTCGTTGGCGCCCCGCCCATAGGCGTCCGCGGTGTCGAGCAGGGTGACGCCGAGCTCGACCGCCCGGTCAAGGGTCCGCACGGACTCCGCGTCGTCCGGGACGCCGTACGAGGTCGACATCCCCATACAGCCGAGGCCGAGCGCGGAGACGTTCGGCCCGTGCGTACCGAGCCGTCGGTGCTTCATCGTCCCTCCGGCGCCGGTCAGGCGGAGACGTCCGCGATGAAGGCGGCCCAGGCGGAGACGCTCAGGGTGAGCGACGGCCCGGTGGGGTTCTTGGAGTCGCGGACGTGGATGGCGTGGGGGCAGGTGGCGACTTCGAGACAGTCGCCGCTGGCGCTGTAGCTCGACTTGTGCCAGTCGTAGGCGACTTCGACACATGCGCCGCCTTCACTGGCGCTGTAGCTGGACTTGCGCCAGGTGAGATCGTTAGAGGGCTGCGGAGTGGCTGAGCTTGTCATGACTCTCCTGCCAGATCGTCCAGCAGGCCCATGGTCTCCTCGGGCGTAAGGGCCTGTGACCGCAGCATCCCATATTTCTGTTGGTACACACTGACCTCGTCCGGATCATCAACGAGGAAGCTGATTCGCTGCGCCTCGATATAGGTGAGGTGGTCATGCTCCGGTGTCTCCAGCAGAATCATCGGGCCGTCGAGGGAAGCGTGAGTTGTGCGGCGCGTTGGCATGACCTGCAGTCCCACAAACGGGAGTTCAGCGCAACGACGCAAGTGCCGAATCTGTTCTCGTAAGACGTCGCGCCCGCCAATGGGGCGGTCCAGGATCACTTCCTCCAGCACGAAGTTCATCATCGCCGGAGGCTTCCGCTGGAGCACCTTTTGTCTGCTCAGCCGCCCGCTCACCCACTCTTCGGCCAACTCATCGTTGATTGGGGGGTACAGGGAGGAGAAGAGCGCGTGTGCGTACGCCTTGGTCTGGAGAAGGCCGGGCACGACCTGATTCTCGTACCAGAGCAGCGTCAGCGCCTCCTCCTCATGCTCCACCAGATCCTGGACGAACGCGGGCAGCTTCTCCCGCTCCGGGACCTTCGCCACCGCGACCGCTAACGCCCCCTTGGTGCCCAGGACTTCGTCCATCGTCTCGGCCAGGTCGAGCTTCAGCGGTCTGCGGCCCTGCTCGACCGAGCCGATGGTGTCCTCGTGCACTCCCACCCGCTCGGCCAGCATGGGCTGGGTCATGCGGGCGGCCTTCCGGAAGTGACTCAGCTGGGCGCCGATCACATGCCAGGAAGTGATCCTCTTCGGTTTGTTCGCCGGGTGCATGCGCTCTGCCTTCCCCTCCCCGCGACGGCATGACACCGCCAGAAGTCGTACATCGCATCCGTACGACCTGACGCTGTGGTCCAGCATAGTGACGCACTGTGACAGTGGGAGTTATGCACAAGGAGATCCGGGCGCTCTGCGCCCGTACGGCGTTCTATCGGCGCGAGCGCCGATCCGTCCCGCTGGCGCGGGAGTTCGCCCGTACCGCCCTCACCGAATGGGACCTGGACCACCTCGCGGAGGATGTCCTGCTCTGCGTGAGCGAACTGGCCACCAACGCCCTGCTGCACGGCGTCCCGCCCGGCCGTGGCTACCGGCTGTGGCTCTCGCTGGGCGAGGACGGGCTGCTGCGCGTGGAGGTGCACGACAGTGGTGGCGGGGAGCCGCGGGTGCCGGTGTGGGCGCCGTGCGACGGAGAAGAGGGCGAGTCCGGGCGGGGGCTGTTGCTGGTGTCCGCGCTCGCCGACGCGTGGGGCATCGGCGAGCGCGTGCCGGGGAAGATCGTGTGGTGCGAGTTCCGCGGCTACGGCAAGGGCTACGGCAGGCCGTGAACGTGCGGGCCGACCGCGTTCGACCAGGCGTTGCCGCTCGCCGCGTCCCAGTTGGTCGACCAGGTCATCGCGCCCCGGAGGCCGGGGTAGGTCCGGGCGGGCTTGAAGGAGCCGCAGGAGGTGCCCTTGGCGAGGCAGTCCAGGGCGGCGTTGACGACGGACGGGTCGACATAGCCGCTGCCCGCGCCCCGGGTGGAGGCGGGCAGACCCAGGCCCACCTGGGAGGGGTCGAGGCCGCCTTCGAGCTGGATGCAGGCCAGGGCGGTGAGGAAGTCGACGGTGCCCTGGGAGTAGACCTTGCCGTCGCAGCCGAGCATGGAACCGCTGTTGTAGTACTGCATGTTGACGACGGTGAGGATGTCCTTCACGTTCAGCGCGGTCTGGAAGTAGCCGCCCGAGGTGGACTGCATGTCGAGGGTCTGGGGCGCCATGGTGAGGACGAGGTGGCCGCCCGACTTCTGGGAGAGCGAGCGCAGTGCCTGGCTCATATAGGTCGGGTTGAGACCGTTTTCGAGGTCGATGTCGACGCCGTCGAAGCCGTACTGCTGCATGAGGGTGTAGAGGCTGGTGGCGAAGTTGGCGGCTGAAGCGGAGTCGTTGACGGAGACCGTTCCCCGTTCGCCGCCGATGGAGAGGATCACCGACTTTCCGGCCGCCTGCTTGGCCTTGATGTCGGCCTTGAACTGGTCGACGGTGTAGCCGCCCAGGCCCGCCGAGTCGAGGTTGAAGGTCACGGCGCCGGGTGTGGTGGTGGCGTCCGCGAAGGCCACCGCGATGATGTCGTACTGGGCGGGCACGTCGCTGATCTTCTGGACCGTCGCGCCGTTGTTGAAGTTCTGCCAGTAGCCGGTGACCGCGTGCCGGGGGACGGCCGGGGTGCCGCCGCTGCCGGAGGGGGCGGTGGTGGCCGTGAGCGGTGCCGAACGGGCCGACTCCCCGGCCGAGTTGGTGCCCGAGACCTGGAAGCGGTAGGAGGTGGCGGCTGCCAGGCCGGAGACCGTCGCCGACGTGCCGTTCACCGTTCCGTATTTGGTGCCGTCGCGGTAGACGGTGTAACCGGTGGCGCCGGAGACCGGGGTCCAGGACAGGGCCACGGAGGACGGGGTCACCGCACCGGCGGTCAGGCCGCCGGGCGCGTCCGGGACCTGTGGCCCGGGGTCGGTGCCGCCCCCGCCGGCGGACCCCAGGACGCTGAAGTCGTCGGCGTAGTAGGCGGGTTGTCCGTACCAGCCATGGGTGTAGACGGTGACGGAGGTCGTCGTGGGGCCCGTGGTGAAGGTGGTGCTGAGCTGCTGCCAGTCGGTGGCGGACGGCGTCCAGGTGGAGACGTCCGTGGTGCCGGTGCCGGAGGCGCCCAGGTAGACGTAGGAGCCCTGGACGTACGCGCTGAGCCGGTAGGCCGACCCGGGCTTGACGGCGACAGTCTGGGAGCAGGTGGCGTTGTCGGAGGGGGTGGGGGACGCCTTGAGGGCGCCGGTGCCGCTGTGGACGGGAGAGCCGACGGCGCTGCCGCTGCCCGCCGAACAGGTCCAGTTGCTCAGGCCGGATTCGTAGCCGGCGTTCCTGGCGACGTTGACATCGGCCGCGGCGGCCGGGGCGGAGCCGGAGAGGGTGGCCGCCGTGGCGGCGAGGGCCGTCAGTGCCGCGGCGAGGAGGCGTCTGTGGCGGGTAGGGCGGGTGCGGCCGGTGGGGCGAGTATGTGCGGTACGAGGCATGGCTGTCTCCGGTGTCGAGGGGGGAACACGGGGAGAACTGCAGCAAGACGGTGGCCACCGCTTCTGGGCACAGAATGGTTCAGACCAATAGGGCGGTCAAGAGGTCTGGCGCAGCGGGGACTTGGAGGCCTGCTGCGTGACGGGCGCGGGCGCGGGCCCGGGCGCGGGGAGAGGTGCAGGCACGGGCGTTCCGGAGGGGGCATCACGCTGGTGCCGGCCAAACCGGAGGCGGACAGCAGGTTCCAGGCGGGCATGGTGGCCGTCGAACGGGGGCGGCTCTCGCGGGGCGTGCTCGGGGACGCGGTGGCCTGAACCGTCCGGGCCCGCCCGCTCACAGCGGCGGTGCCCCCGGGGCCGCGCCCGCCGGTTGCGAGGCCGGGGTGGCCTCCGGTGCCCCGCCCTCCGGCGCCCCGCCCTCCGAGGCCCCGCATTCCGAAGACCCTCCCTCCGGCCGCTCCGGCCGCTCCGGCCGCTCCGGCCGCTCCGGCCCGCCCTCCGCCGTGGCCGCCGGTGCCGCCGCCTGCCGGCCCCAGGTCGTACCGACGAGGATCAGGACCGCCCCGGCCACGCCGAGCAGGCCGGGCCGGTCCCCGCCGGCGACGACGCCGATCACGGCCGCCCAGAGCGGTTCGGTGCCCAGCAGCAGGCTCACGCGGGAGGGTGAGGTGCGGCGTACCGCCCACATCTGCACGAAGAAGGCGAAGAGGGTGCACATCAGCGCCAGGTGGAGGAGCGCGGCCCACTGCTGCGGGGAGTAGGCGGCCGCGACATCCACCGGTGAGACGCCGGCGAAGGGCGACGCGCACGCGAAGACGGCGATGGCGCCGGTGAACTGGACCACCGTCAGGGCCCCGGAGTCGGTCGAACGGACCGTCTTCATACGGCCCGTGGCCATCACGTACACGGTGCGGACGACTGCCGCGAGCAGCATCAGGAGATCGCCGGACGACGGCGTGGTGAACCCCGACCCCTGGGTCAGCAGGGCCACACCGGTCACGGACAGTGCCGCCGCGCCGAGGAACGCCCCGGTGGGGCGGGTGCGGGTCGCCACGGCCTCCGCGAGCGGGGTGAAGATCATGGTCAGGCTGATGATGAGGCCCGCGTTGGTCGCCGAGGTGTGCACCACCCCGAACGTCTCCAGCAGCAGGACGCCGGACAGGAGCATGCCGAGAAGCACGCCCGCGCCGGTCTCCCGGGCGCTGAGCCGGGTGATCGCTCGACCCGCGACCACCGCCATCACCGGCGCGGCCACCACGAACCGCAGCAGGAGCAGGGCGATGACGGTGGCTGTGGTGGCCAGTTCCTTGGCGGCCAGGTAGCTGGAGCCCCAGACGACGGCTACCAGGACGACCGGCAGATCGATGAGCCAGAGGGGCCGGTTGCCGGGGCGGGCGGTGCCGGAGGTCAGGGGGGTCATGGTGCGCGGGTTCCTTGTCCGATCCGTGTCCGATGAGTGCGGCCGTACGGCGGGTGCGGCTTGGCGGGTGCGGCTCTGCGAGTGGGGCTTGGTGAGTGCGGCCGCCCGGCAGGGGAGGCCGCCGAGGCCCGGGGGAGGCCGCCGGGCCCCGGGGGAGGCCGAGACGATCTTCCCAGGGCGGTGCGCCCGCTGGGAACAGCCGGCGCGAGCCGGAACCGGCCACGTCCGCTCCCGGCGGGTGCCGCGGTCCTTCCCCGGGCGGGCAGTTCGCTCTCTGTCGCCCGTCACGGCACTCCACTAAGGTCCCCGTCGCTCCTCATCGTCCCCGTCGCTCCTCGACCCGGACCGGCGGACCGCGGGCCGGCCGAGGGGCTGATGGAACGGCAACCGGAACGGCACCTCGTACGCCAACCGAAACGGCAACTGGTACATCGACCGGAACGTCAACTGGGAGGCCGGGCATGGCACCTGAGATATCTCGTAGACGTGTACTGGGAATGGGGGCGGCAGCGGCGGGCGCGGCGACGGCCGGATCGCTGCTGCCGCCGTCGTTGCAGCAGGCGCTGGCGGCCGGTGCGGCGACGCGGTCGGCGCGCGCCGGGGGCGGGCTCGCGGACCTCCGGCATGTGGTCGTGCTGATGCAGGAGAACCGCTCGTTCGACCACTACTTCGGGATGCTGCGCGGCGTACGCGGCTACGCCGACCGCAACGCCGTCGGACTGCCCGGCGGCCGGAGCGTCTTCGAGCAGCCGGGGTGGCTGGGCCTCGGGACCGTGCTGCCGTTCCCGGTGCGCGAGGCGGCCGCCGCACAGCGCAAGGACCTGCAGTACATCGGCGCGCTCGACCACGGCTGGGACGGCGGGGCCAGCGCGTGGAACGGCGGGTGGATGAACAACTGGGTCACCGCCAAGTCCCCCGCCACGATGGCGCACTACGACCGGCAGGACGTCCCGCTGCACTACGAACTCGCGGACACCTTCACCGTCTGCGACGCCTACCACTCCTCGATCCACTCCTCCACCAGCCCCAACCGCAACCACCTGGTGAGCGGCTGGACCGGCTATGAGCCGGACGGCAAGCGCGCCGTGGGCAACGACGCCTACGCGGAGGACACCCACACCGGCTACACCTGGACCACCTATGCCGAGCGGCTGGAGAAGGCCGGCCGCAGCTGGCGGGTCTACCAGGAGTGGGACAACTTCACCGACAACAACCTGGAGTTCTACGCGACCTTCAAGGCGGTGGCGAAGCAGGCCCTGGCGAAGGTCGGCGCAGTGCAGAACATGACCGGCTACTACGGGAAGCTGGCGGGCGCCGACGAGGCCGGGCGCCGACGGCTGCGCGGGCTGCTGGAGGAGGGCGTGAGCGGCCTCGGCCGCGACGGGCGCGGCCTGTTCGAGCGGGCGCTGCGCCGCGGTGAGCCGGGCAGCACGGCGGCCGCGTTCGCCGCCGATGTGGCGAGCGGCGCACTGCCCGAGGTGTCGTACCTCGTGCCGTCCGCCGCGGACTCCGAGCACCCCGGCTCGTCCTCGCCCGCCCAGAGCGCCACCCTCGTCTACCGGGTGCTGGACGCGCTCGGCCGGAACCCGGAGGTCTGGCGGCACACCGCGCTCTTCCTGACGTACGACGAGAACGACGGGTTCTTCGATCATGTGCCGCCGCCGGTGCCGCCCGCCGGGACGGACGGGGAGTTCTGGGACGGCCGGCCGACCGGTCTGGGCATGCGGGTGCCGATGCTGGTCATCTCGCCGTGGACGGTCGGCGGCTACGCCTGCTCGCAGGTATTCGACCACACCTCGATCACCCGGTTCCTGGAGCGCTGGACGGGCATCGAGGAGCCCAACATCAGCGCCTGGCGGCGCACCGTGTGCGGCGATCTGACCGCCGCCTTCGACTTCTCCCGCGGGCGCCGGCAGCCGCCGGTGCCGCGGCCTGGCGCCATCCCGCCGTTCAGCGGGCGCTGGCTGCCGTGGCCGCCGGTCCGGCAGGCGCTGCCGCGGCAGGAGGGCGGCAGCCGCCCGGCCAGGGCGCTGCCGTACCAGCCGGACGCCGACGGCGGCTTCGACCCGGGCGCCGCGGTCTTCCGGATGGCCGTACGCAACGACGGCGAGGCCTCCGTGCACCTGGCGCTCTACCCGTACGCGAAGGAGTTCGCCGCCCCGCAGCACCGGGACGTGCGGGGGGAGGGGACATGGGAGGTGCCGGTCAGGGACGGGGCGTACCGCTTCACGGTGACCGGGCCGAACGGCTTCCGGCGGGAGTTCGCCGGGACGGGGCGGGGCGCCGCCGCGGCCGTCCTGACCGGGACGCGGATCGACGCCGGGCGGCAGGAGCTCCACCTGACCCTCACCAACCCCGGCCGCACCGACCTGACCTTCACCCTGCAGCCGCTCGCGTACGCGGATACCGCGCCGCGGACGGTGCAGGTGAAGGCCGGCCGCAGCCGCACCGTCGCCCATCCGGCGAAGGACGCACACGGCTGGTACGACCTCCGTCTCTCGGCCGCCGAGGACCCGTCCTTCCACCGCCGGCTGATGGGACACGTGGAGAACGGCAAGGAGTCGGTCACCGGCTGAGGCACGGTATACGGGCCGGGCCGGGCCAGGGGGAGGAGGCGGCGCCGGGGCAGCAGGCGGGACCGGGCCGGGATGCGGGGCCCGGCCCCCCGGCGAGAGTTCCCCATTTCCGACTCTTTGTGGGGAAGTCCACAAACACCTCAAAGGATCTCCCCGGGCTGACACCCTGCACGGAAGAAGGGGGTCCGCCGCTCCCTCACGGGCTGGCGGCGGGCTCGCCCGTCCCCCATACATCCGCGCTCGGCACCACCCGCTCCCGGGAGATATCGACGCACAACCCCGGGAAGCAGACGAGGTCCGTGACCGCTCTGGCTCGGTGGTGTCTCAGGCGCCGCATCGTGGTGATCGTGCTCTGGCTGGCCGCGTTCGCGGGGGTCGCGGCCGCCGCGGCGGCGGTGGGGTCCGCGTACTCGAACAACTACGAGGTGCCCGGCACCGAATCCGGGCGGGCCTCCGCCCTGCTGGACCGGGCCTTCCCCGGGCAGTCAGGGGACAGCGACACCCTCGTGTGGCACACGGACTCCACCACGGTGCGGGCCGCCACGGTCCGCACGACGATGACGCACACCCTGGAGAAGGTCGCCGAGCTGCCCGGCGTCGCCGAGGTGCACGGCCCCTACGGAGGGCCCGGCGCGGGCCCGTCCGGCGGCCGGGGCGCGCAGCAGATCAGCAGGGACGGGCACACCGCCTACGCCTCCGTGCTCTTCGACCGCGCCACCGACGACCTGGACCCCGCACAGGTCCGCAAGGTCGTCGACACCGCCCGGGCCGCCTCCGGCAACGGCCTCCAGGTCGAGCTGGGCGGCGCGGGGATCGCGCTGACCGAGGCGCCGCGCGCCCAGCTCGCGGAGATCATCGGGCTCGGCGCCGCGGCCGTGGTGCTCTTCCTCGCCTTCGGGTCGCTCGCCGCGACCTTCCTGCCGATCGTCACCGCGCTGGCCGCCGTCGGCACCGCCTCGGCCGGCATCACCCTGCTCAGCCATGCGATGACCGTCGCCGACTTCGCCCCGATGCTCGGCATGCTGATCGGCCTCGGCGTCGGGATCGACTACGCGCTGTTCATCGTCACCCGGCACCGCAAGGGCCTGCGCGCGGGCCTGCCGGTCGGCGAGGCCGCCGTCCGCGCCGTCTCGGTGTCCGGGCGCGCGGTCGTCTTCGCCGGGGCCACCGTCTGTATCGCGCTGCTGGGCATGCTGATATTGCGGCTGAGCTTCCTCAACGGAGTCGCCCTCGCCGCCTCGCTCACCGTCGTCCTGACCGTGGCCGCGTCCGTCACCCTGCTGCCGGCGTTGCTCGGACTGATCGGGATGCGGGCGCTCAGCCGCCGCGAGCGCCGGCGGCTGGCCGAGCACGGGCCCCGGCGCGAGCGGCCCGCCGGTATCGCGGCCCGCTGGTCCGCCTTCGTCGAGCGGCACCCCAAGCTGCTGGGGGTGGCCGCGGCGGCCCTCATGGCCGTCCTCGCCCTGCCGACCCTCGGACTGCATCTGGGCACCTCCGACCAGGGCAACAACCCGGCCACCTCGACCACCCGCAAGGCCTACGACCTGCTGGCGGGCGGCGCGTCCGGCGGCGGCCGCGGGAGCGGCTTCGGGCCCGGATTCAACGGGCCGCTGACGCTCGTCGGCACCCTGGACGGCGCGGGGGACCGGGTCGCCTTCGACAAGCTGCCGCAGCGGCTGCGGGAGACACCCGGCATCGCCCAGGTCAGCGCTCCCGAGTTCGACGGCAGCCACAGCACCGGCGTGATCACCGTCGTCCCCACCACCGCACCGCAGTCCCGGCAGACCTCCGACCTGGTGGAACGCCTGCGCGGCGACGTGCTGCCCGCGGCCGAGGGCGCGAGCGCGCTGCGGGTGCGGGTCGGCGGTATCACCGCGAGCTACGACGACTTCGCCGCCGTCATCGTCGGCAAGCTGCCGCTCTTCATCGGCGTGGTCATCGCGCTCGGCTCGCTCCTGCTGCTGCTCGCCTTCCGCAGCATCGGCATCCCGCTCAAGGCCGCGCTGATGAATCTCGCGGCCGTCGCCTCGTCCTTCGGGATCGTCGTCGCGGTCTTCCAGTGGGGCTGGGGCAGCGAGCTGCTGGGACTGGGCAGCGCCGGCCCGATCGAACCGTTCCTGCCGGTCATCATGGTGTCGGTGCTCTTCGGTCTGTCCATGGACTACCAGGTGTTCCTGGTCTCCCGGATGTACGAGGAGTGGCAGCTGACCCGGAACAACTGCCGGGCGGTACGGGTCGGCCTCGCCGAGACCAGCCGGGTGATCAACTCGGCGGCGGTCATCATGATCGCGGTGTTCGCGGCCTTCATCCTCAGCGGGGACCGGACCATCGCGATGTTCGGCATCGGCCTGGCCTGCGCCGTCGCCCTGGACGCCTTTGTGCTCCGTACGCTGCTGGTGCCCGCCCTGATGCACATGCTGGGCGGCGCCAACTGGTGGCTGCCGTCCTGGCTCGACCGGTGGCTGCCCCGGATCAGCATCGAGCCGCCGCCGGAGCCGGGCGCGGTGGCGGGGCTGCCCGGGCCGCAGGGCGGGGAGAAACCGCTGGTGGGGGTGTAGGACCCGGCGCCGGACGCCCCCTCGCGGCGCCCCGCGGACGGCGTGTCGCCGTCTGCCGCCCGCCGGCCGCCGCCATTCTCATCTCACTCTCAGACGCGGCACCTACGGTCGCGCCCATGGGAACGACCAGGACGACCGAGAACCGAACCGACGACGAGAAGACCGTGCCGGCGCAGGGGGCCAAGGAGACTGCTGCGATCCCGGAGACCACCGAGGCGGAGGCGGCCGGAAAGGCCGCCGCCAAGGCCGATGAGCAGGTCGATGACAACGCCGCCCTCGCCGCGCAGGACGAGGCCGGTGACCTCGAAGCGGACGACGGCGTCGACACCTTCGACCACGGCCCGCACACTGCCGGGTCCACCACCTCGATCGCCGCCGGCGCCGGTGCCGTCGTCGCCGCGGGGCTGGGCCTCGCGTCCGTCACCGGCACCTGGCTCGGCACCACGCTGGCCGAGCGCGCGAACCTGATGGGCCAGATCAAGGTCCAGTCGGGCAAGGCCCAGGCCGCCGACCAGATCTCCGCCGTCTACGGCGCCTCCTGGCACACCAACGCCCTGGTCAACGGCTTCTTCGCGCTGCTCGCCGTGATCGCCGCCACGGTGGTGGTGACCACCACCCGGCACCGCCCCACCTGGGTGCGGGCCGTCGCCTGGGGCGGGCTGGCGCTCGGCGTGCTGGGGATCCTGATCTCCGCGGGCATGTACCTCGACCTGTTCGGGAGCATGCCGACCGTTCCCAAGGCCCCCGCGGGCGGCGCCGGACCCGCGGCTCCGTAACCCCGTGACTCCGTGACTCCGTAAGGACATCCGGGCCGCTTTCTGAGCACCGTACGGGTGCCACGGGCGGTGCCTAAGGAACCACCGGGCGATACCGCGGGTTTCTGAGCACCGCCCGGGGCCGAAGATCGGGAACTCTCCCGATGTGGCGGACCCCCCTGGGCGACGAGGCTTGAGCACATCGACAAGCCGTCGAGTGACCACCTCACCGCCGTCAGGGGAGACACACCATGTACCGCTCCGAGCTGGAGATCCGGATCCGTCACGAGGAGCTGCGCCGCGAGGCCGACCGGCAGCGCCTGGCGCGCCAGGCGACCGAGGCCCCGCAGAACGGGCCCCGTGGCGCCGCCCGTTCCGGGACGGACGAACCCGGAGGGCGGGTGCGTACACGGAGCAGGTGGCTGCGGCTCCGCCGCGCCGCCGCCTGACCGCGCCGCTCACATGACGCCTCAGGTGCCGGCCCCGCCGCCCGGCCCCCAGCCGTCCGCCCGGCCCCAGGTGCCTTCCGCACCGGGCCGGGCGTTTCGCGTACCGGAGCCCCCTGCCGGAATGTCAGACCCCTGTGCGATGCTCACCGGCGTGGAGACCAGGCCCGTCAGTCCCGTGTTCATCGGCCGTGCGGCCGAACTCGCCGCGCTGGGGGACGCGCTCGCCCGCAGCACGGCGTCCGGCGAGCCCCAGGCCCTGCTGATCGGCGGTGAGGCCGGGGTCGGCAAGACCCGTCTCATCGAGGAGTTCTGCGAGTCGGCCCGCGCCGCCGGCGCGCTCGTCGCCTGCGGCGGCTGCATCGAGATCGGCTCCGAAGGCCTGCCCTTCGCGCCGTTCTCCTCGATCCTGCACACCCTCAACTGGCATCTGCGCGACGAGCTGGCCGCCGCCGTCGCCGGGCAGGAGGGCGAACTCTCCCGCATCCTGCCCGAATTGGGGGAGACCCCGGGCGAGGCACACGACGAGGAGATCGGCCGCGCCCGCCTCTTCGAGCTGACCGCCCGCCTCCTGGAGCGGCTTGCCGCCCACCGCACCCTCGTCATCGTCGTCGAGGACCTCCACTGGGCCGACCGCTCCACCCGCGAACTGCTCGCCTACCTCCTGCGCTCCCTGCACGACGCGGGGGTCCTCCTGGTGGCGACGTACCGCTCGGACGACATCCACCGCCGCCACCCCTTGCGGCCCTTCCTCGCCGAGATCGACCGGATGCGCACGGTCCGCCGCGTCGAACTCGCCCGCTTCAACCGCGAGGAGGTCCGCTCCCAGATCGCCGGGATCCACGGCAGCGCTCCCGAAGAGGACACCGTCGACCGGGTCTTCAAGCGCTCCGAGGGCAATGCCTTCTTCGTCGAGGAGCTGGCCCGCAGCCTCGCCGACGGCGCGCTGTACGGCCTCAGCGACCCCCTGCGTGATCTGCTGCTGGTGCGCGTCGAGGCGCTTCCCGAGGACGCCCAGCGAGTGGTGCGCACGGCCGCGGAGGGCGGCTCCACGGTCGAACACGAACTCCTCTCCGCCGTCTGCCGGATGCCCGAGGACGACCTCATCGAGGCGCTGCGGTCCGCCGTCGGCAGCAACACCCTGGTGCCCACCCGGGACGGCACGGGCTACCGCTTCCGGCACGCCCTCGTCCGCGAGGCAGTCGTGGACGATCTGCTGCCCGGCGAGCGCACCCGCCTCAACCGCCGCTACGCCGAGGCGCTGGAAGCCAACCCCGCACTGGTCCGCGCCGATGTCTGCGCCGCCCGGCTGGCCAGCTACTGGTACAAGTCCCATGACGCCGCCAAGGCGCTGCCCGCCGTCCTCGCCGCCTCCGTCCAGGCCCGCCGCCGCCATGCCTACGCCGAACAACTGCGGCTGCTGGAGCGCGCCCTGGAACTGTGGGACGACGCGCCCACCGAGGTCCGCCAGGGGGTGCGCCCGGTCGACTACGCCGAGGCGTACCCGGCCTGCGGCTGCCACGACGGCGACGCCCTGCGCTTCCTCGACCTGCTCGCCGAGATCGCGGTGGCCGCCCGGCTCTCCGGCGACAACGAACGCGCCTTCACGATCGTCAAGCGCGCCCTGCGGTCACTGCGCGGCGAGAGCGACCCTTCCCCGAGCTCTCCACACGGTGCGAGCAGCGGGGACCCCCTTCGTACGGCGTGGTTCTTGGTGCAGCGCTCCCGGCTCTGCCAGGGCACCGGCCGCGGCAACGGCTGGGAGGACCTGGGTGCCGCACAGGAGCTGATGCGCGGCCTGCCGCCGTCCTCCGTGCACGCCGAGGTGCTGGCCGCCGTCGCCAGCTGGGCGATCCTGCACGACCCGGGACCCGGCAGCTTCGCGACGGCCGAACGCGCCGTGGAACTGGCCCAGTTGGTCGGCGATGAAGAGGCCGAGCTCAACTCCCGGCTGACCCTGGCGGGGCTGCGGGTCGACTCCGGGGAGGTCGACGCGGGCCTCGACGACTTCCGCACCAGCCTCGGCCGCGCCGTCGACCGCGGTTACTTCGCCGTCATCGCCCGCGGCCACATCAACTTCCCGTCCGCCCTGGAAGGCGTCGGCCGCTCCCGTGAAGCCGTCGAGGTCACCGAGCAGGGCGTCGAACTCACCACCCGCTACGGCCTCAAGGACAGCACCAGCTGGGTCCTGGGCAACCGCGCCGAATCCCTGCAGTCGCTGGGCCGCTGGGAGGAAGCGGGCCGGGCCGTCGCCGATGCCCGCCGCCTCGCCCAGAACCCCCGGACCATCGCGCTGGCCGCCAGCCGCCACACCGACCTCGCGCTGAACGGGGGAGACTTCGCCGCCGCCGCACGCGAACTGGCCGTCGCCCAGGAGCACTACGGCACCCACGACCCGCAGCCGCAGAATGTCCTGGTCATGGCGCGGCACGCCCTGCGGATCGCCGCCCACCAGGGCCGCCTCCTCGATGCCCGCAGCATCCTCCAGCAGGCCCTGGACGCCGGCTTCCCGCCCGGCACCCAGCGCTACGCCTGGCCGTTGCTCTGGTCGGCCGCCACCGCCGAAGCGGACGCCCGCGGACTTCCCGCCGCCGAGCCGGGCCGGGCCGCGGTCCTCGCCCGCATCCGGGAGGCCGCGAAGAAGCTGCCCCGGCTCTGCCCGGTCTGGGCGGCCCACGGCCTCGCGCTCGACGCCGAACTCCGCCGCGCCGAAGGCCGCGAAACCCCCGACTCCTGGGCGGAGGCGGTCGCCGCCTTCGAGCCCCTGGAACGCCCGCACGAGCTCGCCCGGGCCTGCTACCGCTGGGCGGAATCCCTCCTCCACGGCAGCGAGCGGGCCACCCTCGGACTGCACGGCCGTACCCCGCGCGAGGCCGCCGTGCTCCTGCTCAACCAGGCGCACACCGCCGCCGCGACGATGGGCGCCCGCCCGCTTGCCGAAGAACTCGCCCTCCTCGCCCAGCGGGCCCGCGTCCCCCTGCCCGGCCTGCAGCCGGCGGCCGCGACGGAGCCGGCGTCCGGTGCCGCCCCTGCGGCGGCCGTGGACCCGTCACCCGCCGGCGCCGTCCCCGCCGAATCCCTCGGCCTGACCCCGCGCGAACGCGAGGTACTGCGCCTGGTCGCCGAGGGGCGCAGCAACCGCCAGATAGCCGACGCCCTGTTCATCTCCCCGAAGACCGCCAGCGTCCATGTCTCCAACATCCTCGCCAAGCTGGGCGTCTCGGGCCGCGGCGAGGCGGGCGCGGTGGCGCACCGTCTGCGCCTGTTCGGGGAGCCGGCACCCGGCCCGGGATCTGCCGTGTCCTCCTGACCGGCACGGCGGGCCCGGGCCACGCCGGGCCGGCACCGGCCGCGACCGCCCCGGGCGGTCCCGTCCGAACGGGCAGCCGTCGGCGGGGTCGGGCTGCCCTTGTGGAGGGTCCACTCTGCCCGCGCGTACCTGGCATCCGGCTGCATCCGCTGTGTATCCAGGAAAGTCGACACGTCGCGCGCCAGACGAAGGATTCCCATGCAGGATCACGAGAGGGCCCCAACGACCGGGCCTGCCCACGTCCGTACTCCAGCCGACAAGCCCGTGGCCACCCCATCGGCACCGCTGCGCGGCCCACTCGCCCGGCAGGCCGGCGCCGGAAATGCCGCCGTCGTGCAGATGCTCCGCCAGGCCGGACATTCCTGGGCCGAGCCTGAACCACACCAGCACCACGCTGATTGCGGACACCGGACCGAGCAGCCCGCCGTGCAGCGGTCTGCCGTCCACGACACCCTGCGTGCCGGCGGCCGGCCCCTGGACGAGGCGACCCGCAGCGATATGGAGGCCCGGCTCGGCGCGGACTTCTCCGACGTGCGTATCCATGACGACAGTGCGGCCAAGGCCTCCGCCGCCGAGGTCGGCGCCCGCGCCTACACCTCCGGCAGCCATGTGGTGATCGGGGCGGGCGGTAACGACAAGCACACCCTGGCCCATGAGCTCACCCACGTGGTCCAGCAGCGTCAGGGTCCCGTCGCCGGAACCGACAACGGGGCGGGGCTGCGTGTCTCGGACCCTTCGGACCGGTTCGAGCGCGAAGCCGAGGCCACCGCGCGCCGGGTGATGTCGGGCCCGGTCCCGGCCGGGCCACAGGTACAGCGCGCGGCGGCGCGTGAGCGGCCGGCGGTCACGCCGATGGTGCAGCGGAACGTCCAGGACCACCTCACCGACCAGTACTGGCAGGAGCGGGCGGCGGACAAGAAGCCCGTGAAGGCGCCTGCCAAGACGTCGAAGGGCCGCACCGGGGACGCGATCCTCCTCGATATCGGGCCCAAGCTCATCAAGGAGCTGGCCAATATGTGTGCCGGGAAGTCCGAGACCGAGCTGAACGGGATGGGACGGCTCGAGTTGTTCCGGGCGATGGAGGCAACGGAGGCCGAGGACATCGAGGAGTGGTGGGGCGGGGAGGGCCATACGCCGGCCGAGAAGATCTCCGCCATGAACGACTGGATCATGGACAATCAGGGGGAGAAGACCCTCGGGGGCGCGTTCAACAAGACATATGGCGAGACGAAGAAGACCGCACGCGACCCCGGTAACCCGAAGGACGGCGTCCTGCCGATCGGCCATCACCTCGGCGACGAGGAACAGGCCCGCACCTACTACAAGAAACCCGCCACACAGGTGCTGATGAAGTTCACGCTGAAGCCCGGCGCGCACGAGCTGCTGTTCCATCCGGACCACATGGCCGTCGCCGGGGACAGCAAGGGCCGCGCACCGCAGTCCCTCAGGAACCTCCACGGCGGCATGCCGCAGGCCAAGAAGGGCGAGGGGATGCTGGAGGGGTATGTCGGGATCAAGCAGGAGAATCCGCGGCAGTACGACCGGGACGAGCAGGGGAACCGCGATCTGGTGGACGGGCGGGGAGATTTCAGCCTGGCCCTGGGCACCAAGTGGTCACGGCTGCTGTTCCAGATGTTCGTCGAGGGCATCGACCGAGTCTCCTGAGCCCGAGGAGCGCACCCCCTGCGGCATCGGGCGGTCCGACCGGACCGGCTCCCTCAGGGCCGCTCCCGCTTCCGGTCCCGCTCCCGGCCGGGCTCCCCGCCCGGCCGCTGCCGGGGCGCCCTGACGACGACGGTCCCCGAGGAGAGATCGACCGGGCCCTTGCCGGGGTCACCGTCACCCACGTCATCGACGACGAGCGACATCTTCTGCCGCTCCTCGTCGGTGTGCTTGCGCCCCGGTGCGAACAGTTCTTCGGCGATGTTGAACATGGTGCCCTGCCCCCTCGTCGGTTGACACGCACCCGTCCCCTGCCCCCGAGTGTAGGCAGGCCATCCGGAAAGGGGATCAGCCCGGTCAGCTCACCTTGAGGCGGAGAATCCGGTCGTCGCCCTTGTGCGGTGTGCCCCGTCCGTCCGTGTTGCTGGTGACCAGCCACAACGCCCCGTCATCGGCCGCCACGACGGTCCGCAGGCGGCCGTAGGTGCCTTCCAGAAAAGCCTGCGGAGCCGCCACCGGCTTCGTCCCGTTCAGCGGGATCCGCCACAGCCGTTCGCCGCGCAGAGAGGCCATCCAGATCGATCCCTTGGCGTAGGCGATACCGCTGGGCGAGGCGTCCGCGGTCTTCCACACCTCGACGGGGTCCGTGAACACGGTGCCCGCGGTCCCGCCCCTGGCCTTGCCCTTGCCCTCGACCTCGGGCCAGCCGTAGTTCCTGCCCGGCTCGATCAGATTGAGCTCGTCCCAGGTGTTCTGGCCGAACTCCGAGGCCCACAGACGCTTGTCGTCGTCCCAGGCCAGACCCTGCACATTGCGGTGGCCGTAGTCGTACACCACCGAATCCGCTTCCGGGTTGCCGTGTGCCGGCTGTCCGTCCGGCGTCATCCGGAGGATCTTGCCGCCCAGGGACTGCTTGTCCTGCGCCAGCCCGGTGTCCCCGGTCTCACCGGTGCCGGCGTAGAGCATCTTGTCCGGGCCGAACGCGATCCGGCCGCCGTTGTGGATCTGGCCCTTGGGGATCCCCTTGAAGATCGTGTCGGGCGCGCCCAGCTGATTGCCCTGGGGGCGCTTCTCGTCGTAGATCATGCGGGCGATGCGGTTGTCGGACGCGGTGGTGAAGTACGCGTACACCTGGTGGTCCGCACCGAACGTCGACGACACCGCGATCCCCAGCAGCCCGCCCTCACCCCCGGGATCCACCCCCGGCACCGATCCCAGCTCGGTGATCTTCCCGCCGTGCGCCGCGACCCGGAAGATCTTTCCGGTGTCACGGGAGGAGACCAGCAGATCCCCGCCCGGCAGCACCGCCACGCCCCACGGCGACTTCAGCCCGGTGGCCAGGGTGCCGGTCACCTGCACCGCGCCCTTGGCGGGCGGCGCGGCCGACGACGCGGTGGCGCTCGGCGAGGCGGCTCCGCCACGGTTCTCGGCCGGGGCGGAGCTCCCCCCGCCCCGGGGCTGCGCGCCGCCGGACGTGCAGCCCGCTGCCAGGAGCAGCGAAGCGGCGGCCAACACGGCGGTCTGGAAACGGCGTTGCACGGCAGAGGTCCTCTCGTCGGCAGACGTGGAGTGGACCAGAACACCACACCGTGGCCTCGCCGCGCCGCGCGATGTCCGTTCCCGCACCACTCCCACCTGCCATGATCCGGCCGGGGCGGCCGTGCCGCGAGCGGGACACGCGCGGCCTCCGCGCCGTGCCGCTCTCCCGGCCCAGGGACGTCCCGCTCAGTACCAGGACCCGTCGTCACCAAGGCCCGTCGTCACCGGGACCCGTCGTCACCAGCACCCGTCGTCACCAGCACCCGTCGTCACCGGGACCTGTCGTCACCAGGACGCGTCAGTGCCAAGCCCCTCAGTACCAGGACCCGCGCGCCGGTGGCAGTTCGGCGATCTCCGCCAGGTCCTCGCGGGTCAGTGTCAGCTGCGCGGCCTTGGCGTTCTGCGCGGCCCAGCGTTCCTTCTTCGTGCCCGGCACCGGCACCACATGCCGGCCCTGCGCCAGCACCCACGCCAGCGCCACCTGCCCCGGCGTGGCGCCGTACCGGGCGCCGACCCGCCGCAGCCCCGCCACCACCGGCTGGTTCGCGGCCATCATCTCGGCCGTGAAGCGGGGGTGGCGGGCCCGTATGTCCTCCCGTTCGAAGCCCTGCCCCGGGGTGAGGGTGCCGGTCAGATAGCCGTTCCCCAGCGGCATCGCCGCGAGGAAACCGACCCCCCGCGACTCACACCACGGCAGCAGTTCCTCCAACGCCTCCGGCGACCACACCGACAGCTCCGCCTGCACGCTGCTGACGGGGAACACCTGCTGGATACGTTCCAGTTGGGCCAGCGTGCCGTCGTGCATCCGGGAGCGGGGGCGCGCCCCGCCACTCGCCGGGCGGCGCTCCGTACGGGCCGCGCGGGACGGCCGTACCGCCTGCGCGCCCACCGCACACAGCCCCAGCGACCGCACCTTCCCCGCCGCCACCAGCTCCGCCATCGCTCCCCAGGTCTCCTCGACGGGCACCTCGGGATCGGCCCGGTGCAGCTGGTAGAGATCGATACGGTCGGTCTGCAGCCGCCGCAGCGAGGCGTCGCAGGCGCGCTTGACGTAGCCGGGCCGCCCATTGGCGACGATGTGCTGCTCGCCCACCAGCAGCCCGCACTTCGTCGAGACGAACGCCTCCGCCCGCCGCTCCTTGAGCACCCGCCCCACCAGCAGCTCGTTGGTGAACGGGCCGTACATATCTGCGGTGTCCAGCAGGCTGCACCCCCGGTCCAGCGCGGTGTGCACGGCCCGCAGCGAGCTGTCCAAGCTGCGCTGCGACTCGGTGTACCCCCAGCTCATCGGCATACAGCCGAGCCCGATGGCGCCCACGTCGAGAGCCGCCGCACCGATTGTCCTGCGCTCCACCTGGCTGTGCCTCCGTCCCCTCGCCCCCGATCAAGGGCCAGACCAAACTAACGTCTGAACGGAAGGTCTCTTCGCATAGCCTGCGGCCATGGCAACCGCAGACCAGCGCACCGATGCGCATGACGTATGGCTCCCGATCCCGCCCGACGAGATCGACGGTCTCCCTGGCGGTCTCCGCTACGTCCACTGGGACGCCGGCCCCGACTACCCGGCCGACCCGGCCTGCTGCGCCTTCTACGCCGTCCCCTACATGAAGGACACGGAGACCAGCCTGAGCCCGCTGGCCCGGATGAGCCGCGTACGGGTGGTGCAGACCCTCACCGCCGGCGTCGAGAACATGCTCCCGGGGCTGGAGTGGATGCCGTCCGGAGCCCAACTGTGCAACGCCCGGGGGCTGCACGACGCCAGCACCGCCGAGCTGGCGCTCACCCTGATCCTCGCCGCACTGCGCGATGTCCCGGGCTTCGTGAGGGGCCAGGACGCGGGGGAGTGGCGGCACGGCTTCCGGCCGGCGCTCGCCGACAAGTCGGTCCTCATTGTGGGCTATGGTTCGATCGGCAGTGCCATCGAGGACCGGCTCACACCTTTTGATTGTGCGCGGGTGATGCGCGTCGCGCGCACCGCGCGTGACACTGTGCGCGGTCCTGTGCATCCACTCTCCGACCTGTCCGCCCTCCTGCCCGATGCGGACGTGGTCGTGCTGGCGACTCCGCTCACCGATACCACGCGTGGCCTGGTAGGACCCGATTTCCTGGCGCGGATGAAGGACGGCGCGCTGCTCGTGAACATCGCGCGCGGCGGGATCGTCGACACCGAGGCGCTGCTCGCCGAACTGGAATCCGGACGGCTGCGCGCCGCACTCGATGTCACCGATCCGGAACCCCTGCCCCCCGGGCATCCGCTGTGGCACGCTCCGGGCGTACTCATCACTCCACACGTCGGTGGCCCCAGCTCTGCTTTCCTGCCCCGTGCGAAGCGGCTGCTGCGCGATCAGTTGACGCTTTTCGCGGCCGGCGAGCCCCTGCGGAACGTGGTCGCCACCGCCGACTGACCGCTTGCGCGTAGCAGTACGAGGCCGTACGACTGCAAAGCGTGTTCGTCATTCGCTGACAGTCACGCTCCGTAGAGACGCTATGTCCCTGAGTGACGGAACTGGTGTATCGTCCCGAGCGGGGACGACGCCGGGAAGGACACGGCGCGATGCGAAAGATCCGGAACTCGAGGGGGGCGACGGGCGATGTACAGCCGATGGATGATTCGCGAGAAGCGCGATCCACGACCGCCCACGGGAATGCTGCGAGGTCCGCAGGCGCACCGCTCGCGACGCCCGGCACGGATGAGGGGAAGAGTCCGGTGAGCGCCCTCGGGGCGATGCTCTCGCGGCCACCGGCACCGGCCGGCAAACCACCGGGCGTGGTGCCGCAGATCGTCCTCGCCGTGCTCTGCGGCGGCTATGCCGTCGGCGCCGCCTTCGGCTGGGGGTCACCCGAAGTCGCCGCGTTCATGGGGGACTTCGGCCTCAGCTTCGCGGCGTTCCTGGCGGCCTTCTCCTGCGGCCTGTACGCCCGCAAGCGCCGCAGCCGGTTCCGCCCGGCATGGATGCTGTTCGCCGCCTCGTCCGCCATGGCCGGACTCGGCAACGGCGTATGGGGTTGGTACGAGGTCATCCAGGGCACCACGGTCCCCAGTCCCTGCCTGGCCGACTTCTGCTTCCTGCTGTTCGCGCCACCGGCCATCGTCGGCCTGCTGGTGCTCGCCAAGAGGCCCGTGACCAGGGCCGGCTGGGTATGTCTGGGTCTCGACTCCTGGCTGATCGCGGGATCGCTGGTCACTCTCTCATGGAGCCTCGCGCTCGCCCACACCGCCCACTTCCAGGGCCGCAGCGTGGCGCAGAGCGCGCTGTCGCTGGCCTACCCGCTGCTGGACATCGTGCTGGTGAGCATGGTGCTCGCGCTGCACTTCCGGCGCTCCTCGGTGCACCGCTCGGCCATCAACACCGCTGTCGCGGCGCTGGCGCTGACGGTGCTGTGCGATGCCCTGTTCAGCTCGCCGCTGCTGCGCGAGCACTACCGCTCCGGACAGATCCTGGACGCCGGCTGGTTCGCCGGCTCGATGCTGCTCGCGTACGCACCCTGGGTGGCCCGCCGCGCGGGCGAGGAGTGCCCCGAGGAGGACGTCAAGCCCGCCGCCCGCCGGGTCCAGCCGCACGGCAGCCGCCCCATCGCCGGCTCGCTCGCCGCGCTGACCCCGTATCTCGCCGCCGCCGTCTGCACGCTCGGCATCCTCACCAACGTCCTCGACGGGCGCCGCATCGACCGCGTGGTGCTCTTCACCGGCTGCACGGTGGTGCTGGCGCTGGTCGTCCGCCAGGGCATCATGCTGCTCGACAACATCACCCTCACCCAGGAGCTGGCGCAGAAGGAGAACCACTTCCGCTCCCTGGTGCAGGGCTCCAGCGACGTCATCATGATCGCCGCCCCGACCGGTGTGCTGCGCTATGTGAGCCCGGCCGCCGCCGGGGTCTACGGCCGCGACGCCGAGGAACTGGTCGGCTCCGAGCTGGCCTCGCTGATCCACCCCGAAGACCTGGGACGGGTGGTGCACGAGGTCCGCAGATTCCTCGCCGCCGCCCCCGAGGACGAACCGACCACCCGTATCGAATGCCGCTTCCGGGCCGGCGAACAGCGCTCCGGCGGCGACGGCTGGCTGAACGTCGAATCCACCGTCAACCGCCACCACGGCGGCCTGATCTTCAACTCCCGCGATGTCACCGAACGCGTCCGGCTGCAGGCCCAGCTCCAGCACAACGCCTCCCACGACGCGCTCACCGACCTGCCCAACCGCGCACTGTTCACCGAGCGCGTCACCCAGGCCGTCATCGGCCGCCGGGCCAGCGACCACGACACCGCCGTCCTCTACATCGACCTCGACGGTTTCAAGCAGGTCAACGACACCATCGGCCATCAGGCCGGCGACGAACTGCTGGTGCAGGCCGCCCGCAGGCTGGGTGACTCGGTGCGCTCCGGGGACATAGCGGCGCGCCTGGGCGGCGACGAGTTCGCCGCGCTGATCACCGGGGACGGCACCCGCGACCGTGCCGCCCGCGAATTCCGTATCCACGAGATCGCCGACCGGCTGCGCATCAAGCTCTCCGAGCCCTACCGCATCGACGGCCGGGACGTCCGGGTGGCGGCCAGCATCGGCGTCGCCTTCGCCGACCCCGGGGTGAGCCCCGCGGGCCTGCTGCGCAACGCCGACCTGGCGATGTACCGCGCCAAGCAGGCCGGCAAGGGCCGGGTGGAGCTCTACGCACCCCAGATGCAGAGCGAGGTGGCACACCGTGCCGAGCTCGCCACCAAGCTGCGTACGGCCCTGCACGACGGGGCGTTCACGCTGCTGCACCAGCCGGTGGTGGAGCTGGCCGGCGGCCGGGTCACCGCGGTCGCGGCGCACGCCCGCTGGCGCTCAGCCCAGGGCATCCTCTTCACCCCCGCCGAATTCCTGCGGGTCGGTGACCGCGGCCGCTTCACCGACGACGGCGAGCGCACCGCGGAGTTGGACCGGTGGCAGCTGGAGGCGGCCGTCGAGCAGGCCGCGGCGCGCCACCGAGCGGGCTACCCGGTCCCGGTCGCGGTCCGGCTCTCCGCCCGCCGGCTGCTGGACCACGCACTGTCCCCCAAGGGCGTCGAGTCGCTGCTCACCCGGCACGGCCTGCCCTCGCGCGCGCTGGTCCTGGAACTGTCCGACAGCGATTCCCGCATCCCGCTCGACGACCTGGAGCGCCGGCTGGTCGCGCTGCGCCGCCTCGGCGTACGGATCGCCCTCGACGGCTTCGGCAGCGGATATGCGGCCATCAGCGCGCTGCGCCGGCTTCCGGTGGACGTCCTGCGGCTGGACCGCGGGCTGGTCGACGGAGTGGTGGAGTCCGCCCGGCTGCACAAGATCACCGCGGGGCTGCTGCGGATCGCCGGAGACCTGGGCATGCAGTCCGTCGCCGACGGCGTCGACCTGCCCGAGCAGGTCCTCGCGCTGCGCTCCATGGGCTGCACGCACGGCATGGGCATGGCATTCTCCGGACCGCTCGACGAGCACCGGCTGCGGCGGTCCCTGACGCACGCCCACTACCCGGTGCCGGACCTGCCGGGCCAGAGCCGGGCGGTGGTGCTCACCGGCAGCGGGCTGCCCGTCCGGCGTGGCGGGCCGGCGGGTCCGGATTCGCTCATGCATCCGCCATTGCGCTCAAATAGTGAGACCTCCGTCCCACCCACTTGACACTCGGTGCACGGCGGGGGGAGGGTCTGTGCCATGCGCACCCGAATTCTCGTACTTGGAAAGCGCGTCGGCTGAAGCCGGGTCACTGACGAAACCCGACTCGCACACCGACGCGCTCCCCTCGCTTGCCACCTGGCACGGGGGGTTTTTTGTTGCATAGCAACCTCACATATCCCGTCAAAACCCTCAGCTTCGAGAAGAGACGCAGATGACCGAGCAGGCCTCCGGGGCCCACCATCCGCAGCCGCGGGCCCGTCACTCCGGCGGACCGCAGCAGCCCGCCGCCGTCGAGCACGTCACGGGTGCGCAGTCCCTGATCCGTTCGCTCGAGGAGGTCGGGGCCGACACCGTGTTCGGCATCCCCGGCGGTGCGATCCTTCCTGCGTACGACCCGATGATGGACTCCTCGAAGGTCCGGCACGTCCTGGTGCGCCACGAGCAGGGCGCCGGTCACGCGGCCACCGGCTACGCCCAGGCCACCGGCAAGGTCGGGGTGTGCATGGCGACCTCGGGCCCGGGTGCCACCAACCTCGTCACCCCGATCGCCGACGCCCACATGGACTCCGTCCCGATGGTGGCGATCACCGGCCAGGTCGCGTCCAAGGCGATCGGCACGGACGCCTTCCAGGAAGCGGACATCTGCGGCATCACGATGCCGATCACCAAGCACAACTTCCTGGTCACCGACCCCGCCGAGATCCCCCGGACGATCGCCGAGGCGTTCCACATCGCGGCCACCGGCCGCCCGGGCCCGGTCCTGGTCGACATCGCCAAGGACGCCCTCCAGGCGCAGACCACCTTCGTCTGGCCGCCGCACACCGAGCTCCCCGGCTACCGCCCGGTGACCAAGCCGCACGCCAAGCAGATCCGCGAGGCGGCCCGGCTGATCGCCGAGTCCAAGCGCCCGGTGCTCTACGTCGGCGGCGGCGTGATGAAGGCCGGCGCCACCGCCGAGCTGAAGGTGCTCGCCGAGCTGACCGGCGCCCCCGTCACCACCACCCTGATGGCCCTGGGCGCCTTCCCCGACAGCCACCCGCAGCATGTCGGCATGCCCGGTATGCACGGTGCGGTCACCGCCGTCACCGCGCTGCAGAAGTCGGACCTGCTGATCACCCTCGGCGCCCGCTTCGACGACCGCGTCACCGGCAAGCTGGACTCCTTCGCGCCGTACGCCAAGGTCGTCCACGCGGACATCGACCCGG
This sequence comes from Streptomyces sp. NPDC048516, assembly GCF_043199875.1. Taxonomy (NCBI): domain Bacteria; kingdom Bacillati; phylum Actinomycetota; class Actinomycetes; order Kitasatosporales; family Streptomycetaceae; genus Streptomyces; species Streptomyces sp. NPDC048516. Next base: position 227,315 of record NZ_JBICWS010000008.1, on the reverse strand, counting down.
CGGAGATCGGCAAGAATCGTGCCGCGGACGTGCCGATCGTCGGCGATGCCCGCGAGGTCATCGCCGACCTGATCGTCGCCGTCCAGGCCGAGCACGACGCCGGCCACAAGGGCGACTACACCGCCTGGTGGAAGGACCTCAACCGCTGGCGGGAGACCTACCCGCTCGGCTACGACCTGCCCGAGGACGGCAGCCTCTCCCCGCAGCAGGTCATCGAGCGGATCGGGCAGCTCGCCCCCGCCGACACCATCTACGCCGCGGGCGTCGGCCAGCACCAGATGTGGGCCGCCCACTTCATCGGCTACGAACAGCCCTCGACGTGGCTGAACTCCGGCGGCGCCGGGACGATGGGCTACGCCGTCCCCGCCGCGATGGGCGCCAAGGCCGGGCAGCCGGACCGCACCGTCTGGGCGATCGACGGCGACGGCTGCTTCCAGATGACCAACCAGGAGCTGGTCACCTGCGCGCTGAACAACATCCCGATCAAGGTCGCGATCATCAACAACGGGGCGCTGGGCATGGTCCGCCAGTGGCAGACCCTCTTCTACAACCAGCGCTACTCCAACACCGTGCTCCACTCCGGCCCCGAGGCCGACGGCAAGCAGCCGAGCGCCGGCACCCGTATCCCGGACTTCGTGAAGCTGTCCGAGGCGATGGGGTGTGTGGCGATGCGCTGTGAGGACCCGGCCGAGCTGGACGCGGTCATCGCCAAGGCCAATGCCATCAACGACCGCCCGGTCGTGATCGACTTCATCGTGCACGAGGACGCCCAGGTGTGGCCGATGGTCGCCGCCGGCACCTCCAACGACGAGGTCATGGCCGCCCGGGGCGTGCGTCCCGACTTCGGCGACAACGAAGACGACTGAGCCCAGGACGTCACGGACGCACGGAAGAAGAGAGAAGACCATGTCCAAGCACACGCTCTCCGTCCTGGTGGAGAACACCCCCGGCATCCTCGCCAGGATCGCCGCGCTGTTCTCCCGCCGCGGCTTCAACATCGACTCGCTCGCGGTCGGGGTCACCGAGCACCCCGACATCTCCCGCATCACCATCGTGGTCAGCGTCGAGTCGCTGCCGCTGGAGCAGGTCACCAAGCAGCTCAACAAGCTCGTCAACGTCCTGAAGATCGTCGAGCTTGAGCCGGGCGCCGCGGTCCAGCGCGAACTGGTCCTGGTGAAGGTCCGCGCCGACAATGAGACGCGCTCGCAGATCGTCGAGATCGTCCAGCTCTTCCGCGCCAAGACCGTGGACGTCTCGCCCGAGGCCGTCACGATCGAGGCCACCGGGTCCAGCGAAAAGCTGGAGGCGATGCTCAAGATGCTGGAGCCGTTCGGCATCAAGGAACTGGTGCAGTCCGGCACCATCGCCATAGGCCGCGGCGCCCGGTCCATCACCGACCGCTCGCTGCGCGCACTGGACCGTTCGGCCTGACCCTGCGGCCCGACCGGACCGTATGGCGAGACCCACCGACTTTCCTCACCCCGCCCGACGTACTGTGTGGGCACCCCGCTAGATCCAAGGAGATACCCGAAGTGGCCGAGCTGTTCTACGACGACGATGCCGACCTGTCCATCATCCAGAACCGCAAGGTCGCGGTCATCGGCTACGGGAGCCAGGGCCACGCCCACGCGCTGTCCCTGCGCGACTCGGGTGTCGACGTGCGCGTCGGTCTGCACGAGGGCTCCAAGTCCAAGGCCAAGGCCGAGGAGCAGGGCCTGCGCGTGGTGACCCCCGCGGAGGCGGCCGCCGAGGCCGACGTCATCATGATCCTGGTGCCGGACCCGATCCAGGCCAAGGTCTACGAGGAGTCCATCAAGGGCCACCTCAAGGACGGCGACGCGCTGTTCTTCGGCCACGGCCTGAACATCCGTTACGGCTTCATCCAGCCCCCGGCCGGCGTGGACGTCGCCCTCGTCGCCCCCAAGGGCCCGGGCCACCTCGTCCGCCGCCAGTACGAGGAAGGCCGCGGCGTCCCGTGCATCGCGGGCGTCGAGCAGGACGCGAGCGGCAACGCCTTCGCGCTCGCGCTCTCCTACGCCAAGGGCATCGGCGGCACCCGCGCCGGTGTCATCAAGACCACCTTCACCGAGGAGACCGAGACCGACCTGTTCGGTGAGCAGGCCGTCCTGTGCGGTGGCGCCTCGGCGCTGGTGAAGGCCGGCTTCGAGACCCTGGTCGAGGCGGGCTACCAGCCCGAGATCGCGTACTTCGAGTGCCTCCACGAGCTGAAGCTGATCGTGGACCTGATGTACGAGGGCGGCCTGGAGAAGATGCGCTGGTCGGTCTCCGAGACCGCCGAGTGGGGCGACTACATCACCGGCCCGCGGATCATCAACGAGAACACCAAGGCCGAGATGAAGAAGGTGCTCGCCGAGATCCAGGACGGCACCTTCGCCAACAACTGGATGGCGGAGTACAACGCCGGTCTGCCGAAGTACAACGAGTACAAGAAGGCCGACGAGGACCACCTCCTGGAGACCACCGGCAAGCAGCTGCGCAAGCTGATGAGCTGGGTGGACGACGAGGCGTAAGCCGATCGGACAGGGGGCCGCGGAACAGCTCGCGGCCCCCTCGTCCATGAGCCCGGCCGCCGGAGCGCCTTGTCCACCGTGTGGAACCACGCACGGGTGATCCTTACGGACCGGCACAGGACACGCCCCCCAACGCCACTACACTTGCCAACCACAAGCGCGTCAGGCTCACAGCGTCGTGCGTCTTCCACGCGGCTTTCCCCCTTCACCGCCTTCGGCCGTCGGGACGGCCGCCCTCCCCCACAGCCTTGAGGGCGTGGGAGGTACCCCCAGGACTAGTGAGGACTGAAGAGCACGTGAGCCCGAAACCAGTCGTACTGATCGCCGAAGAGCTGTCGCCCGCCACCGTCGACGCCCTCGGTCCGGACTTCGAGATCCGGCACTGCAACGGCGCGGACCGCGCCGAGCTGCTGCCCGCCATCGCCGATGTCGACGCCGTCCTCGTGCGCAGCGCGACGAAGATCGACGCCGAGGCCATCGCCGCCGCCAGGAAGCTCAGGGTCGTCGCCCGCGCGGGCGTGGGCCTGGACAATGTCGACGTCTCCGCCGCCACCAAGGCCGGCGTGATGGTCGTCAACGCCCCGACCTCCAACATCGTCACCGCCGCCGAGCTCGCCTGCGGTCTGCTGGTGGCCACGGCCCGCAACATCCCGCAGGCCAACACCGCCCTGAAGAACGGCGAGTGGAAGCGCAGCAAGTACACCGGTGTCGAGCTCAGCGAGAAGACCCTCGGCGTGGTCGGCCTCGGCCGGATCGGCGTCCTGGTCGCCCAGCGGATGTCGGCGTTCGGTATGAAGGTCGTCGCCTACGACCCCTACGTCCAGCCGGCCCGTGCCGCGCAGATGGGCGTCAAGCTGCTGAGCCTGGACGAGCTGCTGGAGGTCGCGGACTTCATCACCGTCCACCTCCCCAAGACGCCCGAGACCGTCGGTCTCATCGGCGACGAGGCGCTGCACAAGGTCAAGCCGTCCGTCCGGATCGTCAACGCCGCCCGTGGCGGGATCGTCGACGAGGCGGCGCTGGCCACCGCGCTGAAGGAGGGCCGGGTGGCCGGCGCGGGCCTCGACGTCTACGCGACCGAGCCCTGCACCGACTCGCCGCTCTTCGAGTTCGACCAGGTCGTCGCCACCCCGCACCTCGGTGCCTCGACGGGTGAGGCGCAGGAGAAGGCCGGGATCTCGGTCGCCAAGTCGGTGCGGCTGGCGCTGGCCGGCGAGCTGGTCCCGGACGCGGTCAACGTCCAGGGCGGCGTGATCGCCGAGGACGTCAAGCCGGGCCTGCCGCTGGCCGAGCGCCTGGGCCGGATCTTCACCGCGCTGGCCGGCGAGGTCGCGATGCGCCTGGACGTCGAGGTGTACGGCGAGATCACCCAGCACGATGTCAAGGTGCTGGAACTCTCCGCGCTCAAGGGCGTGTTCGAGGATGTCGTCGACGAGACGGTGTCCTACGTCAACGCCCCGCTGTTCGCGCAGGAGCGCGGCGTGGAGGTGCGGCTGACGACCAGCAGCGAGTCGCCCGAGCACCGCAATGTGGTGACCGTGCGCGGCACCCTGGCGGGCGGCGACGAGGTGTCGATCTCCGGCACGCTGTCGGGCCACAAGAACACGCAGAAGATCGTCGCGGTCGGCGAGCACTCGATCGACCTGTCGCTCGCGGACCACATGGCCTTCATGCGCTACAGCGACCGCCCCGGTGTCGTCGGCACCGTCGGCCGGATCCTGGGCGAGGCGGGCATCAACATCGGCGGGATGCAGGTGTCCCGGGCCGATGTCGGCGGCGAGGCGCTGGTCGCGCTGACCGTCGATGACACGATTCCCCCGAACGTGCTCACCGAGATCGCCGAGGAGATCGGCGCGACCTCCGTGCGCGCGGTGAACCTCGGCGGCTGACCCGCAGGTCCTCGCAGGCCAACGTGTCCGGGCCCGGACCCCGCTGCGGCGGGGTCCGGGCCCGGTTGCGTCCACGGGGGCGGCGTCGCGCAATGGGGAGTGTGCGTGCCCCCGCCGGTGCGTGCGGAAGGAGGGAACGCCATGAATGCTCCCCTGGACGACGCCCCCCGGAGCCTGACCGGGCTGCATGTGGTCGATGCGGACGGCGCGAAGGTGGGCAAGGTCCAGCAGGTCTACCGGGACGACGCCACCAACGACCCCGAGTGGATCACGGTGCGCACCGGGCTGTTCGGGATGAAGGAGACGTTCATCCCGCTCGCCGGCGCCCGTCGGACCGCCGATGATCTGTATGTTCCGCACGCCAAGGAGACCATCAAGGCCGCGCCGCGGATCGACGCCGACGGCCATCTCGACCCCTCCGAAGAGGACGAGCTCTACCGCCACTACGGGATGGCCCGGCCGGGTACGGCCCACCCCGGCGGCCCCTCGGACCCCGGCGGGATGTCCGGCTCCGGCGATACGCAGCTTCCGGGCTCGGGCACCCCGAACCCCGGCGACACTTCTGGCGGCTAGCGGCAGGGAGTGCCGCAACCCGCGGACGTGAGGGCACCGCCCGCGGCACCCCGTCCTGGCAGATGTACGCGCGTTTAATACGGGCGTCTGGTACGAGCGTATGCGCGGCGATAGGCTGCTCCCATGGGACACCGTGAAGACCTTCTGGAGGGTGCCAAGCGCTGCCTCCTGGAGAAGGGGTACGCGCGCACCACCGCCCGCGACATCGTGGCCGCGTCCGGCGCCAACCTCGCCTCCATCGGATACCACTACGGTTCCAAGGACGCCCTGATGCGTCAGGCGTTCATCGCGTCCAGCGAGGAGTGGGGCGCCAGCGTGGTACAGGCGCCGGCCACCGACGACGGCGCGGAGAAGGCGGACGCGGATCCGCTGGAGCGGTTCGCCGCGGTCTGGGACGCGTTCTTGCAACGGATCGGCGCGGAACGGGAGTTCATCGCCGCGCAGGTCGAGGTGCTGGGGCTGCTGCCGCGCGACGCGGCACTGCGCGAGGCGATCGGCGAGGTGCTTCCGGAGGGCAGCGAGGGGCTTGTCGCGGTCTTCGAGGGGGTGCCGGACACCGAGGTCGACCCGGAGGCGGCACGCATCGTCGGCTCCTTCTACCAGGCCCTGCTCACCGGCCTGATGGTCCAGTCGCTGCTCACCCCGGACGCCATGCCCTCCGGACAGGACCTGGCGGCCGCCCTGCGCCGGGTCACCGCGGGCGAGGTACTGCAGCGGAAGTGACGCACCCGGCGGCGGGTGCCGTTGCCCTCATCCGGCCGGCCCGCACGCCTCACAGTCGCGCCGCCTTCAGCGCCATGTGCAGCAGCAGCCGGTGCTCGCCGTCGTCCAGGTCGAGGCCGGTCAGCTTCTCCACCCGGCCCAGGCGGTAGTAGAGCGTCTGGCGGTGGATGCCCAGGGCCTGTGCGGTGCGGCTCGCCTGGCCCGCGCAGTCGAGGAACACCTCGGCGGTGCGTGCGAGTTCGGCGTGCGCGGGGGCCAGCAGCGGTCCGATGGCCGGGTCGGGGGCGGTGTCCGGCAGCGCGGTCAGCATGCGGTACGGACCGAGGGCGTCCCACTGGGTGACCGGGCCCAGCCGGGGTTCGGCGCGGGCTGCGCGGGCCGCGTCCAGCGCTTCTCGCCAGGTGGCCGGGAGGTCGGTCAACTCCGGTGTCCCGGCGCCGATTCCGGCGGCACCCGGCCGGGGCGGGGGGTGCCCGGCGGGGCCGCCGTTGCGCGCGCCGCCACGGGCCGCCCGCCCCTCGGCAGGTACGGCGCCCGCGCGCGGGGAGCGCAGCAGATGCTCGGCCACCGCATGGGCCGGGGCGAGCGCACCGGCCGAGCGCAGGCGTACCAGCGCGGCCAGGGCCGGCGCGGCGGCCGCGGGCTGTGGACGGGCGCCCGCCCCGGCGCGGCCGGTGGGCCCGTTGCCGGGTTGCGCGGCGGCGTCCGCCTCGTCCGCCCGCCCGGCCGGGGCCGGCCCGCCCGCCGGCAGCGCACACGCCGCCAGCAGGCCCGGCAGGCCCGGCAGCGGTGCCACGTCGGTGTCCGAGGTGTCCCAGGGGAGCACCGCGACCAGGGTGAGCGGGACGCCCGGGGTGAAGCGCAGGCTGTCCCGCAGGGCGTCGCTCAGCGCGGCCGCCGCGGCCGCCAGTCCGGCAGGCTGCGCTGCCAGCAACTCCCGCAGCAGATCGCCGAGTTCGGACCCGGCGCGGGCCTCGTCGGCCAGCAGCGCGCCGATCCGGGCGGCGGTCTCCATCGCCTGGGCGATCCGCGGGTCGGGCGGCGCGCCGCGGCTGCCCAGTTCGAGATCGGTCAGATGCCCGTCGTCCAGCAGCCAGACATAGCCGTGCACGATGCCCCGATGGCGTACGGGCAGGCAGATGCGGCCCTTGAAGACCCCGGCAGCCGGGTCCGGCGGGATGCGCAGCGCCGTGGTGGCACGGGCGATCCCGAACGCCTCGAACCAGGCACGTACCGCCGCCGACGAGCGGCGCTGCAGGATCGAGCGGGTCCGCACGGGGTCCATGACCTCGTCGTCGTCGCCCTCGTGCGCGCCGAACGCAATCAGTCCGAAGTCCCGGTCCTCCAGTGTTGCCGGGGCGCCGAGCGCCGCCGAGATCTCGTCCACGAGCTGCTGGTAGTCGCCCCGCATACGCCGCCCGGCTCCTCTTCTGTCGTCACACCACCGGTCACTTCCGGTCTCTTGCCGTCACACCAGCGGTCTCCTGCCACCGCACCACTGGCAACACCAGTACCTCGAACACCTCTCGCATCGACGGCACCCCTGACCCGGTCGTCACTCCTTCATTCTCATACATCTGTCTGAGATCCCGACCACGAAGGCGTGACAGCTGTCGATGGCCGGGAAGTGGCGAGATCCTTAAGTTTCAGGTGGCTCAATCTTGCCGACGCGTTCCGTCCCGTCCGGCGTCCGCCGGTACTTGTCACCCTGATTCGTGGAGGTGCCCATGCTGGGTCCCGTGCTCCTCGCCGCAGCGCGCAGCAACAGCATCCGCCGCATCGTTGCGGCCGCCCCGGTCACCCGCCCCGTGGTGGACCGGTTCGTCGCCGGCGAGCGCCTGGACGAGTCCATGGCGGCCGTGCGGTCGCTGGCCGCGCGTGGCCTGGAGGTCACCCTCGACCACCTGGGCGAGGACATCACCGACCCGGCCGAGGCGCTGCGCAATCGCGACGCCTACCTGAACCTGGCCGCGGCCCTCAAGGAGCAGGGACTCGGGGTCAAGGCCGAGATGTCGGTCAAGCTGTCCGCTTTCGGGCAGGCACTGGCCGGCGGCCATGAGCTGGCGCTGAAGAACGTCACTCCGGTGGTCGAAGCCGCCGCCGAGGCCGGCACGACCGTGACCCTCGACATGGAGGACCACACCACCGTCGACTCCACCCTCGCGATCCTCGCCGACCTGCGGGAACGCTTTCCCCAGACGGGCGCGGTGCTGCAGTCCTACCTCTTCCGTACCGAGGACGACTGCCATGCGCTCGCCGGGGAAGGCTCCCGGGTACGGCTGGTCAAGGGCGCGTACAAAGAGCCCGCGACCGTCGCCTTCCAGGACAAGCGGGAGGTCGACAAGGCGTATGTGCGCTGCCTGAAGATCCTGATGGCCGGGGAGGGCTACCCCATGATCGGGTCGCACGACCCGCGGATGGTGGCCATCGGCCAGGAGCTGGCTCACCGCAACGGGCGCAAGCCGGCCGACTACGAATTCCAGATGCTGTACGGCATCCGCGAGGGCGAGCAGCAGCGCCTGGTCGCCGACGGACACCGTATGCGGGTGTACATCCCCTATGGCACCGACTGGTACGGATACTTCATGCGCCGGCTCGCCGAGCGCCCCGCGAACCTCGCGTTCTTCCTGAGGTCGCTGGCAACCCGCGGCTGAGCGCCCCGCGAGGGCGGGCGCGGGTGGATGCTGGAAGCCCGGGGTGCCTCCCGGACGGCGCCGCCCGCAGCCGCCCACCCGACGCGGCCGCGGCCGCACCACCGACGTACGAACAACCGACGAGCGAAATCGAAGGAGACACGGCCGCTATGGACGCTGTGACCCAGGTCCCCGTGCCGGTGAACGAGCCGGTCCACACCTACGCCCCCGGCAGCCCGGAGCGTTCCCGTCTGGAGGCCAAGCTCAAGGAGCTGGCCGGCAACCCGATCGAGCTGCCGATGACCATCGGCGGCGAGCGCCGGATGGGCGGCGGCGAGCGTTTCGACGTCGTGCAGCCGCACAACCACGCTTCCCGGCTCGGTACGTACGCCAACGCCACCGTCAAGGACGGCCAGGACGCGGTGGACGCCGCGCTGGCCGCCGCCCCGGCGTGGCGCGCGCTGTCCTTCGACGACCGCGCCGCGATCATCCTCAAGGCCGCCGACCTGCTCTCCGGCCCCTGGCGCGAGACGATGGCCGCCGCGACCATGCTCGGCCAGTCCAAGACCGCCCAGCAGGCCGAGATCGACACCCCCTGTGAGCTCATCGACTTCTGGCGCTTCAACGTGCACTTCGCGCGCCAGATCCTCGCCGAGCAGCCCCCGGCGAACTCCCCGGGCGTCTGGAACCGCTCGGACCACCGCCCCCTCGAGGGCTTCGTCTACGCGATCACGCCCTTCAACTTCACCGCGATCGCCGGCAACCTCCCGACCGCGCCCGCCCTCATGGGCAACACCGTGGTCTGGAAGCCGTCCCCGACGCAGACCTACGCCGCCGTGCTGCTGATGCAGCTGCTGGAGGAGGCCGGGCTGCCCAAGGGCGTCATCAACCTCGTCACCGGTGACGGCAAGGACGTCTCCGAGGTGGCGCTGACCCACCCCGACCTGGCGGGCATCCACTTCACCGGTTCGACCAAGACCTTCCAGTACCTGTGGAAGACGGTCGGCAACAACATCGAGAACTACAAGACCTACCCGCGGCTCGTCGGCGAGACCGGCGGCAAGGACTTCATCGTCGCCCACCCCTCGGCCGACCGCGCCGTGCTGAAGACCGCCATGACCCGTGGCGCCTTCGAGTTCCAGGGCCAGAAGTGCTCCGCGGCCTCCCGCGCGTACGTCCCGGCGTCGCTGTGGAACAGCGGCCTCAAGGAAGAGTTCGCCGCCGAGGTCGACTCCCTCTCCATGGGCGATGTCGCGGACCTGTCGAACTTCATGTCCGCCGTCATCGACGAGCGCTCGTTCGCCAAGAACAAGGCGGCGATCGACCGCGCCAAGGCCGACCCGACCGTCGAGGTCGTGGCCGGCGGCACTTACGACGACAGCGAGGGCTACTTCGTCCGCCCGACGGTCCTGGTCTCCACCGACCCGGAGAACGAGATCTTCAAGGACGAGTACTTCGGCCCGATCCTCGGCGTCTACGTCTACGACGACGCCGACTACGACGCGATGCTCACCCAGATGGAGTCCGCCTCGGCGTACGGCCTGACCGGTTGCGTCATCGCCCAGGACCGTGCCGAGGCCGCCCGCACCTGCGAGCTGCTGCGCTTCGCGGCCGGCAATTTCTACATCAACGACAAGCCGACCGGCGCCGTCGTCGGCCAGCAGCCCTTCGGCGGCGGCCGCGCGTCCGGCACCAACGACAAGGCCGGCGCCAAGCAGAACCTGATGCGCTGGACCTCCACCCGCTCCATCAAGGAGACCCTGGTCCCGCCGACGGACTACCGCTACCCGCACATGGGCTGACCCTCGGGCGGCACGCACGCCGACGGCCCGGCACCCCTCTCTCCGGGGGCGCCGGGCCGTCGGCCTGTTCTCAGGTGCTGCGCGGCGGGCCGGTGAGGGCCTCACCGATGGTGAAGCCCTTGGCGGGGCCGTCGGGGAGGGTGACTTCGGTGCCGTACGCGACACAGTGCGCGTCGCTGTCGACCCCGTCGTCGGGGCGGGGCGAGGTGAGCACGCTGACGGTGCCGCGGTCATCGAAGTCGTCGATGAGGACGCAGACCGGGATGCCGGCGCGGGCGTAGGCGCGGCGCTTGCGTTCCCGGTCGCGCTCAGTGTGGGCGGGCTCGGCGTCGTGGCACAAGCGACACCGCCAAGACAGGAAGCCGGCCACGCCCTCGACCTGCGGATGTTCATAGATCACTCGTTCGAGTACCCGCCCGCCGTCTCAGATAGTAGGAAGCCCAAGTAATTGTGCAGACATCACGGCTGAGCTGTCCTAGCGTTGTAGGAAGCCGAACGTAACGCTCCATCGAGCGATTGCGGATGTGGCCCGGTGCGCAAGCGCAGGTGACCCCTGCCGCGCCGAGGCCCCCGCCCCTTCCGGCCGCTTCTGGATCTACGCATCCCATTTGTTCTCGGGGCTCTGGCATAGGAGACGTGAATCATGGCTGAGACTGCCGTCCGCAGGACCCGTCACTCCGCCCGTACGACCAGCGACGCCGACCGCAGGAACGCCGCGGCAGCTCTCCAGCGCGCCCTCGACCGCCGTGACAACGGCGGCTCCACCGGGCACTGAGATGATGCGCGCGCGACCCGGGTCGGTGCTGTCGCGGCCGGCGTCGGTGCCCTGCCGTTGCTGCTGGCGGATCCGGCTGTCCGTGGCCCGGTGGCTCTTCCTCTCCTGAGCACCGCTGAGTATCAGGGGCGTTCGGATCCCGGATCCCCCTGAGCGTGCCGAACGTGCGGGGCGCCCGGATCCCGGGCGCCCCTGCGGGTGATCGTTCCCTGTCTCACTGCGCGGGGGGGCGGGTCACCTCGAAGTGGTCGATGCGTTCGCCGGACTCGGCGAGGGCGGTGACCTTCATCCGCGGACGGTGGCCGGGCGAGACCTCCACGGCGATGAAGGAGTAGCCGGTGTAGCGGACCCGGGACCATTCCGCGGTGTCCTTGTTCTTCTCCTGGCCCTTGGCCCAGTGGTAGGTGTCGATGTGGTCGACGTCCTTCACGTGGCCCTCGTAGCTGTCGGGCGCGGGGAAGTCGTACAGCGCCCGGCCCGCGCCGCCGGCGGTGACGTACACGATGCCCTCGCGCGTGGTGTCGACGCTCTCACCGATCGGCATCTTCTTGCTGACCCGGCCGCCCTTGAGGGCATCGGTCCGCTCGTAGACGTGGTTGTGCCCGTTGATGACCAGGTCCACCTGGTGCTTCTCGAACAGCGGCAGCCAGGCGTCGCGCACCCCACCGTCGGAGGCGTGCGAGTTGGTGGTGGAGAAGGCGCAGTGGTGGAAGAAGACCACGAGGAAGTCGATGCCGTCGGTGGCGCGCAGCTCCGCCAGCCTGCGGTCCAGCCAACGGGTCTGCCTGCCGTTGGTGTAGCCCTGGTTGGCGGGGATCTCGTACGAGACGTCGTTGGCGTCCAGGGCGACGACCGCGGTGTTGCCGTAGGTGAACGAGTAGACGCCGGGGGCGTTCTTGGCGTCCGGGCCGTTCCCCGGGAGTGTCCAGCGGGCGTTCTGGCCGCCGTAACCATGGGGGGAGTACCAGGCCTCCATGTCGTGGTTGCCGGTGGTCACCATCCACGGCACGGACTTGGCCACCGACTCGGTCTGCGCGAGGAACTGGTCCCAGACCCGGGCGTCGTAGGCGTCGTGCTCGGAGCCGTCGCCGTCGGTGTCCGCGTAGCAGATGTCGCCCGCGTGCAGGTGGAAGGAGGGGTTCTGACCCAGGATCAACTGGTCGTTGGCGAGGGCGTGGTAGCTCACGCCCTGGTCGCCGAAGGCCGTGAAGACGAACGTCCCGGGGCGGGCCGGGGCGGTGCGGAAGGTGCCGAGGGCGGAGAAGTGGCGGGGGTCGGCCGGGTCGAAGCCGTCGTGGCCCACGCCGTAGTAGTACGTCGTTCCCGGGCGCAGCCCGTCCAGGGCGGCGTGCAGGTAGTACTGCTGCACGGCCGGCAGCTTGGCCGACAGCGACGGGGTGTGCAGATCGCGCACCTCGGCGTCGATCTTGCGCCCGAGGTCCCAGGGTTTGAGACCCACCCGCAGATACGGCCGCCGCACGGCGAGCGGCACCTGCCAGCTCACCCGCATCTGGCTCTTGGGGTCGGCGCCGAAGGCCAGGTGGCGGCCGAACGGGGCGACCAGCGCACCGTCGACGCGGGCGGCGGACGACGCGGCGAGCAGGGTGGGGGAGGCCTGGGCCGAACCGGCCAGCAGGCCGGAGCCGGCCACCACTCCCGCGGTCGCGGCCGAGGTGCGCAGCAGACCGCGGCGGCTCAGCTTCGTGCGGAGGTAGTCGTGCTGCTCGGGCATGCTCATCCGGGCCGCAAGCCGCTCCGGTATGCCGACGCGCGGGGTGTGCGAGGGCGGGTGGGTCCCCCGGGTGTTTCCAGTCATGCCGCCGAATGTCGCAGGGACACCCGACCGCGACGGGGACAGCGGGTGAACGGCGGTTGACCGACTACCCACGTGTCCGTATGGCGGACGTTACGTGTCAATCAATGGGACGGAGAGTAGGGTCCCCCCATGTCTCGCAGCATTCGCCTCGCAGTGATCCCCGGTGACGGTATCGGCCAGGAAGTCGTGGCCCAGGGCCTGAAGGTCCTGACCGCGGTCCTCCCGCAGGACGTCAAGCTGGAAACCAAGGAGTACGACCTCGGTGCCCGGCGATGGCATGCGACCGGTGAGACCCTTCCCGACGAGGAGATGGAGTCGCTGAAGCAGCACGACGCGATCCTGCTCGGCGCGATCGGAGACCCGTCCGTACCCTCCGGTGTGCTGGAGCGCGGGCTGCTGCTCAAGCTCCGCTTCGCCTTCGACCACTTCGTGAACCTGCGCCCGTCGAAGCTCTTCCCGAACACCGCCACGCCGCTCGCCGGCCGCCCCGACATCGACTTCGTGGTCGTCCGCGAGGGCACCGAGGGCCCGTACACCGGCAACGGCGGCAGCCTGCGCACCGGCACCCCCGCCGAGGTCGCCACCGAGGTCAGCCTCAACACCGCCTATGGCGTCGAGCGCGTGGTCCGCGACGCGTACGAGCGGGCCAACGCCCGCCCGCGCAAGAAGCTGACGCTGGTGCACAAGAACAATGTCCTGGTGTACGCGGGCCACATGTGGAAGAACATCTTCGACAAGGTCGGCCAGGAGTACCCCGAGGTCACCACCGACTACCTGCACGTCGACGCCGCGACGATCTTCTTCGTCACCCAGCCCGAGCGGTTCGACGTGATCGTCACCGACAACCTCTTCGGCGACATCCTCACCGACCTCGCGGCGGCCGTCACCGGCGGTATCGGCCTGGCCGCCTCCGGGAACATCAACCCGACGGGCGAGTTCCCCTCGATGTTCGAGCCGGTCCACGGCTCCGCACCGGACATCGCGGGCACCGGCAAGGCCGACCCCACGGCGACGATCCTCTCCGTGGCGCTGCTCCTGCGCCACCTCGGTTTCGCGCCGCAGGCCGCCCGCATCGAGGAGGCCGTGGCGGCCGACCTGGAGGCCAGGGACGGCTCGGCGCGCAGCACGGACGAGATCGGCGACGCGCTCGCCGTACGCGTAGCCGGCTGAGGCCCGCAGCGCAGACACGCACCACGAACAGCGCCGGGCCCCACCAGGCCCGGCGCTGTTCGCGTGGGTCCGCTCTGGGCTTACGGCCCCGTGGGGTGCGACCATCGGAGCCGGAACACGCCCTCGGTTCCGGCGGCGGAGACCCACGGGCGATAATCGGACGTGGCATCGCCGCCCGCGAGGAAACTCGGACGTCCCAGTAACGACCGGTACGTTCAGGATTTCGAGCGTGGTCGCCACACCGCACCGGTGCCGCATGGTGGGGGCCGACCCCCTGACCCCCGGCCGGAAAGCCGGGCCGGTGACGCTCCCCCAGTGAACGCTGGGAGGTACCCCCAGGTATCGGAACACGCAGTGAAGGACACGCATCCATGACGACGCCCACCATCGAGCTCAAGCCCTCCGCGCATCCGCTCTCCGACACGGAGCGGGCGCAGATCCTCGCCGCCCCCGGCTTCGGCCGCCACTTCACCGATCACATGGTGACGATCAAGTGGACGGAGGGCCGCGGCTGGCACGACGGCCAGCTCGTGCCGTACGGGCCGCTCTCCCTCGACCCGGCGACCAACGTCCTGCACTACGCGCAGGAGATCTTCGAGGGCCTGAAGGCCTACCGGCAGCCCGACGGCTCCGTCGCCACGTTCCGCCCCGACGCCAACGCCCGGCGCTTCCAGGCCTCCGCGCGCCGGCTGGCCATGCCGGAGCTGCCCGTCGAGACCTTCATCGAGGCCTGTGACCTGCTCGTCCAGCAGGACAAGAACTGGGTGCCGGCGCACGGCGGCGAGGAGTCGCTCTACCTGCGCCCCTTCATGATCGCCACCGAGGTCGGGCTGGGCGTGAAGCCCGCCAACGAGTACCTTTTCGTGGTCATCGCCTCGCCCGCCGGCGCGTACTTCGCCGGTGGCGTCAAGCCCGTCTCCATCTGGCTGTCCGAGGACCGGGTGCGCGCCGTCCCCGGCGGTATGGGCGACGCCAAGACCGGCGGCAACTACGCCGCGTCGCTGCTCGCCCAGGCCGAGGCCGCCGCGCACGGCTGTGACCAGGTCGCCTACCTCGACGCCGTGGAGCACAAGTGGGTCGAGGAGCTGGGCGGCATGAACCTGTACTTCGTGTACGGCGACAAGATCGTCACGCCCACGCTGACCGGCTCCCTTCTCGCCGGTGTCACCCGTGACTCCCTGCTGTCCGTCGCCCGCGACCTGGGCTACGCGTCGGAGGAGGCCCGGGTCTCCATCGACCAGTGGAAGACCGACACGGAGAACGGCACCCTCACCGAGGTCTTCGCCTGCGGTACGGCCGCTGTGATCACTCCCGTCGGCACGGTCAAGAGCGCGGGCGGCGAGTGGGTCCAGTCCGGTGGTGAGCCCGGCAAGGTCACGCTGAAGCTGCGGGACGCGCTCCTCGACGTCCAGCGCGGTATCGGCGAGGACAAGCACGGCTGGATGCACCCGCTGGGCTGATCCGGGCTTCCCGGGACAGGGCCTGAACTCTCGCCGCACCCGGCCGGGCCGCTCCCGCACCGGACCGAGGGCTTCGTGCACCCGGCCGGGGCCGCCCCCGCACACGACCGAGGCCGCCGCCGACCTTGCGCCGGGGGCGGCCCAGGCCCTGCCCCGGGCGGCTCAGCCGGCCTCCGCTGGGGCCTCTGCCGGGGCCTGGGCGAGGGCTTTCGCCGTGGCGGAGGCCGGGGGAGCGGGCGGCACGGCTAGCGGCGGCGCGACCGGGCGCGGGTCCCGGGCGGTGAGGGCCAGGTAGGCGAGGCCGCTCACGGCCGCCGCGAGCAGGAAGCTGAGGTCGATGCCACCGGTCAGCGGGAGCAGCGGCCCCTGGAAGAACGGCGTGTCCACGCCCGTCAGGCCGACCGCCGAGCCCAGTGCCCAGGCGACGGCGGCCCGGACGTGCCAGCCCGCCCGGTACCAGTACACGCCGCCGCGGGTGCCGCGGTTGTAGACCTGCAGGGACTCCGGGTCGTACGTGCCGCGGCAGCGGGCGAAGCCGATCACGGTGATCACCGCCCAGGGTGTGCCGACGGCCGTCATCAGCAGGACGAACGAGGTCATCGCGTCCTGCGCGGCCCACAGGAAGTGACCGGCGTAGACCAGCGCGGTCGAGAGGCCCGCGACGACGTAAGTGGCCTGGGTACGGGTGGCGCGCGGCAGGATCGCGTCCAGGTCGAGGCCCATGCTGTAGAGCATCAGACCGGCGTTGCCGACCGAGCCGGCCGAGGCGTTGAGCAGCAGCAGCGCCAGATACCAGAACGGTGCGCCGGCCACCAGCGGGCCCGCGTAGTCCTTTCCCGCGCCGACGGCGAGCGCGGTGAACGTACCGAAGAGCTGCGGCACCAGGAGGCCGATCAGCAGGCCCAGACAGGTGGCGCCGAAGACCTTCGTGGAGCTGTGCCGGTGCGGGGAGATGTAGCGGCTGTAGTCGCCGAGCAGGGTGATGAACGCGATCGGGCCGCTGAGCCCCGCGGAGACGGCGGCCAGTAGCCAGGTCTGCCAGAAGCCGCCGAGCAGATAGCTGCTGCCGTGCGGCGCTGCGGTGGTGAAGGTGCCCGCGTACGCGACGACGCCGACGGCCAGCAGCACGGTCAGACCGATGGCGAGCACCTTGCTCAGCCGCAGCAGCACCCGGTAGCCGTAGACCGCGCCGACCGCGGTGGCGCCCGCCAGCAGGGCGTAGACCAGCGCGTACGTCACCCCGCTCGACGGCAGCCCGGTCAGGCGGTGCAGGGTGCCGACGACCGCGTCCCCGCCCACCCACAGCGTCAGCGCGGTGTAGCCCAGCGACAGCAGCAGGCCGATGACCGAGCCGATGAGCCGGCCGCGCACGCCGAAGTGGGCGCCGCTGCTGGTGGACAGGTTGGTGGCGCTGCGCAGGGACACCAGCGCGAGCGGGGCGGTGAGCAGGGTGCCGGCGGCGGTGCCGGCCGCCAGGGAGCTCACCGAGGGCCAGAAACCGAGCCCGAAGGAGACCGGGAGCCAGCCGAAGATCACCACGCCGAGGGCGAGGTTCGACCCGAGCAGGATCGAGATCAGGTCGCGAGGGCCGCTGGTGCGTTCCTCCTCCGGGACGGTGTCGACTCCGCGTTGTTCTATCGGCATGAGGGCTCCCCTGAGAGGCCGGACAACAGTGGGCGAGCGGGGCGGGGCGTGCGGCGCTCCGGGTGCGTGCCGCGCCGTGCGGTGCTCCGGGTACGCGTCGCGCGGTGCGGTGGGCGGCCGCGTGCCGGTCCCACCGCACGGCGCACCGCCGGGCTGCGCGCCGTGCTCGCGCTGTCGGGATCGTGTGGTGCGGCGCGCTACCTGCCGCCTTTTTAGAGCAGCGCTCAATGTCGCTCATCCCAGTGCCCGCGGTCAATGCTTTCCTCCCGGGCGTTTTCGTGGTTAGAGTGCTGCTCTAATCGATCGGGAGGAGTGGCGGGATGCGGTTGACCCCGACGGAACGCGACCGGCTGCTGCTGTTCGGCGCGGCCGAGCTGGCGCGTACGCGCCGGGCCCGCGGGCTGAAGCTGAATGTGCCCGAGGCGACCGCGTTGATCGCGGACACAGTCTGCGAGGCGGCGCGGGACGGGCGCCGCCTCGCTCAGGCCATCGAGGCGGCGCGCAGTGTGCTCGGCCCCGGCGATGTGCTGCCGGGCGTGGCCGACGTGGTCACCGAGGTGCATGTGGAGGCCGTCTTCGACGACGGATCCCGGCTCGCGGTGGTCAGCGACCCGATCGGCGCCGGTGCGCGGGACGGGGAGCGCCGCCGGGGGCCCGCGCCCGGCGCGGTGCTGCCCGGGCCGGCCGCCCCGGAGCCCGCGCCCGCGGTCGTGCTGACCGTGCGCAACACCGCGACCGTGCCCGTCAGCGTCACCTCGCACTTCCACTTCTTCGAGGCCAACCCGCGGCTGGACTTCGACCGCGGCGCCGCGTACGGCATGCGGCTGTGCGTCCCGGCCGGCTCGTCGGTGCGGTTCGATCCCGGCGGCGCCGAGGAGGTCGGTCTGGTCCCGATCGGCGGCGACCGGATCGCGATCGGCTTCGCCGGTCTGGTGGACGGCCCGCTGGACGCACCGGGCGCGAAGACCGAAGCGCTGCGGCGGGCCGCCGCCTGCGGCTACCTGGGAGCGGAGGAACAGGCATGACCGGCACCATCGACCCTCACGAGTACGCGTCGGTACACGGCCCGCGGGCCGGCGACCGGGTCGTCCTCGGCGACTCGGGCCTGGTCGTCCGGGTCGAGTCCGACGCCCAGAAGCCCGGCGACGAGTTCCTGGCCGGCTTCGGCAAGACCGCCCGGGACGGGCTGCACCTCAAGGCCGCGGCGGTCCGCGAGACCTGCGACGTGGTGATCAGCAATGTGCTGGTCATCGACGCCGTCCAGGGCATCCGCAAGGTGTCCATCGGCATCCGCGAGGGCCGGATCCACGCGATAGGCCGGGCCGGCAACCCCGACACCCTCGACGGCGTCGATGTCGTCGTCGGCACCGGCACCTCGATCGTCTCCGGCGAGGGCATGATCGCCACCGCGGGCGCGGTCGACACCCATGTCCATCTGCTCTCGCCGCGCGTCATGGAAGCCTCGCTGGCCTCCGGCGTGACCACGATCATCGGTCAGGAATTCGGGCCGGTCTGGGGCGTCGGCGTCAACTCCCCCTGGGCGCTGGGGCACGCCTTCCGCGCCTTCGACGCCTGGCCGGTCAACATCGGCTTCCTCGGCCGTGGCTCCTCCTCCGGCGAGGCCCCGCTGGTCGAAGCGCTCGCCGAGGGCGGCGCCTGCGGCTTCAAGGTGCACGAGGACATGGGCGCGCACGCCCGCGCCCTGGACACCGCGCTGCGCGTCGCCGAGGAGCACGACGTCCAGGTCGCGCTGCACAGCGACGGCCTCAACGAATGCCTCACCGTCGAGGACACCCTGCGCGTCCTGGACGGCCGGACCATCCACGCCTTCCACATCGAGGGCTGCGGCGGCGGCCATGTCCCCAACGTCCTCAAGATGGCCGGCGTCCCCAACGTCATCGGCTCCTCCACCAACCCCACCCTTCCCTTCGGGCGGGACGCGGTCGCCGAGCACTACGGCATGATCGTCTCGGTCCACGACCTGAAGACCGATCTGCCGGGCGACGCCGCCATGGCCCGCGACCGCATCCGGGCCGGCACGATGGGCGCCGAGGACGTGCTGCACGACCTCGGGGCGATCGGCATCACCTCCTCCGACGCCCAGGGCATGGGCCGCGCGGGCGAGACCGTACGCCGCACGTTCGCGATGGCGGGCAAGATGAAGGCCGAACTCGGGCCCATGGAAGGCGACGGCCCGCATGACGACAACGCCCGGGTGCTGCGCTACGTCGCCAAGCTCACCATCAACCCCGCCCTCGCGCACGGCCTTTCGCACGAGATCGGGTCGATCGAGGCCGGCAAGATGGCCGACATCGTGCTGTGGAAGCCGCAGTACTTCGGTGCCAAGCCGCAGCTGGTGCTGAAGTCCGGGTTCCCCGCCTACGGCGTCACCGGCGACCCGAACGCCGCCACCGACACCTGCGAACCCCTGGTGCTCGGCCCGCAGTTCGGCGCGCACGGGGCGGCCCCCGCCGAGATCTCCGTCGCCTTCGTCGCGCGCGCCGCGGCCGAAGCGGGCGGTGACGGGATGCCCACCCGCCGCCGCCGGGTCGCCGTCCGCGGCACCCGCGGTATCGGCCCCGGCGACCTCGTCCACAATTCCCGGGTCGGGCAGGTGCAGGTCGACGGGCGCAGCGGCCTGGTCACCCTCGACGGCGACCCGATGCGCTCGGAGCCGGCCGACACCGTCTCGCTCTCGCGCCTGTACTTCCTGTGACGGCACGGCCCGTGACGCCGCCGCGGCCGGCGCGGCGGGCCCCCGTGCCTGCCGGCCGCCTGCCGCCCATCGCCCGCCACCGACAGCCGTGACACCGACCGTCACCGTGAACCGTGAGGACCCCCGCATGAACACCCCTGCCGCCGACGGCTTTTGCATGCCCCCGGAGTGGGCCCGTCACGAGCGCACCTGGATGGCCTGGCCAGGACCCAACTTCACCTTCGGCGAGGAGGGCGGCGAGACCCTGGAGGGCGCCCGCCGCGCCTGGGCCGCGGTCGCCCGCGCCGTGCGCCGTTTCGAGCCGGTCACCGTCGTCGCGGGACCGGGGCAGTCCGAGGGCGCCCGCGCGCTCCTCGGCGACGGCATCGACCTCGTCGAGCGCCCGCTGAACGACGCCTGGATGCGCGACATCGGTCCCACCTTCCTCACCGACGGCAAGGGCCGGCTGGCCGCCACCGACTGGGTGTTCAACGGCTGGGGTGCCCAGGAATGGGCCCGCTGGGACCTCGACCAGAAGATCGCCGAGCAGGTCTGCGGGCTGGCCGGCGCCCGCCGCTATGCCACGCCCCTGGTCAACGAGGGCGGCGGCATCCACGTCGACGGCGAGGGCACCGTCCTGCTCACCGAGACCGTGCAGCTCGACCCGGGCCGCAACCGCGGCCGCAGCCAGGAGGAGGTCGAGGCCGAGATCCACGCGCACCTCGGCAGCACCAAGGCGATCTGGCTGCCGCGCGGCCTGGCTGCCGACTACGGCCGGTTCGGCACCCGCGGCCATGTCGACATCGTCGCGGCCTTCGCCCGCCCCGGCGTCGTCCTCGTACACACCCAGCCCGACCCCGACCACCCCGACCACGCGATCTGCCACGAGATCGCCAAGCTGCTGCGTTCCTCGACCGACGCCAGGGGCCGCCGCCTGGAGGTCGTCGAGGTGCCGGCGCCGACCGTCCTGGAGGAGGACGGCGAGCTGGTCGACTACTCCTACATCAACCACTACCTCTGCAACGAGGGTGTGATCCTCTGCGGCTTCGACGACCCGCGCGACGAGGAGGCGGCCGCGATCTTCCGCCGGCTCTTCCCCGGGCGGACGGTGACCGTGGTGGACGCCCGTACGATCTTCGCAGCGGGTGGCGGCATCCACTGCATCACCCAGCAGCAGCCCGGGGTCTGACCCGCAGACCCCGGCCGGCCGACCCGGAGGTCCCCGTGCCCGGTCCCGTGCGCCGCCCCCGGCGCCGGCTCAGCCAGCCCCGCGAGCAGGTCCTCGCCGCGGCGATGACGACCATCGCCGCGGAGGGCCTGGACCGGCTGACCATGGCCGGTCTGGGCCGCGAGGTCGGCATGAGCAGCGGCCACATCCTCTACTACTTCGGTACGAAGGACGAGCTGCTGCTGCAGACCCTGCAGTGGAGCGAGGAACAGCTCGGCACCGAACGCCGGGCCGCCCTCTCCCGCCGCGTCCCCGCCCGCGAACGGCTGGACGCGCTGGTCGAGCTCTACCTCCCCGAGGGTCACCGCGACCCGCGCTGGACGCTGTGGCTGGAGGTGTGGAACCGCTCCCAGAACGCCGACGACGAGACCCGCGAACGCCAGCTCGACCTCGAACTCGCCTGGCACCGCGACCTGGTGGCCCTCCTCGTCGAGGGCATCTCGAAGGGCGAGTTCCGCCCCGTCGACGCCGAACGCTTCGCGACCCGCACCCGCGCGCTCCTCGACGGCTTCGGCTCCCAGCTCGTCGTCGGCCTCCCGGGCACGGACCGGGAACAAGTGCGCGGCCACGTACGGGAGTTCCTGGACGAAGCGCTGACGCAGGGGGTACCGCACACCCCTTGAAGCCGTGATCTTCGTCCCCTGGTGCCGCCGGATGCGCGCGCGTGACCGAACGCCCCCCGCGCGCGCCCATCTGACGTGCATGCTCCACGTGCATGTCCACACGAGGGGCAAGAGTGATCTCACGGAAGAGGGCTCCGCTCGCGGCCCCGGCCGTCCTCGGAGCCACCGCGCTGCTGGGCCCGGCCGCGCCCGCCCGCCCGTGCCGTGTGCCGTGTACGCAACGCACACAAGTACGCCTGATCGTTGCCCGCCGTGCCCTTGTCAGCCACCGCACCGATCGACGACCGTAACCGCTGGCCGGTCGATCGGCCCGTGAAGCGAGGAGGCTGGCGTGGCACAACGCCCGGGTGAGACGGATACAAGCGGTGACAGGGCCAACTGGCGGAAGATCTGGGTGGGCTCAGCCGGGAACATGGTCGAGTGGTTCGACTGGTTCGTCTACTCCAGCTTCGCGGTGTACTTTGCGGGCTCCTTCTTCCCCGAAGGCAATGTCACCGCACAACTGTTCAACACCATGGCCATCTTCGCCGTCGGCTTCATCATGCGCCCCATCGGCGGCTGGCTGCTGGGCCGGATCGGTGACCGGCGTGGACGGAAAGCCGCACTGACGCTCACCGTCACCCTGATGTCCGCGTCCGCGATTCTCATCGCGATCGCGCCGACCTACGCGGTCGCCGGCTACGGCGGGGTGGCTGTCCTGCTGATTGCCCGGCTCCTTCAGGGGCTGTCCGTCGGCGGCGAGTACGCGGCGAGCGCCACCTATCTCACCGAGGCCTCCGCGGAGGGCAAGCGCGGCTTCGCCTCCAGCTTCCAGTACGTGTCCATGACCGCGGGCCAGCTGATCGGGCTGGCGCTGCAGATCCTCCTGCAGAACACCCTCTCGGACGAGGCACTGCACGGCTGGGGCTGGCGCATCCCGTTCGTCATCGGCGCACTGGGCGCGGCCGTCGTCTTCTATCTGCGACGGAACATGCTGGAGACCGAGGTCTTCCACGAGGCGGGCCAGACGGTCGGCGGCGACACGGGCAAGGAAGCGGCCGGGCGCGGCACCCTCAAGGCGCTGTGGCAGCACAAGCGCGAGGCGTTCCTGGTCATCGCCCTGACCATGGGCGGCACCGTCGCCTACTACACCTACACGACTTACCTGACCAAGTACCTGTCGGGGACCGCGGGGCTGCCCAAGCAGACCGCGACCCTGGTCAGCTTCTGTGCGCTGTTCGTGTTCATGTGCCTCCAGCCGCTCGCCGGGGCGCTCTCGGACCGGATCGGCCGGCGCCCGCTGCTGATCACCTTCGCGGTCGGCGGCACCTTCCTGACCGTGCCGATCATGTCACTGCTCAAGTACGCAGGCAGTTTCTGGCCGGCCCTCGGCCTCGCCCTGCTCGCCCTGGTGATCGTCACCGGCTACACCTCGATCAACGCCTGTGTGAAGGCCGAGCTGTTCCCCACCGGCATCCGGTCACTCGGCGTCGCTCTCCCGTACGCCCTTGCCAACGCGCTCTTCGGCGGCACCGCCGAGCCGCTGGCACTGCGGCTGAAGCAGTCCGGCATCGAGTCGGCTTTTCCCTGGTACGTGGCCGGTTGCGCAGCCGTCTCGCTGGTCGTCTACCTGACCATGCGCGAGACCCGCGGCATCGACCTGAACCGCGTCGGCAAGCAGGGCCAGGGCACGGGAGCCGGCCGGACGCGGGTGGGGGAGCCGGTCGCCGACTGAAGGCGCGTCCGCCCCGGACCGAGGGTGTCCGTCCCGGACCGAGGGTGTCCGTCCTGGACTGAGGGTGTCCGTCCTGACCGGAACCGGCCCTCCCCGCCTGCGGTAGGGCCGGTTCCGGGATAGGCACGCGAGGCGCCCGCTGGTTGGCTGGCGGCATGAAGATCACGAGACAGTTATGCCTGCCGCTGCTGCTCACCGGCCTGCTGGCCTCCGCAGTCGCGGCCCCGTCCACGGCGACGGCCCGGACCGGCGGGGCGCACCCGGCCACCGCGCCGTCCCCCACGGTGCGCACGGCCGTGTCCCGCCCGTCCGCCGACGACCTCCGGGCCCGGATCGCGGCCGTGCCCGGGATGCGGGTGGTCAAGGAGAACCCCGCCCCGGCCGGCTACCGCTCCTTCGCGCTGCTCTACCGCCAGCCCGTCGACCACCGGCACCCCGGCAAGGGCAGCTTCGAGCAGCGGCTGTCGCTGCTCCACCGGTCCACCGACCGGCCGATGGTGCTCTACACCGGCGGCTACGACCTCAATACCGAGGATTCCGCATTCCGTTCCGAGCCGACCAGGATCGTGGACGGCAACCAGATCAGCGTCGAGCAGCGGTACTTCGGCACGTCCCGCCCCCGCATCACCGACTGGTCGGAACTCGACATCTGGCAGGCGGCGAGCGATCACCACCGGCTGGTCCGGGCCCTCAAGACGGTCTACCGCGCCGCCTGGATCTCCACCGGCGGCAGCAAAGGCGGGATGGCCACCGTCTACCACCGGCGTTTCTACCCGCACGATGTGGCCGGCTCCGTCGCGTACTCGGCACCCAACAACACCGACAACCGGGACGACACCGCCGAGGACCGCTTCCTCCGGCAGGTGGGCACGCCCGCTTGCCGGAGCGCGCTCACGGCGGTGCAGCGCGCGATGCTGGGGCCCCGGCGCACGGAGATGGCGGGCCGCCTCGCACGCTGGGCCGCAGACCAGGGCTACACGTTCCACACCATCGGCAGCGCCGACCGCGCCCTGGAACTCACCGTGCTGGAGTTGCCCATGCTCTTCTGGATGCAGAAGGAAGAGGCGGACGACTGCGGCACGATTCCCCTGCCCTCCGCCGCCGGCGACGCGCTGCTCACCTGGTTCGCAGTGAAGACCATGCTCGGGGCCTTCAGCGACCGCTACCTGGCCCTCATGGCCGCGTCCTACTACCAGTTGGGCACCCAGCTCGGCTCTGTGTCGTTCGCCGCTCCGCAGCTCGCCGGATTGCTGCGCCACCCCGGCATCCAGGAGATGCGCACCTATGTGCCGCGCAGCATTCCGCTGCGTTTCCGGCCGGACGCCATGCCCGACATCGACCGCTGGGTGCGGCACCACGGCAGCGAGCTGCTGTTCGTGTACGGCGAGGTGGATCCCGCCCGGGCCGAGCCCTTCCGCACGGGCAAGGGCAGCCGGGACGCGCACGTCTACCTGGCCCCGCGCACCAGCCACGTCGTGAGCATCGAGAAGCTGGCGCCCCGGGACCGTGCACGGGCCACCGCGGCGCTCCGGCGCTGGGCGGCGGTGGACAGCCCGACCGCATAGTGAGACTGCCGCGTGTCCGGTCCGGGCGTGTGGCACACTGCGGACCGTGCTCTCGTTCGCCATGATTATTGGCAGCAGGCGCGCCGGTCCGCAGTGACCGCCCCGTACGAACCGAGTACGGCGCGGCCATCGTCGTCCCAGACCCGCGCGCAGACCTCTCGCACCCGCGAGAGGTTTTTTCGTTTCCGGACCACACCGCACCGGAGGCGGAGCGCGAGGGACCATGGAGGGACGGTGGAACCGGTCATTCCGGTAGACCGAGATCCCGACAGGAGCCAGACCAGCATGACGGATGCACCCGACCCCTCCCCGGCGCATGCCACCCTTCCCGCCGACGCGGTGCCCGACGACTTCCATGTCTTCGACACCACGCTCCGCGACGGTGCGCAGCGCGAGGGCATCAACCTGACCGTCGCCGACAAGCTGACCATCGCCCGGCACCTCGACGACTTCGGCGTGGGCTTCATCGAGGGCGGCTGGCCCGGCGCCAACCCGCGGGACACCGAGTTCTTCGAGCGGGCCCGTGCGGAAATCGACTTCCGGCACGCGCAGCTGGTCGCGTTCGGCGCCACCCGCAAGGCGGGCGTCCGCGTCGAGGACGATCCGCAGGTCGCCGGGCTCCTGGCGTCCCGGGCGCCGGTCATCACGCTGGTCGCCAAGTCCCATGTCGGGCATGTGGAGCTGGCGCTGCGGACCACGCCGCAGGAGAACCTGGCGATGGTCCGGGACACCGTCGCCTACCTGCGCGACCAGGGCCGCCGGGTCTTCCTCGACTGTGAGCACTTCTTCGACGGCTATGCGCTGGACCCGGTCTACGCCAAGGAGGTCGTGCGCACCGCGAGCGAGGCCGGCGCCGATGTCGTGGTGCTCTGCGACACCAACGGCGGCATGCTTCCGGCGCAGGTCACCGCCGTCGTGCGCACCGTCTTCGCGGACACCGGCGCGCGCCTGGGGATCCATGCCCAGGACGACACCGGCTGCGCGGTCGCCAACACCCTGGCCGCGGTGGACGCGGGCGCCACCCACGTCCAGTGCACCGCCAACGGGTACGGCGAGCGGGTCGGCAACTCCAACCTCTTCCCGGTCGTTGCCGCCCTGGAGCTCAAGTACGGGCGCCCGGTGCTGCCCGAGGGCAAGCTCGCCGAGACCACCCGGATCTCGCACGCCATCGCCGAGGTCGTCAACCTCACGCCCTCCACCCACCAGCCCTATGTCGGTGTCTCCGCCTTCGCCCACAAGGCCGGGCTGCACGCCTCCGCGATCAAGGTCGACCCGGACCTCTACCAGCACATCGACCCGGCGCTGGTCGGCAACACCATGCGGATGCTGGTCTCCGACATGGCCGGGCGGGCGTCCATCGAGCTCAAGGGCAAGGAGCTCGGCGTCGACCTCGGCGACGACCGCGAGCTGGTCGGCCGGGTCGTCGAGCGGGTCAAGGAGCGGGAGCTGGCGGGCTACACCTACGAGGCCGCGGATGCCTCCTTCGAGCTGCTGCTGCGCGAGGAGCTGCAGCGGGCGGAGGGGGGCCGGCCGCGCAGCTACTTCACGGTCGAGTCCTGGCGCGCGATCGTCGAGGACCGCCCGGACGGTACGCACGCCAACGAGGCGACCGTGAAGCTGTGGGCCAAGGGCGAGCGGATCGTCACCACGGCCGAGGGCAACGGCCCGGTCAACGCCCTGGACCGGGCGCTGAAGGTGGGCCTGGAGCGGATCTATCCGCAGCTGGCCCATATGGAACTGGTGGACTACAAGGTCCGCATCCTGGAGGGCGCCCTGGGCACCGGCTCGATCACCCGGGTGCTGGTCTCCACCAGCGACGGCCGGGGCGAGTGGTCCACGGTCGGCGTCGCGGAGAACGTCATCGCCGCCTCCTGGCAGGCGCTGGACGACGCGTACGCCTACGGGCTGCTGCGGGCCGGGGTCGAGCCGCAGGAGTGAGCGCCGCGGCAGCGGCACGACCGCGGCCCCGCACGACCCTCGGGGGAGAGGGGTTGTGCGGGGCCGCGGTCATGTGGCGGGCCATGCGGGGTCAGGCCTGCGGGGCGGCCTTGACGGCGGAGATGTCGAAGAGGAGCTTGACCTTGTCGCTGACCATCACCCCGCCGGTCTCCAACGCGGCGTTCCAGGTCAGGCCCCAGTCGGAGCGCAGGATCTCGGCGCTGCCCTCGAAGCCGACCCGCTCGGCGCCGTAGACGTCGGTGGCCGCGCCGTGGAACTCAAGGTCGATGGTGAGCGGCCTGGTGACGTCGCGGAGGGTGAGGTCGCCGGTGATGCGGTAGCGGTCACCGGACACCTGCTCGGCGGCGGTGCTGCGGAAGGTCATCAGCGGGAAGGTCTCGGCGTCGAAGAAGTCGGCGCTGCGCAGGTGGCCGTCGCGGTCCGCGATCCCGGTGTCGATGCCGGCGATCTTGACGTCGAGGGACGCCGTGGAGCGGGAGGGGTCGGCGCCGTCGAGGTGGAGGGTGCCCTCGTAGTCGCCGAAGGTGCCGCGGACGTTGGTGACCATGGCGTGCCGGACGGTGAAGCCGATGCTGCTGTGTGCCGGGTCGATGGTGTAGTCGCCGGTCAGCGCCGCGAGCGCGGGGTCGGCGTCGAGGACGGCAGCACTGGTGGCGGGGGCGGTGGTGTCGCCGGTGTCGGCGGTGCGCTTGCGGTGGAACAGAGCCATGGCTCCTCCTCGAAGACGGCGCACCGGCTGGGTGCGCAGGTTTGTTTAAGCTTCAACGAGATTCACCGTAGCGGCATCTGGTTCAACATTCAACCTCTCTATTGGAACGGGCTCCGCCGAGCGGGTGGCGGACGGCGTTGCGGCGCGGTCATTGCCGCCCTGTGACCGCTCGTGCTAGACCATCGGGAACTCCCAAGTGCGCAGCGCCACCCTCCAGTTGACGCCATGGAGAGGACCGACCGTGCCGCCTTTCCCCGCCACGTCCGTCTGGTCACGCCGAGGATTCCTCGCCACCGCCACCGCCACCGCCACCGCCACCGCCACGGCGAGCGCACTCGGCCTCACCGCCCGCCCCGCCGTGGCCGCCCCCTCTCCGGCCACCACTCCCGGCGACGAGTTCGCCACCCTCCGCGCCCGCTGGTGCGAGCTCACCCTCGGCAGCGGCTTCGACCCCGCCGCCCCGCCGTACGCCGCCGCCCTCCAGGAGACCGGCACCCTCGCCGGCGCCTTCCGGGCGAACATGCGGCCGGCCGCCACGTCCCTCTGGCCGGACTGCCGCTACGACCCGCCGTCCGGCATCACCCAGAGCTACAGCAGGCTCGCCACCATGGCCCACGCCTACGCCCAGCCCGGCACGGGCAGCACCGGCGACGGCGGCCTCGCCACCGCCCTGCTCACGGGCCTCGACCACCTCGAAGCCACCGTCTACAACACCGCCACCACCCGCTACGGCAACTGGTGGGAGTGGCAGATCGGCAGCCCCAGACTCCTCCTCGACACCCTCGCGATCCTCGGTCAGCACCTGCCCGACGGCGGTCTCGACGACGTGCTGCGCGACCGCTGCCTGGCCGCCGTCGACCACTTCGTCCCGGACGCCCTGCTCGGCGACTACACCGGGACCAGCACCGGCGCCAACCGCGTCGACCTGTGCCGGGTGGTCGCGCTGCGCGGCATCCTCGGCCGCGCCCCCGCCAAGACCGCCCTGGCCCGCGACGCCCTCTCACCGGTCTTCCCCTGCGTCACCCGGGGTGACGGCCTCTACGCCGACGGCTCCTTCGTCCAGCACACCTGGGTCGCCTACTCCGGCACCTACGGCTATGTCCTGCTGGACGGCCTGGGACGGCTGTTCACCCTGCTCGGCGGCTCGTCCTGGCAGGTCACCGACCCGGCCCGGCAGATCGTCTTCGACAGCGTCGAGCGGGCCTGGGCCCCGCTGCTCCACAACGGCCTGATGATGGACACCGTCAACGGGCGCGCCATCAGCCGCGGCTATCTCCGCAGCGACGAACGGCGCATCCTGCGCAGCGACCACTACCACGGCCATGCGCTGATCGCCGCCATCGCGCTGCTCGCCCAGGCCGCGAGCAGCGCCGAGCGCGACCGCTGGCACGCCATGGTCAAGGGCTGGATCGCCCGGGACCGTACGCTGCCGGTCCGCACCGACCGGCAGTACCCGGTCGCCGACCTCGCCCGGCTCGCGAAGATCGCCGACGGCCCCGCGGCCGCCGCCCCCGAACCCGTCGGCCACCGCCTCTTCCCCGCCATGGACCGTGCCGTGCACCGCCGCCCCGGGTGGGCCGCAGGCCTGGCCATGGCCTCCGACCGCATCACCTACTACGAGAACGGCAACGGCGAGAACCCGCGCGGCTGGCACACCGGCGCCGGCATGCTCTATTGGTGGGGCGCCGACTTCGGGGGCGACCAGTACACCGACGCCTTCTGGCCCACCGTCGACCCCTACCGGCTCCCCGGCACGACGGTGTCCACCCGGCGGCTCGCCGACAACGAGGGCGGCGGCTGGGGCGAGCCCAAGCCCGCCGCGCGCTGGGTCGGCGGCACCACCGACGGGGAGTTCGCCGCGATCGGCCAGGACCTGCGCGGCCTGTCCTCGACCCTCAGCGCCAGGAAATCCTGGTTCGCGCTCGCGGACTGCCTGGTCTGCCTGGGCGCCGGCATCACCGCCCGCGACGGAGTACCGGCCGAGACGGTCGTCGACAACCGCTGCCTGGGCGAGCGGGGCACCGCCGCGCTCACCGTCGACGGCGTACGCCAGTCCGGCGCGCTCGGCGTGACCACCTCCTTCCGCCACGCCCACTGGGCCCACCTCGCAGGACACGGCGGCTACGTCTTCCCCGGCGGCGCGCCCCTCAAGGCGCTGCGCGAGGCCCGCACCGGCTCCTGGCACGACATCAACACGACCTCGTCCACCGAGCCGTTCACCCGCCGCTACCTCACCCTCTGGCACGACCACGGCACCGACCCGACCGACGCCGGCTACGCCTACCTGCTCATGCCGGGCGCCACCGCCCGCACCCTCGCCGCCCGCGCCGCCGACCGGCGCTGGCTGACCGTGCTCGCCAACGACGCCGGCCGCCAGGCGGTCGCCGTCGACCCGCTCGGCGTAACGGCCGCCAACTTCTGGCGGGCCGGCCGCGCGGGGCCGCTCACCAGCAGCGGCCCGGCGAGCGTGCTGGTGCGTGAGCGCCACGGGCGGCGGCGGCCGACCGCGCTGCTGTGCCTCGCCGCCCCGGAGCGCACCGGCGACACTCTGGAAATCACCTGGTCAC
This sequence comes from Streptomyces sp. NPDC048516, assembly GCF_043199875.1. Taxonomy (NCBI): domain Bacteria; kingdom Bacillati; phylum Actinomycetota; class Actinomycetes; order Kitasatosporales; family Streptomycetaceae; genus Streptomyces; species Streptomyces sp. NPDC048516. The sequence goes on along the minus strand of NZ_JBICWS010000008.1, from coordinate 197,239 downwards.
GGCCGGTGCGCGCGGTATTCGCCCACGACCCGGCGATCGAGGTGCTGACCACCGGGCGCACCCTGCGGCTGCGCCTGGCCCCCGGTACGAGCTGCGCCACCCACACCTGCACGGTGCGGCTGGGCTGACCGGCCCCGGGGCCCCGCCGATCAACCGGTCACGACAACATCGCTCCCCTCCGGTTTGTGGGCCCCATACAGACGCGGGGCAGCGCCGCCACCCGAACGGAGGCCGGGGCGCGGGGCCCGTACAGCACGGTTCTGTACTGCCTGCCCACCAAATCGCATGCGACGTTGTACGAAACCGACATCGGTGCGGGGCGCCTCGCACACGTACCGTCGAGGCATGACCACTGTCGAAGATCTGCCCGCCGGCGCCAACGACGCCCGCGGGCGCGTCGCCGAGCTGCACGCCATCCGCGAGCAGGTCCGGCGAGGACCCAGCGAGCGGGCGACCGAAGCGCAGCGTGCCAAGGGCAAGCTGACGGCGCGCGAGCGGATCGAGCTGCTGCTGGACGAGGGTTCGTTCAACGAGGTCGAGCCGCTGCGGCGGCACCGGGCCACGGGCTTCGGCCTGGAGGCCAAGAAGCCCTACACCGACGGCGTGATCACCGGCTGGGGCACCGTGCACGGCCGGACCGTGTTCACCTACGCGCACGACTTCCGGATCTTCGGCGGCGCACTGGGCGAGGCCCACGCCACCAAGATCCACAAGATCATGGACATGGCCATCCAGGCCGGTGCGCCGCTGGTGTCGCTGAACGACGGCGCCGGCGCCCGTATCCAGGAGGGCGTCTCCGCGCTGGCCGGCTACGGCGGCATCTTCCAGCGCAACACCAAGGCCTCCGGCGTCATCCCGCAGATCTCGGTCATGCTCGGTCCCTGCGCCGGCGGCGCGGCCTACAGCCCCGCCCTGACCGACTTCGTCTTCATGGTCCGCGAGACCTCGCAGATGTTCATCACCGGCCCCGACGTGGTGCGCGCGGTGACCGGCGAGGAGATCACCCAGAACGGCCTCGGCGGCGCCGACGTCCATGCCGAGACCTCCGGCGTGTGCCACTTCGCCTACGACGACGAGGCCACCTGCCTGGAGGAGGTCCGCTACCTCCTCTCGCTGCTGCCGGCGAACAACCGGGAGAACCCGCCGTCGGTGCCCTGCGAGGACCCCGCCGACCGCTCCGGTGACGCCCTGCTGGACCTGGTCCCGGCCGACGGCAACCGCCCGTACGACATGCGCAAGGTCATCGAGGAGATCGTCGACGACGGCGAGTTCCTGGAGGTCCACGAGCGCTGGGCCACCAACATCATCTGCGCGCTGTCCAGGCTCGACGGCCGGGTGGTGGGCATCATCGCCAACCAGCCGCAGTCGCTGGCCGGTGTCCTGGACATCGAGGCGTCCGAGAAGTCGGCCCGCTTCGTCCAGATGTGCGACGCCTTCAACATCCCGATCGTCACCCTGCTGGACGTCCCCGGCTTCCTGCCCGGCGTCGACCAGGAGCACGGCGGCATCATCCGGCACGGCGCCAAGCTGCTCTACGCCTACTGCAACGCCACCGTCCCGCGGATCTCCCTCGTCCTGCGCAAGGCCTACGGCGGCGCCTACATCGTCATGGACTCGCAGTCCATCGGCGCCGACCTGACCTACGCCTGGCCCACCAACGAGATCGCGGTGATGGGCGCCGAGGGCGCCGCCAACGTCATCTTCCGCAAGCAGATCGCCGAGGCGGACGACTCCGACGCCATGCGCACCCGCATGGTCAAGGAGTACAAGTCCGAGCTGATGCACCCGTATTACGCGGCCGAGCGCGGCCTGGTCGACGACGTCATCGACCCGTCCGAAACCCGCCACACGCTCATCCGGGCCCTGGAGATGCTGCGCACCAAGCACGCGGACCTGCCGGCCCGCAAGCACGGCAACCCGCCCCAGTAGCCCCACCCCGCACCCGCTTTCGGCACTACGCCCACCGCGACGACGGAGAACACACCGTGAATCCTGCCCACCGCACCGACTCCATCCGCGTGGAGAAGGGTCAGGCCAGCGAGGAAGAGCTCGCCGCCCTGACCGCCGTCCTGCTGGCCCGCGCCGCCCACCGGCCGGCCATCGCCACGCCGTCCCGGCCGCACGCCACCGCCGCGCGCTGGCGGCGCCTGGAGCGGCAGACCGGCTTCCACGGGGCGACCAGCTGGCAGCGGTGACGCTTCGCTGATGCCGCCGAGGGGCCCCGCGTTTTGCGGGGTCCCTCGTGGTTTCCGGGGCGTTGGCTTGTCTGCGGGGCGGTTGTGGCCGGGCGCGCAGTTCCCCGCGCCCCTTTGGGGCACGCACCACCGGTCTGGTCCGGTTCGGTGCGGGTGCGTTGGGCCGGCGCCTCTGGGGGGTTCGTGATTGCCGCTGGGGCCGGAGGGTACCGGTGCGTCCCCTCCGGCCCGCCACCCACAACGAAAAGGCGCCCCGGCCCCAGCCACCGGCAATCCGCACGCGGCTCCAGCCGTCAGCCGCTATGAGGGGTATACCGCCCAACCGCCCACCAACCGCGCCGATATGACACCTCATCACTTTTCGGGGCGCGGTATTCCGGTTTGGCAGGTGGTGTCCGGATCAAGGCGTAGGTTCACCCCAACCATGGGGAGCAGAGCTGTTCAAGCCGCTCCACCCGTGCTGGCATGCGCTCGTCAATCCACTCCTGGCGTTCCCGCACCGCGGGCCTAGGACGACCGGAAGGAAAGCCCATGCTCAGCACGCTCAGTGCTGGTGCCGCCGTGGCATCGTTGCTCCTCGCCGGATCGGCATCCCCCACCACCGCCACCCGGTTCGGCGACGACCCGCCGAGCGGCAAGATCACCATTACCGTCGCCACCGTCAACGGTTCGGGCTGCAGACCCGGCAGCGCCGCCGTGGCCATCGCCCCGGACAACACCGCCTTCACCGTCACGTACAGCGAGTACCTCGCCCAGGCGGGCGCCGGCAGCAAGCCGACCGACTCCCGCAAGAACTGCCAGATCGCGCTGAACGTGCACGTCCCGCAGGGCTTCACCTACGCGGTCGCCCGGGCCGACTACCGGGGCTATGCGTCCCTGGCCCCGGGGGCCAGAGGGCTGGAGCAGGCGGGCTACTACTTCCAGGGCCAGCAGCAGACGGCCCGTAAGAGCCACACCTTCGTCGGCCCCTACGACTCCAACTGGCAGACCTCGGACGAGACCGACGTCGACGCCCTGGTGTACGCCCCCTGCGGCGAGGAGCGCTACTTCAACATCAACACCGAGATGAGGGTGGACGCCAAATCGGCGGACCCCAAGGCCACCAGCTACATGGCCATGGACTCCACCGACGGCAACATCAACACGGTGTACCACTTCGCATGGAAGGAGTGCCCCGCGCGCAAGTGAGCCCCGGCGCCGGCCCCGGGACCCGTACAGCGCCGCGTACGGGCCCCGGGGCCGGGTACGACGAAGGCCCCCGCACCCAAGAGGTGTGGGGGCCTTTCGTCGTACGGCGCGTGCGGGCACGGGGAGCCCGGACACGCCCCGTGGGCCGCCTTAGCGCAGCCGGGCCATCAGCGCGTGCTCCACGAGCGTGATGAGCGCGCTCTTGGCCTCGCTGCGGTGCCGGGCGTCGGTCGTGATGATCGGCGCGTCCGGGCCGATCTGCAGCGCTTCACGCACCTCGTCCGGCGTGTAGGGCTGGTGTCCGTCGAAGCCGTTGAGGGCGATGACGAACGGCAGGCCGCTGTTCTCGAAGTAGTCGACCGCGGGGAAGCAGTCGGCGAGACGGCGGGTGTCGACCAGCACCACGGCGCCGATGGCGCCACGGACCAGGTCGTCCCACATGAACCAGAAGCGGTCCTGGCCCGGCGTACCGAAGAGGTACAGGATCAGGTCCTGGTCCAGGGTGATCCGGCCGAAGTCCATCGCCACGGTCGTGGTCGTCTTGTCCGGCGCGTGCGTGAGGTCGTCGATCCCCGCCGAAGCGGAAGTCATCACGGCTTCGGTACGCAGCGGATTGATCTCTGAGACGGCCCCGACGAACGTGGTCTTGCCCACGCCGAAGCCGCCCGCCACCACGATTTTCGCGGAGGTGGTGGAGCGGGCTGCACCGCTAGAGCTTGCGAAGTCCACTGAGCACCCTTTCGAGCAGTGTCACATCTGGCTGTCCGCCGGCGGTCTCGTCCCCGCCGGGCTGATGGATGGCGACGAGTCCGGCCTCCGCCAGGTCGGCGACGAGGATCCGGGCGACGCCGAGGGGGATGGAGAGAAGCGCGGAGATCTCGGCAACTGACTTGATCTCGCGGCAGAGGTGGCAGATGCGCTGGTGCTCCGGCAGCTGGCCCTGCATCTTCGAGGGGTCGGCGGTCGTGCTGACCAGCGCCTCGATGGCGAGCTGGTAGCGCGGCCTGGTCCGGCCTCCGGTCATGGCGTACGGGCGCACGAGCGGGTTGTTCGAACCCGTGGGGGAGGGCTCGGGAGCGCGCCGCTGCGGCTGCACCGGCTGGATGCGCGGTGCCTGCGGCTGGTCGTACACCGACGGCTCGTACGGCTGGGAGTCGTACGGCCGGGGCTGCTGCTGCGGGGGCCGCTGCGGCCGGCGGCTCGGCGCAGACGGGAAGTTGAAGCGGTTGTTATGGGTCTCGCCCACAGGCCCGGACTGCTGTCCGGAACCATACGGGTATCCGCTCGGGGGCGTTGCCACGTCTCCTCCTCCAACTTGCCTGTCTGATCGCCGGTCGCGCCACCGAACCATAAGGCGCGGTGGCGGGAAACGCACTGCCTGTCTTCTAGTTGAGAAGGCTGCCCTGCAGTTCGGCACGCAGATCCGGCGTCAGTACCGTGCCCGCGCGGTCGACCAGCAGGGCCATCTCGTAGCCGACCAGACCGATGTCGCACTCGGGGTGTGCGAGCACGGCCAGCGACGAACCGTCCGAGACGGACATGATGAAGAGGAAGCCGCGCTCCATCTCCACCACGGTCTGGTTGACGCTCCCGCCCTCGAAGATGCGGGACGCGCCGGAGGTCAGCGAGGTGAGGCCGGAGGCCACCGCCGCCAACTGATCGGCTCTGTCACGAGGGAAACCCTCGGACATGGCAAGGAGCAGCCCGTCCGCGGAGACCACGACCGTGTGGGACACCCCGGGGGTGTTGTCCACGAAGTTGGTGATCAACCAGTTCAGATTCTGCGCCGCCTGGCTCATCGGGCTCACACTAACGCTCCTGATCGTAGGTGCTGCCGGGGCCGAAGCCCTGTTGGTCATTCTGGGGGACCCCGGAGGGGTCCGTGCCGACGTTGCGTCCCTGCTGGACACCGCGGCGCAGGTTACTCAGCCTGCCGCGGACGTCCTCCGGGGCGCGGGAGACCTGAGGGCCGCCCTGCGGCGTCTGCTCCGCGGCACCTTCGACCAGGTTGGCCTTGGGCACCCGCCGGGGGAGACCGGAGGAGGTGACTCCGCCCGCCTTCGGCTCGCGCAGCCGCTCCGCCCTCTCCCAGCGATCATCATTGGAGCTGCGCCAGTCGGAGCCGTCCTGGCCGGTCTCCGGCGTGCTCCGCTGCTGCTGCACCTGCGGTGCCTGCTGGTCGCGGCCTCCGCGGCGCGGAAGGCCGGCGTCCGTCAGCGACGGGGCGTCGCTCGGTGTGGGGCCCGGACGCTCGAATGGTACGCGCTCGGGCGCGTCAGCGGGAGCGGCAGTGGTATTCCGGTCGGATTCCGCTTCGGTCCCGAAGTAGCCCTCGAAAGCAGGGCGTTCGGGCCAGTCGTCCGACGGTGCCGCTTCACGGGAGACGAAAGGCTGCTGGCCCGTGGTCTCGGCGAAGCTACCCTCGCCGAACGCCTGATGGCCGTGAGACCGGTCCTGGTAGAGCGGTTGATCGGCTTCCGCATATGCCTGGGACGGGTAGTCCTGGTAGGCACCGGGAGACTCCTGGTAGTCACCGGCGGACGGCGCCTCGTCACGGAAGAGGGGACGCTCGCCGCCCTGGTACTCGGACTGCTCACCGCCCGTCTGGGCTTCCAGGGCTGCCCGGCGCTCCTCACGGAGCAGCGAGCGGCCCATCATGTCCAGGTCCGCGCCGTCCGTGCGGCCGTAGCGGCTGTCGTCGAAGCCCAGCTCGGCGGCGGTGCGCTGATGGGTGTCGTACGACGCCTGCTGGTGCTCCGGAACGATCCGGGAGACCGTGAAGTCGTCGTCGTACTGCTCCTCGCCGCCACCACCGTGGGTGATCGCCTCGGGCAGCATGACCAGGGACGTGGTGCCCGCCTGCTCGCCGGAGGGGCGCAGCTGTACCCGGATCCCGTGCCGGTCGGCCAGCCGGCCGACCACGAACAGGCCCATGCGCTGGGAGATCGCGGCATCCACGCTCGGCGGGTTGGCCAGCTTGTGGTTGATGTCCGCGAAGTCCTCGGGGGTGAGCCCGATGCCCTTGTCGTGGATCTCGATCATCACCCGGCCGTCGGGCAGCCGGGTCGCGGCGACCCGCACCTTGGTCTGCGGGGAGGAGAACGTGGTGGCGTTCTCCAGCAGCTCGGACAGCAGGTGCACGAGGTCGGTCACGGCGGTGCCGTGGATCTCGCTCTCGGGGACGCCGGTGAGCTCTATTCGCTCGTAGGACTCGACCTCGGAGGTCGCCGCCCGCAGGACGTCGACCAGCGGCACCGGCTGGTTCCAGCGCCGGCCGGGCTCCTCGCCCGCGAGGATGAGGAGGTTCTCGCCGTTGCGCCGCATACGCGTGGCGAGGTGGTCGAGCCGGAAGAGGCTTTCCAGCTGGTCCGGATCCGCCTCGTTGTTCTCCAGGTCGGTGATCAGCTCCAGCTGGCGCTCGATCAGACCCTGGTTGCGGCTGGAGAGGTTGGTGAAGATCGCGTTGACGTTGCCCCGCAGCAGCGCCTGCTCGGCGGCGAGCCGGACGGCCTCGCGGTGCACCTGGTCGAAGGCGCGGGCGACTTCGCCGATCTCGTCGGTGGTGGCGATCGGGATCGGCTGCACCCGGGTGTCGACCCGGCCCGGGTCGGTCCGCGAGAGCTGGTCGACCAGCATCGGCAGCCGCTGCTCGGCGATGCCGAAGGCGGCGGTCCGCAGCTGGCGCATGTTGCGGCTCATCCGGCGGGCCATGAGGCCGGCCACGATGAACGCGATGATCAGCGCGGCCAGCACGATGGCGGAGTCGACGAAGGTGGACTGCTTGGCGTCCTCGGCGATCTGGCCCGCCTCGTTCACGGCCTTGTCCGCCAGGTCCTTCTCGATGGACCGGTACATGTCGAACTTGGCGGTCGCAGCCGCGAAGTAGCTGTCCGAGGTGATGCCGCGCGCGCCGAGCGTCTCCGGCGCCGCACCGGTGGCCATCAGCGTGGACATCTGGTCGATCGACGGCGGGGTGCGGAACGGCCGGCCGGCGGCCTGCGCCTGCGCCTTCGCCCGTGCAATCTTCTGCTGTGAGGCCTGCTTGAGTGCCCTGACTTCCTTGTTGAGCCGCTCGACGTCCTCCGGCGTACCGCCGGAGGTGTACTCGCCGATGGAGATGCCCTCCAGGTAGCGGTACGACGCGAAGGCGGTCAGCTGCAGCTTGTGCTCCTTGCCGCCCTGCGGGGTCGCCGGGTCCACCAGGAGGTGGGTGCCGATGGAGCGCTCCAGCGACTCGGCGGCCTTGGCCAGCGCGATGGCGTAGACCGTACGGCCGTAGGAGGTGATGTTGCCGGTGCCCAGGCCGAGTTCGTTGGCGAACTCGTTCAGCGGGTGCTGGACCTCGACGTAGCCCTCTTCGGTCTGCACGCCGTGCAGCTGGGAGGTGTAGGCGGCCTGGCGCAGCTTCTGGAGCTTGGGCTCGGCCTTCTCGAAGGAGGCGAGACGGCGCTTGAGGCCCGGCTTGTCCGGCATGGCCTTGGCGGCCTGGTGGAACCTGTCGGCGGCGGCGTCGGTGGTGTCCCGCGCCTGCTGGACGACGGGGTCGTCCTTCTTGCCCTTCAGCAGCGGCGCCGCGGTGCGGTCCCGCTCGTCGACCAGGGCGGTGCTGTAGGAGAGCGCGGCGCGCACCAGCTTCGCGGTGTTCTCCGCGTCCTGCGCCTCCTGCCAGGTGCCGAACGAGCTGGCCACCCGCAGACCGCCGAAGACCAGGGCGAGCAGTACGGGGATCAGCAGAATGGCGTTCAGGCGGGTCGCCACGCGCCAGTTGCGCGGGGAGTACTTACCGCCACTGACCGGAGGCTTCGCGACCGTATTTTCGGGCGCGTCGGAAGCCGGCAGGCCACCTCTGGGTGGCGGGGTGAAGTTGCCCCGCCGCGTTTCCTGCGGCTCGGGGCTCTCCTTGCTTCGCCTCACTCGACCAACAACCTCTCGGCGCCGGCACTGATTTGCTGTGCCGTTTCTTCTGGGCGTTCCTACTCCGGAGTTTCAGCGAATTTCAGCACGTCAGGGCGGTGCGTTCCAAACACTGGGTAAAGCCGGAACGGGGCCGAAAGGGCCTGAGATAAAAGGGGCGTTAAGGGCGAGCGGCGCCAAAAGGCAGGAGATCTGTGAGCGCAGCGAAGCCGGGCATGCGCGCGGGGTGTCGAAACCACGCTGATTCACTGTCGAAACGTTATGAAGCAAATTTGATGGCGTGTCGAAGGACACAGATCCACTCACGGATGCCGGGAACCCGGCCCGGGCAGGGGGGAACGCCCCCGCCGGTGAGAACAGCCCATCGGCCCGCTCCCGGTGCGGGAGCGGGCCGCCTGCGCACTACTGCAGCCGGGCCATCAGGGCGTGCTCCACGAGCGTGATGAGCGCGCTCTTGGCCTCGCTGCGGTGCCGGGCGTCGGTCATGATGATCGGCGTCCCCGGGCTGATCTGCAGCGCCTCACGCACCTCTTCGGGCGTGTGCGGCTGATACCCCTCGAAACCGTTGAGGGCGACGACGAACGGCAGACCGCTGTTCTCGAAGTAGTCGACCGCGGCGAAGCAGTCGGCCAGCCTGCGGGTGTCGACCAGCACCACGGCGCCGATGGCACCGCGGACCAGGTCGTCCCACATGAACCAGAAGCGGTCCTGGCCCGGCGTACCGAAGAGGTACAGGATCAGGTCCTGGTCCAGGGTGATCCGGCCGAAGTCCATCGCCACGGTCGTCGTGGTCTTGTCCTGGACGTGGCTGAGGTCGTCGATCCCCGCCGAAGCGGAGGTCATCACGGCCTCCGTGCGCAGCGGATTGATCTCTGAGACAGCCCCGACGAACGTGGTCTTGCCCACGCCGAAGCCGCCCGCCACCACGATCTTGGCGGAGGTGGTGGCGCGGGCGCTGATCCCGTCGGAGCTGTTGTCAGAGCTTGCGAAGTCCACTGAGCACCCTCTCGAGCAAGGTCACGTCCGGCGTACCGCCGGCCTCACCGCTGCCACCGGGCTGGTGGATCGCCACCATTCCCGCCTCTGCCAGGTCCGCGACCAGGATCCGCGCCACACCCAGCGGGATGTGCAGCAGCGCGGAGACCTCGGCAACCGACTTCACCTCACGGCACAGGTGGCAGATCCGCTGGTGCTCGGGCAGCAGCCCGGGCAGCTGAGAGGGGTCGGCGGTCGTGCTGACCAGCGCCTCGATGGCGAGCTGGTAGCGCGGCCTGGTCCGGCCTCCGGTCATGGCGTACGGGCGCACCAGCGGCTGGTCACCTTCGCTCCCGTACGGCGCTTGGCTGTAGGCGCCGTACGGGCCGGAAGTGGCAGGTGGCGGGGTCATGGGTCCTCCGGGCGGGACAACTGACTGTCGTCGGGTTGGGCCGGTGGGGGGTGCGGCACATGGGTGGTTGGGAGCTGAACGGTGCGGCGCTGCGGGCGCCGCTTCAGTGCAGCAGGCTGCCCTGCAGTTCGGCGCGCAGATCGGGCGTCAGGACCGTGCCTGCGCGATCGACCAGCAGCGCCATTTCGTAGCCGACCAGGCCGATGTCGCACTCGGGGTGTGCGAGCACGGCCAGTGACGATCCGTCCGAGACGGACATGATGAAGAGGAACCCCCGCTCCATCTCCACAACGGTCTGGTTCACCGTCCCGCCCTCGAAGATGCGGGACGCGCCGGAGGTCAGCGAGGTCAGGCCGGAGGCCACCGCCGCCAACTGATCGGCACGGTCGCGGGGGAAGCCCTCGGACATCGCGAGGAGCAGTCCGTCCGCGGAGACCACCACCGTGTGCGACACCCCGGGGGTGTTGTCCACGAAGTTGGTGATCAACCAGTTCAGATTCTGCGCCGCCTGGCTCATCGGACTCAACTAACGCTCCTGCTGGTGTGTGGGATCGACAATGCCGTGATCGCCGGTGGACGACGTCCCGGCCTGCCGGCCTTGCTGGATACCCCGACGGAGATTGGTCAGCCGCCCCCGCACGTCGCCGGGCGCACGCGAGACCTGTGGTCCGCTCTGGGTGGACTGCTGTTGCGCGGTGCCCGCGACGAGGTTCGCGCGCGGGACCCGGCGGGGCAGTCCGGAGGTGGTGATGCCGCCCGCGGCGGGCTGGCGGATCTGCTCCGCCTGCCGCCAGGTCTCGTCGTTGGGCGAGCTGCGCCACTGCGTGGCCTCGGCGGGCGCCGTGTTGCGGGCGCCGTTGACCGGTGCCTCGCCGCGGGCGCCGCCGCGTGCCTCGCCGTCCTGAGCGGACCCGCGGCGGGGCAGCCGCGGGGCCTCGGGCTCGGCGGGCTCCTGGGGCGGCACCCCGGCAGCGGCGGCCGCGGGGGTGTTGAACCAGTTGGACTCGATGGTGTCGAAGATCGGCGTACGGCCGTCACCGGGACCGGCGTCCGCGTTGCCGAGCACATCGGCGGACGGCGCACCGCTGTCCTGCGGCTGCGGCGCCGGGAACTGCCCGGTGCCCTGCGACTCGTCGGCGTACGCATCGCGCTCGGCGTCCGGCCGCTGGTACTGGCCGGTGTTGCTGCCGGGCCGTTCGTACTGGCCCGTGTCGCTGCCGGGCCGCTGGTACTGGCCGGTGTCGCTGCCGGGCCGCTCGTACTGCCCGGTGTCACTGCCGGACTGCGGGAACTGGCCCGTCTCGTACCGGCCGGTGTCGTACTGGCCGGTGTCGTACCGCCCGGCGTCGTACTGAGCCGTCTCGTACCGGCCCGCCTCGCGCTGACCCGTGTCGGGCCGGCCCGTTTCGGTGTCCGGCACGGCGAACTGCCCGGTGTCGCCACGCTCGTTGCCCGCACCCCGGCCGGCCGGACGCGCGCCGGGCCGGCCGCGTCCGCCCTGGGAGCCGTCCGCGGCGGGCGGCGGACCGTTGAAGTCGGGACGGGCGAACGCCGCGGTGTCACCGGGGCCGCCGCTCGTCGGCGCGGGCCGCTCGAAGCTGCCGGTGCTCTCCGGCTCCTCGTGGCCACGGGGCCGGTCCTGCGCCTCGCGGGGCGTCAGCGGCCAGTCGTCGGAGCCGCCGCGCTCACGGCGCGCACCCCAGCTCGTACCGCCCGGCTGCGAAGTGTCCTGACCGCCCTGGCCGCCGGCCGGAGAACCGCCCGGCAGTTCGGCAGCGGGACCCCGGGCCGGAAGCTGCGGACGCTCCTCACGGCGCGGTGCGCCGGTGGGCGGTGCCACGGTGGGCGCCGGGCCGCTGTCCGCGCCGCGGGTGGGCAGCGAGGGACGCGAGTCGCCGGGGCGGCCGGCGGCCGGGCGGGCGTCGCCGCCGCGCGCCGGGGCGCCGGGCGCACCCGCGCCGGGAGGCGCCGTACGGCCTGCCGGTGCCGAGGCACCGAAGGCGTTCGGCGCACCGCCGCCGGGGCCGCCACCGGGCCCGCCGCGGCCGGGCAGCGCGGGGCGCCCGCCGGCCGAGGGACCCGAGCCGACCTGACCGCGCGGCTGCAGCCCCGCGAGCCGGCTGGACTGCCCGCCGCCGTGGTCGCCGCCGGCCTTGGCGTTGCTCGGTGCCGGCTTCTTGCCGCCCTGGGCGACATCGACCGGCAGCATGACCAGTGCGGTGGTGCCGCCGGAGTCGGAGGGCCGCAGCTGGATACGGATGCCGTGCCGCAGCGACAGCCGGCCGACCACGAACAGACCCATGCGCCGGGACACCGAGACGTCCACGGTCGGCGGGCTGGCCAGCCGCTCGTTGATCGCCGACAGGTCCTCGGGCGACAGGCCGATACCGGTGTCGTGGATCTCGACCAGCACCCGGCCGTCGGGCAGCGCGTGACCGGTGACCTTGACCTTGGTCTGCGGCGAGGAGAACGAGGTGGCGTTCTCCAGCAGCTCGGCGAGCAGGTGCACGAGGTCGTTGACGACCCGGCCCGCGACCTCGGTCTGCGGAACGGCGTTGAGTTCGATCCGCTCGTACTGCTCCACCTCGGAGGCGGCGGCACGCAGGACGTCGACCAGCGGCACCGGCCGTGTCCACCGGCGCCCCGGCTCCTCACCCGCGAGGACCAGGAGGTTCTCACCGTTACGGCGCATGCGGGTGGCGAGGTGGTCGAGCTTGAAGAGGGAGGACAGCTGGTCCGGGTCGGCCTCGCGGGACTCCAGTTCGGAGATCAGCGAGAGCTGACGCTGGATGAGGCCCTGCGAACGGCGCGAGAGGTTGGTGAACATCGCGTTGACGTTGCCCCGCAGCAGCGCCTGCTCGGAGGCGAGGCGGACCGCCTCGCGGTGCACGTCGTCGAAGGCCGCGGCCACCCGGCCGATCTCGTCCCGGCTGTGCACACCGACCGACTGGACGGAGGTGTCCACGTCCTGCGGGTCGGACTCGGACAGCTGCTTGACGAGCTCGGGCAGCCGGTCCTGGGCGACCTTCTGCGCGGTGTCCTGCAGCCGGCGCAGCGAGCGGACCATGGAGCGCGCCACGACGAACGCGCCGACCAGCGAGACGCCGAGGACGAGCAGGATCAGCGCACCGCTGATGATCGCGGACTGGGTCGCCTCGTTGCGCAGCGCGCGGGACTTCTGCTCCATCTCGGAGAGCAGGGTGGTCTCGATCCGCGACATCTCGTCGATCTTGACGGTGTCGGAGTCGTACCAGTCGAGGTAGCGGTAGTCCTGGCTGCGGATGCCGGAACCGCTGGCGAAGGCACGGTGCGCGAATGCGACCGCGGCCTTGATCTCGTCGTTGTTGCCGTCCAGGCCGCGGGTGAGCGCGCCGGCGTTGTTGGTGTAGATCTGCGAGAAGCGGTCGCGGGCCGCCTTCTCGCTGTCCTCGGCGTTACGGCCGGCCAGCCGGTCGTTGGAGGACAGCTGGGGGCCGCCCTTGTGGGCGAGACCGGCGCTGACCAGGGCGCGCTGGATCGACGCGTACTCCTTGGCCGACGAGAACGCCGCCAGCGCACGGGTACTGCGGATCATCTCCGGGTTGCTGGTCGCCTGCGCCATGTCCTGGGAGAGCGAGAGCAGCGAGTTGATCAGCTGGTTGTAGCTGGTGACGGTCCGCGCGGCGTTGTCGCCGTCCTTGTAGGAGTTCGCGCGGATCTCGTTGAGGGTGTTGAGCTGGCGGCCGATCTCCAGCACGGTTGCCCGGACACCGGCCATCGTGGCGTCCTGGCCCTGGATGTCGCCGGTGGCCTGGTTGAACGACAGCTTGGCGCGGTCGGTCGCCTCACGGGGCGCGACGACATTCGCGTCGTCCTTGGAGTTGCCGCTGCCGGCCAGCGGGCCGGCCGACTTGTCCCGCTCCACCTGCAGCGCGTCGGCGAGCTCGGTCGCCTGCCGGGTCATCTCGGTGAGCAGCTGCATCTTGTCGAGCTGGTCGATGTTCTCCATCGACGTGCCGATGCGCATGCCGCCCAGCGTGGTCGCGGCGACCACGGGAAGCGCGAGCAGGGACACCAGGCGGGTGCTGATGCGCCAGTTGCGCAATGCTATTCGCGAACCGGGGCCGCCGGCACCCTTCGGCGCCTTGGCCTTGCCACTGTCCGCGGCATCTTTGCCCGGCGCCTGACCGCCTCCGTCGACGGGCAGAGTGCCCCCCGCGGAACCGCTGCTCTGGGCGCGCTGGGGCGAGGAGGCGCGGTCTGTCCCGCCGCGCAGCTCCGGGTCCGCCGCAGCGCTGCCATCCCTCTTGAAACGTCCCTGCACTAGCGTCGCAACCTCTGGACCAGGCGTCCCACCTGGGCGGGACGGTGTCGAGTCGTATGGGGGACCGCTAAGTCCCCCATGGCGGTCGTGAGTGACCGGCGGGCTGCTCTCTCTGGCCGAGAGAACGGCACCACCGCGCGGCGCTACGTTGCGCCCTGCGCGCCGGCTGAAACGTGCGGCGGTCCGTGGAATTCCAGCACAGTGCAGGATCTCCAACAAGAGCGGAACCGCGCACTGTGACGTGGGTGACGCAATGTACGGAGCACGTCACGACTTGTAGAACGTACCCGTGTTCATAACGGACGTTTGCCCGCGAGTCGTTCACTCACGGCGGCTGTCCCAGGTGCGGTGATCGGGAGCGGAACGTGCAGTTCAATCCGCCATTGTCCGTTTCGCCCAGGGATGTTGATCATGGGAAATGTGGCATTTGTCGCACAGTTCGTGAGCAAACTCACAGGAAGATCATTGAGTTTCCCGGCACTTCGCAGGGAATAGCGTGCATAGCCTGACGCTTTACACAGTTGCCGGATGTGACAAGGCAGCTTTTCGCAGACCCTTCCCCGACCTTTGATGACGCGAGGCAAGCAGCAGTGAAGACGACGACGTTCCGCAACATAGCCAACCCGCGGCGCACCACCCTGGCTCACCTCAACGACGCCGGCGAGCTCGGCACCGAGGCACTCCAGGCGCCGGAGCACACCGTCGACCTGCCGGCCCAGACCGCCAATCCCCGCCGCACCGTCCTGATGGACGCGCCCGCGCAGGACGTCCCGGCGTAAAGCGTCACCGGATCGGCAGCGGCCCCGCGATAGCCTGGAGTGTCAACTCCGGCCAGTGATCAATTGAGGGGCAGCGGCAACCCGTGCGCATCGCCAGATTCTCCATCGACGGCAACGTCGGCTTCGGCGTCCTCGAAGGCGACGAACTCGACGTCATCAAGGGGCATCCCTTCGCAGAATTCGAGCGCTCGGGCCAGAAGGTCCCCCTCGACAAGGTCCGGCTGCTGCCGCCGGTCCTGCCCAACAAGGTCGTGGCGATCGGCCGCAACTACGCCGATCACGCCGCCGAGCTGGGCAACGCCGTCCCGGACGTGCCGGTCACCTTCTTCAAGCCGTCCACCTCGGTGACCGGCCCCGGCGACCCCATCGCGTACCCCTCCTTCTCCCAGGAGGTGCACCACGAGGCGGAGCTGGCCGTCGTGATCGGCCGCATGTGCCGGGAGGTGCCCCGCGAGCGCGCCAAGGACGTCATCCTCGGCTACACCTGCGCCAACGACGTCACCGCCCGCGATGTGCAGCAGCGCGAGAAGCAGTGGGCCAGGGCCAAGGGCTTCGACAGCGCCTGCCCGCTCGGCCCCTGGGTCGAGACCGGGCTCACCCCCGACGACATCGCCGCCGGCCTCACCGTCCAGTGCACGGTCAACGGCGAACAGCGCCAGCTCGGCCGCACCAGCGACATGGTCCGTCCGGTCGAGGACCTGATCGTCCACATCACCGAGGCGATGACCCTGCTCCCGGGCGACGTCATCCTCACGGGCACCCCGGCCGGGGTCGGCCCGCTCAACGTCGGCGACGAGGTCGCCGTCACCATCGAAGGCATCGGCACTCTCACCAACAAGGTGATCAAGCGTGGCTAACGCGACCCCCGTCCGCGTCCGTTTCTGTCCCTCCCCGACCGGTAACCCCCATGTCGGCCTGATCCGTACCGCCCTGTTCAACTGGGCCTACGCACGGCACAACAAGGGCACCCTGGTCTTCCGGATCGAGGACACCGACGCGGCCCGCGACTCCGAAGAGTCCTACAACCAGCTGCTGGACTCCTTCCACTGGCTCGGCTTCGACTGGGACGAGGGCCCCGAGGTCGGTGGACCGCACGCGCCCTACCGCCAGTCGCAGCGCATGGACCTCTACAAGGACATCGCCGGCAAGCTCCTCGCCGCCGGCCACGCCTACCACTGCTACTGCACCACCGAAGAGCTGGACGCCCGCCGCGACGCGGCCCGCAAGGCCGGCCGGCCCTCCGGTTACGACGGCACCTGCCGCACGCTGACCGACGAGCAGAAGGCGGCGTACGAGGCCGAGGGCCGTACCTCCATCGTCCGCTTCCGGATGCCCGACGAGCCGATCACCTTCACCGACCTGGTGCGCGGCGAGCTGACCTTCACCCCGGAGAACGTTCCGGACTACGGCATCGTCCGCGCCAACGGCGCACCCCTCTACACCCTCGTCAACCCCGTCGACGACGCCCTGATGGAGATCACCCACGTCCTGCGCGGCGAGGACCTGCTCTCCTCCACCCCCCGCCAGGTCGCCCTGTACAAGGCGCTGATCGAGCTGGGCATCGCCAAGGCGGTCCCGGCCTTCGGCCATCTGCCCTACGTCATGGGCGAGGGCAACAAGAAGCTCTCCAAGCGCGACCCGCAGGCGAACCTCAACCTCTACCGCGAGCGCGGCTTCCTCCCCGAGGGGCTGCTCAACTACCTTGCGCTGCTCGGCTGGTCCTTCTCGGCGGACCAGGACCTCTTCTCCGTCGCCGAGCTGATCGAGAAGTTCGACATCGCGGACGTCAACGCCAACCCGGCCCGCTTCGACCTGAAGAAGGCCGAGGCGATCAACGCCGACCACATCCGGCAGCTGGACGTGAAGGACTTCATCACGGCCTGCGAGCCCTGGCTGCAGGCCCCGCACGCCAACTGGGAGCCCGGGGACTTCGACGAGGCCGCCTGGCAGGCCATCGCCCCGCACGCCCAGACCCGCCTGACCGTCCTCTCCGACATCACGGCCAATGTCGACTTCCTGTTCCGCAAGGAGCCGGTCGAGGACGAGGCGTCCTGGACGAAGGCGATGAAGGGCGACCCGGCCGCGCTGCTCACCACGGCCCGCGCCAAGCTCGACGCCGCCGACTGGGCGTCCGGCCCCGAGCCCCTCAAGGAGGCCGTCCTGGCCGCCGGCGAGGAGCACGGCCTCAAGCTCGGCAAGGCACAGGCCCCCGTCCGGGTGGCGGTCACCGGCCGGACGGTCGGCCTGCCGCTCTTCGAGTCCCTGGAGATCCTGGGCAAGGAGCGCACCCTCCAGCGCATCGACGCGGCCCTGGCCAAGCTGGCCGGCTGACCCGCAGCAGCACCCACGGGCCCGGACGCCGTACGGCTTCCGGGCCCGTGGCCTGTCCGGAGCGCCGGGAGCTACATTGCCGGTATGCCCGTGCGCGCTGTCCTGTGGGACCTCGACGACACCCTCTTCGACTACACCGGCTCGGACCGGGCGGGTGCGCTGCGCCACCTCCGGGCCGAAGGGCTCCTTGCCGCCCACGGCGGCGAACAGGCGGCAATGGAGCGCTGGCGGACGGTCATGGAGACCGAGTTCGCCCGTTTCCTCGCCGGCGAGGTGGGCTTTCTCGATCACCGCAGGGCCCGGGCCCGGACGTTCCTGGACACCCCGCTCCTCTCCGACGCCGAGGCCGACGCCTGGTTCGGCCGGTACATCACCCATTACGAGGCGTCCTGGGTCCTCTTCCCGGATTCCGCGCCCGTACTGGAGGCGCTCGCGCCGCTGGTACGGCAGGCGGTGCTGTCCAACGCCGGCACCGCCAACCAGGAGCGCAAACTGGCCGTCCTCGGGATCCGGGCGTCCTTCGAGGCGGTGCTCTGCGCCGACGAACTGGGGTACGCCAAGCCGGCCGCGGAGGCATTCCACGGCGCCTGTAAGGCGCTTGGCCTAACGCCCGGCGACGTGGTCTACGTGGGCGACAAGCTCGATATCGACGCGCTCGGTGCCCGGGATGCCGGGCTGACGGCGGTATGGCTGGACCGTGCGGGCACTGGGGAAGAGGCGGGGGAGGGGCTGCCGCCGGGGGTGCGGCGGATCGCGGGCCTGGCGGAGCTCCCGGAGCTGTTGCGCGGAGTTATCGGTTTTGGTGCGCCGTCCACGATCAGGTAATGTTCTTCCTGCGCCGCCCGAGAGGGCCGAAAGGCCCGGCCGGAAAGCGCAAACCAAACAAACCCCCTACGGGGGTTGAGTTTTGGTGGGCTATGGTGTAATTGGCAGCACGACGGTTTCTGGTTCCGTTAGTCTAGGTTCGAGTCCTGGTAGCCCAGCAAGAGATCTTTCGGTCCCTCGTGATCGTGCTGAAGGTCTCTTGATCGCAGTACCAGGCCCCCGTTGTGTAGCGGCCTAGCACGCCGCCCTCTCAAGGCGGTAGCGCCGGTTCGAATCCGGTCGGGGGTACAGATCCTTTCTCTCCGTCTCCTTCGGGTCGCTCCCGGATGCGACGATGCAGAGCCCACGTGACTCCGGTCACGTGGAGGATCGCTAGGGCCCCCGTTGTGTAGCGGCCTAGCACGCCGCCCTCTCAAGGCGGTAGCGCCGGTTCGAATCCGGTCGGGGGTACTGGTCTAAACCACCATGGGCTATGGTGTAATTGGCAGCACGAGTGATTCTGGTTCATTTAGTCTAGGTTCGAGTCCTGGTAGCCCAGCGCGGTGTGTCCTCGGGACACGTCAACTGCAGGAAAACTTGCCCCCGTTGTGTAGCGGCCTAGCACGCCGCCCTCTCAAGGCGGTAGCGCCGGTTCGAATCCGGTCGGGGGTACAGAGAGAAGAGGCCCCCCGCATCATGCGGGGGGCTTTTTCGTGTCAACTGCCGCTGCCGAAGCGCTTGTTGGACTCCTCCGCCTCCGCCAGCCGGCGCAGGCTCAGCAGCACCGGCTCGTAGAGCACGGTCAGGGCCACCGCCGCCTCCACCTGCTCCGCCGGAGTCGTGAACTCCTCGACCAGATTCAGGTCGGCGACGGCGAGCTGTGCCGCCTGCTGGGCGTAGGGCAGCAGGTGAGGGAGGTCGCAGGCGTAGCCCAGGCGGTGCAGTGCGGCGATGGCGCCCACGAGCATGCGGAAGGCGGGGAATTCGTCCGCGATGCCGAGGTTGAACTGCCAGCCGACCTGCCGTATCAGCTCGGTGGCGGTGCGTCGGCCGACGGCCGTGGAGGGGTCGCTCTCGTCGGGCTCCGGGCCGTGGGGGAGGGCCTCGACGGCCGTCCCCAGGCGGGAGAGCTGGTCCCGGGAGTCGTCCTCGACGGCGGCCAGTACCTCCCGGGCGGTGCCCACGGGGATCCGGCCGACCTGGATCAGCGCCCGGATCAGCCGCAGCCGCCGCAGATGCTCCTCGTCGTACTCGGACTGGGTGGCGGTGACCCGGCGGCCCGGCGGCAGCAGCCGCTCGCGCAGGTAGTACTTGATCGTGGCGGTGGACACTCCACTGCGCTCACTCAGCTCCGCCAGTCGCATACCCCTTGCACCTTCCGTTGGAGAGTGTCACTATCCAATCATGGATAGCGACGCTATCCAATGTGTGGAAGGGGGCGTCATGAGCGGTAAGCCGGTGCAGGGGCGGATGACGGCGGACGGTGACCGGGAGGTGGTGGTCTTCCTCATCGGGATGCGGATCAATAACTGGCGGGCGGTGCGCAGTTGGCTTCCGGTGTTCCTGGCCATGCCGCGCATGATCAAGGAGCTGGCCCGGGATCCGGGCAGCGGGATGACCGGCTACCGACTGCTCCTCGGGCTGCCGAGGAACGTCGCGGTCCTCCAGTACTGGGACTCGAAGGAGAAGCTGTCCGCCTACGCCACGGATCAAAGCGGCGAGCACCGGCCGGCCTGGGCGGCGTTCAACCGCCGGGCGCGGGAGGGGCGCAACAAGGTCGGCTTCTGGCACGAGACCTACGTCGTCCCGGCGGGCTCGTACGAGAGCATCTACGTCAATATGCCGTCGTTCGGGCTGGGGGAGGCCCTGGGGACGGTGCCGGTCGGGCGGCGCGGGGAGCGGGCCGCGGACCGGATGGCGGCCTGAGCGCCCGGGGCGGCCCCGTGCGGACAGTCCGCCCGGGGCCGCTCTTTTTCGGCATCGTGACCGCGGCCGGTGGCCACCCCTGCCCTGCCCGCCCCGCCGCGGGGTACTCAGCCGTTGCGCCGCAGGCCCTCGGAGAGGCGGGCCGCCGCGTCGATGACCGCCTGGGCGTGCATCCGGCCCGGGTGGCGGGTCAGCCGCTCGATCGGGCCGGAGACCGATACGGAGGCCACCACGCGGTTGGAGGGGCCGCGTACGGGGGCGGAGACCGAGGCCACGCCCGGCTCCCGCTCGCCGATCGACTGGGCCCAGCCGCGGCGCCGTACGCCGGAGAGGGCGGTGGCCGTGAAGCGCGCGCCCTGCAGGCCGCGGTGCAGCCGCTCGGGCTCCTCCCAGGCCATCAGGATCTGGGCGGCCGAGCCCGCCTTCATGGGAAGCGTGGAGCCGACCGGGACGGTGTCCCGCAATCCGGACAGCCGTTCCGCCGCCGCCACGCAGATCCGCATATCGCCCTGCCGTCGATAGAGCTGGGCGCTTTCGCCCGTCACGTCGCGCAGGTGGGTGAGCACCGGGCCGGCCGTGGCCAGCAGGCGGTCCTCGCCGGCCGCCGCGGCCAGCTCGGACAGGCGGGGGCCCAGGATGAACCGGCCCTGCATGTCCCTCGCCACCATCCGGTGATGTTCCAGAGCCACGGCCAGCCGGTGGGCCGTGGGTCGTGCAAGCCCTGTCGCCGCGACCAGCCCGGCGAGGGTGGCCGGACCGGACTCCAGAGCGCTCAATACCAGAGCTGCCTTGTCGAGAACGCCGACGCCGCTAGAGTTGTCCATGCAACGATACTCGCGTCTCACACTGTGAAACGCAAGTTCAATTTTCCGGGGAAGTCGT
The DNA here is from genome assembly GCF_043199875.1 of Streptomyces sp. NPDC048516. Taxonomy (NCBI): domain Bacteria; kingdom Bacillati; phylum Actinomycetota; class Actinomycetes; order Kitasatosporales; family Streptomycetaceae; genus Streptomyces; species Streptomyces sp. NPDC048516. The sequence continues at coordinate 176,530 of NZ_JBICWS010000008.1, read as the reverse complement.
CAATCTGTAGGTGTGGCCCTGGACCAGGGCCCGGCGTAAGGCCCGGCAGGGGGATATCTGCGGGCATCGCGCACGGACGAGAAAGGCCGGCAATGCGGCCGGCCGGAGGGAAAGCGATGGGACGGACACTCGCGGAGAAGGTCTGGGACGACCATGTCGTTCGGCGCGCGGAAGGCGAGCCCGACCTTCTCTTCATCGATCTGCACCTGCTGCACGAGGTCACCAGCCCGCAGGCGTTCGACGGCCTCCGCAAGGCCGGCCGCCCGGTGCGCCGCACGGACCTGACCATCGCCACCGAGGACCACAACACCCCCACCCTCGACATCGACAAGCCGATCGCCGACCCGGTCTCGCGCACCCAGCTGGAGACGCTGCGCAAGAACTGTGCGGAGTTCGGCGTCCGGCTGCACCCGCTGGGCGATGTCGAGCAGGGCGTTGTCCACGTCGTGGGACCGCAGTTGGGACTGACCCAGCCCGGCACCACGGTGGTCTGCGGTGACAGCCACACCTCCACCCACGGAGCCTTCGGCGCGCTGGCGTTCGGCATCGGCACCAGCCAGGTCGAGCACGTCCTGGCCACCCAGACGCTGCCGCTGGCGCCCTTCAAGACCATGGCGATCACCGTCGACGGCGAGCTGCCCGAGGAGGTGACCGCCAAGGACCTCATCCTGGCGATCATCGCCAGGATCGGCACCGGCGGCGGCCAGGGCTACGTCCTGGAGTACCGCGGCTCGGCCATCGAGAAGCTGTCGATGGAAGCCCGGATGACCATCTGCAACATGTCGATCGAGGCGGGCGCGCGAGCGGGCATGATCGCCCCCGACAAGACCACCTTCGACTACCTGCAGGGCCGCGACCACTCGCCCCGGGGCGAGGACTGGGACGCCGCCGTCGCCTACTGGAAGACGCTGCGCACCGACGACGACGCGGTCTTCGACGCCGAGGTGCACATCGACGCCTCCGCGCTGGCCCCGTTCGTCACCTGGGGCACCAACCCCGGCCAGGGCGCGCCGCTTTCGGCGAGCGTCCCCGACCCGGCTTCGTACGAGGACGCCTCGGAGCGCTACGCCGCCGAAAAGGCCCTGGAGTACATGGGATTGACGGCGGGTCAGCCGCTGCGCGAGATCAACGTGGACACGGTCTTCGTAGGTTCGTGCACCAACGGCCGCATCGAGGACCTGCGCTCCGCGGCCTCGATCCTGGAGGGCCGCAAGGTCGCCGACGGGGTACGGATGCTGATCGTGCCCGGCTCGGTCCGGGTCTCCCTGGAGGCCGTCGCCGAGGGGCTGGACAAGGTCTTCACCGCGGCGGGAGCCGAATGGCGGCATGCGGGCTGCTCGATGTGCCTGGGCATGAACCCCGACCAGCTGGCGCCCGGTGAGCGCTCCGCGTCCACCTCCAACCGCAACTTCGAGGGCCGGCAGGGCAAGGGCGGGCGGACGCACCTGGTCTCGCCGCAGGTTGCCGCCGCAACAGCGGTTCTCGGCCATCTGGCCTCACCGGCCGATCTGTCCGATGCAGCCGTCGCCACGCCCGCGGGAGTCTGAACCATGGAAGCTTTCACCACCCACACCGGACGGGCCGTCCCGCTGCGCCGCAGCAATGTCGACACCGACCAGATCATCCCTGCTCACTGGCTGAAGAAGGTCACCCGCGACGGCTTCGAGGACGGGCTGTTCGAGGCCTGGCGCAAGGACCCGCAGTTCGTCCTGAACCAGGAGCGGTACCAGGGCGCCACGGTGCTGGTGGCCGGCCCCGACTTCGGTACCGGCTCCTCGCGTGAGCACGCCGTCTGGGCGCTGCAGAACTACGGTTTCAAGGCCGTCATCTCCTCGCGGTTCGCGGACATTTTCCGTGGCAACTCCCTCAAGAACGGGCTGCTGACGGTGGTCCTGCCGCAGGAGACCGTGGACCGGCTGCAGCAGCTGCTGGAGGCCGACCCGGCCGCCGAGGTGACCGTTGACCTGGTCGGCAGGCAGGTCCGCGCCGAGGGCATCAGTGCCGACTTCGAGCTGGACGAGAACGCGCGTTGGCGCCTGCTGGAGGGGCTGGACGACATCAGCCTCACCCTTCGGGAGGAGTCGGCCATCGTGGAGTACGAGGCGAACAGGCCGCCGTTCAAGCCGCGTACCCTCGAGGTCTGACCTCGGGTTTTATGGCTCAAAGCTATATTGCGTACGATGCGCCCCCTGTGCAGTTGGCAGGGGGCGCTTCTGCTTGCCGAGGCGGCTGTTGAGGCCCCGTGAAGCGACAACTCGCCGCAGATGGCACAATTAGCGCATGGAACGCGACGACCAACTCGAGCTCTACGGTCTCGTCGCCGACCGGCTCAAGGACGCGCATACAAGAGTGCGCACACTGCAAGTCCCGGAGGGCGTACGGATGGCGCTGACCCGGAAGCTGCTCGTCATCACGGCCGCGGCTAAACACGATCTTGCGGACGCGGCAAGGCGTCTGGAGTGGTTCATGGAAGACCTCGACGAAGGTCGTTATCCCGAAGATGTGCGCGCCGACGGAAGTCCGTGAAGGTCGACTTCGTTGCGGCACAAGGGTGATTAGCCCGTTTCGTGTTTGATTTGCGGTATATATCTGCCTAACGTGCGAAAAAGCTTGGAAACTTTCGTTCCAGCAATGTCTCCGAAGGGGAAGACGTGAACAAGGCGCAGCTCGTAGAAGCCATTGCCGACAAGCTCGGCGGCCGCCAGAACGCCGCGGACGCGGTGGACGCCGTACTGGACGCAATCGTCCGTTCAGTTGTCTCCGGCGACCGCGTTTCGGTCACCGGATTCGGCTCGTTCGAGAAGGTCGACCGCCCCGCCCGCTACGCCCGCAACCCGCAGACGGGTGAGCGCGTACGGGTCAAGAAGACCTCCGTTCCGCGCTTCCGCGCCGGTCAGGGCTTCAAGGACCTGGTCAGCGGCTCGAAGAAGCTCCCCAAGGGCGGAGAGGTCTCGGTCAAGAAGGCCCCCAAGGGCAGCCTCACCGGTGGTACGGCCATCAAGAAGGCCGCCGCCAAGAAGGCCACCGCCAAGAAGGCCACGGCGAAGAAGGCCGCCGCGAAGAAGACCACGGCGAAGAAGACCACCGCGGCGAAGAAGACCACGGCCAAGAAGACGACGGCGAAGAAGGCCGCCACGAAGGCCACCGCCAAGAAGGCGGCCCCGGCCAAGAAGACCACCGCGAAGAAGGCCACCGCGAAGAAGACCGCCCCCGCCAAGAAGGCGACGGCGAAGAAGGCACCCGCGAAGAAGGCCACCGCACGCAAGACCACCGCCAAGAAGACCACCGCACGCAAGCGGTAATTCAGCAGCGGCGACGCCACGCGTCGGGCCGGTCTCCCTTCGGGGAGCCCGGCCCGCGGTGCGTCCGCGGCCCTTCGGGCGGACGCCTCCCCGGTCCCTCGCGGCCCCCCCCGGTCCTCCCGGTCCACGGGCGGGAGAAGGGGCCCGGGGCCTGCTCGTCTAGGCTCTCTCCCATGCAGGCCACCGCGTATACGTACGACTCCCAGACCCGCTCCGGCAGTGTGCTGCTGGACGACGGCACCCCGCTGCCCTTCGACGCGGCGGCCTTCGACGCCGGCGGTCTGCTGCTGCTGCGGCCCGGTCAGCGGGTCCGTATCGAGGTCACCGGCGAAGGGGACGACCGGCAGATCGCCCTGGTCACGCTCCAGACACTCTGACCGGCCACGCCCCGGCGCTCCGACCGGTCACGCTCCGGACGCTCTGACCTGCGGCGGCACCAGCCGTGGTGAGCCGTCCTGCGCGTCGGTGGCCGTGGTCGCCCGGCCCGCCCCGCCCGCCAGCTGCGGCGCCTGGAGCGCCGTGTGCGGGCCCACGCCCAGCGCCAGCGCGGCCAGCAGGTCCTCGCCGGTGTCCACGTCCCGGCGTACCGAGGGCGCTGTGGACGTGGTGATCTCCCGTGCCCCGGATGCCAGGTGGCGGGCCCGGGACGGACCTCCGAATGCCGGTTCCAATTCCACTCCGGAAGTCGCGGTCAGAAGTGTTGTCCCGATATCCGCCGCATCCGCGAGAAATGCGCGGGGAAATAGCGAAGCGGAATGGAGCACCTGTTCCAGTTCGGTGGGGCGCAGCGCCGGAAGGTCGGCGTTCAGCGCGGCGAGGGCCGCGCCCGGGCGGCGCGCCCGGACCGCGCCCGCTCCGTGGGCCAGTGCCGCGTTGAGCCCGCGGGCCGGTGTGTCGGGCACAATGCGCGCGCCGAGCGCCGCCAGACGTCCCGCGGCCAGCTGGTCATCCGTGACAACCGCCACATCGCGGACGTCTTTGCAGGCCAGCGCCGCTGCCACGGTATCCAGGGCAAAAGCGAGGGCCAGCCGGGGCCGGAACTCCTCACCGGCGGCCGGGGAGAGCCTGCTCTTGGCCTGCAGCAGCGGTTTCAGCGGTACCACCAGGCTCCAGCCCACATCCGCTCCGTCTCTTCGCATCGGCGCCATTCTCACCTGCTGCCGCCGCTCTCCGGGAGCGTCGGGGTTACGGTGTCCTCGACATAGCGGGTACCTGGGGCGACACTTGTGCGGCTGCCGGCCCGCAGCAGCTTTGCAGGTCCCACAAGGAGGGTGTCCCAGTGTCCCGCCGCAGAATCGGCTTCTGGTACCGCTTGGCCGCGGTCATCTGCAAACCGCCGCTCTTGGTTCTGTTCAAGCGGGACTGGCAGGGAATGGAGCACATTCCGGCCGCCGGCGGATTTATCACCGCGGTCAACCACAACTCGTATCTCGATCCGCTCTCCTATGCGCACTATCAGTACAACACCGGGCGGGTCCCCCGATTCCTCGCCAAGGCCGGACTCTTCAAGAGCGGCTTTGTCGGCCTGATGATGCGCGGCACCGGGCAGATCCCCGTCTACCGGGAAACCACCGACGCCGCCACCGCCTTCCGCGCCGCCGTCAGCGCCATCGAGAAGGGCGAATGCGTCGCCTTCTACCCCGAGGGCACCCTCACCCGCGACCCCGAGCTGTGGCCCATGCAGGGCAAGACGGGTGCCGCCCGGGTGGCATTGCTGACCAAGGCGCCGGTCATTCCCGTCGCCCAGTGGGGCGCCAATGACGCGATGCCGCCCTACGCCAAGGAGAACAAGCTCCGCCTCCTGCCGCGCAAGACACTGCGGGTGCAGGCCGGACCGCCGGTCGATCTGAGCGCGTTCTACGACCAGGAGCCGACCGCCGAGGTGCTGCGGGCCGTCACCGAGGTCATCATGGCCGCGATCACCGAGCAGCTGGCCGTCGTGCGCGGCGAGCCCGCGCCGGCCGAACCGTACGACTGGCGCAAGGCGGTCGCCCGGGAGCGCCGCGCCGCCCGGGAAGCCGCCAAGGCGGCCCGGGGCGCCGCTGCGGCCACGGCTCCCGCCGAGCGGGCCGCCGCCCCGGAACCGGCCGTCGGCCCGCAGCAGGCCCGAAGCACCCAGCAGGCACAGGAGGATGAAAGCAAGTGACGCGCTGCGCCGTCTACGGCACGGGGTCCTGGGGTACCGCCTTCGCGATGGTGCTCGCCGACGCGGGATGCGAGGTGACCCTGTGGGGTCGCCGTGCGGCCCTGGTCGACGCCGTCAACAACGGCCGTACGAACCCCGACTACCTGCCGGGGGTCGAGCTGCCCGCGTCCGTACGTGCCACCACCGACCCGGCACGAGCGGCGCGCGGCGCGGAGTTCGCGGTGCTGGCGGTGCCCGCCCAGACGCTGCGCGGCAATCTCGCCGAATGGGCGCCGCTGCTGCCCGACGGGACGGTCCTGGTCTCCCTGATGAAGGGCGTCGAACTGGGCACGGCCAAGCGCATGAGCGAGGTCATCGAGGAGGTGGCCAAGGTCCCCGCGGAGCGCGTCGCGGTGCTGACCGGGCCCAATCTCGCCAAGGAGATCGCCGCCCGGCAGCCCGCCGCCGCCGTGGTGGCCTGCGCCGACGAGGCGGTCGCCCGGCGCTTCCAGACCGCCTGCCACACCTCGTACTTCCGCCCGTACACCAACACCGACGTGGTGGGCTGTGAACTGGGCGGCGCGGTCAAGAACGTCATCGCGCTCGCCGTCGGCATCGCCACCGGCATGGGCCTGGGCGACAACGCCAAGGCGTCCCTGATCACCCGCGGTCTGGCCGAGACCACCCGGCTCGGCCTCGCCATGGGCGCCGACGCGCACACCTTCGCCGGGCTGGCCGGCATGGGAGACCTCGTCGCCACCTGCTCCTCGCCGCTGTCGCGCAACAACACCTTCGGCACCAACCTCGGCCGCGGGATGACGCTCCAGGAGACCATCGCGGTCACCAAGCAGACCGCCGAGGGCGTCAAGTCCTGCGAATCCGTACTGGATCTGGCCCGCAGGCACGGCGTCGACATGCCGCTCACCGAGACGGTCGTGGAGATCGTCCACGAGGGCAAGCCGCCGATGGTCGCCCTCAAGGAGCTGATGTCGCGCAGCGCCAAGTCCGAACGGCACTGAGACCGGCACCGAAACGTCCGGTCCGGTCCCGTTCCGTCCGGGAGCCCGGCCCCCGGCACCCCGGCGGCCGCCGGCGCGACGCCACCAACGGCCGCCGCAGCACTGACTCCGCGCCGGTCAGCAGGTACCCTCAACCCGATATGAGCAGCGAGACCTCCCCACACAAGCCCCGCGTCGCCGTCGTGTTCGGCGGCCGCAGCTCCGAGCACCAGATCTCCGTGCTCACGGCCGGCGCCGTGCTGCGCGCCATCGACCGCGAAAAGTACGACGTGCTGCCCATCGGCATCACCACCGACGGCCGCTGGGCGCTGACCGCCGACGACCCCGAGCGGATGGCCATCGCGGACCGGCAGCTGCCCTCGGTGGCCGCGCTCGCCGAGTCCACCGAGGGCGCCGTGGTGCTCCCCGTCGACCCCACCAACCGTGAGGTCGTCTACAGCGAGCCGGGCTCGGTCCCCAAGGCGCTGGGCGAGGTCGATGTCGTCTTCCCCGTGCTGCACGGCCCCTACGGCGAGGACGGCACCCTGCAGGGCCTGCTGGAGCTCTCCGGTGTGCCCTACGTCGGCTCGGGCGTGCTCGCCTCAGCGGTCGGCCAGGACAAGGACTACATGAAGCGGGTCTTCGCCTCCTTCGGGCTGCCGGTCGGCCCGTACGAGGTCATCCGCCCCCGCGAGTGGGAAAACGACCCGGCAGCCGCCCGCAGGAAGATCGTGGACTTCGCCGGCGAGCACGGCTGGCCGCTCTTCGTGAAGCCCGCCCGGGCCGGCTCGTCCATGGGCATCACCAAGGTCGACGAGCTCGGCGGCCTGGACGAGGCGATCGAGGAGGCCCGCCGGCACGACCCCAAGATCCTCGTGGAGTCGCTGCTGCGCGGCCGCGAGATCGAGTGCGGGGTGCTGGAGTTCGAGGACGGCCCGCGGGCCAGCGTGCCGGCCGAGATTCCGCCGGTCACCGCGCACGACTTCTACGACTTCGAGGCCAAGTACATCGACTCGGCGGACGGGATCGTGCCGGCCCCGCTGAGCGACGAGCAGACCGCGAAGGTCCAGGAGCTGGCCGTCGCGGCCTTCGAGGCGGCGTCCTGCGAGGGGCTGGTGCGGGCGGACTTCTTCCTGCAGGACGACGGCGAGTTCGTGATCAACGAGATCAACACGCTCCCCGGCTTCACGCCCATCTCGATGTACCCGCGGATGTGGCAGGAGAGCGGTGTGAGCTACCCGGAGCTGATCGACCGGCTCCTGCAGGCCGCGCTGCAGCGCTCCACGGGACTGCGCTGAGCCGACCGCCCGCCCCGGCGGCCGGTCGGCACCCGCGGGGGCGAGACCCCGGCAACGCCCCTAGACCCCGGTGGGAACCGTCTTCTTCACGGCGCCCCCGAGATCGGTGAGCGCATCGACCTCGGGGGCGTACTTCCCGGGAACGGTCACCTCGACGAATGCCTTGCGCAGCACCGTCGTGAAGCGGTAACCGTCGTCCTGCTTCTCAAAGAGCCATTCGACCCCGTTGACTTCCGCCGCGTCGGCGCTGGGGTTGTAATGTTCACTCCCGTACGTCAGGACGTCGGGCTTCGGCACCCCGCAGCGCAGTTTCACGGCAGGATCGCCCCATATGGCAGTGAAGTCGGATACGGGCTCGGGGGTACCCCGCTTCAGCCCGTCCACGGTCGCCGGCAACTCCTTGTGCAGCGCCCTGCAGTACCGCGCCGCCGCCCCCTGGGGGGAGGGCACGGCCACGTCTTCGGACGGGGTGCAGCTCACCGCGGCGAACAGCACGGTGAGTACCGGAAGGGCCAGGTACCGGCGGCGCGTAGAGATCACCCGGCCGAGGATACGGGGGAGCTAGAGATGGACGACCGGGCAGGTAAGGGTGCGCGTGATGCCTTCCACTTGCTGGACCTTGGCGACCACCATGCGCCCCAGCTCATCGACCGTGCCGGCCTGAGCGCGCACGATGACGTCATAGGGACCGGTCACATCCTCGGCCTGCAGCACACCATGGATCGTGGAGATCGTCTCGGCTACCGCCGAGGCCTTGCCGACCTCGGTCTGGATCAGGATGTAGGCCTGTACCACGGAACCTCCAGGGCGGCTACGAGGATCATGTGGGAAGAAGGGACGCCACGGTACCGCGTCACCGAGCGGAGCGGGGAGACCCGCGCGGTGAACACGGCAAGTACGGCACAGTCGTCAGCCACGTACGGACCGTCCGTACACATGGGAAGGGCAACAGCATGAAGGGCACCGTGGGCGAGCTGGGGGAGTTCGGGCTGATCAGGGAGCTCACCTCCCGGCTCACCACCACTCCGGCCGTACGGATCGGGCCGGGTGACGACGCCGCGGTGGTCACCGCGCCGGACCGGAGGGTGGTCGCCAGCACCGACATCCTCCTGGAGGGCCGGCACTTCAGGCGCGACTGGTCCACCGCCTACGACGTCGGCCGCAAGGCCGCCGCACAGAACCTCGCCGACATCGCGGCGATGGGCGCGGTGCCCACGGCGATCCTGCTCGGCCTGGTCGTGCCCGCGGAACTCCCCGCCACCTGGCCGACCGAGCTGATGGACGGGCTGCGCGACGAGTGCCAGGTGGCCGGCGCCGCGGTCGTCGGCGGGGACGTGGTGCGCGGCGACACCATCACCGTCTCCATCACCGCGCTCGGCGATCTGCGCAACCAGGAGCCGGTCACCCGGTCCGGCGCCCAGCCCGGCGATGTGGTCGCGGTGACCGGCTGGCTCGGCTGGTCCGCGGCCGGACATGCGGTCCTCTCCCGCGGCTTCCGCTCGCCGCGCGCGTTCGTGGAGGCCCACCGCCGCCCCGAGCCGCCGTACCACGCGGGTCCGGCCGCCGCCGGACTCGGCGCCACCGCGATGACGGACGTCAGCGACGGACTGGTCGCCGATCTCGGGCACATCGCCGAGGCCAGCAAGGTCCGGATCGATCTGCGGTCCGCCGGGATCGACATCCCCTCGCAGATGTCCGACATCGGCACGGCCGTCGGCGTGGACCCGATGCAGTGGGTGCTCAACGGCGGTGAGGACCACGCGATCGTCGCCACCTTCCCGCCCGATGTGAAGCTGCCCGCCCGGTGGAAGGTCATCGGCGAAGTGCTCCACCCCTCCGCGCTGCCCCAGGTGACGGTGGACGGCGCCCCCTGGGTGAAGGCCGGCTGGGACCACTTCGGCGACAACGGGGATGCCGAATAGGCTCCGTACGGCCACGGGCGGTGACACCAGGGGTGGTGGCACCACGGGCGCCCGCAGGACGACGGGGCGCCGCCGAGTAGATTCGGCGCTATGCACATACCTCCACGCGTCCTGACCGTCGCCGGGTCCGACTCCGGCGGCGGCGCGGGCATCCAGGCCGACCTCAAGACGATGCTGGCGCTCGGCACCCACGGCATGAGCGTGCTCACCGCCGTCACCGCCCAGAACTCCCTGGGCGTACAGGGCGCGTGGGAGCTACCGGCCGAGGCCGTACGGGCCCAGTTCCGCAGCGTTGTCGATGACATCGGCGTCCAGGCGGTGAAGACCGGGATGCTCTCCTCGGCCGAACTCGTCGAGACCGTCGCCGAACTGCTCGCCGGACTGCGGGTACCCGTCGTCATCGACCCGGTGGGGGTCTCCAAGCACGGCGACGCGCTGCTCGCCGCCACCGCCCTGGACGCGGTCCGCACCGTGCTGCTGCCGACGGCGACCGTCGCCACCCCCAACCTGGACGAGGTCGCCCAGCTGACCGGTATCCGCGTCCAGGAGGAGTCCGATATGCGCCGGGCGGCCGCCGCGATCCTGGACTTCGGCCCGCGCTGGGCGCTCATCAAGGGCGGCCATCTCCCCGCCGGCCGTGGTGAGGGCGCCGTCGACCTGCTCACCGACGGCAGCGAGGAGCACTGGCTGCGCGCCCCGCGGCACGACAACCGGCACACCCACGGCACCGGCTGCACCCTCGCCAGCGCGCTCGCCGCGCAGCTCGCCAAGGGGGATACGGTCCCGCAGGCCACCGCGGCGGCGAAGGACTATGTCACCGGCGCCCTCGCGGCCGGTTTCCGGCTGGGCGCGGGCATCGGCCCCGTGGACCACGGCTGGCGCTGGCGCGACGCGCACTGAGTGCGTGCCCCGCGGCCCCGCGGCCGGGCGGAGCGTGTGCGCCGCCCGGCCGCGGGGAACGGCGGGAGCCGTACCCGGCCCGGAAATGGAGGAAGCCGGTCCACCACGAAGGTGGACCGGCTTCCCAAGCAACCGGCTGGGCTGCGCTACGGCTAAGACGTCAGCGCGAGACCTTGCCGGCCTTGATGCACGAGGTGCAGGCGTTCAGCCGCTTCGGCGTGCGCCCGATCACTGCACGCACCGTCTGGATGTTGGGGTTCCAACGACGGTTGGTACGGCGATGCGAGTGCGAGACACTCTTGCCGAAGCCCGGCCCCTTGCCGCAGACGTCGCAGTTGGCAGCCACGGGTCACTCCAAAGACTTCAGATGCACTTACGGTGAAATCCCGACGAGCCGAGTGCATTGCCCGAACGGCACCGTCAGGAGAGGAATGGCCCGATTCGCATCGGGCAACCGGAGCAGCATACAACGACCGCTCCCGTAGAACGAAACTACCACGCACCCACCGGCCCCCGCCCCGGCCCCGCCCCCGCAGCGCGGCTACTGTGCGGTGGCATCCCGCGACTCAGGAGGACGACGTGCCGTACCCGCTCGACGCCGCCGCGGTCCGCTCCTGGTGCGGGCTGGCCCTGGAGGCGCTGGGACGGGAACGCGAGCGGATCGACGCGATCAACGTCTACCCGGTGGCCGACGGCGATACCGGCACCAACCTCTATCTGACCCTCGAATCGGCGGCCCGCGCGGTCGAGGCCGCCTTCGACGGGCACGCCTCGGCCGGTACCGCGCCCCGTCTCGCCGATGCCATCGGTGCCATGGCACACGGCGCCCTCATCGGGGCGCGCGGCAACTCCGGCACGATCGTGGCGCAGATGCTGCGCGGGATGACCGAGGTGCTGGCCGCCACCGACGGCTCCGCGGACGCCCTGGGGCGGGCGCTGCGCCGGGCCGCCGCATCGACCTATGAGGCCGTCGCCCACCCCGTGGAGGGCACCGTGCTGACGGTGGCGACCGCCGCGGCCGATGCCGCGGAGCGCGCCGCGGGCGGCGATGCCGGGGCCGCCGGAGTCGCCCGCGCCGCCCACGAAGGCGCCCGCAGCGCCCTGCAGGAGACCCCGGGGCAGCTCGCGGTGCTGGCCAGGGCAGGTGTCGTGGACGCCGGCGGCTGCGGGCTGGTCGCGCTGCTGGGCGCGCTCGCCGATGTGCTGTCCGGGGAGGTCTCGGCGGTTCCGGTCGCCGTACGCGCCGATGCCCCGCTCCCCGAGGCGGCCGGCTGCGAGGTCGCGGGCCGGGTGGCGGCGAACGGCCGCGGGGACGCGGACGGGCCCGCCTTCGAGGTGATCTACCTGCTGGAGGCCGGCGACGCCGCCGTGGCGGGGTTGCGGGCCCGGCTCGACGGGCTCGGCGACTCCCTCGTGGTGGTCGGCGGGGACGGCCTGTGGAACGTCCATGTCCATGTCGACGACGCGGGCGCCGCGGTGGAGGCCGGCATCGAGGCGGGCCGCCCGTACCGGATCCGGATCACGCACTTCGGCGGCGCCCGCGCCAAGGAACCGGAGATGACGGCGCGGGCCGTGGTCGCGGTGGTGCCTGGTGCCGGGCTCGCCGGACTGTGTGCCGAGGCCGGCGCGACCCCCGTTCCGGTGCGCCCCGGGGAGCCACCCGCCAGCGGCGAACTGGTGCAGGCGATCCGGCAGGCGCACGCCCGTGAGGTGATGCTGCTGGCCAACGACGCCGACCTGCGGCACACCGCGGCGGCCGCCGCCGAGGAGGCCCGCGCCGAAGGCGTACGGGTCGCGCTCATCCCCACCCGCTCCGCCGTCCAGGGCCTCGCGGCGCTGGCCGTGCACGAACCGGGCCGCAGCTTCGACGAGGACGTGGTCGCGATGACCGCGGCCGCGGGCGCCACCCGTTACGCCGAGCTGGCCCTCGCCGAGCGGCAGTCGTGGACGATGGCCGGCGTCTGCCAGGCCGGGGACGTCCTCGGTCTGATCGACGGCGATGTCGCGGTGATCGGCTCCGACCTCACCGGCACCGCGATGACGGTGCTCGACCGGATGCTGTCGGCGGGCGGCGAGATGGTGACCCTGGTCCTCGGCGCGAAGGCGCCCGACGGGCTCGCCGAGCGGCTGGAGGAGTACGTCCGCGAGCGTCACCTCGCGGTGGACACGGTCGTCTACGACGGGGGCCAGCACACCGCGCCGCTGCTCATCGGCGTGGAGTGAGCGCGCGGGGCCGGTGCGAGCCCACGGCCGGTGCGAGCGTGCGGGGCCTGCGTGCGCATGCGGGGCCGGCGTGCGCGTGCGGGGCCGGCGAAAGCGCCGGGCAGGTGAGCCGGCCGCGATTGTCACAGGCGTGGTGTGCAATAGAGGCGTGGCAGCGCTCGACGAACCTCTCAAGAAAATTCTCGGTGGCACCACCGCAAAGGTGCTGGCCGAGCATCTCGACCTGCATACGGTCGGCGACCTGTTGCACCACTATCCGCGCCGGTACGCCGAGCGTGGCGAACTGACCCGCCTCTCGGACCTCCCGCTGGACGAACACGTCACGGTCGTCGCCCAGGTCGCGGACTCCCGGGTGCTGAAGTTCAACGGAGGCCGGGGACAGCGCCTCGAAGTGACGCTCACCGACGGCAGCGGCCGTCTCCGGCTGGTCTTCTTCGGCAAGGGCATCCACAAGCCGCACAAGGACCTGCTGCCCGGCCGCCGGGCGATGTTCGCCGGCAAGGTGTCGGTCTTCAACCGCAAACTCCAGCTCGCCCACCCCGAATACGCACTCCTCGACGGCGACGGCGGCGCCGAGGGCGGGACCGAGGAGGTCAGCGCGGAGGTCAACGCCTTCGCCGGCCAGCTCCTGCCGATCTACCCGGCCTGCCAGCAGATGGCGTCCTGGAAGATCGCCAAGGCGGTCGACGCGGTGCTGCCCAGTGCGCGCGACGCCGTCGATCCGCTGCCCGAAGCGCTCCGGGACGGCCGGGAGCTGGTGCCGCTCACCGAGGCGCTGCTCAAGATCCACCGCCCGGCGAGCAAGGCCGATATCGCCGCCGCGCGGGACCGGCTGAAGTGGGACGAGGCGTTCGTCCTGCAGGTCGCGCTCGCCCGGCGCCGCCTCGCCGAGACCCAACTCCCCGCGGTGGCAAGGACATCCACCACCGGCGGCATCCTCGATGCCTTCGACGCGAAGCTGCCCTTCACGCTCACCGACGGCCAGCAGAAGGTCAGCCGGGAGATCTTCGACGACCTGGCGACCGAACACCCCATGCACCGCCTCCTCCAGGGCGAGGTGGGCTCCGGCAAGGCCCAGCCGCTGGACGCGCTGGTGCTGACGCCGCGCGGCTTCCGTCCCATGGGGGAGATGGCCGTCGGGACCGAAGTGGTGGTGCCCAGCGGTGAGCTCGCCGTGGTGGACGGCGTCTTCCCGCAGGGCGAGCGCGAGGTGTGGCGGCTGGTGTTCTCGGACGGCAGCGCCGTCGAGTGCGACGACGAGCATCTGTGGATCGTCCGGGCCGGCGACGCCCAGGAGAGGGTGCTGACCACCCGTGAACTGCGCCGGGACCTCCACGCCCCCGACGGCCGCCCCCGGTGGTCCATCGACGCGGCCGTACCGGTGGACCTCGACGACGGCGGGGAGCGGCCGCTCGATCCGCATCTGATGGGGCGCAGGCTCGCGGAGGACGGCGGTCCGGCGGCCCGGTTGCCGGACGCCTACCGCAACGCGCCGCTGAAGGACCGGCTGGCCGTGCTGCGGGGCCTGCTGGATGCCGGAAGCGGGCCCGCGGGCACCCCTGCGGTGTTCCGTGCCGCGCACCGTCCGCTGGCCGACGACCTCGCGTGGCTGGTGCGCTCGCTGGGCGGACGGGCCCGGCTGAGCGCCGTGGGGGAGGGGGCGTACGACGTCGACGTGGCGCTGCCGGCGGAGGGCGCGGCAGGCTTCCGGCGCACCATCCGGGCCATCGAACACGCCGGCCGCAAGCCCGTCCAGTGCATCAGCGTCCGGCACCCGCGCCACGCCTATGTGACCGACCACTTCACCGTCACCCACAACACCATGGTCGCGCTGCGCGCCATGCTCGGCGTGGTCGACAGCGGCGGCCAGGCCGCGATGCTGGCGCCGACCGAGGTCCTGGCCCAGCAGCACCACCGCTCGGTCACCGAGATGATGGGGGAGCTGGCCGAGGGCGGGATGCTGGGAGGCGCGGAGCAGGGCACCAAGGTGGTGCTGCTGACCGGCTCCATGGGCGCCGCGGCCCGCCGGCAGGCGCTGCTCGATCTGGTCACCGGCGAGGCCGGAATCGTCATCGGCACCCACGCCCTGATCGAGGACAAGGTGCAGTTCCACGACCTGGGCCTGGTCGTCGTCGACGAACAGCACCGCTTCGGCGTCGAGCAGCGGGACGCGCTGCGCGGCAAGGGCAAGCAGACGCCGCATCTCCTGGTCATGACGGCGACCCCCATTCCGCGCACGGTCGCCATGACCGTCTTCGGCGACCTGGAGACCTCCGTCCTGGACCAACTCCCCGCCGGACGCTCGCCGATCGCCACCCATGTGGTGCCCGCCAAGGACAAGCCGCACTTCCTCGCGCGCGCCTGGGAGCGGGTCCGCGAAGAGGTGGCGGCCGGGCACCAGGGCTACGTGGTGTGTCCCCGGATCGGCGACGAGGAGGACGCGCCCAAGGGGGCGAAGAAACCGGCCGGCTCCAAGGGGGCGGCGGACCAGGCGGGTTCACCGGAGGACGCGGAGGAGAAGCGGCCCCCGCTCGCGGTGCTCGACATCGCCGGGCAGCTCGCCGAGGGGCCGCTCGCCGGGCTGCGGGTGGCGGTTCTCCACGGCCGGATGGCGCCGGACGACAAGGACGACGTGATGCGCCGGTTCGCCGCCGGCGAGCTGGACGTCCTGGTGGCCACGACCGTCATCGAGGTGGGGGTGAACGTCCCGAACGCCACGGCCATGGTGATCATGGACGCCGACCGTTTCGGCGTCTCCCAGCTGCACCAGCTCCGCGGCCGGGTCGGCCGTGGCGTGGCGCCCGGGCTGTGCCTGCTGGTCAGCGAGATGCCGGAGGCCAGCCCGGCCCGCGCCCGGCTCGCCGCGGTGGCCGCCACCCTCGACGGCTTCGAACTCTCCCGTATCGACCTGGAACAGCGACGCGAGGGCGATGTGCTGGGCCAGGCGCAGTCCGGCGTCCGCTCGTCGCTGCGGATGCTCGCGGTCATCGAGGACGAGGAGGTGATCGCGGCCGCCCGCGAGGAGGCCACCGCGCTGGTCACCGCCGATCCCGAGCTGACCGGATATCCGGAGCTGCGGATCGCCCTGTCCGCCCTGCTGGACGAGGACCGGGAGCAGTATCTGGACAAGGGCTGAGCGGGGCCCGCGGCCCTTGCCCGGACGCCTCCGGCGGCGTCCGGCCACCGGCTCGCGCGCAAGAGCGCCCGCGCCCAAGAGCGTCCCCGCTCATTAGCCCCCCGCTGAAGGCCGCCGCCCACGGCTCAAGAGGGCCCGCCCACGGCTCAACCTCCCCGCTCCCACGTGAGATCGATCACCACCGGGTGTGCCTCCGGGAAGCCCCGGCCGGACGCCGGGCCCCGGCCGACGGAATATCGTGGAGGAGCGGAGCCCGCCCGGCTCCTCCTCACCGACCACGCGCAACGTAAGGACGGGCCCATGACCCGCGTGATCGCCGGTACGGCCGGCGGCCGCCGCCTGGCCGTACCCCCGGGAAACGGCACCCGCCCGACCTCCGACCGTGCGCGCGAGGGCATGTTCTCCACCTGGGAATCCCTCGACGGGCCGCTCGGCGGTGCCCGGGTACTCGATCTGTACGGCGGCTCCGGCGCGGTCGGCCTCGAAGCGCTCTCCCGCGGCGCCGCACACGTCCTGCTGGTCGAGGCCGATGCCCGCGCCGTGCGCACCATCCGGGACAACGTCCGTGCGGTCGGCCTCCCGGGCGTCGAGGTCCGGGCCGGCAAGGCCGAGCAGACCGCCGCCGCACCGCCCCCGGGCGAGCCGTACGACATCGTCTTCCTGGACCCGCCCTACGGGGTGACCGACGCGGAGCTGTGCGAGATCCTGCTCACACTCCGTGGTCAGGGCTGGCTTGCGGAGGAGGCACTCGTCACCGTGGAGCGCAGCACCCGAGGCGGCACGTTCCCGTGGCCGGACGGTTTTGCAGCGATCAAGGCCCGTCGCTACGGCGAGGGGACGCTTTGGTACGGTCGCGCCGCTTCGACGTCCGCCGAATCGACGTCAGTAAGCGTGTCATGACCGGATCGGAGAGCGAGGAACCCGAGTTGCGCCGCGCCGTCTGTCCGGGGTCATTCGACCCCATCACCAACGGGCATCTGGACATCATCGCCCGTGCCTCCAAGCTGTACGACGTCGTCCACGTCGCCGTGATGATCAACCAGTCCAAGCAGGGGCTGTTCACGGTCGACGAGCGGATCGACCTGATCCGCCGGGCCACCGCCGAGTACGGCAACGTGGAGGTCGAGGCCTTCCACGGCCTGCTCGTCGACTTCTGCAAGCAGCGCGACATCCCCGCGATCGTCAAGGGGCTGCGAGCCGTCAGCGACTTCGACTACGAGCTGCAGATGGCCCAGATGAACAACGGGCTGTCGGGGGTGGAGACGCTGTTCGTCCCCACCAACCCCACCTACAGCTTCCTCTCCTCCAGCCTCGTCAAGGAGGTCGCCGCCTGGGGCGGTGATGTCTCCCATCTGGTGCCGTCGTTCGTCCTGGAGGCTCTGACCGAGCGCCTGCGGAACAAGGGCTGACGCCCGCCGGGCGCACCGGCCCGATGCCCGACTGACGGGGCGTCAGTTGGTGTCGGGGGCAGGGGCCGTGGACGTACAGTCGTCCCGTTCCGTCGTTCCAACCCTTCAGAGAGTGGCGAGTCCAAGGTGGACGTGCAGAAGAAGCTCGACGACATCGTCGCGACCGTCGGCGGTGCCCGGTCCATGCCCATGTCGGCATCGTGCGTGGTCAACCGCGCCGAGCTGCTTGCCATGCTGGAGGAGGTGCGGGCGGCGCTCCCGGGCTCCCTCGCGCAGGCGCAGGAGCTGCTGGGCGGCCGGGAGCAGATGGTCGAGCAGGCGCGGGCCGAGGCGGAGCGGATCATCGAGACCGCGCACGCCCAGCGCGGATCGCTGATCTCCGACACCGAGGTCGCCCGGCAGTCCCAGGACGAGGCGGACCGGATTCTCGCGGAGGCCCGCCGGGAGGCGGAGGAGATCCGCGCCGAGGCCGACGACTACGTCGACAGCAAGCTCGCCAACTTCGAGGTCGTGCTGACCAAGACCATCGGATCCGTCGACCGCGGCCGCGAGAAGCTGCTCGGCCGCGACCCCGGGCAGGGCGAGCAGGAGTACCCGGACGAGGACGGCACCAGGGCCCCGGAGCGCAGCGCCGACCCGGAGACCCTGCGGCAGCGCGCCGACGCCTATGTGGACGCCAAGTTCGGGGCGTTCCAGGCCGTGCTGACCAAGACGCTGGAGGCGGTCGGCCGGGGCCGCGACAAGCTCCAGGGCGCCCGTGCGATCGATGAGCTGGGCCTCCACCTGGCCGCGCAGGGCGACCCGCAGTCCGGGCACCAGGCCGACGCCGACTATCTCGCCGGCCTGGCGGGCATCGGTGCCGAGCAGGAGCAGCAGCCGCCCCAGGCGCCCCCGATGCCTCAGGCGCCTCCTATGCCCCAGGCGCAACCCCAGCCCCAGGACCACCAGCAGCCCCTTCAGCCCCAGCTCCAGCAGCAGGGCTACTACGCCGACCCGGCGGTCTACCAGCAGCAGGACGTCTACGGCTATCAGCAGCCGCAGGAGGTCCCGTACGCCCAGCACCAGGACCCGTACGGCTACGACTGGCAGCTGGCCCAGCAGCAGGCCCAGCAGCAGGGCTACGACCCGAACACTTACCTCCAGCAGCAGGTGCCTCAGCAGCCGCAGCAGCCTCCGCACGGCCACCCCGTGCAGCCCGGCGCCCTGGACGAGACCAGCCTCTTCGACACCAGCATGATCGACCTGGACCAGCTGCGGGCGTACGAGGAGGGGCGCCAGTAGGCGGCCCCGCCCGCGGACCGGGAAGGGGGCCGGGAGCGGATTGGGCCTATCGGGGCCCGTCCAGTATCCTGGCTCTTCGGTCGCGCGTATCTCCGCGATCTCTGCTGCCCGAATCCTGTCCCGCAGGAATACGGACGGCACGGAAAACCCACAGAAAGCAGGAAGCCATCAACGCCCGCCTCGACCACCGTTCCCCTCTCGTGTTCGACACACGCGAGCTGGGCCGGCGTCCCGGTGCGCTCAAGAGGGCCTCCCGCTCCGTCGAGGCCCCCCGGGATCTCGGCAATGAGGTCATCGGCGTGCCCGAGGGTGCACCGGTCGAGCTCGACCTCCGCCTGGAATCGGTCATGGACGGGGTGCTTGTCACAGGCACCGGCCGTGCAACCGTCAAGGGGGAGTGCGTAAGGTGTCTGGAGCCGCTGGAGCGAGAGCTCGACGCGGACTTCCAGGAGATGTTCGCCTACCCCGACGCCGACGCCAGGGTCCGTGAGGACGCCGGCGACGACGCCGAGGACGAGGAGGACACCCTCTTCCTCGAGGACGACCTGTTCGACCTCGAACCCGTGCTGCGTGATGCGGTGGTGCTTGCACTGCCGATGCAGCCGGTGTGCCAGGACGACTGCCCGGGCCTGTGCTCCGAATGCGGAGTGCGGCTCGCGGACGACCCGGACCACCACCACGACGCCGTCGACATCCGTTGGGCGGCACTGCAGGGACTCGCCGGGACCGTCAAGGACGGCGAGAAGGACAACATGGGCGGCGCCGAAGCGGGCGTCGACGAGAAGCAGGAGAAGTAGCCGTGGCTGTTCCGAAGCGGAAGATGTCGCGCAGCAACACGCGCCACCGCCGGTCGCAGTGGAAGGCTGCGGTCCCCACCCTGGTGGCGTGCGAGCGCTGCCACGAGCCGAAGCAGCAGCACATCGCGTGCCCGAGCTGCGGCACCTACAACAAGCGCCAGGTCCTCGAGGTCTGAGCGGCTGGTGACAGGCTTCATGTCAGACGCCAATTCGACTTCCCGCAAACGCGGGGATGAACCGACTCCGGCGGACACGGCCTCGTCTCACACGCTTCTGGAAGGGCGGCTCGGGTACAAGCTCGAGTCCGCCCTTCTGGTGCGTGCGCTGACGCACCGCTCGTACGCATACGAGAACGGCGGTCTGCCCACCAACGAGCGGCTGGAATTCCTCGGGGATTCGGTGCTCGGCCTGGTGGTCACGGACACGCTGTACCGCATCCACCCCGATCTGCCGGAGGGCCAGCTGGCCAAGCTCCGGGCCGCGGTGGTCAACTCGCGTGCACTTG
Source organism: Streptomyces sp. NPDC048516 (assembly GCF_043199875.1). Lineage (NCBI taxonomy): Bacteria > Bacillati > Actinomycetota > Actinomycetes > Kitasatosporales > Streptomycetaceae > Streptomyces > Streptomyces sp. NPDC048516. The sequence continues at coordinate 156,634 of NZ_JBICWS010000008.1, read as the reverse complement.
CCGAGGTGGGCCGTGGCCTCGACCTCGGCGCCTTCATCCGCCTCGGCAGGGGCGAAGAGGGCACGGGCGGCCGGGACAAGGCATCCATCCTCGCCGACACCCTGGAAGCGGTGATCGGCGCGGTCTATCTCGACCAGGGCCTCGATGCGGCCGGCGAGCTGGTGCACCGGCTCTTCGACCCGCTCATCGAGAAGTCCTCCAGCCTGGGCGCGGGCCTGGACTGGAAGACCAGTCTCCAGGAACTCACCGCGACCGAAGGCCTCGGGGTTCCGGAGTACCTGGTCACGGAGACCGGACCGGACCACGAGAAGACCTTTACTGCTGCCGCCCGCGTCGGTGGTGTCTCGTACGGCACCGGCACCGGCCGCAGCAAGAAGGAAGCCGAGCAGCAGGCGGCCGAATCCGCGTGGCGCGAGATCCGCGCCGCGGCGGACGAGGCGGCCAAGGCGGCTGAGGCGGCCAAGGCGGCAGAGCCCGCCGAGGCCGTCAAGACCGCCGGAGAAGACACCGTCGGCTAGCCGTACGGCGCACGCCTCCGCGGCGCGGCACCCCACCCCCGTTGCGCTTCGGCGCACCGGGGGTCCTTCTTGTCCGGAGCCCCGCGCACGGTGCCGGGCGGGCCCCTGGGCCTGTGGAGGGGAGAGGTACGCTGCGGCTGTCGTCCCTCAGCTGTCCCAAGGAGTCCCGTGCCCGAGCTGCCCGAGGTCGAGGTGGTACGCCGCGGACTGGAGCGCTGGGTCAGCGGCCGCACGATCGACGAGGTCGAGGTGCGGCATCCGCGCGCGATCCGCCGGCACACGGCCGGCGCGGCCGACTTCGCGGCCCGGCTCATGGGCCTGCAACTGGGCGCGGCACGCCGGCGCGGCAAGTACCTCTGGCTCCCGGTGACCGGCGGGGGCCCGGCCGCACAGACCGCCGCCGAAGGCCTCCCCCCGAGGGTCACCCCGTCCGTCACCCACGGCCTGGCGATCCTCGCCCATCTCGGGATGAGCGGCCAGTTGCTCGTCCAGCCGCAGGACGCCCCGGACGAGAAGCATCTGCGCATCCGGCTCCGCTTCGCCGACGACCTCGGCACCGAACTCCGCTTCGTCGACCAGCGCACCTTCGGCGGCCTCTCGCTGCACGACACCGTCCCCGGCGACGCGGACCACCTTCCCGACGTCATCGCCCATATCGCCCGCGACCCGCTCGATGCGGCCTTCGACGACGCCGCCTTCCACGACGCGCTGCGCCGCCGCCGGACCACCGTCAAACGGGCACTGCTCGACCAGACGCTGATCAGCGGCGTCGGCAACATCTATGCGGACGAGGCGCTGTGGCGCAGCAAGCTCCACTACGAGCGGCCGACCGCCACCTTCACCCGCCCGCGCACGGCCGAACTGCTCGGCCACGTACGGGAGGTGATGCATGCCGCGCTCGCCGTCGGCGGCACCAGCTTCGACAGCCTCTATGTCAACGTCAACGGGGAGTCCGGCTACTTCGACCGCTCCCTGGACGCCTACGGTCGCGAGGACGAACCCTGCCGCCGCTGCGGCACCCCGATCCGCCGCCGTCCCTGGATGAACCGTTCCAGCTACTTCTGCCCCCGCTGCCAGCGGCCGCCGCGCGGCTGAAGCCGGCAGGCCGGCGAGGTTGCCGGCTCAGCCCCCGGTGTGCTGGGCGTCATAGCGCTCCCGGGCCTGGAGCACCTGCGGCATCCGGTCCTCCACCAGGGCGATCAGCAGGTGCAGCTGGCGGGCGACCTGGTGGCCCAGCGGCGTCAGCGCGTAATCCACCCGGGGCGGGTTGGTCTGCTGGGCCGCGCGGTGGACGAGTCCGTCCCGCTCCAGTGCCTGCAGGGTCTGGGCCAGCATCTTTTCACTCACGCCTTGTACCCGGCGCCGCAGTTCGTTGAAGCGGAAGGTGCCGTCGAGCAGCGCGCCCAGCGTCAGGCTGCCCCATCGGTCGGTGACGTGCTTGAGCGCGTCACGGGAGGGGCAGTCGCGCGCGAAGACGTCGTAGGCCAGATCGTCCGCACAGGCGGCGGGGGGCTCCTCGGCGGTCTCGGCAGGGTTCTCGGTGGCCATACCGACACCATACCCGTGCACAGCGCTAACCAATGGATTGCGCTTTCGAAAAGTTAGTGCTTTTCTTCTCCCATCACACCCCGACGTCCCCGGGGGGCCGACCGTCCCGGGATGCCGTGACCTTGAGGAGAAACCGCCGTGACCAGCTCCGCCCTGCCCGCCCCCGTCGTCTCCGTCGCCTACCACTCCGGCTTCGGCCACACCGCCGTACTGGCCGAGGCCGTCCGCGCCGCTGCCGCCGAGGCGGGGGCCACCGTCCATCTGATCCAGGTCGACGAGATCACCGAGGCCCAGTGGGAACTGCTCGACGCCTCCGACGCGATCGTCTTCGGTTCGCCGACCTATATGGGGACGGCTTCCGGGGCGTTCCACACCTTCGCCGAGGCCACATCCAGGCGCTGGGCGACCCGTGCCTGGCAGGACAAGCTCGCGGCGGGCTTCACCAACTCCGCCTCCAAGAGCGGGGACAAGCTGCACACCCTGCAGTTCTTCACGGTGCTCGCCGCCCAGCACGGGATGAGCTGGGTCAGCCTCAACCTGCTCCCCGGCTGGAACTCCTCCACCGCCTCGGAGAACGACCTCAACCGGCTCGGCTTCTTCCTCGGGGCCGGCGCCCAGTCCGACAACGACCAGGGCGCGGAGGCGGTCCACAAGGCCGATATCGCCACCGCCGAACACCTCGGACGCCGTATCGCCGAGCAGGCCCGCATCTTCGCCGCGGGCCGCGCCGCCGTCGCCGCCTGACCGGCGGGTGCGGGGGGACGAGGACTCCCCCCCGCACGCGAGACGCCCGCGCCGCCCCGTGATCCGTCACGGGGCGGCGCGGGCGTCTGATGCCTGGGGGCTGCCGCGCCCCGGCCGGGCGCCGTCCGGCCCGGCCTCTAGAAGCCGAAGTCCTGCGTCCACCACGGGCCGCCCGGCCCGACATGGGCGCCGACCCCGAGGGTCTTGTAATCGCAGTTGAGGATGTTGGCGCGGTGGCCGGGGCTGTTCATCCAGGAGTCCATCACGGCCCGCGCGGTGGCCTGTCCGCGGGCTATGTTCTCGCCGCCCAGGTCGTCGATGCCCGCGTCCCGGGCGCGGTCCCAGGGCGTGTCCCCGTCCGGGTCGGTGTGGTCGAAGAAGCCGCGCCGGGCCATGTCGTCACTGAACTGCTGTGCGAGTCCCGCCAGTTCCTTGTCCGCCGTGACGGGGGAGCAGCCGGCCTGGGCGCGCTCCTGGTTGACCAGGGACAGGACCTGGGCCTCGGCGGACGACTGGGTGTCGGCGGTCTTCGACGGCGCCGCGCTGCGTACGGACGCTGCCGAGGACGGCCGGTCGGCGGGCGCTGCGGACCGGCGGGTATCGGTCTTTCCGGCGGGGGAGGTGGCCGTCCGGTGCGGAGAGGGGGACGTCGAGGGGGTGGTGGGGGAGGAGGGGCGGCCGGCGCCGGGAGCCGTGGCACGGGCGCTGCCGCGGCTGACCTGTTCCGTGGCGCGGTCGGACGGGGTCGCCGACCCGCCGCCCAGCGTCTCGGTGGCCTCCGGCAGCGCGCCGGCCCGTACGCGGTCCCGCTGGTCGCCGCTGGTCCCCCCGTCGAACTGGCCGTGGCCGGGGATCAGTCCGGAGGCGGCGGCCACGGCTCCCATCGCCATCACCGCGGAGGCGCCGAGCAGTCCGGTGCGTACGGGGGTCCGCCCGCGGCGGGGGGCCGCGCGATGTCCGCGGCGCAGGTCCGCGGCCGACGGGCCGGGGTGTTCCGCCGGCGATGCGTCAACAGGCCCCGCACCGGGGGCATCGGGGGCTGGGGGAGCAGAGCGTCGATGGCGGCCCATCCGCTGTCTTCCTTCCGTCCTCAGCGTCAAGACGGCTCACCCATAAGGGTGAGCCTCGCTTGTCGGGGGACTGTACGCCATGACGGATGGGCAGAAGTGACTGCTGAGCAATTGGACAGTTAACGTGCACACATGAACGAAGCTGTCCGTGTGACCGCCTGGGTGCGTGGTCAGGTCCAAGGCGTCGGGTTCCGTTGGTTCACCCGGGCCAACGCCCTTCGCATCGGCGAACTCGCCGGATTTGCGGTCAATCTCGGTGACGGCCGCGTTCAGGTGGTCGCCGAGGGCCCGAAGGACCACTGCGATGCGCTGCTGGACTGGCTCCGTACCGGAGACACGCCCGGGCGGGTCGACGGAGTCACTGAGATATGGGACACGCCCCGGGGCGGTTACGACGGCTTCGAAATCCGCTGAGCGGCTCCGCCGGAACCGTCCGTACGGCCGACACAGGCGATCTTGTAGAGACGTCCTTGTCAGCTGCTTACAGGAGATAAGGCCTGGTGGTTGCCAATCCGGCCGACCCGTGCAAGGCTGCCGCTGTACGGATGATCTCTACGCCCCCGCGGGACCTTTCTGGGGAGTCGGCGCAGCGCCCTCGCGGCCGCGCACTCTCAGGCGCCCGAGGATACGGGGCGTGATCGTGTTGACCGTCAAACCGTTTGGTGAGACTCTGGAATCCCCGCGCACCTTAGCTGTTTGGCATTGAGTACACGCAGAGAATGACAAGCACCGCGGGTGCGATTCCCTCACGACCCACACCGCTTCGGTCGGTCACTCATTGTGGAGGACCATCCATCATGGCAAAGGCGCTTCTCGGTTACGTCGGCGGCTCCGACCCCCGAGTCCTCTCCGAGATGCGACGGCTTCAGCAGCGCGTCCAAGACCTTGAATCCGAACTTATTCGGATGCAGGCCGAAAACGACATGCTGTCCGCTGCCGCACGTCGCGACGACTCGATGCTCGACATCGACGTACCCCAGGCGGAGCCCGCGCTCACCTGACCCCAACCTCAGGGCCGGTAGGGCTGCTCGCCAGCCGCTTGAGGCACCGCTCTCTTCAAGATCTGCAAGGGACGCTTCGGCGTCCCTTCGTCGTTTCCGGCTCTTTCGGTTTCCGGCCTATTCGGACCTTCCGGCCACTTCAGCCGTGCCGCCCCTCCCTTACCGCATGATGTGCCCTGCGCTTTCGGCAATGAAACCGAAAATGAACGGTGCGGTATACCCGGGGGCCGTACGGGCGGGTGATCGGGACCGGAATGTTGGGGGTCGTCCCCCGATGGGGGGGCCGGTAGAGTCCCACGGCGTGCATCTCAAGAGTCTGACCCTGCGAGGTTTCAAGTCCTTCGCCTCCGCCACGACGCTCCGGTTCGAGCCGGGCATCACCTGCGTCGTGGGCCCGAACGGCTCCGGCAAGTCCAATGTGGTGGACGCGCTGTCCTGGGTCATGGGCGAGCAGGGAGCCAAGTCGCTGCGTGGCGGGAAGATGGAGGACGTCATCTTCGCCGGGACGACCGGGCGGCCGCCGCTCGGCCGTGCCGAGGTCTCGCTCACCATCGACAACGCCGACGGTGCACTGCCGATCGAATACGCCGAAGTCACCATCACCCGGATCATGTTCCGCAACGGCGGCAGCGAGTACCAGATCAACGGAGACACCTGCCGACTGCTGGATATCCAGGAATTGCTCTCCGATTCCGGTATCGGCCGGGAGATGCACGTCATCGTCGGACAGGGCCAGCTCGATTCCGTCCTGCATGCCGACCCGATGGGGCGCCGGGCCTTCATCGAGGAGGCGGCCGGTGTCCTCAAGCACCGCAAGCGCAAGGAAAAGGCGCTGCGGAAGCTGGACGCGATGAAGGCCAACCTCGCCCGCGTCCAGGATCTGACCGATGAGCTGCGGCGCCAGCTCAAGCCGCTGGGGCGGCAGGCCGCGGTAGCCCGGCGCGCCGCCGTCATCCAGGCGGACCTGCGGGACGCCCGGCTGCGGCTGCTCGCCGACGACCTCGTCACCCTGCGCCGGGCGCTGCGCGCCGAGATCGCGGACGAGGCGGCGCTCAAGGAGCGCAAGCAGGCCGCCGAGGACCGGCTGCGCACCGCCCAGCAGCACGAGGCGGCGCTGGAGGAGGAGGTGCGCACCCTGACGCCTCGGGTGCAGCGCGCCCAGCAGACCTGGCATGAGCTCTCCCAGCTCGCGGAGCGGGTGCGCGGCACGATCTCGCTGGCCGAGGCGCGGGTCAAGAGCGCTTCGGCGGCCCCGCCGGAGGAGCGGCACGGGCGTGACCCCGAGGACATGGAGCGCGAGGCGGCCCGGATCCGCGAGCAGGAGGCGGAGTTGACGGCCGCGCTGGAGGCGGCGAGCCGGGCGCTGGAGGACACCGTCGAACACCGTGCCGGACTGGAGCGGCAGTTGGCGGACGAGGAGCGGCGGCTGCGGGACGCGGCCCGGGCCATCGCCGACCGCCGCGAGGGCCTGGCCCGGCTGAGCGGACAGGTCACCGCCGCCCGTGGCCGGGCCGCCTCGGCGCAGGCGGAGATCGGCCGCCTGGCCGAGGCCAGGGACGATGCCCGGCGCCGGGCGGCCACCGCCCACGAGGAGTACGAACAGCTCAAGGCCGAGGTCGAGGGGCTGGACGCGGACGACGAGGAGATCGCCGGGCGGCACGAGGCGGCCCGCCACGAACTGGCGGAGGCGGAGTCCGCGCTGACCGCCGCTCGGGAGGCGCTGACCACGGCCGAGCGTGAACGGGCCGCGACCGCCGCACGCCATGACGCACTGGCGCTGGGGCTGCGCCGCAAGGACGGCACCGGCGCGCTGCTGGCCGCCGCCGACCAGCTCACCGGCCTGCTCGGTCCGGCGGCGGAACTGCTGACCGTCACCCCCGGTTTCGAGATCCCGGTGGCGGCCGCCCTCGGCGTGGCCGCGGACGCCCTCGCCGTCACCGGCCCGGGCACCGCCGCCGAGGCCATCCGGCTGCTGCGCACACAGGATGCGGGGCGGGCGGCGATGGTGCTGGGGGGAAGCGGGGGCCGGCCGGTTGCGGGGCGGGTGCCCGCGCAGTCGGCGCGGGCTGCGGAGGTCGTGGAGACGGCGGAGGCCGCGGATGCCGCGGAGGCCACGGAGGCCGCGGAGGCCGCTGAGGTGGTGGATGCGGTGGGGGCTACGGAGATGGGTGAGGCCCCGGATGTGGTTGATGTTCCGAGTGCCCCGAGTGCCCCGAGTGCCCCTGGTTCTGCGGATATCTCGGATGCTGGTGAGGCCATTGAGTTCGCTGAGGCAGCTGAGGCAGCTGAGACAACCGAGGCCGTTCGGGTGTCGGCGTGCAGTGGGGCCGGCAGGGCCGAAGGGGCCGTGGCGGATACCCGTGGGCGCGCGGCCGGGAAGCCCGGCGCACCCGGGGCCGCCGGGTCCCGGCTCCCCGGGCCCGGTTCCGGGCCCGTACCGGCGGAGGAACTGGTTCGGGGGCCCGCGGAGTTGACGGCCGCCGTGGCCCGGCTGCTGCGGGACGTCGTGGTGGTCGGGACGCTGGAGGACGCCGAGGAGCTGGTGGCCGCGCGGCCGGAGCTGACGGCGGTGACAAGTGAGGGCGATCTGCTCGGAGCGCATTTCGCGCACGGCGGCTCCGCCGGTGCGCCGAGCCTGCTGGAGGTGCAGGCGTCCGTCGATGAGGCGGCCGCCGAGCTGGAGGAGCTGGCAGCGCGTTGCGAGGAGCTGGCACGGACGCAGCGGGCCGCGGCGGAACGCCGTACGGAGTGTGCCGCGCTGGTGGAGGAGCTGGCCGAGCGGTGGCGGGCGGCGGACCGGGAGAAGTCGAAGGTCGCCGGGGACCTCGGCCGGCTCGGCGGGCAGGCGCGGGCGGCCGCGGGGGAGGCCGAGCGGTCGGACGCGGCGGCGAGCAGGGCCGAGGAGGCGCTGGCGCGGGCCACCGAGGAGGCCGAGGAGCTGGCCGAACGCCTTGCGGTGGCCGAGGAGGAGCCGGGCGTCGGCGACGAGGAGCCCGATACCTCGGCGCGGGACCGGCTGGCCGCCGACGGCGCCAATGCGCGGCAGACCGAGATGGAGGCCCGGCTCCAGGCGCGGACGCACGAGGAGCGGGTGAAGGCGCTCGCCGGGCGGGCGGATGCGCTGGACCGGGGGGCGCGCGCCGAACGCGAGGCGCGGCTGCGGGCCGAGCGGCGGCGCGCACGGCTGCGGCACGAGGCGCAGGTGGCCGGGGCGGTCGCCGCCGGGGCCCGGCAGCTGCTGGCCCATGTCGAGGTGTCGGCCGTACGGGCCGAGGAGGAGCGGGGCGCGGCGGAGCGGGCCAAGGCCGAGCGGGAGCAGGCGCTGGTGGCCGAGCGCAATCAGGGCCGGGAGCTGAAGTCCGAGCTGGACAAGCTGACGGACTCGATGCACCGCGGCGAGGTGCTGGGGGCGGAGAAGCGGCTGCGGATCGAGCAGCTGGAGACCAAGGCGCTGGAGGAGCTGGGGGTGGAGCCGGCCGGGCTGATGTCCGAGTACGGCCCCGAGCAGCTGGTCCCGCCGTCGCCGGCCGCCGAGGGCGAGGTGCTTCCGGAGGATCCCGGGCATCCGCGCCATCAGCCGGTGCCCTACGTACGGGCCGAGCAGGAAAAACGGCTCAGGGCGGCCGAGCGGGCGTATCAGCAGCTCGGGAAGGTGAATCCGCTGGCGTTGGAGGAGTTCGCCGCATTGGAGGAACGGCACAAGTTCCTCAGCGAGCAGCTTGAAGACTTGAAGAAGACCCGCGCCGATCTGATGCAGGTGGTCAAGGAGGTCGACGAGCGGGTGGAGCAGGTCTTCACCGAGGCCTACCACGACACCGCGCGCGAGTTCGAGGGCGTCTTCGCGCGGCTGTTCCCGGGTGGCGAGGGGCGGTTGGTGCTGACCGATCCGGACGACATGCTGGCGACCGGGGTGGATGTGGAGGCGCGCCCGCCGGGGAAGAAGGTCAAGCGGTTGTCGCTGCTGTCCGGTGGTGAGCGGTCGCTGACCGCGGTGGCGCTGCTGGTGTCGATCTTCAAGGCGCGGCCCAGCCCGTTCTATGTGATGGACGAGGTGGAGGCCGCCTTGGACGACACCAATCTGCAACGGCTGATCGGGATCATGGAGGAGCTGCAGGAGAGCTCCCAGCTGATCGTGATCACGCATCAGAAGCGGACGATGGAGGTCGCGGACGCCCTCTACGGGGTATCGATGCAGGGTGACGGCGTTACCAAGGTCATCAGCCAGCGGCTGCACTGAGCGCGGGAGCGGTGGAGCGGACCCGTGTCGGCCGGGTGCGATATCGACCGGAATCGGCGTCTGCCGTGACCCTCCCCGGCGCCGTCGTTGATCGCCCGGAGTGTCCGACACTGCATCAGTTCAGAACTTGAACGAACTGCCTCTCGAGTGGCCGAGAAACAAATTCATCTCGGCCTATTGACTTCGAAACTTGAAGGCATAGTCTCTGCAACGTCGCTTTTACCTTCAAGTGGTGGGTGCCTCCAACCTATGCACCACTTGTAGGGCCAGCCCCCTAACCCGGCAGCGCAGCCGGGCCACTGGAGTTCACGTTGACCAGCACCGCGCAGCCGACGGGTTCGGAAGGCCGCAAGGCCCATCCCGAACATCTCGGCCATGTCATCTTCATCACCGCGGCTGCCGCGATGGGCGGCTTTCTCTTCGGCTATGACAGCTCTGTCATCAATGGTGCCGTCGAGGCGATCCGTGGCCGCTATGAGGTCGGTTCCGCCGTACTCGCCCAGGTGATCGCCATTGCGCTGATCGGCTGTGCCATCGGCGCCGCCACCGCGGGCCGGATCGCGGACCGCATAGGCCGTATCCGCGTGATGCAGATCGCCTCGGTGCTGTTCACCATCAGCGCCGTCGGCTCCGCTCTTCCGTTCGCCCTCTGGGACCTCGCCTTCTGGCGGATCATCGGCGGCTTCGCCATCGGTATGGCCTCGGTCATCGGCCCGGCCTATATCGCCGAGGTCTCGCCGTCCGCCTACCGCGGCCGTCTCGGCTCGTTCCAGCAGGCCGCGATCGTTGTCGGCATCGCCGTCTCCCAGCTCGTCAACTGGGGCATCCTCAACCTCGCCGACGGCAAGCAGCGCGGCGTCATCGCCGGCCTGGAGGCCTGGCAGTGGATGCTCGGCGTGATGGTCATCCCGGCCGTCCTCTACGGTCTGCTCTCCTTCGCGATCCCCGAGTCGCCGCGGTACCTGATCTCCGTCGACAAGGTCTCCCGGGCCAAGGAGGTGCTTGCCGAGGTCGAGGGCAAGGCCGTGGACCTCGACAAGCGGGTCGCGGAGATCAAGGACGCGATGCGCCGCGAGCACAAGGCGTCGTTCAAGGACCTGCTCGGCAGCAAGTTCGGCTTCCTGCCGATCGTCTGGGTCGGCATCGGACTGTCGGTCTTCCAGCAGCTGGTCGGTATCAACGTCGCGTTCTACTACTCCTCTGCGCTGTGGCAGTCCGTCGGCATCGACCCGAGCGCTTCGTTCTTCTACAGCTTCACGACGTCGATCATCAACATCATCGGCACCGTCATCGCGATGATCTTCGTCGACCGGATCGGCCGCCGCCCGCTGGCGCTGGTCGGCTCGGCCGGCATGGCCGTCGCGCTCGGCCTGGAGGCGTGGGCCTTCTCCGCCAAGACCGCGGCCGGCACCCTGCCGGCCGCCGAAGGCACCGTGGCCCTGATCGCCGCCCATGTCTTCGTGCTCTTCTTCGCCCTCTCCTGGGGCGTCGTGGTCTGGGTCTTCCTCGGCGAGATGTTCCCGAACAAGATCCGTGCCGCCGCGCTGGGCGTCGCCGCCTCCGCGCAGTGGATCGCCAACTGGGCCATCACGGCCAGCTTCCCGAGCCTGTCGGACTGGAACCTCTCGGGTACGTACGTCATCTACATGGTCTTCGCTCTGCTCTCGATCCCCTTCGTGCTGAAGTACGTCAAGGAGACGAAGGGCAAGGCGTTGGAGGAGATGGGCTAACCCCCCGCCAGTCCTTCTCCTCAGTACTGGGTACTGCCCCGGGTCATCAGGGACCCCGGGCAGTACCCGTTTTTTGTGCCCGTGCGCCGCGGCGCGCCTCAGGCGTCGCTGCCGGCCGGAGGCGCGCCGTCCGCCGCACGGAACGCCCGCCGGTACGCGGCCGGCGTGGTGTGCAGCGCGCGCTGGAAGCGTCGGCGGAAATTGGTCGCCGACGACAGGCCGACGCGCAGCGCGACCGCTTCGACGGGCAGATCGCTCTCCTCCAACAGCGCCCGGGCGGCGCCGATACGACGGTCCAGCAGCCACTGGCCGGGACTCGTGCCGAGTTGTCCGGCGAACCGCCGGGCGAGGGTGCGCGAGGAGATCCGCAGCTGCCCGGCCATCTCCTCGACGGACACCGGCTCGGCCAGCCGGCCGGCCACCCACTCCAGCAGCGGGGCCAGTGAGTCTCCCGTGCCGGGGGCGGGGGCGGCATGCTCCCCCGGGGGCGGCGCGGCGTACTGGGCCTGGCCCCCCTCCCGGTGCGGCGGCATGACCATGTGGCGGGCGATCCGGGCGGCATGGGCCGCGCCGTGGTCGCGGCGTACGAGATGCAGGCAGAGGTCCACACCGGCCGCCGCTCCCGCGCTGGTCGCCAGGTCGCCGTGATCGATGTAAAGCACCGAGGGGTCCACCTCGACGCGGGGGAAACGCTCGGTGAGAGAGGCCGCCAGATTCCAGTGGGTGGTCGCCCGGCGGCCGTCCAGCAGCCCGGTCTGCGCCAGCGCGAAGGCGCCGGAACAGATGCTGACCAGCCGGGCGCCCCGCGCATGTGCGCGTCGCAGTGCCGTGCGGACGGCGGGTGCGAGCGGTTCCCCGGCAGGCATCCAGCCGGGGATGACGACGGTGTCCGCGGTCTCCAGCGCCGACAGGCCGCAGGTCACCACCATGTCGTAGCCCGCCGTCGTCGGTAGGGGGCCGGGCTGTGGCGTACACACCGCGAAGTCGTAGCGGGCGGGCACCCCGGGGCGCCGGGTGCCGAAGACCTCGGCGGCACAGCCGAGTTCGAAGACCGACTGGGGCGGGCGCACCAGCGCCACCACGCGGTGTAAGGGGTCCGGCTGCGGGGCGCGCCGCGGCGATGATGACATGGCAGGAAAGTACCCGAGGACGTCATTTCTGACACTGGGGCCGAGTCGTCCGTCCGGCAAGAGTGGAGACATGAGCGATAGGGAGACGACCCCGGAAGCAGCCACGGGCCCGGACGCGACCACGCCCCTGGACGCGGCCACGGGGCCGGACGGGCAAAGGGCGAGGCCCGGGCGGAGCGCAGGAGGCGTGGGCCGGACCGCGGGTTACGTGTGGACCGCGGTGGACGACGCCCCGGTCAAGGAGTTGTTCCCCGGCATCCGGATCAGGCCGCTGTGGACCGGCGGCAATGGGGCGAAGGCGCAGGTGCTGGAGATGGATCCGGGCAGCTGCTGGGAGGGCATCGATGTGCACGCACCCGGGCCCGAGGAGGTCTTCGTGGTCTCCGGCACCTTCCACGACGGTGACGGCGACCACCCGGCCGGGTCCTTCCTCCATGCGCCGGCCGGCTCCTGGCACGTCCCGCAGTCGGCGGCGGGCTGCACCCTCTTCGTCTTCTATCCGGAAGGCTGAAACCCGCCCCCGGCCGTCAGTCCTTGAGGCGTGGCAGCACCTCCTCGGCGAACAGATGCAGCGAGCGCCACCCCTCGTCGACGGGCATCCCGCCGCACAGCGGATGCAGGATCAGCGAGCCCCGGCCGCCCGCCTGCCGGGCGAGCCGCAGGCACTCGTCCGGGGTGACGATGCGGTAGACGCCCTCCTCGCGCAGCGCCGCGACGTCCCGGGCGGACGAGCGCACCGCGGAGCGGATGCCGGCGGACTGCCAGGAGGCGTACATCCGGGCCTCGTGCAGCAGATGGTCCCCGTACGCCGCCCAGGTGCGGTCCGGGTCCTCGGAGAGATGGAGGAGCGAGGTCCGTTCGGGCGGCTGCATCACCCAGCCTTCGGTGCCGAAGGCGGTGCGCTGCTCGTGGTAGTAGGCCTCCAGTTCCGGGAGGTGGGCGCTGGGGAAGAGGGGGAGACCCAGACGGGCCGCGCGCCGGGCGGCGGCCCGGGAGCTGCCGCCGATCAGCAGCAGGGGGTGCGGCCGGGTGTACGGGCGGGGAGTGACCTGGACCGTGCGCCCCCGGTAGGTGAACGGTTCACCGGTCCAGGCGGACAGCAGGGTCTCCAGCACTTCGTCCTGGAGCGCGCCACGGCCCCGCCAGTCCTTCCCGTGCGCCGCGTACTCCTCGGGCCGGTAGCCGAGACCGGCGACGGTGACCAGCCGGCCGCCGCCGAGGAGGTCGAGCGAGGCGAGGTCTTCGGCCAGCCGCAGCGGGTCGTGCAGCGGGGTGATCAGCGCGGAGACGGTGACGCCGATGCGGCGGGTGGCGCCGAAGACGGCACCCGCGAAGGTGAGCGGGGAGGGCATCCAGCCGTTGGTGGTGGCGTGGTGCTCCTCGGTCTGGACCATGGTCAGGCCGCGGTCGTCGGCGAAGGCGGCCATCTCGACGGCGGCCCGGTAGCGGGCGGAGAGCGCGGCGGGCGTGGGCGCGGGGTCGACGAGGTTGATGCGCAGGACCGTGACGGGCAGGGCGGTCAGGCCGGGCAGCGCAGACAGGTCAGGCAGGGCAGACATGGCAAACGTCCCCTTCGCCAAGGCGGTTGGCGAAGGGGACGCTAGCTGACGTTACGTCAGATCACTAGAGGGCGGTTGCGGTCCGCGGGGCGGGCCGGGTCAGCTCACCTCGGCCGGTTGCCGGGCCCCGGCCGCGTCGCCGGCCCCGGCCGCCGGGACGGACTCCCGGGGCGCCGGCAGTACGGCGAAGACGACCGCGGCGATCGCGATCGTGGCCGCCCAGCCCAGGCCGTTCTCGCCGATCCAGGTGGTGGCCAGCGGGCCGGTGAACCACTGGACCTTGGTGAAGCACAGACCCGCGCCGAGCGCGACCGCCCAGGCGGTCATGGCCTGCCAGCAGAAGCCGCCGGTGTACCAGTAGCGGCTGGTGCGCCCGGTGTTCATCAGGCTGTCGGCGTCATAGCGCACCGCCAGCTTGCGCCGCCGGGCCATGTCGATGCCGTAGACGCCGATCCAGGCGGAGAAGGAGACCGCGAGCAGCGTCAGGAAGGCGATGAACTGGCCGATGAAGTCCTGGGCCACCAGCATCATGAACAGGCCGCCGACCAGGCTGATGACGGCATTGATGCTGACCGCGAGGGCGCGCGGCAGCTTGACGCCCATGGTCTGGGCGGTGAAGCCCGCGGAGTACATCGACAGGCTGTTGATCAGCACCATGCCGACCAGCGCGGTGACCAGGTAGGGCACCGCGAGCCAGGACGGCAGGATGGTGCCGAGGAACGACATCGGGTCGGTGTTCTGGCCGGCCAGCTTCGGGTTCGAGACGGCCATCACGCCGCCCATCAGCACCATCGGCAGCAGCACCAGGGCCGCGCCGGAGACGGTGGTGCCGACGATCTTCTTGCCGGACGCGGAGTGCGGGAGGTAGCGCGCGAAGTCGGGGCCGGTGGGCACCCAGCTGATACCGCCGGCCGCGATGGTGCCGATGCCCGCGATCACCATGGCGGTGGTGCCGGCCTTCTTGGCGAAGATCGCGTCCCAGTTCATCGTGGCGACCAGGTAGACCAGCACCATGATGCTGAACAGGCCGAACAGGTACGTGGAGTACTTGTTGCAGATATTGAGCGCCTTGCGGCCCAGGCCGCTCACCAGATAGGTGACGGCCACGAAGACGAGCAGGGTGACGACGACGAGGACGTCGTTCTTCTCGATGCCCAGCAGCAGATGCAGCACGGTCAGTACCGCGTAGGCGCCGGTGACCGCGTTGATCGTTTCCCAGCCGAAGCGGGCGACCCACAGGATCGCGCCGGGGAAGTAGTTGCCGCGGACGCCGAAGGCGGCCCGGGAGAGCATCGCGCCGGGGGCGCCGCCCCACTTGCCCGAGACCGACAGCACGCCCACCATGCCGAACGCGACGGCTGCGGCGATCACGGCCACCAGCAGGACCTGCCAGAAGTTCAGCCCGTTGTTGACCACGAGCGAGGCGCCCATGGTGAGCAACAACACGCTGATGTTGGCGGCGACCCAGGTCGGGAAGAGCTCACGGACGCGGCCCTGGCGTTCGCGGTCGGGGACGGGCTCGATGCCGCGGGTCTCGACGGCGCCTTCGGTTGCGGGAGCGGAAGCGGACGTGGTGGTGCCCATTGGTGCAGGTATCTCCGTGCGGGGATCTGGAGGCACCCCCGGGGGGAGGAGGTGCAGGCAGCGGCTGTGGTGCCTTGGCCAGAATTGGTTGCCAGGACTCTACGCGCGTTGCGCGGCCGCCCACCATCGTACTTTGATCCAACTTCTACCGATTCGTTCCGTTGGACCCCACGACGAGAACGAGTGTCGCCCACCTTCGTCGAACGGTCCAGTCGGGCGCTTCTGACCAGGGCCGGGGGTGGTACGGACCGTCGCCGGCCCGGTACGCGCCGTCGCCCCGCCCACCCGGTGGCCCGCCCGTCGCGGCGGCTCCCTGCGGGTCATCGGCCGGCGGGGAGATCCCCGTCGCGTCACCGGCCCGCTCGCGCTCTTCGGTGCCCTTTTCCGGCCACTCCCGGCGTCCGTTCCCCGCCCGCCGTGGCTTCGGCGCGTGCGGTCCCCACGGGCGGGGCGTGGCTGATACTGGAGGGGTTATGGAAACCGTGATCCTTGCCGTCATCATTGCCGTGGTCGTGCTCGGCGCGATCAGCGGGCTCGTCGTCAGCGGCCGCAAGAAGAAGCAGCTGCCGCCGTCCCCGCCGGCCGCCCCGAAGCCCTCCGTTACCGCGCCCCCCGCCGAACCGCAGGTCGGCGAGGAGGCCGAGACCCCCAGCGACGAAGAACGTCGCACCATCGAAGAAGTCACTCTGCCCACCGCCGAGGCCCCCGTGGCCGAAGCACCGGCCGCCGAGCCCGAGGCGCCCGCCGCGCCCGAGATCGAGGTCCCCGAGCCCACCGCGGGACGGCTGGTCCGGCTGCGTGCCCGGCTCTCCCGCTCCCAGAACACCCTGGGCAAGGGCCTGCTGACCCTGCTGTCCCGGGAACACCTCGACGAGGAGACCTGGGAGGAGATCGAGGACACCCTGCTGACCGCCGACGTCGGCGTCGCTCCCACCCAGGAGCTCGTCGAGCGGCTGCGCGAGCGGGTCAAGGTCCTCGGCACCCGTACCCCCGAGGGGCTGCGCGCCCTGCTGCGCGAGGAGCTGCTCGCCCTCATCGGCACGGACGCCGACCGCACCGTGCACACCGCCAATGGCATCGGCAACGGCGGCGACGAGATCCCCGGCGTCGTCATGGTCGTCGGCGTCAACGGCACCGGCAAGACCACCACCACCGGCAAGCTCGCCCGTGTCCTGGTCGCCGACGGCAAGTCCGTGGTCCTCGGCGCCGCCGACACCTTCCGCGCCGCGGCCGCCGACCAGCTGCAGACGTGGGGCGAGCGGGTCGGTGCCCGTACGGTCCGCGGACCCGAGGGCGGCGACCCCGCCTCGATCGCCTTCGACGCGGTGAAGGAAGGCATCACCGAGGCCGCCGATGTCGTGCTGATCGACACCGCGGGCCGGCTGCACACCAAGACCGGGCTGATGGACGAGCTCGGCAAGGTCAAGCGGGTCGTCGAGAAGCACGGCCCGGTCGGCGAGGTGCTGCTCGTCCTGGACGCCACCACCGGCCAGAACGGCCTGGTCCAGGCCCGGGTGTTCGCGGAGGTCGTGGACATCACCGGAGTGGTGCTCACCAAGCTCGACGGCACCGCCAAGGGCGGCATCATCGTCGCCGTCCAGCGCGAGCTCGGCGTCCCCGTCAAGCTCGTCGGCCTGGGCGAGGGCGCGGACGACCTGGCGCCGTTCGAGCCGGAGGCCTTCGTCGACGCCCTGATCGACTGAGACCGCCGGGCGCCACGCCCCGGACCGTCATCGGCCCCCGGACCCGCACACGGCGGGTACCGGGGGCCGGCGTCATGCCCCCTGAGCGCCCGGGCCCCGGCGCCGCGCCCCTGGGTGCCCGGGCCTCCCGGGCACGTACGCGGTGTCGCGTCCCGGCGCCGCACGTCCGGTGAGGCGGAAGGGGCCGCCCGGGCTCACACCGCCGCGCGGTGGCACACGTACGCCAGGGTGCCCACCACCAGCCGCGCCTGCGGAGGCCGGCCCGCGGTGGCCGGCGTCGGCGGGCGCAGCCACCGCATCGGGCCGTGGCCGCCGAGGTCGGAGGGCGGCGCGGTGATGTGGTCGCCGGGGCCCAGGGACCGCAGATCGAGCGTCGCGTCGTCCCAGCCCATCCGGTAGAGCAGGCCGGGGAGTTCCTTGGCCGCCCCGGGGGCGACGAAGAACAGTGCCCGGCCGGTCGGGGTCACCGCGGCCGGGCCGAGCGGCAGGTCCATCCGCTCCAGGCGCGCCAGGGCGTTGCGCCCCGCGGCCTCGGGCACGTCGAGGATGTCGAACGACCGGCCCACCGGGAGTAAGAGCGCGGCGCCCGGTGTCTCCGCCCAGGCCGCGGCGGCCGTCTCCCAGCTCGCCCCGGCCGCCAGCTCCGCGGCGAAGGCCAGCGGATGGGCGCCGGGCGCGGGGCAGTCCGCGGCGCCGCACGAGCAGTCCGTGCCGCCGTTGCCCGCGCGCACCGCCCGGGCGCCGGGGACGACATCCCAGCCCCACAGCCCGGTGTACTCCGCCGCCGCCGTGATGTCGGTCGAGCGGGCGCGGCGCCGGGAGCTGGAACGCATCTCTCGGATGCCGCCGATCGTGAAGCCCATGCCCCCTCCAACGGGTGGTGCGTGCCAGTGGTTACGAGTCGGCGGGTTGACGGCGTCGTGCCCTTCACGCTCCGTCGCCGGCTCGTGGTGCCGGTGGTGTGACGTGGTGTGCCGGGTGGTGCGGTGTGCCGTGCGAGCCCTGGCGCGCTTCGCTCCGCCCGGCCTTGCTCGACCTGTGTCAAGTCAATCGCGAGAGCCTGTCGGGGAGTTCATACGAAGGGGTGGCGAATGGTGGCGTTTCCGCAATCGCCCTCGCGCGAGGGGTGATCGTAGGATTACTTTCGGTGCACGAACCCCGAAGAGGCATCATTCGCACGGGTATGCCGGTGGCAACCACCGGTGGGGCACAGGCCAAAAGGTGTGGCCGGAATCCGTGGTCGGGTAGATGTACCCCGGACAGGCGTCGCAACAGGCGGCAGGCTGTGGCGGGTTCGCGGCACGCGCCGGGTATCCGGGCACCGGGCACAGGCATCAAGGCAGCTATCGGGATGGGGGCTTCCAGTGGGAGGCAACGGCGGCAGTGGCGGCACCGACGCCGCCAAACAACCCAACGCACAGCTGGGTTCGTGGTTCATGCGCAGCGGCTGGTCCAAGGGGGAGCTGGCGCGGCAGGTCAACCGGCGGGCGCGCCAGATGGGCGCGCACCACATCAGCACGGACACCTCCCGGGTCCGCCGCTGGCTCGACGGCGAGCAGCCGCGCGAGCCCATCCCGCGGATCCTGTCCGAGCTCTTCTCCGAGCGCTTCGGCTGTGTGGTCGGCATCGAGGAGCTGGGGCTGCGCTCCGCGCACCAGTCCCCGTCCGTGTCCGGCGTGGACCTGCCCTGGGCCGGGGCCCAGACGGTCGGCCTCATCAGTGAGTTCTCGCGCAGCGACCTGATGCTGGCCCGCCGCGGCTTCCTCGGCACCTCCCTCGCCCTCGCCGCGGGCCCCAGCCTCATCGAGCCGATGCAGCGCTGGCTGGTCCCGGTCCCCGCGGGCCAGGGCGACGCGGCCGAGCCCGACGGCGCCCGGCGGCACGCGCGGCTGTCCAAGCCGGAGCTGGACCTGCTCGAGTCGACGACCGCGATGTTCCGGCAGTGGGACGCGCAGTGCGGCGGCGGGCTGCGGCGCAAGGCCGTGGTCGGCCAGCTCCACGAGGTCACCGATCTCCTCCAGGAGCCGCAGCCCGCGGCGGTGTCCAGGCGGCTGTTCAAGGTCGCCGCCGAACTCGCCGAACTGGCCGGCTGGATGAGTTACGACATCGGGCTGCAGCCCACCGCCCAGAAATACTTCGTGCTGGCCCTGCACGCGTCCAAGGAGGCCGGCGACCGGCCCCTGGGCTCGTACATCCTCTCCAGCATGAGCCGGCAGATGATCCACCTCGGCCGGCCCGACGACGCACTGGAACTCATCCATCTGGCCCAGTACGGCAGCCGCGAAACGGCCACACCGCGCACCCAGGCCATGTTGTATGCGATGGAGGCCCGCGCCTACGCCGGAATGGGCCAGCCCAGCAAGGTCAAGCGGGCCGTCCGGATGGCCGAGGACACCTTCTCCGACGTGCTGGCCGGCGAGCCCGAGCCGGACTGGATCCGCTTCTTCTCCGAGGCCGAGCTGAACGCCGAGAACGCCCACTCCTACCGCGATCTCGCCTATGTCGCCGGCCGCAGCCCCACCTACGCCTCGCTCGCCGAGCCCGTCATGGAGCGCGCCGTGGAGCTGTTCGGCCAGGACCCCGAGCACCAGCGTTCGTATGCGCTGAACCTGATCGGGATGGCCACCGTGCATCTGCTGCAGAAGGAGCCGGAGGCCTGCGCGGCGATGGCGCAGCAGGCGATCCCGTTCGCCCGGCAGGTCCGCTCGGAGCGGGTCAACACCCGGCTCCGCAAGACCGTGGACACCGCGGCGCGGGAATTCGGCGGTGTCGCCGAGGTGATCCGGCTCAGCGACGAGCTCACCCGCCAGCTTCCCGAATCAGCGGCGGCCGTCTGACGGCACGCCCTCCCCGGACTCCGGCCGCGGCCGCCGCCCCGTACAGCCCGACTCGGCTCCCCCATGCCAGGTCACGCGGGCGGCAGCCGCGGCCGGGCTGTTCTTTGCGCCTGAACCGGCGCCGCTCTCGCGGAGGGGGCCGGGCGCCGTGGGGGTTGCTCAAGGGGTGGTTCCGGTCCGGAGACCGGGGGACGTGGGGCCGGCCTGCGGCGGGTCTGTGGCTGGTCTGGGGCCGACCTGCGGCTGGTCTGAAGGCTGGTCCGGGGCCGACCTGCGGCCTGCCGGTGGCTGACCCGGGGGTGATCTGGGAGTTCACCGGGGTGTAACACGGGGGCCTTCTTCGTCACGGTGGGGAAACACCCGCAAGGTTTGGCCGAAACCACGCTGCGACAACCTCATCGCGAAGCCGGCCCACCAGAAACACGCCCGCACGGGCCGCATCGACGACGAGGAGACGCCGATGCCCCCAGGCATCCTGACGCTTGCAGCAGACAAGGTGACGCTCAGCCCGGCGAACACCGGGTTCATGCTGATCTGCTCCGCCCTGGTGATGATCATGACCCCCGGGCTCGCCTTCTTCTACGGCGGCATGGTCCGGGTCAAGAGCGTGCTCAACATGCTGATGATGAGCTTCATCAGCTTGGGCATCGTCACGATCCTGTGGGTCCTGTACGGCTTCGGACTCGCGTTCGGCACCGACAAGGGCGGCTTCATCGGCTGGAGCGGCGACTTCGCCGGCCTCTCCCACATCGGCCTGACCGAGCTGTGGGGCACCAGCACCATCCCGGTCTATGTCTTCGCGGTCTTCCAGCTGATGTTCGCGGTGATCACGCCCGCGCTGATCAGCGGTGCGCTCGCTGACCGGGTGAAGTTCACCGCCTGGGCGCTGTTCATCGCCCTGTGGGTCACTGTGGTGTACTTCCCCGTCGCCCACTGGGTCTGGGGCGAGGGCGGCTGGCTCTTCGAGCTGAAGGTCATCGACTTCGCGGGCGGCACCGCGGTGCACATCAACGCCGGCGCCGCGGCGCTCGGCGTGCTCCTCGTCGTCGGCAAGCGCATCGGCTTCAAGAAGGACCCGATGCGGCCGCACAGCCTCCCCCTGGTGATGCTCGGCGCCGGACTGCTGTGGTTCGGCTGGTTCGGCTTCAACGCAGGCTCCTGGCTCGGCAACGACGACGGCATCGGCGCGGTCGCCTTCGTCAACACCCAGGTCGCCACCGCCGCCGCGATGCTCGGCTGGCTGGCGTACGAAAAGCTCCGGCACGGCTCGTTCACCACGCTCGGCGCGGCCTCCGGCGCGGTCGCCGGCCTGGTCGCGATCACCCCGGCCTGCGGCGCGGTCAGCCCGCTGGGCGCCATCGCGGTCGGTGTGATCGCCGGTGTGCTGTGCGCCATGGCCGTCAACCTCAAGTACAAGTTCGGCTACGACGACTCCCTGGACGTCATCGGTGTCCACCTCGTCGGCGGTGTCGTCGGCTCGCTGCTGATCGGCTTCTTCGCCACCGGCGGGGTGCAGAGCAAGGCCAAGGGCCTGTTCTACGGCGGCGGACTCGACCAGCTCGGCCGGCAGGCCGTCGGTGTGGTCTGCGTACTGCTGTACTCCCTGGTCGTCTCCTACGTCCTTGCCAAGGCCATCGACCTGGTGATGGGCTTCCGGGTCGGCGAGGACGAGGAGGTCGCCGGCATCGACCAGGCCGCACACGCGGAGACCGCGTACGACTTCGCCGGCGCGGGCGGTGGCACGGTCGGCCGCAAGGGACCGGCACTCGGCGAGGCTCTGACGAAGAAGGTGGACGCGTGAAGCTCATCACGGCAGTAATCAAGCCGCACCGGCTGGACGAGGTGAAGGACGCCTTGCAGGCCTTCGGTGTGCACGGTCTGACGCTCACCGAGGCCAGCGGCTACGGCAGGCAGCGCGGGCACACGGAGGTGTACCGCGGCGCCGAGTACACCGTCGACCTGGTGCCCAAGATCCGCGTCGAGGTGCTGGTCGAGGACGCCGACGCCGAGGAGCTGATGGACGTCGTCGTCAAGGCGGCACGCACCGGCAAGATCGGCGACGGGAAGGTCTGGAGCATCCCGGTCGACGACGCGGTACGGGTGCGGACCGGGGAGCGGGGACCGGACGCACTGTGACGCCACCGCCATCCGCCGCAGTGGCGCGGCTCCGGCACCGGCGGCACCCGCCGCCGTGCCGGGGCGGATGCCCGGCGGCGGATGGCAGCCCGGCCCGCGGCGGCCCAGACTGAAGGTGCCCCAGGGCCGTACGGGGAAGACGTGACCGCGGGGGACCAGACGACCGAGGAGCGCGCGAGGTGACGGAGAGCGTCGAGGAAACGGCAGGACCGGACGGAACACCGGGTCCGGCGCGGAAGCCCGCGCCCGACGGCGGCTACCCGGCGGCCCGGCTGCGGCTCCTCCAGGACGAGGCGGCCATCGGACCCGACCGCCGCGCCGCCCTCGCCCGGCTGACCGACGACTGGCTGGCCGGCCTGCTGCACCGGCACGCCACCGAAGCCGGCCTGTCCGGGACCGCCCTGGTCGCCGTCGGCGGCTACGGCCGCGGCGAACTCTCCCCGCGCAGCGATCTCGACCTGCTCCTGCTGCACGACGGCCGCGCCGCCCCCGGCGACCTCGCCGCGCTCGCCGACCGCCTCTGGTACCCCGTCTGGGACCTCGGCCTGGCCCTCGACCACTCCGTACGCACCCCCGCCGAGGCCCGTAAAGCGGCCCGCGACGACCTGAAGGTGCAGCTGGGCCTGCTCGACGCCCGCCACCTGGCCGGCGACACGGAACTGACCGGCGCGCTGCGCACCTCCGCCTACGCCGACTGGCGGGAGAGCGCCCCCAAACGGCTCCCGGAACTCCATGACCTGTGCCAGGAGCGCGCCGAGCGGCAGGGCGAACTCCAGTACCTGCTCGAACCCGACCTCAAGGAGGCCAGGGGCGGGCTGCGGGACGCCACCGCGCTGCGTGCGGTCGCCGCCTCCTGGCTCGCCGACGCCCCGCGCGGCGGTCTGGAAGCCGCCCGCACCCGTCTGCTGGACACCCGCGACGCGCTCCATCTGACGACCGGCCGCGCCACCGACCGGCTCTCCCTCCAGGAACAGGACCAGGTCGCCGGCGCCCTCGGCATGCTCGACGCGGACGCCCTGCTGCGGCAGACCTACGAATCCGCCCGCACCATCTCCTACGCCGCCGATGTCACCTGGCGGGAGGTCGGCCGGGTGCTGCGCGCCCGCTCCGTCAAGCCCATGCTGCGCGGCCTGCTGCACGGCCGTGCAGCAGGCAAGGGCGAGCGCTCACCGCTCGCCGAAGGCGTCGTCGAACTCGACGGCGAGGCGGTGCTGGCCCGTACCGCACGCCCCGAACGGGACCCGGTGCTGGTCCTGCGCGCCGCGGCCGCCGCCGCCCAGGCCGGGCTGCCGCTGGCCACCCACTCGATCCGCCGGTGCAGCGCGGCCACCGCCACCCGGCCGCTGCCCGTGCCGTGGCCCGCCGAGGCCCGCGAACAGCTGGTGACGCTGCTGGGCGCGGGCAGCCACACCGTCCCCGTATGGGAGGCGCTGGAGGCCGAGGGCATCGTCACCCGGCTGCTGCCCGACTGGGAACGCGTCCGCTGCCGCCCCCAGCGCAACCCCGTCCACACCTGGACCGTGGACCGCCACCTCATCGAGACCGCGGTCCGCGCCTCGGCCCTGACCCGCCGGGTGCACCGCCCCGACCTGCTGCTGATCGCCGCCCTGCTGCACGACATCGGCAAGGGCTGGCCCGGTGACCACTCGGTGGCCGGTGAGACCATCGCCCGCGACGTGGCGGCCCGGCTCGGCTTCGGTGCCCGCGACACCGCGGTGATCGCCACCCTCGTACGGCACCACCTGCTGCTCGTCGAGACCGCCACCCGGCGCGATCTGGACGATCCGGCGACCGTGGGCGCGGTCGCCGAGGCGGTCGGCAGCACCGGCACCCTGGAGCTGCTGCACGCCCTGACCGAGGCCGATGCCCTGGCCACCGGGCCCGCCGCCTGGAGTGCCTGGCGCGGTGGACTCGTCGCCGACCTGGTCAAACGGGTCACCGCGCGGCTCGCCGGTGAGCCCCGTACGGAGGTACGCGACGCCGACGAGCCGACCGCGGAGCAGGAGCGGCTGGCGATCGAGGCCCGGCGCACCGGAGGCCCGGTCCTGACGTTGCACGCCCGCTCCGAACCCGCCACCGGAACCGGGGACGGGTCCGCGCCGCCCGACCGGGAGCCGGTCGGTGTGGAACTGCTCATCGCCGTACCCGCCCACCGGTCACCCGGCCGCCGCCCCTCGACGAGCCCGGCGGGCACGCCGGGCGTCCTGCCCGCCGCGGCAGGCGTGCTGGCCCTGCACCGGCTCACCGTCCGCGCCGCCGACCTGCTGCTGCTCGACCCCGTCGACGACGGCCCGGTCCTGCTGCTGCGCTGGCGGGTGGCCGCCGAATACGGCTCGCTGCCGCGCGCCGACCGGCTGCGCGCCGACCTGGCCCGCGCCCTGGACGGCTCCCTCGACATCCCCGCCCGCCTCGCCGAGCGCGAACGCGCCTACGCCCGCCGGGCCCGAGCCGTGCTCGCCCCGCCGCCGCGGGTCACCGTGGTCACCGGCAGCTCCCGCACCGCGACCGTCATCGAGGTCCGCGCCCAGGACGCACACGGTCTGCTGCACCGCATCGGCCGCGCCCTGGAGAAGGCCGGCGTCGCCGTGCGCAGCGCCCACATCAGCACCCTGGGCGCGAACGCGGTGGATGCGTTCTATGTCACGGGGGCGGACGGGGAGCCCCTGTCCGACGGCACGGCCCATGAGGTGGCGGCGGCCGTGGAGCGCGCTCTGCAGTAGCGGCCGGGGCGCGGGGCAGGAGCGGCGGGGAGCGGGGCAGGACCGGTTCGCTTGCGCAGCCCGATACCCTGGAACCCGACTGAACCCCGCCCCCGACCCCGAGGATCGACGACCGCCGTGTTCGATACGCTTTCCGACCGCTTGGCGAGTACTTTCAAAAACCTCCGGGGCAAGGGCCGCCTGAGCGAGGCGGACATCGACGCCACGGCGCGCGAGATCCGTATCGCGCTGCTCGAAGCCGATGTGGCCCTCCCCGTCGTCCGCGCCTTCATCAAGCAGGTCAAGGAGCGTGCCACCGGCTCCGAGGTCTCCCAGGCGCTGAACCCCGCCCAGCAGGTCATCAAGATCGTCAACGAGGAGCTCATCGGCATCCTCGGCGGCGAGACCCGCCGGCTGCGGCTCGCCAAGACGCCCCCGACCGTGATCATGCTGGCCGGTCTGCAGGGTGCCGGTAAGACCACCCTCGCCGGAAAACTCGGCCGCTGGCTCAAGACGCAGGGGCACGCCCCGCTGCTGGTCGCCTGTGACCTCCAGCGCCCCAACGCCGTCAACCAGCTCCAGGTCGTCTCGGAGCGCGCGGAGGTCGCCTTCTACGGCCCCCAGCCGGGCAACGGTGTCGGCGACCCGGTCCAGGTGGCCAAGGACTCGATCGAGTACGCGCGCACCAAGCAGCACGACGTCGTCATCGTCGACACCGCCGGCCGTCTGGGCATCGACCAGGAACTGATGCAGCAGGCCGCGGACATCCGCGACGCGGTCAGCCCCGACGAGGTCCTGTTCGTTGTCGACGCGATGATCGGTCAGGACGCGGTCAACACCGCCGAGGCGTTCCGTGACGGTGTCGGCTTCGACGGCGTGGTGCTCTCCAAGCTCGACGGTGACGCCCGCGGTGGTGCCGCGCTGTCCGTCGCGCACGTCACCGGCAAGCAGATCATGTTCGCCTCCAACGGCGAGAAGCTGGACGACTTCGACGCGTTCCACCCGGACCGCATGGCGTCCCGCATCCTCGGCATGGGCGACATGCTCAGCCTGATCGAGAAGGCCGAGCAGACCTTCAGCCAGGCCGAGGCCGAGAAGATGGCGGCCAAGCTGGCGAAGGGCCCCAAGGAGTTCACCCTCGACGACTTCCTGGCCCAGATGGAGCAGGTCCGCAAGATGGGCTCCATCTCCAAGCTGCTCGGCATGCTGCCCGGCATGGGCCAGATGAAGGACCAGATCAACAACCTCGACGAGCGCGAGGTCGACCGCACGGCCGCCATCATCAAGTCGATGACCCCGGCCGAGCGCCAGGAGCCGACGATCATCAACGGCTCGCGCCGGGCCCGTATCGCCAAGGGTTCCGGTGTCGACGTCAGCGCGGTCAAGGGACTGGTCGAGCGGTTCTTCGACGCCCGCAAGATGATGTCCAAGATGGCCCAGGGCGGCGGCATGCCCGGGATGCCCGGCATGCCGGGGATGCCTGGCATGGGCGGTGGAGCCCGCAAGAAGAAGCAGGTCAAGCAGGCCAAGGGCAAGCGCAAGAGCGGTAACCCGATGAAGCGCAAGGCCGAGGAGGAGGCCGCGGCGGCGCGCCGGGAGGCCGCCCAGTCCGGCAACCCGCTGGGCCTGCCGCAGGGCGGCCAGGACCCGCAGGACTTCGAACTCCCCGAGGAGTTCAAGAAGTTCATGGGCTGACCCTCCCGCGCCCCTCCCGCGCCCTCGCGCGGCTTCGGCTGACGAGCCCCCGGCCTCCTATGGGCGGTCGGGGGCTCTGCCGTGTCCGGCGGGCACGGGTCGGACAGGGGGCGGACGCGGGGCGGGCACCGGCCCCGCGCCCCTGCCTCATCGCCGCCGGACCGGCCCGGCACCGCCCTCCGGCCCTGCACCGCCCTCCGGCCCTGCACCGCCCTCCGGCCCTGCACCGCCCTCCGGGCCGTCGTCCGCCCGGCCGTCGGCCGCCCCGCCTCCGCCCGGAGCCGCCGGCCCGTCGTCGTCCGCCCCGTCCCGCCCCGTGAGAAACCGCAGCGGATTGCGCCGCGTCAGCCGGTCGATCAGTTCCTCGTCCACGCCTGCCGCCCGCAGCCGCGGCAGGAAGGACCGGAACAGGTGCCCGTAGCCCATCCCGCCCTCGCTGAGCAGGTAGCCGTGGCGGGAGACGTCGCAGCTCAGCAGCACCCGGTCGGCGTGACCCGACTCCAGGAGCGCCAGCAGCAGCCGCAGCCGCACCCGGTCGCTCCGGTAGCTCTCCTTGCCGACGGTGTCGAACGCGATGTACGCACCGGCCGCCGCCAGTTCCCGGTGCACCGCCGGATCGTCGAGCAGGTCCTGATGGCCGATGCTGACCCGGTGCGGCGGCAGCCCGGCCGCCGTCAGCAGCTCCAGCTGGGCGAGCCCGCCGCGGCCGAACTGGGCATGGGTGGCCACCGACAGCCCGGTCGCCGTGGCGGCGAGCGCCGCCGCGGTCAGCGTCCGCGCCTCCGGCTCGCTCGGCACGTCGCCGTGGCTGCCGACCTCGCCGATCACCCCGGGACGGATCCCGGAGCCGCCGCAGCCGCGCTCGATCTCCCCGACCAGCGTGCCGGCCAGCCGCTCGGCGCTGGTGCGGCTCAGCTCCGCGGGATGGAACGGCTCGTAATACCAGCCGGTCGCCGCGATGACCGCCACCCCCGAATCCGCGGCGATCCGGGCCATCGCGGCCACATCGCGCCCCATGCCCCGGCAGGTGAGTTCGACGAGCAGACCGAGCCCGAACTGGGCGCGCAGCGACGCCAGTTCCTCGGTGATCGCGGCGCGGTGCCCGGGGGTCAGGGTCGCCGCGCTGTCGGCGCCCCGGGTCAGATCGAGCGCCAGATGCTCATGGGCGAGCACCGGCCCGCGCACGGCGGAAGCGGGCAGGGTGCCCGAGACGGTTTGCAGCAGATCGTTCATCAGCGCCTTCCCGGCCGCCCGGCGCGGCCGAACCCGTCCGGGAGCGAGCCCCGTCAGGAGGTGAGAGGGGTGAACAGGTCCAGCCAGTACAGGACGTTGAGCAGGACGCCGCCGACGACGACCGCGGCGGGCCCCGCGGCGGTGCGGACCACCACCCGCCCCATCGCCTCGTTCAGCAGGTACAGCCCGCCGACGAGCAGGATGCCCAGCCCGCCGCCCATCGCCTGGGCGGCCAGCAACGAGCCGAAGAGAAGCGCCAGTTGCAGCGTCGCGCCGATCGCGCCGCGCAGCTGCTCGGAGGAGTCGCGCACCGACGGCAGCCCGCCCAGCACCCGGCCGATCCCGCTGAGCGCCAGCACCTCGGCGGCGAAGACCAGCGCCCCGCACACCAGCGCCCACCACGGGCTCGGCAGCAGATAGCCGAGCGGGTAGACGAACGTGAAGCCCGCGATGCCGTACGCACCGGAGGCCAGCGCGGTGGTGGCGATCAGCGGCAGGAATCCGAAGGCGCGGTAGAAGTCGACCTGCGCCGCCTCGGCGGTGCGCCCCTTGGCGATCAGGAAGCTCGCCGCCTCCCCGCCGCCGAATATGTGCAGCTGCGCCAGCAGGCACACCCCGGCGCCCAGCGCCATGAACAGCGGCAGATGGCGGCGCAGTCGGGCCGCGCTCGCGCTGAACAGCGACACCATGGGGTCCTCGTCCGGCCCGGCGGGCCGCTCGTCCGCCGCTTTCGCCCGGCCCTCCGCCGCTCCCGCTCGCCCGTCGGCCGCCTCCGCCCGCCGGGGCGCCGTCTCCGCCCGCTCGTCCGCTGCCTGGACCCGCTCCCTGCGCCGCTGCCGTAGATCCCTGGCGACCGCGAAGCCGATCAGCAGCAGCACCCCGGCGGCCATCGCCGGCGCCCCGGCGAACACCTTCGGCCACAGCTTCATCGTGACGACGACGAGAGCGAACTCCACCACGCCCGCCACCGCGCCCGGCAGCCTGCCGAACTGCTTGCTGATCGCCAGCACCGGGAACAGCGTGAACAGGAACAGGATCGGGGTCGCCATCCGCTGCATGGCCGTCAGAAAATCGACCGGCAGCTCGTGCGCCACCTCGTTGGCGCCCTTGAGCCCGAACACCACCACGGCGCCCCAGGCGCCGCCCAGCACCGGCGCGAGCCACTTCCTCGGCGCGAGGAGGCCCAGCAGATCGGTCGGCAGGAACACCAGCCAGGGGTTGAGCACACCCGATGACAGCGCCATGGGCGCGCCCAGGCCGAAGATGAAGCCGGCCGACAGGCCGAAGGAGACCGCACCGGTCGCGCTGCGGGTGGTCCGCCCCTGGAGGAAGTCCAGCAGGAACGGCCGTACGCCGTCGTTGAACACCGCCAGTGCCAGATGCGCCAGGTACGCGGTCAGCGCGCACACCCCGATGACGGTCAGCTGCCCGGCCGTGGAGAAGTCGAGGGCACCGGCCGCGGCGGCCGGGCCCGGCGGCGCGGCGGCGGGGAGGCTGCCCACGGATCAGGCCGTACGGGCGGCGATGGCGCGGGCGAGCACCGGGGTGACCGCGTCCATCCGGTCGACGGCGTAGCCGAACACCTTCTTCCCCTCGTCGAGCAGGGCCTCGATCTGCTCCGCGGTGGGCACCGACCGCCCGAAGGTGTGGCAGGCGGCCGCGCCCAGCAGCCCGACCAGTACACCGAGCGAGGCCCCGGCCCCGGTGTGGCAGGTGCCGAGGAAGTAGTCCGCCTGCCCGGCGCGCAGCTGCACCGCCGCGTCCATGTCGTTGCTGACGGCGATCTCGACGTCCGGCAGCCCGAGGCCGGTCACCTGGCCGGCGACCTCGGATTTGCCGAGGCCCCCGGTGAGGATCTTGGTCATGGAGTATCCCTTCGCGGTCGGGCCACGGGCACCGCCGGGCCCCCGTGCCATACGGCCAGATGCAGCGCCAGGAAGTTGACCTCCGAGCCGGGGAGCAGCGCGCCCAGCTCGCTGTGGGCCCGTACGGCGACGGCGCGGGCCCGCGCCAGCGCCTCCGGGCGGTCGGCGAGTTCTTCCGCCACCGCCGCATCCGCGGGGAGTGAATCGACGCTCTCCCCGTCCAGCAGCCGGGTCAGTGCCATCAGCAGATGGCCGGCCAGCATCCCCGCGCTGTCCTCGGTGACCGGCCGTCCCTCGGCGGCCATGGCCTCCAGCTCTGCCGTCACGAACGCGGCGACCTCCGGCCGCACCTGCCCGCTGTCGCAGAAGAGCCGGATGCGCCGGGCGAGACGGGATTCCATGGGCGGCCGTCCTTCCCTCGAAGGCAACAGTAACCAGGATTCTGGATTTTGCCCCCTGATGTGCCGTCACTTTTTGCCGGCGCCAGCGGCATCGGTTCAGTACGCCGGAACGCGCTCGCCCCGCAGCACCTCGCCCTGCACGGCCGTGACCGTGGACAACTCCACCGCACCCCGTAGGGCCGCCGGCGCCGCGGCCGCCGCCCCGCCGGTACGGGCTATCAGCGCGGCACTCGCATGGCGCACCGCCAGATCGCGGGTGAGCTCGTCGCCCAGCGGCAGCACCTGCAGCTGGGCGACCGGGTGTCCCGGCACCTCGTCGAGGTTCCACACCGCCGCATCGGCCCGGCCCCGCGCCAGCTCCTCCCACGGCTGCAGGGAGCGGCACGGCACCCGTTCCACGTCCGGGCGGTGCGCAAAGAGCCGTTCGGTGAGCGTCCGCTGATCCTCCGAGGCCGCGTCGACGACGACCCGCAGGCCGGGGGAGTTGAGCGTGACCCCGGGCCGCAGCAACAGGCCGTGTTCGCCGGCGTAGGTGCCCGGTCCCAGGTCCGCGATCAGTTCGAGGGGCTGCTGCCCGAGCAGTTGGTCGGCGGCGAAACGGGACAGCACCGCCAGCGCGGCCCTGCCCTCGGCCACCGCCGCGACCCGGGCGGCCGCACCCCGCAGGAAGGTGATCGCGAACGGTGCGCCGGCTTCCTCGAACGCGGTCCGCAGCCCCGTCGCGAGGCCTTCGAAACGACGGGAGTGCGGCAGCGGCATCGCGGCCGGCACCGTGCCGAGGCCGGACAGGCGCCACAGGACGGCCCGGTCCGACTCCACGAGGAAGGTGCCGAGGTGGCCCCGGGCAACGGTCGTGATCGCGCCCGCCTCCTCCAGGAGCCGGAGCGCGGCCTGCACCGTGCCGTTGCCCACGCCCAGCCGCTCGGCGACGTCGCGGACCCGCGGCAGCCGCGCCCCCGCACCGCCGGCCCCCTGCCGGAGCAGCAGAGCCGCCAACTGCCGGGCCGCATGCCCGTTGCGGGTCAGGAGCCGCTCGTCGAGGCCGTCGGGGCCGTGGATGCCGTTCACACAAATGACAGTAAACAGGATCCTGGATACTGCCAAACGCCCGCCGGAAGGCCGCCCCGGCGCCCGCCCCCGGCACTGCCACCGGCCCGCGGCCCCGCGCTACCTCGTCCGCGCGATCAGATAGCGGAAGACATTCGGCATCCACACCGTCCCGTCCGCCCGCTGATGCGGATGCAGTGCCTCCGCGAGCTCCTTCTCCACCTGACGCTGCTCTGCCGCCTCCAGCGCCGTGTCGAACAGCCCCGTCGACAGCAGCCCCCGCACCGCACTCGCCAGATCGGCGTACCCGAACGGGCAGGCCACCCGGCCCGAGCCATCGGGCCGCAGCCCGGCCCGCTCCGCCAGCTCCTCCAGATCGTCCCGGCCGCTGGGCCACCACCCGGCCGAGCAACCGTCCTCGTCCGCCGAACCGGCCGGCCGCTGCGCCACCCGCAGCACCCCGGCCGTGGCACACCGCTCCACCGGGCCCCAGCCGCCCAGCACCACCGCACTGCCGCGCTCCGCCAGCCCCGCCGCCGCGGTGAGCGAGGCCGTCAGCCCCTCGACCGTGCTCACACAGCCCACCGGATGGAAGGCCGTGACCACATTGAAGGCGGCGTCCCCGGGCGCCGCGTCCTCCAGGCCGCCGCTGACCAGCCGGGTGTGCTCCGGCATGCCGTCCGGCGTGAGCCGTTCACGCGCCAGCTCCAGCCGGGACTCGTCCGCATCCACCCCGCTGACCTGCGCGCCCCGCGCCGCCGCGAGCAGCAGTGCCAGCCCTGAGCCGCAGCCCAGCCCCAGCAGGCGGGTGCCGGGACCGACCCCCAGGCGGTCGTACGCGGCTTCGTAGAGCGGCACCAGCATCCGCTCCTGGATCTCGGCCCAGTCACGGGTGCGCGCCCGTGACCCGGCCGGAACGGGAGGGTCGTCGCAGCGCATGGATCCGGAGTGCGGAAGCTGGTGCCGCACGAGCGTCGGTGACATCGATAGCGCCCCTATTCGCCGAGAACCCGAAGCTGTTCCGTACCGATCGCCCCCGTGTTCGCGCGTTGTGCGCCCCCGCGATCCAGACAACTGCGCATTCGTCCGGGCGTCCAGGGGGTGCGCCGGGGTTGTCTCCCGCGCGCCCCCGTGTGCGCCGGGCCCGCTCCCTGGAGCGCCGTTCCAGGGTGCCCCGGCCGGCGCGGTTCCGCCACGGCAGCACCGGCCGCCCGGAGCTCCCCACGCCCCGGGTGCCGTCCGGCCACCCGCCTCCACCGGCCCCTAGGGTGGGCTGCGAGCCGGTGCCGGCCGGGCACAGGTACGCCCCGTACCATCGCCGCGATGATCGTTGCCCCGGTATACGACCGGCTACGCCATGCGGCGTACGCGCGGATACGTACCGGCTTGAGGTCCCCTGGGTGTCTTCTGCGCAGATCTGCGCACCCCGCCCTCGGCACGCCTCATGACCGTAAACTGACTGGTACGTGCAAATTATTTGGGATGCCCCGGAATCGGAACACCGGGCGTCCCCGGCTCGTTGTCACGACGTGAGCACGACACCGCCTGTCCTCGCCGCCGAACTGGCGCTCGCGTGGGCCGATATTCAACGGCACCACCCCGAGCTGCCGGACCTGGCCGCGCCCGAGTCCCTGATCGGAGAGTCCTCGTCCGCCTGCGGCGCCGAACTCTCTTTCGAACGGCTGCTCCATGAGGCAGTCCACGGCATCGCCGCCACCCGCGGCATCCGCGACACCTCCCGCGCAGGCCGCTACCACAACCGCCGCTTCCTGGCGATCGCCGAGGAGTTGGGCCTGGACCATGCCGACGAGCCGCACCCCAGCAGCGGCTTCTCCCTGGTCACGCTCAACCCCGAAGCCAGAAGGCGCTACCGCTCCACCATCGAACGACTGGCCAGAGCCCTCAAGGCGCACACCGCCGCCACCGCCACCGACACCACCCGCAGCTTCCGGGGACCGGCCGCCCGGCACGGCTCCTCCGGAGGGGGTGTCCGCGTCAAGGCCGTCTGTGACTGCGGGCGCAACGTCCGCGTGGTGCCCTCCGTGCTGGCCCAGGCGCCGATCGTCTGCGGCGGCTGCGGCAAGCCCTTCCGGATCCCCGAGGTGGCCGCGGTCGGCTGACCCATGGGCGTGTGGCACAATGGCTAGCTGTACTCGACAGTCGCACAGGACCCCTCTCTCCTCCGGCTGACGCGTCCATCGGGCACCCCGAGTACCGCAACCCCACGTGGCATCCCGTTGTGCCCCACCACGTCAAGACCAGGAGACACCACTCCCGTGGCAGTCAAGATCAAGCTGAAGCGTCTGGGCAAGATCCGCGCGCCTCACTACCGCATCGTCATCGCCGACTCCCGTACCCGCCGTGACGGCCGGGCCATCGAGGAGATCGGCCTGTACCACCCGGTGCAGAACCCCTCGCGCATCGAGGTCGACTCCGAGCGTGTCCAGTACTGGCTGGGTGTCGGCGCGCAGCCGACCGAGCCCGTCATGGCCATTCTCAAGGTCACCGGCGACTGGCAGAAGTTCAAGGGCCTGCCGGCCCCGGCGCCGATGAAGGTCGCCGAGCCGAAGGCCGACAAGCGCGCCCTCTTCGAGGCCGCGGCCAAGGACTCCGGCAACGAGCCGAAGGGTGAGGCCATCACCCCGAAGGCGAAGAAGGCTGACAAGAAGGCGGACGAGGCTGCGGCCGAGTCCACCTCCGAGTCGACCGAGGCCTGAGCATGCTCGAGGAAGCCCTCGAGCACCTCGTCAAGGGCATCGTCGACAACCCCGACGACGTGCAGGTTGCTTCGCGCACCCTGCGCCGCGGGCGCGTGCTGGAGGTCCGGGTTCACCCCGACGACCTCGGCAAGGTGATCGGCCGCAACGGCCGTACCGCCCGTGCCCTGCGGACCGTCGTGGGCGCCATCGGCGGCCGGGGCATCCGCGTCGACCTCGTCGACGTGGACCAGGTCCGCTGACAAGTTGAACACCGGCTCGGGCCGGGGAGGGCCCTCGGGCCGTCCCCGGCCCGAGTTCGTTGGTGAGGGTGGAGCCACCCTCACCGCCCTCCATGGACAAACCGCGACGGTCCTCGGCCGCCTCCGCGAGAGCGGCGGCGGTTCAGCCGCAAGAAAACGGGAGAGAACAGCGTGCAGTTGGTAGTGGCACGGATCGGCCGCGCCCACGGCATCAAGGGCGAGGTCACGGTAGAGGTGCGCACCGACGAGCCCGAACTGCGGCTCGGCCCGGGCGCGGTCCTCGCCACCGAACCGTCCTCCGTCGGACCGCTGACCATCGCGACCGGCCGGGTGCACAGCGGCCGGCTGCTGCTGCGCTTCGAGGGCGTCGCGGACCGTACGGCCGCCGAGGCGCTGCGCAATACGCTGCTGATCGCGGAGGTCGACCCCGAGGAAGTCCCCGAGGACCCCGAGGAGTTCTACGACCACCAGCTGATGGACCTCGATGTCGTCACCCGCGACGGCACCGTCGTCGGCCGGATCTCCGAGATCTCCCATCTGCCCTACCAGGACCTGCTGGTCGTCCAGCGGCCCGACGGCAGTGAGGTGCTGGTCCCGTTCGTCTCCGAGATCGTGCCGGAGATCGACCTGGAGGAGCAGCGTGCGGTCATCGACCCGCCGCCCGGCCTCCTCGACGACAGCCAGGCGGACATCGCCGGAAGCCGCGGAGACAGCTGATGCGGCTCGATATCGTCACGATCTTCCCGGAGTACCTCGAACCGCTGAACGTCTCCCTCGTCGGCAAGGCCCGCGCCCGCGGACAGCTCGATGTGCGCATCCACGACCTGCGGGAATGGGCCCACGACAAGCACAACACCGTGGACGACACCCCCTACGGCGGCGGCCCCGGCATGGTCATGAAGCCCGAGCCGTGGGGCGAGGCGCTGGATGCGATCCTCGCGTCCGGTGAAGGCGCACCGGTGATCGTCGTCCCCACCCCCAGCGGTGCCCCCTTCACCCAGCAGCTCGCCGTCGAGCTCTCGGCCAAGCCCTGGCTGGTGTTCACCCCGGCCCGCTACGAGGGCATCGACCGCCGTGTCATCGAGGAGTACGGCGACCGCGTCGAGGTCCGCGAGGTCTCCATCGGTGACTACGTCCTGGCCGGCGGAGAAGCACCGGTGCTGGTCATGGTCGAGGCGGTGGCCCGGCTGCTGCCCGGCGTCCTCGGCAACGCCGCCTCCCACCAGGACGACTCCTTCGCCCCCGGCGCGATGGCCGACCTCCTGGAGGGCCCCGTCTACACCAAGCCTCCCGAGTGGCGCGGCCGCGGTATCCCCGAGGTGCTGCTCAGCGGCCACCACGGCAAGATCGCCCGCTGGCGCCGTGACGAGGCCTTCCGCCGCACCGACCGCAACCGCCCCGATCTGATCGAACGCGCCGACCCCGCCGCGTTCGACAAGCACGACCGCGCGATCCTGGCCGCTCTGGGCTGGTCAGCGGGCGAGGACGGCCGATTTGGGCGGACGACCGGGGCCGTGGAAGAATAGGCCGCTGCCGTGTGAGTCCGGTGCGCGCCCCTGCCACAGGGGGAACGACGCCCGCCCGACACAGCGGCATCCGACACATCATTTCCGATATCCCGCTGATGACCTGTGGCATCAGCGAAGAAAGCAGTAGGTCATGCACCTTCTCGACTCCGTCGACGCCGCGTCGAAGCGCAGCGACATCCCGGCCTTCCGCCCGGGTGACACCGTCAACGTCCACGTCCGCGTCATCGAGGGCAACCGCTCCCGTGTGCAGCAGTTCAAGGGCGTTGTCATCCGCCGTCAGGGCGCCGGCGTGCGCGAGACCTTCACGGTCCGCAAGGTCAGCTTCTCCGTCGGCGTCGAGCGCACCTTCCCGGTGCACACCCCGATCGTCGAGAAGATCGAGGTCGTGACCCGCGGTGACGTCCGTCGCGCCAAGCTGTACTTCCTGCGTGAGCTCCGCGGCAAGGCCGCGAAGATCAAGGAGAAGCGCGACAACTGAGCCGGGCCGTCCCGGAGCACGATTTTTTGCGCCGGGGCAACGCAAACCCACGCTCGCGTACGGGGTCCGGATCCGGCCGGATAGGCTCATGGCCCGATGGACACCGACGCACAGCTCACGGAGCGCGACCCCTCTCCCGCCCCCGAACAAGGGCCGGAGCAGGGGTCGCGCTCCGCGCGTTTGCTCGCCCGTGCGGCCGCTCTGCGCCATCGGCCGGCCACCCTGCTCGCGCTCTGCCTGGCCTTCGTCCTGCTGCTCAGTGCGTTGGTGGCGCAGCCCTTTCTGATTCCCAGTTCCTCCATGGAGAACACCCTGCAGATCGGGGACCGGGTGCTGGTCAACAAGCTGGCGTACCGTTTCGGCAGTGAGCCGGCGCGGGGCGATGTGGTGGTCTTCGACGGCACCGGATCCTTCGTTCACAGGGAGCAGGAGGAGAATCCCGTCACGGGACTGCTGCGCGGAGCCGGCGCGGCGCTGGGCCTGGCCCGGCCTGCCGAGACCGACTACGTCAAGCGTGTGATCGGCATCGGCGGGGACCACGTGACCTGCTGCGACGAACGGGGGCGGATCGAAGTGAACGGTGAGCCCGTGAATGAGGCGTATCTCCACCCCGGGGACGCGCCGTCCTCGGTGGATTTCGACATCGTGGTGCCGGAGGGCAAGTTGTGGGTCATGGGGGACCACCGCGCCAGATCCAGCGACTCCCGCGACCACCTCGGTGACCCCGGCGGCGGCACGGTCCCGGTGGAGAAGGTCATCGGCCGCGCGGACCTGATCACCTGGCCGGCGAGCCGCTGGCGCACCTTCGAGCACCCAGGGTCCTTCGACCGGATACCCGCCGCGGCAGGCCCCCATGGGTAGCCGCGGACGCCCCCGCCACGGCGGCCAGGGCACCGCCCGGCCCGGAAGGGGAGCCGGCAGGCCCCGGGGCCGCGGCGGGCCGGGGCGCGACGCCGACGCCCCGTACAGCGACGTCGGCGCGTACGGCGACCCACAGGAAACCGGCGGGGGCGACGGCTCCCGCGCGGGCGGCGCCGCGACCGGCAGGCGGGCGGGACGGACCGGGACCGGTGGCCGGGCCGAGCGGCGGCGTATGGCGCGGCGCATCAAACGCCGCAGGCAACGTTCCTACCTCAAGGAAATCCCCATCCTCGTCGGCGTGGCACTGGCCATCGCCCTCGTCCTGAAGACCTTCCTCGTCCAGGCCTTCGTCATCCCGTCCGGCTCCATGGAGCAGACGATCAAGATCGGCGACCGGGTGTTGGTCGACAAGCTGACGCCGTGGTTCGGCTCCAAGCCGACGCGCGGCGATGTGGTGGTCTTCAAGGACCCCGGGGGCTGGCTCAAGGGCGAACAGAACAAGCCCCCCGCCGACGGCGGCGCCTTCCAGCCGGTCAAGGACGCCATGACCTTCATCGGGCTGCTGCCGTCGGCCGACGAGCAGGACCTGATCAAGCGCGTCGTGGCGGTCGGCGGCGACACCGTCAAATGCTGCGACGAACAGGGCAAGGTCACGGTCAACGGCACCCCGTTGACCGAACCGTACATCCATCCGGGCAACCCGCCCTCCACGCTGAAGTTCACGGTGAACGTCCCCATCG
This sequence comes from Streptomyces sp. NPDC048516, assembly GCF_043199875.1. Lineage (NCBI taxonomy): Bacteria > Bacillati > Actinomycetota > Actinomycetes > Kitasatosporales > Streptomycetaceae > Streptomyces > Streptomyces sp. NPDC048516. Next base: position 119,330 of record NZ_JBICWS010000008.1, on the reverse strand, counting down.
GACGGATCTTCGTGATGGGCGACCACCGTTCCAACTCCGCGGATTCGCGCTTCCACCTGGACGAGCCGTACCGTGGCACGGTCTCGGAGGACGGCGTCGTGGGCCGGGCGGTGGTGATCGGCTGGCCGTTCAGCCACTGGCGGCGCCTGGAAGAGCCGGACACCTTCACGACCGTGCACGACGCGCCGGGCGCCAAGGCGTCCGCGGCAGGCGCTCCGCATAGGCTGTCCCCTGAGAGTTTGACCGTACTCCCGACCCCTGCGGAACTCCCGCTCGTTATGGGAGTGGTGGGCCTGCGCCGGTTGACGGGCAGGCGAGTGCGTGGAGTGAGGAGCAGATGTGGGGGACTTGGCGGTCGGCGCGCGGTCCGGAACCGAAGAGCCCGAAGAGCCGGCGGGACGTGGTGAGACCCCGCGGCCGGCGACGAGTTCCGTGCAACAGTCACCAACTCGGTCAGGGGCGCAGGCCCAGAGTTCACCCTCGGCGGACCCTTCGGACACGTCCGACACGTTGGACATGTCAGCGGGCAAGGAGGCGAGCGGCGGCATGAAGAAGGCCAAGAAGCCGCGTGCCTTCTGGAAGGAGCTGCCGATCCTCATCGGGATCGCGCTGCTCCTCGCGCTGCTGATCAAGACATTCCTGGTGCAGGCGTTCTCGATCCCGTCCGACTCGATGCAGGACACCCTGCAGCGCGGGGACCGGGTCCTGGTCGACAAGCTGACGCCGTGGTTCGGCTCCAAGCCGCAGCGCGGCGAGGTCGTCGTCTTCCACGACCCGGGCGGCTGGCTGAACGAGACGCCGACCCCTGAGCCCAACCCCGTCCAGAAGGTCCTCAGCTTTATCGGCCTGATGCCCTCGGCAGAGGAGAAGGACCTGATCAAGCGAGTGATCGCGGTCGGCGGCGACACCGTCGAGTGCCATGGCACCGGCCCCGTCAAGGTCAACGGCAAGGCGCTCGACGAAGACTCGTACGTCTTCCCGGGGGCCACGCCCTGCGGCGACCGGGCGTTCGGCCCGATCCACGTCCCCAAGGGCCGGATCTGGGTGATGGGCGACCATCGCGACGACTCCCTCGACTCGCGCTACCACCAGAACCTCAAGGGCAACGGCACGGTCTCGGAGAACGAGGTCGTCGGCCGGGCGTTCACCATTGCCTGGCCCATCAACCGCTGGGCGACGCTGCCCGTGCCGGACACCTTCGACCAGCCCGGAATCAACAAGGCCATGGCGGCTACGCCGGCGGCCCTCGGCCTGGCCGGTGCGGTGCCGATCGTGATCTGGCGTCGCCGGAGGCTGACCGGAACGCGTAACCCCAGGTAAGGTGCCGTCCCGGATCTTCGACGCGGGCGCGGTCCGCGGGGTGGGAGCGCTGGGATGAGCAGCAGTACGGAACGCAGGACCGACGGCCGCGGCCGGACGACGGGCAGTGTGCTGTCCGGTCTGGCCGTGGCCGTCGGCTGTGTGCTGTTCCTGGGCGGCTTCGTATGGGCGGCGCTGATCTACCGCCCCTATACGGTGCCGACCGACTCGATGACGCCGACGATCGCGGTCGGGGCGCGGGTCCTGGCGGAGAAGGTCGACGGCTCCGAGATACGCCGCGGCGACATCGTCGTCTTCAAGGACTCCACCTGGGGCGACCAGCCGATGGTCAAGCGCGTCGTCGGCATCGGCGGTGACAAGGTCTCCTGCTGCACCGAGAAGGGCCGGCTGACCATCAACGGAACCCCCGTCGAGGAACCGTATCTGCAAGGCAGCGGACCCGCCTCACCCATCGGCTTCAAGGCTAAGGTCCCCACCGGCCAGCTCTTCCTGCTCGGTGACCACCGCAGTGACTCTCTCGACTCCCGCGTCCACCTCACCGACGGCGACCACGGCTCCGTACCGCGCAGCGCCGTCAATGCCCGGGTCGACGCGCGCGCCTGGCCGTTCGGCAGCGTCGGCGTGATGCAGCGTCCGGCGGCCTTCTCCGCTCTCCCCGGCGGCACCTCGCAGCCCGGACCGGTGCGGCCCATCACCCTCGCGGTGGTCGCCGGCGCGGTCCTCATCCTCGTCGGTGCGGCCTACGGTCCCCTGGCCCGGCGCAGGGCGCGCAAGGGTGCCTGAGGGACCGCGACGGGGCGGCGAGGGGGCGGCCGCGGCCCAGGGGGCGGGGGCCGGTGACGTACCGGATGCGCCCTTGGCGCGCCAGGTCTCCCGCATCGTGCTGCTCGACCCCGACGACCGGATCCTGCTGCTCCACGGCTTCGAACCGGCCCGGCCCGCCGACAGGTGGTGGTTCACCCCCGGCGGCGGCCTGGAAGGCACGGAGACCCGTGAAGAGGCGGCCCGCCGCGAGCTTGCCGAGGAGACCGGCATCACCGACGCCGTCCTCGGTCCCGTCCTGTGGAAGCGCCGCTGCGCCTTCCCGTTCGACGGACGGCGCTGGGAGCAGGACGAGTGGTATTACCTGGGGAGAACCGACCGGACTGTCACCGACACCGGCGGGCAGACTGACCTGGAGCGACGCAGCGTCTCGGGACTGAGGTGGTGGACTTCGGAGGAACTGTCCGCCTCGCATGAGACGGTGTATCCAACCAGACTCGCCGAGCTGCTGCGCACGCTGCTCGACGAAGGGCCCCCCGATGCGCCGGTGCTCCTGGAGACCGAGCGGGTCTGACGCACAATGGGGGGACGCACGGCTGAAGGGGATCTGCCATGAGCGCCGAGGACCTCGAGAAGTACGAGACCGAGATGGAGCTGAAGCTCTACCGGGAGTACCGCGACGTCGTCGGACTGTTCAAATATGTGATCGAGACCGAGCGGCGTTTCTACCTCACCAATGATTACGAGATGCAGGTGCATTCGGTTCAGGGGGAGGTGTTCTTCGAGGTGTCGATGGCTGACGCCTGGGTCTGGGACATGTACCGCCCGGCCCGCTTCGTCAAGCAGGTGCGCGTCCTCACATTCAAGGACGTGAACATCGAAGAGCTCAACAAGAGCGACCTGGATCTTCCGGGGAGCTGAGGCGGCCGGAAGCGGCGGAGTGGGCGGGCTCCCGGCCCCGCCTGAACCCGCCCGGCATCACCCGGACGGGTGAGCGGGTTATCCACAACCGGCTCACTGTCCACCAAGATCCAACAGGTCGGGGCGGGAGCGTCACAGTCGGTGCCGGAGGTGGTACCGCATGAACGCCATGCAGGCCGGCCACAGGGCCGAGAACGACGCACAGACCGCGCAGCCGGCGCGGAGGGCGCACTCAGGAGCGCCGCCCGCGGAACGCAGGCCACCCGCGGGCAGGCGGCCGGCCAACGAGCCGCCCGCCCCCGGGCCACCGGCCGCCGAACGGGCGGCCGCCACGCCACCGGCGCCCGGCCCGGGGGCGGCCACATCAACGAAGCCCGGCCTGACAGCGGCCAAACCGGCCGACACCCGACGGCGCGCACTCGGCCGCTATGGCGAGGACCTGGCCGCCCGGAGGCTCATCGAGGCCGGTATGCGCATCCTGGACCGCAACTGGCGCTGCCGCGACGGAGAGATCGACATCGTTGCCGCCGACGGCGACGCCCTGGTGGTCTGCGAGGTCAAAACCCGCCGCGCCGGCTGGTACGAACACCCCATGGCGGCCGTACGCCCCGAGAAGACCGCCCGGCTGCGCCTGCTGGCGGAACGCTGGCTGGAGCGGCACGGCGGCCCACCGCCCGGAGGCGTACGGATCGATGTGATCGGCGTCCTCCTGCCCGCCCGCGGCGCCCCGGTCGTCCAGCACGCCCGAGGGGTGGCCTGATGGGATTCGCCCGGACCTGCTCCGTCGCGCTGGTGGGCGTCGAAGGCGTCGTCGTCGAGGTCCAGGCCGACCTGGAACCCGGCGTCGCGGCCTTCACCCTCGTCGGGCTGCCCGACAAGAGCCTCATCGAGTCCCGCGAGCGAGTGCGGGCCGCGGTGACGAACTCCGGCACCGAGTGGCCGCAGAAAAAGCTCACCGTCGGCCTCAGCCCGGCCTCCGTGCCCAAAGGCGGCAGCGGCTTCGACCTGGCCGTGGCCTGCGCGGTCCTCGGCGCCGCCGAACGCCTCGACCCGCGTGAACTCACCGACCTGATGATGATCGGCGAACTGGGCCTGGACGGCCGGGTCCGGCCCGTACGCGGAGTGCTGCCCGCCGTATTGGCCGCCGCCGACGCCGGATACCGCCAGGTCGTCGTCCCGGAGCAGACCGCGGCCGAGGCCTCGCTGGTCCCCGGCGTCTCCGTCCTCGGCGTTCGCAGCCTGCGCCAGCTCATCGCCGTCCTCGCCGACGAACCGGTACCCGACGAGGAAGATCCCCGCGAGGAAGGCCGCCCCGACCCGCTGCTCGCCGGGCTGGTGATGCCCGGCACCGGCGTCAGCGCGGGCCTGCCCACCGGTGACCACACCCCCGACCTCGCGGACGTCGCCGGCCAGCACAGCGCCCGCCGCGCCCTGGAAGTGGCCGCCGCCGGACGCCACCACATCTTCTTCAAAGGCCCGCCCGGCGCCGGCAAAACGATGCTCGCCGAACGCCTCCCGGGGCTGCTGCCACGACTGTCCCCCAAGGAATCCCTGGAGGTCACCGCCGTCCACTCGGTGGCCGGCACCCTCCCACCGGGACAGCCGCTCCTCCATCGGCCGCCCTACTGCGCCCCGCACCACTCCGCGACGATGGCGTCCCTCGTGGGCGGCGGCACCGGACTGCCGCGCCCCGGAGCCGTATCCCTGGCCCATCACGGCGTGCTGTTCGTGGACGAGGCCGCCGAATGCAGCCCACGCGTCTTGGACGCGCTGCGCCAGCCACTGGAATCCGGCCATGTCGTCGTCGCCCGCGCGGCGGGCATGATGCGCATGCCCGCCCGCTTCCTCCTCGCCCTCGCCGCCAACCCCTGCCCTTGCGGACGGCACGGCACCCCCGGCGCCGGCTGTGAATGCCGGCCGTCGTCCATCCGCCGCTACCGAGCCCGGCTCTCCGGGCCCCTGATGGACCGGGTGGACCTCCGGATCGCCGTTCAACCGGTCGCCCGCTCCGAACTGGTCGCCCTCGGCCGCGGCGCCGAATCCACCGCGACCGTCGCCGAACGCGTCCAAGCCGCCCGCGAGCGCGCCGCGGCCCGCCTCGCCGGCACCCCGTGGCGGACCAACAGCGAGGTACCCGGCCATGAGCTGCGCACCCGCTGGCAGGTCCACCCGGGCGCCCTGGCCCCCGTTGAACGTGACCTCGAGTGCGGTCTGCTCACTGCCCGCGGCCTCGACCGAGTCCTCCGCGTCGCCTGGACCGCCGCGGACTTGTCCGGCCGCGACCGCCCCACCGGCGAAGACGTCAACTGGGCCCTGGAACTGCGCACGGGAGTACGCCGCGGCGCGCCGGCATTGGCGGGCGGGGGCGGGGGCAAGCGCACGACCACGACGGCCGCCACACAGCCGCAGGGACAGGTGTGAGCGATGACCAGCACCGATGCATGGGGATTCGCCACGGGTGAACCCGTCACCACCACGCCGGGCCGGAGCCAGGAGCCCGCCCCGACCGCCGAGCCGGGCCCCGCCACACACACGACGCCCGAACCGCGTCCTGCACGGCCGGTGGCAGCCGGCCGGCGGTCCGCGCGCCGTGAGGGGCACGAACCGCAGCGCACCGCCCGCGCCGCCCTCACCCGCATCCTCGAACCGGGTGACGAAACCGCCGGCCGCTGGATGCGCGAGATGGGCCCGGTGGCCCTCTGGCACGCCCTCTCCGACGATGCGGCGGACCCGCCCACGGGCACCACACCAGCCAAGATCGCGGGCCTGCGGCTACGGGCCGCCAGGGCCCGCCCCACCGCGGACCTCGACGCCATCACCGAGCTAGGCGGCCGGTTCCTCTGCCCCGGGGACGACGAATGGCCCGGCCAGCTCGACGACCTCGGGGACGCCCGCCCCATCGGCCTGTGGGTGCGCGGGACGGCCAACCTCAGGCTGTGGGCGCTGCGCTCGGTCGCCGTCGTCGGCGCCCGGGCCTGTACCGACTACGGCGCGCACCTCGCCGCGACGCTCGGCGCCGGACTCGCCGACCGCGGCTGGGCCGTTGTCTCCGGAGCCGCCTACGGGGTCGACGGCGCGGCTCATCGCGGCGCGCTGGCCGCGGACGGCGCCACCATCGCCGTCATGGCCTGCGGTGTCGACCACGCCTACCCGCGGGGCCACTCCGAGTTGATCGGCCGGATCGCCGAACAGGGCCTGGTGGTCGCCGAGTTACCGCCCGGCGACCACCCCACCCGCAGCCGCTTCATCCAGCGCAACCGCGTCATCGCCGCACTCACCAGAGGCACCGTCGTCGTGGAGGCAGAGGTGCGCAGCGGCTCACTGGTCACCGCCCGGCAAGCGCTGGCCCTCGGCCGCTTCACGATGGGCATGCCGGGCCCGGTCACCAGCAGCCTGTCCGCCGGGGTGCATCAACTCCTGCGCGGCGAGGCCGCGGTGATCACCGGCGCCGACGAGGTCATCGAACTCGTCGGCAGCATCGGTGACCTCGCTCCCGAGCAGCGGGGACCGACCCGTATCCGCGACCTCCTCGATCCCGTCGCGACCCGCGTACTGGAGGCGCTGCCCGCGCGCGGCAGCACGGACACCGGCCGTCTGGCGGAGGAAGCCGCCATGCCCCGAGAGGTCACGCAGCGCAAACTCTTCGAGCTGTTGTCCCTCGGATTCGTGCAAAGGTGCGGTGATCACTGGGAGTTGGTGCGACGCGCCGAGAGGACCGAGGGTTCCCGGCGAGGCGGTCCTTGACCTGGGGCGAACGGGTGAAAGGGTGAGGGGAATGACCGCAGAATCCAGGTTTGCCGTGCTTCGGGGCACGGTCCGATCCATGGGGAGACGGCGATGTGGCGCAGGGGACGGGCGAGGTCTTGCACACCGTGTCATCGCGTCCGTCCGCACGGCCCTCCCGGGGTTCGCGTCCGGCTCCCTGTCCGGGTGTCGCCACGCCGTACGAGGTAACCCTGAGGTGCGGGCAGCGGAACGTATCTGCGCACGCCCGAACCTGCCGTCCTCGCGCACCGCGACGCTTCGGTCACGCTACGCTCACAGGCAATTCAACCCTCATACATCCATCCACCCGCGTCTCGGCAGAACGGCTCAAGGCGACGAATGCCCCAGCACACCTCCGGGTCTGATCGTGCGGCTGTACCACCCGCCGCGCGCGGCAGCGTGCGCCCCGCCCCGCCCACCTCGCTCGACGAGTTGTGGCGCTCCTACAAGGCGTCGGGCGACGGGCGGCTGCGAGAACAGCTGATCCTGCACTACTCGCCGCTGGTCAAGTACGTCGCCGGCCGCGTCAGCGTCGGCCTGCCCCCCAACGTCGAACAGGCCGACTTCGTCTCTTCCGGAGTCTTCGGACTGATCGACGCCATCGAGAAGTTCGAACCCGAACGCGCCATCAAGTTCGAGACCTACGCCATCACCCGCATCCGCGGCGCAATGATCGACGAGCTGCGCGCTCTGGACTGGATTCCGCGCTCCGTACGACAGAAAGCCCGTGCCGTCGAACGGGCCTACGCCACCCTCGAAGCGCAGCTGCGCCGCACCCCGTCAGAGGCGGAGGTCGCCGCGGAGATGGGCATCGCGCTGGAAGAACTCCACGGTGTGTTCAGCCAGCTGTCGTTGGCGAACGTGGTCGCCCTGGAAGAGCTCCTGCACGTCGGTGGCGAGGGGGGTGAACGGCTGAGCCTGATGGACACCCTCGAGGACACGGCGGCCGAGAACCCCGTCGAGATCGCCGAGGACCGCGAGCTGCGGCGACTGCTCGCGCGCGCCATCAACACCCTCCCCGAGCGCGAGAAGACCGTGGTCACGCTCTATTACTACGAAGGGCTCACGCTCGCCGAGATCGGCAACGTCCTCGGCGTCACGGAGAGCAGGGTCAGCCAGATCCACACCAAGTCCGTACTCCAGCTCAGAGCGAAGCTCGCCGACGTCGGACGCTGAGTCACCCACCGGACGCCCGGGCTCTCCGCGCGCCGTGTCGCCATGCGGAGTGCCATGCCGGGCGTGCCATCCGTAGAGTGGTGAGGTGCCCAGGATTCGAGCGGCCTCTGTGGCCGAGCACCGGACGATGCAGCGCGGCGCCCTCTTGGACGCTGCCCGCACCCTGCTGACCGAAGGCGGAACGGAAGCACTGACCTTCCCCGCCCTCGCCGAGCGCACGGGCCTCGCGCGCTCTTCCGTGTATGAATACTTCCGCTCGCGCGCCGCTGTCGTGGAAGAGCTGTGCGCCGTCGACTTCCCGGTCTGGGCCGCTGAGGTGGAAGCGGCGATGGAGCGCGTCGACACGCCCGAGGAGAAGGTTGAGGCGTATGTGCGACGGCAGCTCGCCCTGGTCGGCGACCGGCGCCACCGCGCCGTCGTCGCCATCTCGGCAGGTGAGCTGGACGCCGGCGCACGGGAGAAGATCCGCGCGGCCCACGGCGGACTGATCGCCATGATCATCGAGGCGCTTGCCGCCCTCGGGCATGCACAGCCCCGCCTCGCGGCCATGCTCCTCCAAGGAGTCGTCGACGCCGCGGTCCGCCGTATCGAACTGGGTGCCGCAGAAGACCCGGACGAGATCACGGAGGCGGCGGTCGCCATGGCCCTCCGCGGCGTCCGCGGCTGAGGGGGCCTCCCCCCCCCGCCCCCCCCACCCCCTCCCACCCCACCTCCACCCCCAGCACACTCGTTGGCCCCGCAGCCCGCAGCCCGCAGCCCGCAGCCCGCAGCCCGCAGCCCGCAGCCCGCAGCCCGCAGCCCGCAGCCCGCAGCCCGCAGCCCGCAGCCCGCAGCCCGCA
>NZ_JBICWS010000008.1:0-110451 GCF_043199875.1 Streptomyces sp. NPDC048516 | reverse complement strand
CGCAGCCGGTCGGTCGGTCGGTCGTCAGCCTTGTCGCGAAGCGATGGCATGCTTCGCTCTCCTGGGCTGCCTCTGTGGCAGACCGGCACTACGACCGAAGCGTCGATGCTCCCTCTGCTCTTCTGTTCCGGCTCCGGCCCCCGCTCCCGGTTGTCGCGGCTGCTTCGTGATCACGCACCGACCTGCCGAAGGCCGTGCCACCCTCCATCCGGCTGCCGGGGCACGGCACGTCCTTTTCGGCCTCAGCCGACCCTGCCCCCCGATGGAGCCGGCCCAGAGCCCAGACGGCTGCCGCCGCGAGCCCGGCTGCTCCTATGAGGGCAGCTCCTGTAGGCGCAGGCCTGCGTTGCTGAGCTGCTGGTTTCGCCGGTACCGCTGAATGCTTCGGTTCTGCCGGACCCGAATGCCGGGGGGCCATGCGGTCGCCCGCGGGTACGGGAACCCCGAAGACGGGCAGCAGCCGCGAGGGGCCACCGCGGAGCATGCTGCGGGGCAGCAGGGACAACGGATCCAGGTAGCTCTTGCCTCGGCGCAGGCCCCAGTGGAGGCATGGTGCCCGGCAGTGGAACGGACCGTGCTGCAGGACGGCGACCGGCTGACCTGCGGTGACGTGTTCGCCCTTGTGGACCCTGGGCCGCACGGGCTCGTAGGTGGTGCGTAACGGGGGACGGCCCGAGCGGGACACCTCGATCGTCAGGACACCACGGCCTGCGACGGTTCCGGCATACGCCACCCGGCCGGGTGCCGCTGCCCGTACCAGTGCGCCGGCGGGGGCGGCCAGGTCCACACCCCGGTGCCCGGCCGCCCAGGGCGAAGGAGGCGGCTCCCAGCCGCGTACCACCGTGGGCCCTATGCCCCCTCCGGCCCCTCCCACCGGCCACGCTCTGTTCCCACCAGAGGTGCCGGCCCGCGCCACTGCCTCACGACGTGCCACCCCTCCAGGGCGTGTCACCGGCTCGTCACGGGGCATTTCCGGCGCCTCCAGGGCGCTTGCTCCGCTGCCCGGCTGCCTCACCCCGTCGTCACGTGCCGCACCCGCAGACTCATCCGCCACCTGTTCCACCCTGTGCACCCCGCGCTCCTCCCTCGCGACCAAGGACGGGGCGGCGGTAGCGCTCGCCGGTACGGGAAACAGAGCGGTGAGCACCGCAGTCGCAGCAGGGGCCAGGAGTACACGCAGAGCACGGGCCGGGAAGAAGCAGCTCGGCCCATATCCGGTCGGTTCCGCGCGCGGCGTCGGCGGTAAGGGCGTCGGCGGCCGGAAGCGCGGCCGGGGAGGGAGGACCGGAGGAGGGAGGACCAGAGGAGGGAGGACCAGAGGAGGGAGAGGACGGCGTGGTGGAGAGGGAGGCGGAGCTGGAGAAAGAGGAGGGGAAGGGAACAGGGGCGGGGAGGTGAGCGGGGACTGGAATGGGGCGGGAGACGGGACGAGGTCCGGCGGGCGCTGCGGTCGGCTGTGGTCCGGATCGTGTCGCCTGTTGCCGTCCGGCTCGTGCCTCTCGCTCCGGGCCCGCCCGAGTCGGATGCCGCGGGCCGTACAGGGCCGGCCGCGGCGGGCCGGGTCGGGCCGGTGTCCGCGGAAGCGGCTGACGGCGTGGCGGATCGCGGTCTCGCCGGAGTGTGGTCCAGGGCTTCGCCGAGTGGCCGGTCGCGGAGCGGGTTGCGGGTTCGGTTGTGTGTTCCGTCGCATGTCCCGACGGTGGCGCGGTTCGCCGGGGCGCGGGGATCTTGGTCTGAAGCTGTGGATCGGCGGGCGGTTGTGGACAACGGTGTCACCCGTGCGGGGATCGAAATGGTGTGTGTCGCCCGGTGCATCGGCCGTCCCGTACACTTCTGATGGCGATCCGGGTCACCGGGTCGACTTCGCACGCCCCGCCGTCAGTGCACCAGTCCCTTTCGGGCAGCACGACGGCCGCGCTCCTCGGTCCTCGGACGGCCCCGCAAGGTGCTTTCCCCGGCAGGCGCGTCGGGGCGTCAGGCACCGCGGCCGACCGGCCGCAGTGGAACCGAGCAAAACAAGGAGTACGGCCATGGCCGTCGTCACGATGCGGGAGCTGCTGGAGAGCGGCGTCCACTTCGGGCACCAGACCCGCCGCTGGAACCCGAAGATGAAGCGCTTCATCTTCACCGAGCGCAACGGCATCTACATCATCGACCTGCTCCAGTCGCTGTCGTACATCGACCGCGCCTACGAGTTCGTCAAGGAGACCGTCGCCCACGGCGGCTCGGTCATGTTCGTCGGCACGAAGAAGCAGGCCCAGGAGGCCATTGCCGAGCAGGCGACCCGCGTGGGCATGCCCTACGTGAACCAGCGCTGGCTCGGCGGCATGCTGACCAACTTCTCGACCGTCTACAAGCGCCTGCAGCGCCTGAAGGAGCTCGAGCAGATCGACTTCGAGGATGTGGCCGCCTCCGGCCTCACCAAGAAGGAGCTCCTGGTCCTCTCCCGCGAGAAGGCCAAGCTGGAGAAGACCCTCGGCGGTATCCGCGAGATGCAGAAGGTGCCCAGCGCCGTCTGGATCGTGGACACCAAGAAGGAGCACATTGCCGTCGGTGAGGCGCGCAAGCTCAACATCCCGGTCGTCGCGATCCTCGACACCAACTGCGACCCGGACGAGGTCGACTACAAGATCCCGGGCAACGACGACGCGATCCGCTCCGTCACCCTGCTCACCCGCGTGATCGCCGACGCCGTCGCCGAGGGCCTCATCGCCCGCTCCGGTGCCGCCACCGGCGACCAGAAGCCCGGCGAGAAGGCTGCTGCCGCCGAGCCGCTGGCCGAGTGGGAGCGCGACCTGCTCGAGGGCGAGAAGAAGGCTGACGACGAGGCCCCCAAGGCCGAGGAGAAGCCCGCCGAGGAGGCCGCCCCGGCCGCCGAGGCTCCCGCCGCCGAGGCCGAGAAGCCGGCCGCGGACGCCGAGCAGGCCTGACCCGCAACATCCGGCTGATGACGGCGGGGGAGGGCGCCACAAGCGCCGCCCCCGCCGTCCACCCGTAGATCTTTCGACTTCGAGATTTCGAGAAGAGATTCACAGACCATGGCGAACTACACCGCCGCTGACGTCAAGAAGCTCCGCGAGCTCACCGGCGCCGGCATGATGGACTGCAAGAAGGCCCTGGACGAGGCCGAGGGCAACGTCGACAAGGCCGTCGAGGCGCTGCGCATCAAGGGCCAGAAGGGCGTCGCCAAGCGCGAGGGCCGCTCCGCCGAGAACGGCGCCGTGGTCTCCCTGGTCGGCGACGACAACGCCTCCGGTGTCATCGTCGAGCTGAAGTGCGAGACGGACTTCGTCGCCAAGGGCGAGAAGTTCCAGGCCGTCGCCAACGAGATCGCCGCGCACATCGCGAAGACCTCCCCGGCCGACATCGAGGCCCTGCTCGCCTCCGAGATCGAGGCCGGCAAGACCGTCCAGGCGTTCGTCGACGAGGCCAACGCCACGCTGGGCGAGAAGATCGTCCTGGACCGCTTCGCGCAGTTCTCCGACGGCTACGTGTCGGTCTACATGCACCGCACCATGCCCGACCTGCCGCCGCAGATCGGTGTCCTTGTCGAGCTCGACAAGGAGAACGCCGAGGTCGCCAAGGGCATTGCGCAGCACATCGCCGCGTTCGCCCCGAAGTACCTCGCCAAGGACGACGTCCCGGCCGAGGTCGTCGAGGCCGAGCGCCGCGTCGCCGAGGAGACCACCCGCGCGGAGGGCAAGCCCGAGGCTGCCCTGCCGAAGATCGTCGAGGGTCGCCTCAACGGCTTCTTCAAGGACGCGACGCTGCTCGGCCAGCCGTACGCGCTCGACAACAAGAAGTCCGTCGAGAAGGTCCTGCAGGAGGCCGGTGTCACCCTGAAGCGCTTCGCGCGCATCAAGGTCGGCATCTGAGCCTGTCGCGAAGGCAGCGAATGACCTGCGACCCCGCTAGGGTCGTAGGCAGTCGGCCGCTCAACGGCCGGCCGCAGATGTGACGAGGAGGCCATTGCCGCACAGGGATCTGAACCAGACCCACGGCAATGGCCTTCTTCGTATGTGCACGAGGAGAGCTCAATGATTCACGGTGCCGACGGCGCGCACGCAGACCATGCCGGCCACGGCGGCAGGCGACGCTTCCTGCTGAAGCTGTCGGGCGAAGCATTCGCCGGCGGCGGCGGACTGGGAGTCGACCCCGACGTCGTGCACGCCATGGCCCGCGAGATCGCCGCCGTGGTGCGCGACGGCTACGAGATCGCCATCGTGATCGGCGGCGGAAACTTCTTCCGCGGCGCCGAACTCCAGCAGCGCGGCATGGACCGGGCACGCTCCGACTACATGGGCATGCTGGGCACGGTCATGAACTGTCTGGCCCTCCAGGACTTCCTGGAGAAGGAGGGCATCGACTCCCGCGTCCAGACGGCGATCACCATGGGCCAGGTCGCGGAGCCGTACATTCCGCTGCGTGCGGTGCGCCATCTGGAGAAGGGCCGGGTCGTGATCTTCGGCGCCGGCATGGGCATGCCGTACTTCTCCACCGACACCACCGCCGCCCAGCGCGCCCTGGAGATCGACGCCGAGGCCATGCTGATGGGCAAGAACGGCGTGGACGGCGTCTACGACTCCGACCCCAAGAAGAACCCCGACGCGGTGAAGTTCGACGCCCTCGAATACGGCGAGGTCATCACCCGGGACCTCAAGGTCGCCGACGCCACGGCCATCACGCTCTGCCGGGACAACAAGCTCCCGATCCTCGTCTTCGAGCTGCTCGCCGAGGGCAACATCGCGCGCGCCGTGAAGGGTGAGAAGATCGGCACGCTCGTCAGCGATCAGGGCACCCGGGCCTGACGGCCCCAACTGCCGTGGTTCCGTACGGGCATCGGCCGGTACGGGCGGCAGCTCCCGGCCGGGGGAAGACCCCGGTACGGGGATGGACAACGGCCTGCCGGTCGGACACCGTGCAGGAGAAGACGCGCGGCAGGGGCGAGGCTCTGCTTCTTACCGAAAAGACCAGGAGCAAGTGGTGATCGAAGAGATCCTCCTCGAGGCCGAGGAGAAGATGGAGAAGGCCGTCGTGGTCGCCAAGGAGGACTTCGCCGCGATTCGCACCGGGCGTGCGCACCCGGCGATGTTCAACAAGATCGTGGCGGACTACTACGGTGCGATGACGCCGATCAACCAGCTGGCGTCGTTCTCGGTTCCCGAACCGCGGATGGCCGTGGTGACCCCGTTCGACAAGAGCGCGCTGCGCAACATCGAGCAGGCCATCCGCGACTCCGACCTCGGCGTCAACCCGAGCAACGACGGCAACATCATCCGGGTGACGTTCCCCGAGCTGACCGAGGAGCGCCGCAAGGAGTTCATCAAGGTCGCGAAGAACAAGGGCGAGGACGCGAAGATCTCGATCCGCAGCGTCCGCCGCAAGGCCAAGGAAACGCTCGACAAGCTCGTCAAGGACAAGGAAACCGGCGAGGACGAGGTGCGCCGCGCCGAGAAGGAGCTCGACGACACCACCGCGAAGTACGTCGCGCAGGTGGACGAGCTGCTCAAGCACAAGGAATCCGAGCTCCTCGAGGTCTGATGAACGAGTCTTCCTGGGGGGCCGCCCCGCCCGCCGCCGGACCCCGGGCATCGCCCGACCACGGACCGGCCTCCTCGCTCCGCGGGGCGGCGCCCCCCGCCCCGGCGGGTCCCGGGCACGACTGGGGCGACCCGGACCGGACTCGGCCCCTGCCCTTCGTGCCGGGGCCAGGCGGACACCAGGACGACGACCGGGGATATCGGGACATCCGGGATAACCGGGATCACCTGGACGACCGGGGGGCTGCTCGACCGAGCGGCCCCCTGTTCCGCGACGAAAAGCCGCAGGAGCCCATGCCCACCCCTCTTTCCGGGTCCGACAACTCGCCGGACTCAGAGAAGCCGAAGAAGAAGAGCGCGGGCCGCAATCTGCGCGCCGCGATAGGGGTCGGTATCGGCCTCGGCGCGATCATCGTTGCGTCGCTCTTCGTCTACAAGCCTGTCTTCATCGGCGTGATAGCGATCGCCGTAGTGGTGGGCCTGTGGGAGCTGACCTCGCGGCTGGCGGAGCGCAAGGACATCAAGGTGCCGCTGGTGCCGCTCGCGGTCGGTGGGACCGCCATGGTGGCCGCCGGATATGTCCGCGGCGCCGAGGGCGCCTGGGTGGCGATGGCGCTCACCGCGCTGGCCGTCCTCGTCTGGCGGATGACCGAGGCCCCCGAAAACTATCTGCGGGATGTCACCGCGGGCGTCTTCGCGGCGTTCTACGTGCCCTTCCTCGCGACGTTCGTGGCGCTGATGCTCGCGGCCGAGCCCGACGGGCCGGAGCGGGTGCTGACCTTCCTGATGCTGACGGTGGTCAGCGACACCGGCGCGTACGCGGTCGGCTGGCGGTTCGGCAGGCACAAGCTCGCGCCGCGCATCAGCCCCGGAAAGACCCGCGAGGGACTTGCCGGCGCGGTGCTTTTCGCGATGGTGGCCGGCGCACTGTGCATGGAATTCCTGATCGCGCACGGGGCCTGGTGGCAGGGCCTGCTGCTCGGCCTCGCCGTCGCGGCCAGCGCCACCCTCGGCGACCTCGGCGAATCCATGATCAAGCGCGATCTCGGCATCAAGGACATGGGCACCCTGCTCCCCGGCCACGGCGGCATCATGGACCGCCTCGACTCCCTGCTGCCGACGGCGCCGGTGGTGTGGCTGCTGTTCGTGATCTTCGTGGGGTCCGGCTGAACCCAGGGGTCTCCTGATGCCTGTGAGGGGCCCGCCGCACCGAGCGGCGGGCCCCTTTCGCATGCGCAGGCGGGAGGGAGAGGCAAGTGGACCGGCCGCCCTTGCCCGGGCAGAGGGATCCCGCCTCCGAGCCGGTGCCGGTACATCCGGTCAGCCGCTCTCTCAGTGGCCGTGGCCGCCGCTGTGGTCGGTGCCGCTGTGGTCGTTGTGGGCGACGATGGTCCACGGGCGCATCAGGTCGTCGTCTTCGTGTTCGAGGATGTGGCAGTGGTGGACGTACGTCGCCGGCAGCTTCGTGCCGCTGTTCGGGATCGACGCGATTGTCTCCGTCGGCGGGCTGAATTCCTGAACGATGATTCTGGTCACCGTCTCCGGATAGGACTTGAAGGTGTCCTTGTCGGACCGTGCTTCGTCCGGGTCCGGCGGACTCGGTGGGCCGGTGAGATAGTGCGCCAACACCGGCCGGTCCTCCGGTTTGCGGCCGCCGTCGAGCCACTTTTCGTAATCCGCCTGGTAGGCGGCTGCATCGATCGGCTGCCTGTTCAGCACCTGGAAGTTGACGAGGTGAACATGCATCGGGTGGGCGTCGTGGTTGGGGTTGATGTACTCCCAGATTTCTGCCGAGCCCGCCTTGATGAAGTCCTGGGACGGCTCCATGAAGGGCAGCGCGTTGAACGTCATGGTGCCGAAGAGCTTGTGCTGGTACGTGACCCATTCCCGCCGGCGGATGCCCGGCTTCGGCTCGATGGGCGCGACCGCCGGCAGCTGGAGTTTCTTGGGCGGAGTCGTCCTGTCCGCGCCTCCGGACAATCGTTTGGTGACCCGGAACTGCATGATTTCCGAAATCACCGGCCCCATGCCGGGCATGCCGGGGTAGTGGACCGGTGCGTGGTAATTCTGCAAGGTGATGTTCGTTCCCATGGGCATCTGACTGAAGTCGACGATCAGGTCGTACCGCTCGGCCGGCGAGATCAGGAAGTTCAGCATCTGCAAGGGAGCACGGAAGCCGCCGTCGGTGCCGATCAGCCAGAACGGCAGTGTGGGCTGAGGCAGTACGTCCCTGGGAACGTCGAACCTCAGCCGCCAGAAACGCTCGTTCGACGCGTTGAGAATGCGCAGCCGGTAGCGTCGCGGCTCGACCGCCAGGAAGGGGTACGCCTTCCCGTTGACGACCGGGGTGTCCTCGCCCTCCCTCTGGGCCATGGTGTAGGCGAGTGAGCCGTCCCGGTGGAAGGTCCGGTCCTGCAGGATGAGGGGGACCTCGAATTCGCCTCGCGGCAGCCTGAGCCGCTCGTCGGCGGGGTCACGAATGAGGTAGAGACCGGCGAGGCCCGCATAGACATTGACGCTGGTCATTCCCATGCCGTGATCGTGATACCAGAGCATGCACGAACGGTCGTGATTGGTGTAGGCGCAGATCGCTTCGTTGGGTTTGACCCGGCTCGGGTCCAGGGTGGTGTAGGACTCGGCATGGAAGCCGTCCGGGCTGAACGAATGCAGCGGCATTCCGTCGGACTGTGGCGCCGTGAAACCACCGTGTTGGTGCACGACGTTCCACACGTTGATATTCGGGGGAAAGGGCGGTTCGCTCTTGTAGGGCGGCGGAGGGCTCGGGGCGAGCTGGGGGTCCCCGTTGCGAATGCCGTCGATCACGGACTGGAACAGGTGGGTGGTCGGCAGCTTGTTGCGGTATTTGACGACCGTCGGATGGTCCCTGGTCACGCTGAGCGTCGGCCCCAGATAGCCCATGCCGATCGGCCTGCGAGGGTCGTGCGGGTTCGTGGCCCAGTACCCCCATACGGTTGCCGGCCCGAGATCGCGGTGGAAGCGCCACGAGCCCTTCCGCATCGTGATCTCGTAGTAGTCGGCGCCCGGATAGACGGAAGGATCCGAGATGGCCGTCATCGGCCTGGGCAGCGGATCGACGTACCTCTCCAGCGGAGGGGTCTGCGGCACCGCGCTGTCCGCGGACCCGGTTCCGTGAGCGGGTGACGCATCCTCCTGAGCTCCCAGAACACCCCGTGAGAGCATCATGCCCGCACCACCCAGGGCACCGGCCGTGGCGCCGGCCATGAGGAATTTCCTTCGCCCGAACATCGTCTTCAGCCCTCCGCCGCCTCATGTGACGTCCACAGGGGTACAGGGCTGGTTCCGACCGTTGCTGCAGCACGCCGGTCCGGTCCGGGAAAGCCACTCATTGAGCCGACCTCGGCAGAAATCCGGCAGCTATCGCAATGAGAATTGGATGGAGGAGGAGAAGGGGAAGGGGGAGGGGGAGGGGGAGGGGAAGAGGAAGGGAGGCGCTATTGCTGTCGGTCTGAACCCATGTAAATCCGTCTCTCCTGGCCGGCACAAGCAGCGGTTGACATCAGCCTCGCGGCCGACGGCGAAGCGGGCGCGCCGGACGGCGTCCCCCGGAAGGTCACCGATACCGACGTCGAGCAGGTCATCGCCAAGACGCTTGAGCGTCGGGGCGCGGGGCGTTACCGGCGGAGGCTGGGCGGGGTGTGGAGCGTGCTGACGCAAGGCGGAGGACGGAGTCGACGCGGAGCGCGGCGAGTGATGGCGGCGCCTGGGGTCCCCGTGCTCGAAGAATGAGGGGAGGGTGTGCCCTCCGCGGGTCGCCGCATGACCGGAACGGCAGGTCGTAGGCCGTGGGCCGGTACAGCAGCCCGTACGCTGACGCACGTGACGCGCTTGATTGTGGCAGCAGGAGGAGGCGGCGACGCTGTTGCCGCGGCGATGCTGGATGCCGCCCTCTATGGCGGCGAGAGTCCGGCGGTGGTCCTCACCTACTCGTGGGACCGTCTCTTGGTGGACCCCGTGCCGGGCCCAAGAGGGCCGGCCAACTTCACCGGCCTCCGCCCGCTCACCCGCAGCGTCCAGGCCGTACCCGCCGACGCCGCACCGATTGCTCCCGCGGGCTCGACGCTTCCCCGGCTGGCCGCAGAGCTCCCGCAGACCTTCGCGCTGATCGATCCGCACCATGGCGCCGAGGGAATTGTTCGCCAGCTCGAAGAGCTGGTTCAGCACTTGGAGCCGGACTCCGTCGACCTCCTTGACGTGGGCGGCGACATCCTCGCTCAGGGTGACGAGCCCACCCTTCGCAGTCCCCTTGCCGATGCCCTCACCCTCGCGGGGTGCTGCGAACTCAACTTCCCCGTACGGCTCCTGGTCGCCGGTCCCGGCCTCGACGGCGAACTGCCCGCCGACGTCCTGCGTGATCGCTTGGGTCCCGTTGTCCTGAGGCTCAGGGCCGAGCACGTCACACCCGCCGGCGTGGTACTGGAATGGCACCCTTCCGAGGCAACGGCCATGCTGGCCGTCACGGCACGAGGCGTCCGCGGTCTGTGCGAAGTGAGGGACGTCGGCCTGCCGGTCCCGCTCACCGACGACGGCCCTGCCGTGTACGAGGCCGATCTCGACGAGGCCCTGAACCGCAACCAGCTCGCCGGAGCGATCCTCGCCACGGAGAACCTGCACCAGGTCGAGCAGCACAGCCGGGAAATCTGCGGCTTCTCCGAAATCGACCACGAACGCGACAAGGCCAGTCGGCCCGGCAGCCAGCCCGCCCAAAAGCTCGGTCCGGAAGCCGTACTCCACCAGCTCGACGAGTTCGAAGCCGACGCCCGGTCCCGCGGGATCACCCACACCACGTTCCGCCGGCTCACCGAAGCCTTCGGCCTCAGCGGCAACCAGCGCCAGGACCTCAGAGCCCTACTGCTCAGCAGCCGCCCGGAGCAGTACCAAGCCCCGCTCTGGCACATCCCGTCCGGAGCTTGAGCAACAGCTTTCTCCACGAGTTCAAGCTCCCGGCTGCGCTCCGCTCCGGCGGGCGGGCTTCCCGGCTCCGCTCGGGGCGCCGCTCCAGCGTCCGGCCCCCTCCGCCCCGGCTGAGGCGACGCCCGCCGGCATGTGGATAGGGCCGGAGACCGTGGGGTCGCAGGGTCGGAGCCAGTAGCGTGCTCGGATATCCCGGATTCACGTGTCTGCTCCGGCAACGATGCGAGTGCATCGGCTCGAACAATCCGCGACAGATCGCCTGCCGTGCCGCCACTGGCTGTGATGTGGCCAGCGTTGATGCCGGCGAGCGCAACTTTCTGCCCCGCACATCGACTCCGAGCAGCACCCTTCCGCGTTGGCTGCTGCCTTCGGGATCGACGAGTGGTCGGGGGACCTCACGCCGGAGGGCGACGACACCGAAGAAGATCACGATCTACAGCTCGGGTACTGGAGGAGCCGGGGTTGGTCGCCCGCCTACTGACCTGCCGATCCATCGTGGAGATCACCACCAGGCTTACTAAGCAGTGATCAGCCCGTCTGGCTCTGCTGCAGCTGATCTCAGGTTAGAGCGTGGAGGGTCACGAACGAACGCCGCTCGATGAAGTGCTCGAAGGCCGGTTGCACCTCGCCATTCACGAGATCGACGCCGCAGATGAAGAGCTCGGGGCGGTTCGACAGCAGCTCGAAATCCCGCATGGCGTCTGCGAACCGGCACACCACGCCTGGCTCGGTTGCGGAGTCGATGACCAGCACGTGGCTGTGCAGGGCCACAGGTGTCTGGCGGGCCCAGCCCACTACGTCTTCGTCCGAGACGCCATCCAGTGCCAGCGACCGGTGCGGCAGGTCTCGCCAGTCGATGCCGCCGCCTTCCCACGGGAGTGCGCTGAGGTAGGCATCGAACCGGGCAGACAGGAGCATGGGCTGTACGTCCGCGCCATGCTCACGGAGCCAGAGTTCGATCTGATCAATGCGCATCGCCGAAAGGCTAGATCAACCGGGGATCGCCTCCCGAGCAGGGGAAGAGCCGTTCCTCAGTGGCCGGGCCGCCCGCGGTCCGCCGGCAGCGCCACGTGACCGGAGGACGTCCTGGGCCGCCTCGGGGCCGTGCGAGGCCGGTCACCGGCGACCGGGGCCACAGCGGGTGACCGCCCCCTCACCCCTCCCACCTGGGCGCCCGTAAATGATCTGCCACACTGGACGCACCATGCCTGCACCCGGAGAACTCACTTTCGTCGCGCCGCGTGGGGCCAAGAAGCCTCCGCGGCACCTTGCCGATCTCAGTCCCGTCGAGCGTCGCGAAGCGGTGGCCGCGATCGGGGAGAAGCCGTTTCGCGCCAAGCAGCTGTCGCAGCACTATTTCGCCCGTTATGCGCACGATCCTGCGCTGTGGACCGACATCCCGGCGGCGGCGCGCGAGAAGCTGGCGAGCGAGCTGTTGCCGGATCTGATGAAGGTCATGCGGCACATCTCGTGTGACGACGACACCACGCGCAAGACCCTGTGGAAGCTGCACGACGGCACGCTCGTCGAGTCCGTGCTGATGCGCTACCCGGACCGGGTCACCATGTGCATCTCGTCGCAGGCCGGCTGCGGGATGAACTGTCCGTTCTGCGCAACGGGGCAGGCGGGCCTGGACCGTAATCTGTCGACCGCCGAGATCGTGCACCAGATCGTCGACGGGATGCGTGCGCTGCGCGACGGCGAGGTGCCGGGCGGGCCGGCGCGGCTGTCGAACATCGTCTTCATGGGGATGGGCGAGCCGCTGGCCAACTACAAGCGGGTGGTCGGGGCGATCCGGCGGCTGACCGACCCCGAGCCCGACGGGCTGGGGCTGTCCCAGCGGGGGATCACCGTCTCGACGGTCGGGCTGGTGCCGGCGATGCTGCGGTTCGCCGACGAAGGATTCAAGTGCCGGCTGGCGGTGTCGCTGCATGCGCCCGATGACGAGCTGCGCGACACCCTGGTGCCCGTCAACACGCGCTGGAAGGTGCGTGAGGTACTGGACGCGGCCTGGGAGTACGCGGAGAAGTCCGGGCGGCGGATCTCGATCGAGTACGCGCTGATCAGGGACATCAACGACCAGGCGTGGCGCGGTGACCTGCTGGGACGGCTGCTGAAGGGCAAGCGCGTCCATGTGAACCTCATTCCGCTGAATCCGACGCCCGGCTCGAAGTGGACCGCCTCGCGTCCCGAGGACGAGCGGGCGTTCGTCCAGGCCATCGAGGCGCACGGCGTGCCGGTGACCGTCCGCGACACCCGCGGCCAGGAGATCGACGGCGCCTGCGGGCAGCTCGCGGCCTCGGAACGCTGACCGCCCGCTGGTACTGTGTGATCGAACAAATGCATCATCCGACAGGGGAGCGCCACAGCGCTGAGAGTGCGGAAGCGTCGTAGAGCTACGGTGCCCGCAGACCCTTGAACCTCGCCCGGGTCATTCCGGGTAGGAAGTTCGGTCGTCACTCATGCTGTTTGCGCCCCGCCCCGGGCCGCCTTCCTGCGTCTTCGGACGCCGAGAGTCGCGGACACCGGGCGGGGCCGCGTCTCTTCCTGGCCAGCCAGGAGGAAATCAGTGAGCACCACGAGCAGAATCACCGCCACGGCGGTCGCCGCCGCGGTCGGCATGTCCGCGCTGGCCGCCTGCGGTGCCCCGGGCGGCGGGGGAGCGGACGCCAAGACCGTCACGCTCGTCAGCCATGACTCGTTCAACGTCTCCAAGTCGGTCCTGCGCGCCTTCGAGAAGGAGAGCGGCTACAAGGTCAGGATCCTCAAGGGCGGGGATGCCGGGAAGGCCGTCAACCAGGCGATCCTGTCCAAGGGAAATCCGCAGGGCGATGTGTTCTTCGGTATCGACAACACGCTGCTCTCGCGCGGTCTGCACGAGGGGATTTTCAGCCCGTACAAGGCCAAGGGGCTGGCGGACGTGCCGGCGGGGCTGCAGCTCGACAAGGGCGAGCACCGTGTCACCCCGCTCGACTACGGCGACATCTGCGTCAACTACGACCGCGGCTACTTCGCCCGGCACAAGACCGCGCCGCCGAAGACCTTCGACGATCTGCTCGAGCCCCGGTACAAGGGGATGCTCGTGACGGAGAATTCCGCCACCTCCTCCCCGGGGCTCGCCTTCCAGCTCGGCACCATCGCCAAGTACGGGCAGTCCGGCTGGCAGGGCTACTGGAAGAAGCTCAAGGCCAACGGCGTCGAGGTCGTCGACGGTTGGGAACAGGCCTACTACGACCGGTTCTCGGGCTCCGCGGCCGGCAAGGCCAAGGGCAAGGGCGACAAGCCGCTGGTGGTCTCCTACGCCTCCAGCCCGCCGGCCGAGGTGCTGGGCAAGAAGCCCGCGCCCAAGGAGGCGCCCACCGGGGTCGCGGCGGGCACCTGCTTCCGCCAGATCGAATTCGGCGGCCTGCTCAAGGGGGCGAAGAACGAGAAGGGCGGTAAGGCGCTGCTGGACTTCCTGCTGAGCAAGAAGTTCCAGGAGGACGTACCGCTGCAGATGTTCGTCAACCCGGCACGCGAAGGTGCCAAGGTGCCGGAGCTGTTCACCAAGTACGGCACGACGATCGACAAGCCCACGACCCTGCCTCCCGAGACGATCACCAAGAACCGCGAACAGTGGATCAAGCAGTGGTCCTCGCTCGTTCTGAAGTAGTCCGCGGCCGGCGCCCGCGGCCCGTGCGGGGAACGGCGGCGCGGCTCGGCCTGATGGCGGTGCCGCTCGCCTTCTTCGCGCTGTTCTTCGCCTATCCCGTCGTGGCGATCGTCGGACGGGGCCTCACCGACGGCGGACAGTGGCAGCTGGGCCGGTTCGGCGCAGTGCTGAGCGACCCGGACATCGTCCAGGTGCTGTGGTTCACCGTCTGGCAGGCGGCGGCCTCCACGGGGCTGACCCTGCTGATCGCGCTGCCCGGTGCCTATGTCTTCGCGCGGTTCGACTTCCCCGGCAAGCAGGTGCTGCGGGCGGTGGTGGCGGTGCCGTTCGTGCTGCCGACCGTCGTCGTCGGTTCGGCCTTCCTGGCGCTGGCCGGGCGGGGCGGGCTGCTGGACGAGCTGTGGGGCCTGCGCCTGGACACCTCGGTGTGGGCGATCCTGCTCGCGCATGTGTTCTTCAACTACGCCGTGGTCGTCCGGACCGTCGGCGGGCTCTGGGCCCAGCTCGACCCGCGTCAGGAAGAGGCGGCGCGGATGCTGGGGGCCGGCCGGTTCGCGGCCTGGCGCAGGGTGACACTGCCCGCCCTGGGGCCCGCCGTCGCGGCCGCCGCGCTCATGGTCTTCCTCTTCACCTTCACCTCCTTCGGGGTGGTGCAGATTCTGGGCGGGCCCACCTTTGCGACGCTGGAGGTGGAGATCTACCGGCAGACAGCGGAGTTCCTGGATCTTCCGACGGCCGCCGTCCTCACCATGGTCCAGTTCGCGGCGGTGCTGGGCGTGCTGGCGGTGCATGCCTGGACGGTGCGCCGCCGGGAGACCGCCCTGCGGCTCGTGCCGGCGTCGCAGACCGCACACCGGCCACGCGGCCGCGGCCAGTGGACGCTGCTGTGGGCGACGCTCGCCGTCATCACCGTCCTCCTCATCGTGCCGCTCCTCGTGCTCGTGGAGCGATCGTTCGCCGGGCCGGACGGCTACGGAGCGGTGTTCTACACCTCGCTGCGGTCGGCCGCGAGCGCCGACAGCACCTTCGCCGTCGCGCCCCTGGACGCCCTGTGGAACTCCCTCACCTATGGGGCGGCCGCCACGGCGATCGCGCTGGTGGTGGGCGGACTGGCGGCCGCGGCGCTGACCCTCCCCCGCCTGAGCAGAGGCCCATCCGGGCGGACGGCCCTGGTGAGCCGGTTCGTCCGGGGCTTCGACGCCCTGCTGATGCTGCCCCTCGGGGTGTCCGCGGTGACCGTCGGCTTCGGATTCCTGATCAGTCTCGACACACCGCCGCTCGATCTGCGCGCCTCGTGGTGGCTGGTGGCGCTCGCCCAGGCGCTGGTGGGGGTGCCGTTCGTGGTCCGGACGATGCTGCCGGTCCTGCGGGCGGTCGACGGACGGCTGCGGGAGGCGGCCGCCGTGCTCGGTGCCTCGCCGTGGCGGGTGTGGCGCGAGGTCGACCTGCCGATGGTGCGGCGGGCCCTGCTGATCGCCGCGGGCTTCGCCTTCGCCGTCTCCCTCGGTGAGTTCGGCGCGACGGTCTTCATCGCGCGGCCGGACCAGCCGACGCTGCCGGTCGCCGTGGCACGCCTGCTGGGACGTGCGGGAGAGCTCAACTACGGGCAGGCGATGGCCCTGTCGACCCTCTTGATGGTGGTGTGCGCCGGTGCCCTGCTGGTACTGGAGCGCCTGCGCCCCCTCGACCACTCCGGGGAGTTCTAGATGACGGCACGGGCCGGGACCACGGCGCAGGAACTGCTGCGGCTGGGCGGGGTGACCGTCCGCTTCGGCACGGCGGGGCGCCCCGCACTGGACGCGGTGGATCTGGACGTCGCCGCGCACGAAATCGTGTGCGTCCTGGGGCCGAGCGGCAGCGGCAAGTCCACCCTGCTCAGGGTGGTCGCCGGGCTCCAACAGGCCGACGCGGGAGCGGTGTTGCTGGAGGGGCGGGAGCAGTCCGGGGTGCCTGCCCACCGGCGCGGGGTCGGCCTGATGTTCCAGGACCACCAGCTCTTCCCGCAGCACGACGTCGAGGGCAACGTCGCCTTCGGGCTGCGGATGCGGGGTTCCGCACGCGCCGAGCGGGAGCGCACGGTCGCCGAACTGCTCGACCTCGTCGGACTGCCGGGCGCCCAGCGGCGCGCCGTGGCCTCCCTGTCCGGCGGCGAACAGCAGCGGGTCGCACTGGCCCGTGCGCTGGCCCCCCGCCCTCGCCTGCTGATGCTCGACGAACCCCTCGGCCAGCTCGACCGCGGCCTGCGCGAACGGCTGGTCGTCGAACTCCGCCGCCTCTTCGGCGAACTGGGAACCACGGTGCTGGCGGTCACCCACGACCAGGGCGAGGCCTTTGCGCTCGCCGACCGGGTCGTGGTGATGCAGGACGGCCGGATCGCACAGACCGGCACCCCGCTGGAGGTCTGGCAGCGGCCCGCCACCGAATTCGTCGCCCGCTTCCTCGGCTTCGACAACGTGGTCGCGGCGACGGTGCAGGGCGAGGCCGCTGCCACCCCCTGGGGCAAGGTGCCGGTCCCGGACGGTACGGCCGACGGGCCGTGCCGCCTGCTCGTCCGCCCGGCCGGGGTGCGGCTGACCGCCGCCCCGGAAGGCCTGCCCTGTACGGTCACGGCCCGTACCTTCCGTGGCACCCATGTCGCGCTGCTGCTGCAGCCGGCCGGGGGTCCGCAGGTGGAAGCGGCCTGCGCACTGCGGGACGCGCCGGAGGTGGGGGAGCGGGTGGGCATCTCCTTCGCCGCCCAGGACGTGGTGGTGCTGGGCGCGCCGGGTACTACGGGCTGATCACCTCGGGTACGACGGGCTGATCACCCCGGAGCCAGCGGACTGATCACGCCGGACTCGACGGGCAGGTCACGCCGGACTCGACGGGCGGGTCACGCCGGACTCGACGGGCGGGTCACACCGGATGCCGCGGGCCGGCCACACGGAGCGGGCGCCCCTGGGCTCCCGGGGTGCGGGGGGTGTCAGCGTGCCGCCACTTCCGCCTTCGCCTCATCCGCCGTCGGCGCGCCGGGCCCGTCCCCCGGTTCCGGTTCGCCGAACCAGGCGACCGCGACGGCGCCCGCCACGGCCACCACGAACCCGAGGACGGCGACCCAGGCGAAGCCCGGACGCGAGGAGTCGCCCAGCCACAGCACCCCGAGAATGCCCGGGACCACCGTCTCGCCCACCACCAGCGCCGCCGTGGCGCCGTTCACCGAGCCGATCTGCAGCGCGACGGTGTGCAGATACATGCCCCCGATTCCGGCCACCAGAATCGCGTACAGGGCGGGGTCGCCGAGCAGCGACGGCAGATGGAAGGGGTCCACGCCGTTCAGCACGCGCACGCCGATCCCGAGCGCCCCGAAGCCCAGACCGGAGAGCAGGCCCGCGAGGATCGCGGCCCGTCCACCGAGCAGCCGCACGATCAGGGTGCCACCGAGGATCAGTACGACGGAAGCGGCGAGCAGCCACCAGTGGGCGGCGATCGGTGTGTGGCCGCTGCCTTCCGGCCCGGCGGCCGTGGCCAGCAGCACCAACGCCCCGCACACCACGCCGATGGAGCTCCACTCGGCCCGGGAGAGCCGGATCCCGAGGAGCTTGATGCTCAGCACCGCCGTGATCACGAGGTTGGCGCTGATCACGGTCTGGGAGAGGAACAGCGGCAGCAGCCGGGCGGCCAGCGCGCCGAGCCCGAACCCCAGGAAGTCCAGCACCGTGCCGACCATGAACTCCCAGGTCACGGCCGCCTTCGCGGTGGACGACAGGCTGGGGCCGCCGTGCTGGGTGACACCGGTGGTGGAGGCCTCGGCCGCCTCCCGGCGGGCGGATTTGCGCGAGCCCACCGCCTGCAGGACCGATCCCGTGCCGTAGCAGGCCGATGCCGCCACGGCCGTCAGAAGACCGATGATCACCAAGAGCTCCGTTCGCCCGCTGTGTGAAACCGTCTGTTACATGAACCGTCTGTTACGTGCCCGGCCTGGCAGACGTGCATTTCGGGACGGGAGTTGCCTCGGCGGTCGAACCCGCCGTCCGGCCGGCTGGGGAGGCCGCGCCGGTGCACGGTGCCCCATGCGCGGTGCACGGTGCCCGGGGCTTCGGCACGGCGCGTGCGAGGGACCGCCGGTGGGTCAGGAATCGGCCCCCGACCGGAGGCGGGACAGCGCCTCGGGAGCTTCGTCCACCGAGTCGACCAGGGCGATCCTGGCCGCCATGGGGCGGTCCGCCGCGAGGGCCCGGAGCAGTGGCCAGGTGGGCAGCGTCTCGGTCCAGTGCTCGCGGTTCACCAGCACCATCGGGGTCGGCTCGCCCCGCGACCCGTAGTAGTTGGGCGTCGCGTTGTCGAAGATCTCCTGTACGGTCCCGGCCGCGCCCGGAAGGAAGACGACGCCCGCATTGGAGCGCGCCAGCAGGCCGTCCTCACGCACCGCGTTGACGAAGTACTTCGCTATGTGGGACGCGAAGACGTTCGGCGGCTCATGGCCGTAGAACCAGGTGGGGATGCCGACCGAGGCTCCGCCGCCCGGCCGGCTGTGCCGGATGTCGAAGGCGGCCCGCGCCCATTCGGTGATCGACTCGGTGAAGTGCGGTGCCTTGGCGAGACGTTCCAGCGCCGCGTCGAGCATGCCGTCCTCGAAGGGCGCGGCGTACGCCCCGAGGTTCGCCGCCTCCATCGCACCGGGGCCGCCACCCGTCGCGACGGTCAGGCCGTCCCGGCTGAGCCGGCGGCCGAGCCGGGCCGCACCCGCGTAGTCCGCACCATCGCGCCGCAGGGCGTGGCCGCCCATGATGCCCACCACCTGTGCGCCGGCGAGGTGTTCGTCGAGGGCGTCGGAGACGGCGTCGTCGTGGATGCCGCGCAGCATCGAGGAGAAGATGTCGCCGTCCGACTTGGTCTCCTGGTACCAGCGGTACGCGCCGGCGTCCGGGGTGGCGTCGTAACCGGCCTCGGCCAGCCGCGTGAAGAGTTCGTCCGGCCCGTACAGACTGCCACGGTAGGGATCGAACGGCAGGTCCGGTACGGGCGGGAAGACCAGCGAGCCACCGGCCCGTATCTTGGCGGCGGCGTCCGGCTCCATGACACAGCCGAGGAACACCGACTCCGTGGTGTCCGTGCTGAGCAGCGCGAACGTACGGTCCGTCAGATCGACCGACTGGACGCGGTGTCCGGCGAGACTGCCGGCGGTGACCACCCGGTCGAACTCCGCCAGGGATTCGATTTCGTGGTCGTGGTTGTCGTCGTGGGCCGGGAAGCGGCGGGACGCTGAGGACTCTGCATTCGACACGTCCGTCATGTTAGGACCGCAGCGATGCCACCGGAGGACCGAGGTGCCCGTCCGCGGCCGCCGCGTCGAGTGCGGCCCGCAGGGCGCCGTCGTAGGTCGGGCGCGCCTGTGCGCGGACGTCCCGGCCCTGATCCGTGATCACGCTGTACACCCGCGTCGGTCGTCGGGGCACAGGTTACGGCGGGTCAGACCGGACGACTCCAGGCCCAGCGGCACGGCCGGCCGTGCCGGGCCGCGGTGAGAGGGGCGGCGCGGGCGGAGACGGGGCGGGATCCGTCGCGCCCTCGGCGCGCCGGCCGTCCCCGGTCCGCCCGCCCCCTCAGTGCACGAGCGGAAGCGTGGCCATCTCCGCGACGGTCCAGGTCAGCGGAGCCAGGACGATCACCAGCGCCAGGGCGCGCAGGGCCGCTGCCCGGTAGAGGACGGAGGCGGAGGCGCCCAGGCGGCGGAGGGCGGCCGTGGTGTGGGCGCGGGCCGAGCGGGATTCCACCGCGGCGGTGAGCGCGCTGGCGGTGACACAGGCGAGAACGACGGCCGCGCCGACGGCGGTGAGCGGCCCGAAAGGACGGGAGGACGAGGCTTCGTAGACCTTCATGGCGGCGTACGCGGCGGAGCCGACCGCGCACAGGACACCGAGCGGGCGTCCGAGGCGGTGCGACTCCTCCTGCAGTACCCGCCCGGACAGCAGGCGCAGTGCGCCGGGCCGCCCGGCGCAGAGGAGCCGGCCGCACAGATGCACCAGCCCGGGTCCGGCCAGCACCAGGCCGAAAGCCGACAGCGCCCAGCCGGCCAGGACTTCCGGCGGGCTGCCGATCAGCCGGCCGGGGAGGGGCAGCAGCCCGCTGTGGGCGCCGGGAGTGCGGCTGGTGTACGCCTCGATCGCCAGGCCGGCCGCGGCCAGGGCGATGCCCCACGGGAGACCGGAGGGCGGGGCGATCGTGGGGCGGCTCACGTCCTCGCAGGCGCCGGCTTCGTGGCGGGGGCGCAGGGCGACGGCCGTGGCCGCCGCGGCGGTCAGCGGAACGGTGGCCAGCAGCATGAGGGCGCCGACGAGCGGTACCGGATGGCCGGCGCCGAGCAGGTCGTCGTCGAAGAGCGGGACGGTGGAGGGGCCGCCGAGGTCGCCGCGGAGACGGAGGAAGGCGACGAGCGCGGCGAGGACACCGAGCACACAGGTCAGCGCGGTGGAGACGGTGGCGAGCAGGGTGAGGCGGAGCGGGCCCAGGCCGGCGGCGGTCATACCGCGCTGGAGGCGGGCGGCGGGATCCGTGCGAGCCGTGGACACCGCGAACTGGGCCGTGGCGGCGAGCGGGGCCGTGCACCACAGCAGCCGGACCAGCGACTCGTCGGCCGCGGACGGGTGGCCGGCGGCGTGGCCGACGGTGGAGAGCAGCAGGAAGCCGGTGCCGGCCGCCGCGGCGGCGACACAGAGGCGGCGCAGCAGGACGAGGGGGTGGGAGCCGCGGGCTAGACGGAGAGCGAGCACGCTGCCCTGCTTTCCTCATCGGAGGAACCGGCGGCCTCGGCCGCGGCGCTGGACTGGCGGCCGTCGAGGAGCGCCAGGGACCGGTCGGCCAGCGTGGCGACCTCAGGGTCGTGGGTCGCCAGGACGACGGTGATCTGGTGCGAGCGGGCCGCGGTGGTCAGGGTGCGCAGCACCTGGGTGCCGTCGGAGCGGTGCAGGGGGGCGGTCGGCTCGTCGGCGAACAGCACCTGGGGGGTGGTGGCGAGGGCGCGGGCGATGGCGATGCGCTGGCGCTGGGACTGGTCGAGCCGCGCGGGACGGCGGTTCGCGCACATGCCGACGTCGAGGCGGTCCAGCCATTCGACGGCGGTGTGCTTGGCGGAGCGGGTGCCGGTGCCGCGCAGGAGGAGGGGGAGGGCGGCGTTCTCCCAGGCGGTGAGTTCGGGGACGAGGTGCGGTTCGGTGTCGATCCAGCCGAACCGGTCCAGACGCAGCCGTTCGCGGCTGGGGGAGGAGAGGGTGTGCACGGGCGCGCTGTTGAACCAGACCTCGCCCTCGGACGGGACGAGTTGGCCGGAGAGACATTTCAGAAGGGTGGTCTTGCCACTGCCGCGCGGGCCGGTGACGGCGAGGATCTCGCCCTCGCGGACGCCGACGGAGACTCCGGCGAGGGCCGAGGTGCCGCCGTGCGTGTGGTGCAGGCCGCGGGCCCAGAGAACGTCGTTGTCAGGCGGGGCCACCATCTGCGCACCTCTTGTTGTAGGCGTCGAATCGTTCCCCCGACCGGGTGAACGACCATGGAGGGTATCGGTCACTAGCACGGTAAGGACTGGTGACCCCCGGTATTCGTGGCTTGGCAGCACAACGGCCCAGATTCACTCGTATGGCTTGAAGTGAGTGAATCCGGGCCGCTGGATGTTCAGTTGTGGATGAGTGCACCAGGAGGTGACGCGAGGCTCAGAGCTTGGTCCAGGCCTCGGTGAGGACGGAGCGCAGGATCTGCTCGATCTCGTCGAAGACCGGCTGGTCCGCGATCAGCGGCGGGGCCAGCTGGATGACCGGGTCGCCACGGTCGTCGGCGCGGCAGTAGAGACCGTTGTCGTACAGCGCCTTGGAGAGGAAGCCGTACAGGACGCGCTCGGTCTCCTCGTCGTTGAAGGACTCCTTGGTGACCTTATCCTTGACGAGCTCGATGCCGTAGAAGAAGCCGTTGCCGCGGACGTCGCCGACGATCGGCAGGTCGTGCAGCTTCTGCAGGGTGCTCAGGAAGTTGCCCTCGTTGTCGAGGACGTGCTGGTTGAGGCCCTCGCGCTCGAAGATGTCGAGGTTGGCGACGCCGACGGCCGCGGAGACCGGGTGGCCGCCGAAGGTGTAGCCGTGCAGGAAGGTGTTGTCGCCCTTGTAGAACGGCTCGGCCAGGCGGTCGGAGATGATGCAGGCGCCGATCGGGGAGTAGCCCGAGGTCATGCCCTTGGCGCAGGTGATCATGTCCGGGACGTAGCCGAACTTGTCACAGCCGAACATCGTGCCGAGGCGGCCGAAGGCGCAGATGACCTCGTCGGAGACGAGCAGCACGTCGTACTGGTCGCAGATCTCGCGGACCCGCTGGAAGTAGCCGGGCGGCGGCGGGAAACAGCCGCCGGCGTTCTGCACCGGCTCCAGGAAGACCGCGGCGACGGTCTCGGGGCCCTCGAAGAGGATCTGCTGCTCGATCTGGTCGGCGGCCCAGCGGCCGAAGGCCTCGGGGTCGTCGCCGTGGATCGGGGTGCGGTAGATGTTGGTGTTCGGGACCTTGTGCGCGCCGGGGACCAGCGGCTCGAAGGGGGCCTTCAGGCCGGGCAGACCGGTGATGGACAGGGCGCCCTGCGGGGTGCCGTGGTAGGCCACCGCGCGGGATATCACCTTGTGCTTCATCGGCTTGCCGGTGAGCTTGAAGTACTGCTTGGCCAGCTTCCAGGCGGTCTCGACGGCCTCGCCGCCGCCGGTGGTGAAGAAGACCTTGTTGAGGTCGCCCGGCGCGTGGTGGGCCAGGCGCTCGGCAAGCTCCACGGCCTTGGGGTGGGCGTAGGACCATACGGGGAAGAAGGCCAGCTCCTGCGCCTGCTTGTAGGCGGTCTCGGCGAGCTCGACCCGGCCGTGGCCGGCGTTGACCACGAAGAGGCCGGCCAGGCCGTCGATGTAGCGCTTGCCCTTGTCGTCGTAGATGTTGGTGCCCTCACCGCGCACGATCGTGGGCACGGGGGCATTCTCGTACGACGACATGCGGGTGAAGTGCATCCACAGGTGGTCGTAGGCCGTCTTGGAGAGGTCGCCGCTCATCGTTATCTCGTTCCCCAGGTGTAGGTCTGCTTCCGGAGCTTGAGGTACACGAAGCTCTCGGTGGATCGGACGCCGGGAAGCGTGCGGATCCGCTTGTTGATCATTTCCAGAAGGTGGTCGTCGTCCTCGCAGACGATCTCGATGAGGAGATCGAAGGATCCTGCCGTCATGACGACGTACTCGACCTCTTCCATGGTCGTCAGGGCGTCGGCCACGGGGTCGAGGTCACCTTCGACGTTGATGCCGACCATTGCCTGCCGACGGAAACCGACCGTGAGGGGGTCGGTGACCGCGACGATCTGCATCACGCCTTGGTCGAGCAGTTTCTGTACGCGCTGGCGTACCGCCGCTTCGGACAGGCCGACGGCCTTGCCGATCGCGGCGTACGGACGGCGCCCGTCCTCCTGGAGCTGCTCGATGATCGCCAGGGAGACGGAGTCGATCGACGGAGTGCCGTTTCTGTCACGAGTGGCCACGTCGTTCACTGTGCACGAGCCTCGTCTGTCGTGCAACCCCCAGACGATGAAATTAGTCGTGTCGCGATCTAAATTTCACTGATTCCGTTGTTCCTGAGTGGCGGGTGTGTCGAAAACGTGGGTTCCATGGCTAGGGTGGAGCCACATCACCGGATATCTGACTGAAGGGGGCGCACAGTGACCACCGCACTGCGTCGTCTGCGCAATTACATCGACGGGGAGTTCCGGGACGCCGCCGACGGGCGGACCACGGAGGTGGTCAATCCCGCCACGGGTGAGGCGTACGCCACCGCCCCTCTCTCGGCCGCCGCCGACGTGGACGCGGCCATGGCTGCCGCCGAGGCCGCCTTCCCCGCCTGGCGCGACCTGATCCCGGCCGAGCGCCAGAAGGTCCTGCTCAAGATCGCCGACCGATTCGAGGAGCGGGCGGAGGAGCTGATCGCCGCCGAGTCCGAGAACTGCGGCAAGCCGATCGCGCTCGTACGGTCCGAGGAAATCCCGCCGATGGTGGACCAGATCCGCTTCTTCGCGGGTGCCGCCCGGATGCTGGAGGGCCGCGCGTCCGGCGAGTACATGGACGGCTTCACCTCCATCATCCGCCGCGAGCCGGTCGGCGTCTGCGCCCAGGTCGCGCCGTGGAACTACCCGATGATGATGGCCGTGTGGAAGTTCGCCCCGGCGCTGGCCGCGGGCAACACCGTCGTCATCAAGCCCTCGGACACCACCCCGGCCTCCACGGTGCTGATCGCCGACATCATCGGCAGCGTGCTGGACGAACTGGGCCACTCCCGCGGCGTGTTCAACGTCATCTGCGGTGACCGCGAGACCGGCCGCCTGATGGTCGAGCACAAGGTCCCCGCGATGGCCTCGATCACCGGCTCCGTACGCGCCGGCATGCAGGTCGCCGAGTCCGCCTCCAAGGACCTCAAGCGGGTCCACCTGGAGCTGGGCGGCAAGGCGCCGGTCGTCGTCTTCGAGGACACCGACATCCCCAAGGCCGTCGAGGACATCTCGGTGGCCGGCTACTTCAACGCCGGCCAGGACTGTACGGCCGCCACCCGGGTCCTCGTCCACGAGTCCATCCACGACGAGTTCGTCGCCGCGCTGGCCAAGGCCGCCGCGGAGACCAAGACCGGCGCGGTCGACGACGAGGACGTGCTCTACGGCCCGCTGAACAACGCCAACCAGCTCAAGCAGGTCAAGGGCTTCATCGAGCGGCTGCCCGCGCACGCCAAGATCGAGGCGGGCGGCGAACAGGTCGGCGACAAGGGCTACTTCTTCGCCCCGACCGTCGTCTCGGGCCTCAAGCAGGACGACGAGATCGTCCAGCAGGAGGTCTTCGGCCCGGTCATCACCGTTCAGTCCTTCTCCGACGAGAAGCAGGCGGTGCAGTGGGCCAACGGCGTCGAGTACGCGCTCGCGTCCTCGGTGTGGACCAAGGACCACGCGCGCGCCATGCGGATGTCCAAGACCCTGGACTTCGGCTGTGTGTGGATCAACACCCACATCCCGCTGGTCGCCGAGATGCCGCACGGCGGATTCAAGAAGTCCGGCTACGGCAAGGACCTTTCGGCCTACGGCTTCGACGACTACACCCGCATCAAGCACGTGATGACCTCGCTGGACGGCTGACCCGGCCGATCCGCCCGCTGATCCGGGGTTCTGTACCGCCGGGCGGCGCGGAACGCTCGACACACCGTCGCGGGCGGAGGCGCGGCAATGGACGCTCTGTCTCTTGCCGCCTCCGCCCGCGGCACGTGAGAGTGCACGCCATGGCTGATCTTTCGCGGCGTGCGCTGCTCCGGGGTATGGGCGGAATGGGTGTGACGGGGGCGCTGGCCGCCATGACCGGCTGCGGGGTGCCGCCCGCGTACGTCAAGGAGGCGGACCGCGGCGGAGCGGACCGGTCGGCACAGGACCACAGGCTCGTCTTCGCGAACTGGCCCCTCTATATCGACGTCGACGACCGGCACAAGCAGCGCCGGCCCACCCTCGACGCCTTCGAACGGCGCACCGGGATCTCCGTGACGTACACCGAGGAGATCAACGACAACGACGAGTTCTTCGGCAAGATCAGCCCCGCGCTGATGAACCACCAGAGCACCGGCCGGGACCTGATCGTCATCAGCGACTGGATGTGCGCCCGGTTCGTACGGCTGGGGTGGGTGCAGAAAATGGACCGGGCGGCCCAGCCGCAGGTCGCCGCGCACCTCGATCCGCTGCTGCGCACCCCGCACTTCGACCCGGGCCGTACGCACTCCGTGCCCTGGCAGTCCGGGATCACCGGCATCGCCTACAACCGCAAGAAGCTCGGCCGGGAGATCAAGCACACCTCCGACCTGTGGAAGGACGATCTGCGCGGCCGGGTCACCCTGCTGTCCGGGCTCGACGAGTCGTTCGCGCTGCTGATGCAGGGCGAGGGGGTGGACATCACCCGCTGGAAGGCCGATGACTTCTACCGGATGACCGACCGCATACGCCGCCTGGTGAGCAAGGGCCACATCAGGCGGTTCACCGGCAACGACTACATCAAGGACCTGGACTCCGGGGATGTGCTCGCGGCGCAGGCCTACTCGGGCGATGTGATCCAGCTCCAGGCGGACAACCCGGACATCGAGTTCGTGGTGCCGCAGGAGGGCGCCGAGCTCTGGGCGGAGAGCCTGCTGATCCCCAACCTCGCGGAGCACAAGCGCAGCGCCGAGCGGCTGATCGACTACTACTACCGGCCGGAGGTCGCCGCGGAGCTGGCCGCCTGGGTCAACTACGTCTGTCCCGTACCGGCCGCGCGCGAGGTGCTGGCCTCGTCCAAGGACAAGGAGCGCGCCGCGCTCGCCGAGGACCCGCTGATCTTCCCCGATGACGCGATGCGCAAGCGGCTGGCCATCGCCCGCGACATCACGTCCAAGGAGCGGCCCGCGTTCGCCAAGGAGTGGAACGGGATCGTGGGGCTGTAGGGGCTGTAGGGGCTGTAGGGGTAGCAGGGGGCGTACGGCACAGGGGCGGCCCTGTGCCGTACGCCCCCTGTGCCGTCCCGCCGTCAGCCGTCGTGGCTACCCGCGCGCCACGCCGCCGTGTAGCTGTCGATCTCGGCCGTCAGCCGCGTCTTGGCGGCGGTGTCCATGAAGGAGGCGGCGACGGCGTTCCTGGCGAGGCCGGCCACACCGTCCGCTTCCAGGCCCAGCAGCCGGGCGGCGACGCCGTATTCGGTGTTGAGGTCCGTACCGAACATCGGCGGGTCGTCGCTGTTGATCGTGACCAGCACGCCCGCGTCGACCATCTCCTTGAGCGGGTGTTCCTCCAGGGTGCGCACCGCGCGGGTGGCGATGTTGGAGGTGGGGCAGACCTCCAGCGGGATGCGGTGCTCGGCGAGATGGGCGAGCAGCGCCGGGTCCTGGGGGGCGCTGGTGCCGTGGCCGATGCGCTCGGCGCGGAGTTCGGTGAGCGCGTCCCAGATCGTGCCGGGGCCCGTGGTCTCCCCGGCGTGCGGCACGGAGTGCAGACCGGCGGCGATGGCGCGGTCGAAGTACGGCTTGAACTGCGGGCGGGCGACGCCGATCTCGGGGCCGCCGAGCCCGAACGAGACCAGGCCCTCGGGCTGCAGGTCGCAGGCGATACGGGCGGTCTCCTCGGCGGCCGCCAGGCCCGCCTCGCCGGGGATGTCGAAGCACCAGCGCAGTACCACGCCCAGCTCCGACTCCGCCGCCTTGCGCGCGTCCTCGATGGCCTCGACGAACGCGGCGTCCGGAATGCCTCGGCTGGTCGAGCTGAAGGGGGTGACGGTCAGTTCGGCGTAGCGGATGTTCTGGCGGGCCATGTCCCGGGCGACCTCGTAGGTCAGCAGCCGGACGTCCTCGGCGTCGCGGATCAGGTCCACGACGGAGAGGTAGACCTCGATGAAGTGCGCGAAGTCGCGGAAGGTGAAGTAGTCGACCAGCGCTTCGGGGTCGGTGGGGACGGCGGAGTCGGGGTGCCGCGCCGCCAGCTCGGCGACGATGCGCGGGGAGGCCGATCCGACGTGGTGGACGTGCAGCTCCGCCTTGGGCAGACCCGCGATGAAGGCATCGAGATCGGACAACGGTTCCTCCTGGTCAAGGGATGTGCAGGGTGAGCGGAGAGGCCCCGTCATGCTAAGCGGGGTGCGGGCGGCCGCGGGGCGCAGGTCTGCGGACCGGCCTCGCGCCCGCCCCGCGGGAAGCCCGGCCACCCCGAAGCCCGGCTCACGGCTTCGAGCCGGAAAGCCCGTCCTGCGGTGTGGGGCCGTCCCCTTCCCGCAGTATCTGCCGCGCCGCCATCAGCGCGAAGCCCAGCAGATTCAGACCCCGCCAGCGGGCCGGGTCCGCGGCCCGCTCGTCGTCGGCGGCGAGTCCGATGCCCCATATGCGGTCCATCGGACTGGCCTCCACCAGCACCCGGGAGTTCGTGCCCAGCAGGAACTCCCGCAGTGCGGCGTCCTGGCCGAATTTATGGACACTGCCCTCGACGACCAGGCCGAAGCGGTGCCGCTGCCAGATCTCCTCGTCGAAGCCGCGGACCCGGCGCCCGGCGTCCTTGGCCTGCTTGGGGTGCCCTGCCGCGATCGCGCGCTGCTCCGCCTCCGCGTCGTCGAACAGCCGGGCCTTGCCGGCCATCATCCAGTGCTCGGCGGTGGCGTACCGGACCCCGTCCACGGTGAAGGGGGAGGGCCACCACTGGCTGAAGCAGCTCGCGCCGAGGCTGCCGTCGCGCCGGGGGCTGTGGCCCCAGAAATGGACGTATTTGACGCGCTCGCCGCCGGCGGTGGCGCGGCGGAGTTCCCCGACCGAGCGCGGACCGTCAGCGGCGCGTCCGCCGGCCTCCCCCGTGGTGATCCCCGTGTCGTCGTGCATCATGCCGGGATTCTGTCAGCGAGCACTGACAACGTGTCGGGGCTTGTATGGCGAGAATCGCAGAATTCGTCGCGTAACCAAAAGGCAACAACGGAATCCCTTGTTGAGACCCTTCTGCTCTGTCAAGATCGGCCATCGATTCCGGAAATAGCTACGCCAGGCAGTGCCGCTGAGCGGCCTCGGTGCCCGGCGGAGGAGAACACCATGAATCACCGATTCGATGCCACCGAGCGGTTCGCCGCGGGCGCCCAATTCGTCGCAGGCAGTCTCCGGAGCGGCAGTTCCGGACGTACCCAGGCCGTCGTGGACCCGGCGACAGGCGAGACGGTGTACTCCTATGAACTCGCAGGTACGGCGGATGTGGACGCCGCCGTGCAGGCCGCGCGGCGGGCGTTCGCGGAGTGGGGCGGTGCCACGCCGGGTGAGCGCTCCGACGCGCTGCACCGCTTCGCGGCCGCGCTCGCCGAGGACGCCGCCGACCTCGCCGCCGCCGAATCGCTGAACTGCGGAAAGCCGATCAAGCTCAGCGAGGAGTTCGACGTACCGGGTTCGGTCGACAACGCCGCGTTCTTCGCGGGCGCCGCCCGTCATCTGGAAGGCAAGGCGGCCGGCGAATACAGCGCCGATCACACCTCCGTCATCCGACGCGAACCCATCGGCGTCGTCGGCTCCATCGCCCCGTGGAACTATCCGCTGCAGATGGCCGCCTGGAAGGTGCTGCCGGCCATCGCCGCGGGCAACACCATCGTCCTCAAGCCCGCCGAGATCACCCCCTTCACCTCGCTGCTGTTCGCGCAGGCCGCCCAGCGCGCGGGGCTGCCGGACGGCGTCATCAACATCGTCTCCGGGGCGGGCAGGGACGCCGGCGAGCACCTGGTGGGCCACCCCTCCGTGGCGATGACCTCCTTCACCGGCTCGACCGGCGTCGGCAAGCGCGTCGCCGAGATCGCCACCGGCACCGTCAAGCGGCTGCATCTCGAACTCGGCGGCAAGGCACCCTTCGTCGTCTTCGACGACGCGGACCTGGAGGCCGCCGTCCACGGAGCGGTCGCCGGCGCGCTGATCAACACCGGCCAGGACTGCACCGCCGCCACCCGCGCCTACGTCCAGCGCCCGCTCTACGACGCCTTTGTCAGCGGCGTCGCCGATCTGATGGCGACGGTACGGCTCGGCGACCCCTTCGACCCGTCCACCGACCTGGGCCCGCTGATTTCGCACGCCCAGCGCGACCGGGTGGCCGGCTTCGTCGAGCGGGCACGCGGCTACGCCACCGTCGTCACCGGCGGCGAGGCGCCCCAGGGGGAGCTGGCCAAGGGCGCGTACTACCGGCCCACACTGATCGCCGGGGCCGCCCAGGACAGCGAGGTCGTGCAGTCCGAGATCTTCGGTCCGGTGCTGGTCGTGCTGCCCTTCGACAGTGACGACGAGGGCATCGCGCTGGCCAACGACACCCCCTACGGGCTGGCCGCCTCCGCCTGGAGCCGGGACGTCTACCGCACCGGCCGCGCCACCCGCGAGATCAACGCGGGCTGTGTCTGGGTCAACGACCACATCCCGATCATCAGCGAGATGCCGCACGGCGGGGCCAAGGCCTCCGGCTTCGGCAAGGACATGTCGGCCTACTCCTTCGAGGAGTACACGCAGGTCAAGCACGTCATGTACGACAACACCGCGGTGGCGCGCAAGGACTGGCACCGCACGGTCTTCGGGGACCGCCCGTAAGGGACGTCCCGCCCGGGCCCCTGGGCCCTTTCCCTGCGGCCGGCGCCGCGGGCCTCGTCACCACCGGCCGAGCGCCGGGCTCATCCCCTGAAAGGGCACCGCGCATGGAGCACCACGAGCAGCCCGAACCCCTGTCCGCGGCCGAACTCACCGCCATGCGCCGCAGTGCGACCGACGGCCGGCTCGCCATGACCCGCCGCTCCCTGCTGCGCGCGGGGGGCGCCATGGCGGCCGCGGCCGGCGGCCTCGGCGCCCTGGCGTCCTGCGGAATCCCGCCCGCGGGCCGTACGGACGCCGGCCGCTCCGAGGACCACTCCAGGGCGGAGAAGCGCCTCAACTTCTCCAACTGGACCGAGTACATGGACGTCAGCAAGGACGGCAAGCACCGGCCGACGCTGGACCGCTTCACCCGGCGCACCGGCATCGCCGTCAAGTACACCGAGGACATCAACGACAACGACGAGTTCTTCGGCAAGATCCAGGCGCAGCTGGCGGCCGGCCAGGACACCGGCCGCGATCTGATCGTGCTCACCGACTGGATGTGCGCACGCATGATCTCCCTCGGCTGGATCCAGCAGCTCGACCCGGCCAACCTGCCGCACGCCTACGCCAACCTCTCGGCGCAGTACCGCGACCCCGCCTGGGACCCGGGCCGCGCGCACTCCTACGTCTGGCAGGGCATCCCGGCGATCATCGCGTACAACAAGAAGGCCACCGGCGGGAAGAAGGTCGACTCCATCAGCCAGCTGCTGGAGGACCCGCAGCTCAAGGGCCGGGTCGGCTTCCTCTCCGAGATGCGCGACAGCGTCGGCCTGACCCTGCTGGACATGGGCAAGCGGCCCGAGGACGTCACCGCGGACGACTACGACGCGGCCCTCGCCCGGCTCCAGAAGGGCGTCGACTCCAAGCAGATCCGCCGCTTCACCGGCAACGACTACACCAACGACCTGGACAAGGGCGACCTCGCCGCCTGTGTGGCCTGGGCCGGGGACGTCGTCCAGCTCCAGAACGACAACCCGGACATCGCCTACGCCGTCCCCAAGACCGGCTACATGGTCTCCACCGACAACCTCATGGTGCCGAACAAGGCCCGCCACAAGCAGAATGCCGAGCGGCTCATCGACTACTTCTACGAGCCGAAGGCGGCGGCCCGGCTCGCGGCGTACATCAACTACGCCTGCCCCGTCGACGGCGTGCGCGACGAACTCGCCAAGATCGACAAGAAGGCGGCGGACAACCCGCTGATCCTCCCGGACAAGGAGATGGCGGCCCGGTCCCACTCCTTCCGTGCCCTGAGTGCCAAGGAGAACAAGGAGTTCGCCCAGAAGTTCTCCGACCTCACCGGCGCCTGACCCCCACCTGCCGGGCCCCCGAGCCGTTTCGCCCTCCGACCCACGGGACGACCGACATGACCCACACCGCGACCCCCCAGAGCAGCGGCGGCGACGTCCGCCTCCACGGGATAAGCAAAACCTACGGCTCCTTCACCGCCGTGCATCCCCTCGACCTGACCGTCCCCGCGGGCTCCTTCTTCGCGCTGCTGGGCGCCTCGGGCTGCGGCAAGACCACCACCCTGCGCATGATCGCCGGACTGGAGGAGCCGACCACCGGGACCGTCGAACTCTCGGGCGAGGACGTCACCGCCCTGCCGCCCTACAAGCGCCAGGTCAACACCGTCTTCCAGAACTATGCCCTCTTCCCGCACCTGGACATCTACGAGAACGTCGCCTTCGGCCTGCGCCGCCGCGGCATCAAGTCCGTCAAGAAGCAGGTCGAGGAGATGCTCGACCTCGTCCAGCTCGGCCCGATGGCGCGCCGCAAGCCGCAGCAGCTCTCCGGCGGCCAGCAGCAGCGGGTCGCGGTCGCCCGTGCGCTGATCAACCACCCGCAGGTGCTGCTGCTCGACGAGCCGCTGGGCGCCCTCGACCTCAAGCTGCGCCGCCAGATGCAGCTGGAGCTCAAGCGCATCCAGACCGAGGTCGGCATCACGTTCGTGCATGTCACCCACGACCAGGAGGAGGCCATGACGATGGCCGACACCGTGGCCGTGATGAACGGCGGGCGGGTCGAACAGCTCGGCGCCCCCGCCGACCTCTACGAGAACCCCGCCACCACCTTCGTCGCCAACTTCCTGGGCACCTCCAACCTCATCGAGGCCGAGGTCGTCGAGGCCGGCGGCGAGGAATTGCTGCTCAAGGCCGGTGACGCCACGCTGCGGCTGCCGGCCGGCCGGTGCAGCGCCACGGCCCGCACCGGCGAGAAGGTGCTCGCCGGATTCCGGCCCGAGAAGGTGACCCTGGCGCACGCCGACGACGCCGGGTCCCTCGCCGAAGGCCGCAACCGGCTGCCGGCGCGGATCAAGGACGCCAGCTTCATCGGAGTCTCCACGCAGTATGTGATCGAGGCTCCGGGCCTGGGCGAACTCGCCGTCTACGAGCAGAACATCGAGCGCGACGGACGCCTGGTCCCCGGCGCCGAGGTCGTCCTGCACTGGAGCCCTGCACACACCTTCGGGCTGGACGCCACCCAGGACATCCAGGCCGGCGCGGACCTCGACGAGGAGGCCGCATGACCACGACCGAGACGCCCGCGCCACCGGACGGGCAGGCCGGGTCCGCGCCCCTGGAGGTGCGCAAGACCCCCGTCCGCAAACGCCTCGTCCCCTACTGGCTGCTGCTGCCCGGCATGCTGTGGCTGGTCGTGTTCTTCGCCGCCCCGCTCGTCTACCAGGCGTCGACCTCGATCCAGACCGGCTCCCTCGAAGAGGGCTTCAAGGTCACCTGGCACTTCGCCACCTACTGGGACGCGCTCGGCGAATACTGGCCGCAGTTCGTCCGCTCGGTGGGCTATGCCGCCGTGGCCACCGCGCTCTGCCTGCTGCTGGGCTACCCGCTGGCCTACCTCATCGCCTTCAAGGCCGGCCGCTGGCGCAACGTCGTGATGATCCTGGTCATCGCCCCGTTCTTCACCAGCTTCCTGATCCGTACGCTCGCCTGGAAGACCATCCTGGCCGACGGCGGACCGGTCGTCGGCCTCCTGAACGCGCTGCACGTCCTGGACGTCACCAGCTGGCTCGGCCTCACCGAAGGACAGCGGGTGCTGGCCACCCCGCTCGCGGTGGTCTGCGGACTGACCTACAACTTCCTGCCGTTCATGGTCCTGCCGCTCTACAGCTCACTGGAGCGCATCGACCCGCGCCTCCACGAGGCCGCCGGTGACCTCTACGCCCGCCCGTCCACCACCTTCCGCCGGGTGACCTTCCCGCTGTCCATGCCCGGTGTGGTCGCCGGCACCCTGCTCACCTTCATCCCGGCCGCCGGTGACTACATCAACGCCGAACTGCTGGGCTCCACCGACCAGAAGATGATCGGCAACGTCATCCAGTCGCAGTTCCTGCGGGTCCTGGACTACCCGACCGCCGCCGCCCTCTCCTTCCTCCTCATGGCGGCCATCCTCGCCATGGTCACGCTCTACATCCGCAAGTCCGGGACGGAGGATCTGGTCTGATGGCCGTCCACGAGACCACCGAAG
Source organism: Streptomyces sp. NPDC048516 (assembly GCF_043199875.1). Taxonomy (NCBI): domain Bacteria; kingdom Bacillati; phylum Actinomycetota; class Actinomycetes; order Kitasatosporales; family Streptomycetaceae; genus Streptomyces; species Streptomyces sp. NPDC048516. The sequence goes on along the minus strand of NZ_JBICWS010000008.1, from coordinate 76,665 downwards.
CCACCGCGGCCCGCACCCCGAACCGGGGCCTGCGCTGGCTGCGCCGCAACATCATCACGATCGCGGGCCTGTGCACACTGGGCTACCTGATCCTGCCCAACCTCGTGGTGATGGTCTTCTCCTTCAACAAGCCCAACGGCCGCTTCAACTACCAGTGGCAGCGCTTCTCCACGGACGCCTGGAGCGATCCGTGCGGCGTCGCCGACCTGTGCGGTTCGCTCGGCCTGAGCCTGCAGATCGCGCTCTGGGCCACCGTCGGGGCGACCGTCCTCGGCACCATGATCGCGTTCGCGCTGGCCCGCTACCGCTTCCGCGCCCGCTCCGGCGTCAACACCCTGATCTTTCTGCCGATGGCGATGCCCGAGGTCGTCATGGCCGCCTCGCTGGCGACCCTCTTCCTCAACATGGGCATCCAGTTCGGCTTCTGGACGATCCTCATCGCGCACATCATGTTCTGCCTGAGCTTCGTGGTCACCGCCGTCAAGGCCCGGGTGATGAGCATGGACCCGCGCCTGGAGCAGGCCGCCCAGGATCTCTACGCCTCACCCGTCCAGACCTTCCTGCGGGTGACGCTGCCGATCGCCGCCCCCGGCATCGCGGCCGGCGCCCTGCTGTCCTTCGCCCTGTCCTTCGACGACTTCATCATCACCAACTTCAACGCCGGGTCCACCGTGACCTTCCCCATGTTCGTCTGGGGATCGGCGCAGCGGGGCACTCCCGTTCAGATCAATGTCATCGGCACGGCGATGTTCCTGGTCGCCGTGTTGTGCGTAGTCATGGGCCAGCTGGCCGGGGCCCGCCGCAAGAGGAGCAAAAGGAGCTGAGAACCATGGCACGAGCTGCCATGACCCCGTCCGCCGCGCATGCGCTCGCGGACGCCGAACCCACCCCGTTCTGGCTGGCCGACAAGGACCGCCCGGCCGCCCGGCCCGCCCTCGTCGGGGACGAGACCTGCGATCTGCTCGTCGTCGGGGGCGGCTACTCGGGACTGTGGACCGCACTGATCGCCAAGGAACGCGACCCCGAGCGCGATGTCGTCCTCATCGAAGGCGCCGAGATCGGCTGGGCGGCCTCCGGGCGCAACGGCGGATTCTGCGCCGCCTCCCTCACCCACGGCCTCGGCAACGGCCTGGCCCGCTGGCCGAACGAACTGGCCACCCTCGAAGAGCTCGGCATCCGCAACCTCGACGCCATCGGGGAGGCCGTCGCCCGCTACGGCATCGACTGCGCCTTCGAGCGCACCGGCGAGATCGACATCGCCACCGAGCCCCACCAGGTCGCCGAGCTCGAGGAGTTCGCCGAGGACGCCGCGGGGCTCGGCCTCGACCGGCACACCTTCCTCGACCAGGACGCCCTGCGCGCCCAGGTCGACTCGCCGACCTTCCTCGCCGGTCTGTGGGACCGCGACGGCGTCGCCATGCTCAACCCGGCCCGCCTCGCCTGGGGCCTGAAGCAGGCCTGCCTGGGGCTCGGCGTCCGCATCTACGAGCGCACCCGGGCCACCGACCTCGCCTCCGAAGGCATGGGCATGGCCGTCCGTACGCCCTACGGCCGGGTCTTCGCCCGTCATGTGGCACTGGGCACCAACGCCTTCCCGTCGCTGGTCAAGCGGGTCCGCCCGTACGTCGTCCCGGTCTACGACCACGCCCTGATGACCGAGCCGCTGACCGACGAACAGCTCGCCGCCATCGGCTGGAAGAACCGCCAGGGCCTCTCGGACTCCAACAACCACTTCCACTACTTCCGCATCACCGAGGACAACCGCATCCTGTGGGGCGGTTACGACATCGTCTACCGCTACGGCGGCGGCGTCCGAGCCGAGTTCGACCACCACCCGGCCACCTACGAAAAGCTCGCCCGGCACTTCTTCCGCTGCTTCCCGCAGCTGGAGGGGCTGCGCTTCACCCACACCTGGGGCGGCGCCATCGACACCTGCTCCCGCTTCTCGGCCTTCTTCGGCACCGCACACGCCGGCCGGGTCGCCTATGCCGCCGGTTACACCGGCCTCGGCGTGGGCGCCACCCGCTTCGGTGCCGAGGTGATGCTCGATCTGCTCTCCGGTGAGCGCACCGAGCGCACGGAGCTGGAGATGGTCCGCAGCAAGCCGCTGCCGTTCCCGCCCGAGCCGCTGCGCTGGGCCGGTATCGGGATCACCCAGTGGTCGATGACCCGGGCCGACACCCATGGCGGACGCCGCAATCTGTGGCTGAAGGCCATGGACAAGGTGGGGCTGGGCTTCGACAGCTGACGCATGACGGGGCGGGCGACGATCCCCGTTGCGGGAGGGGCGGGCGTTGCGTGGCACGCCCCTCGTGCGGCCGGACGGCACGCCACGGCCGGGGTCAGGGGCCGTCAGGCCCCGCCCCGTCGGACGCCTCCCGGCGCACCGCCCGGCCCCGGCCACCGTCCCACCGGTCACTCACCGCGCACCACCTGGCCCCCGCCACGGGCCCACCGCTCGCACACCGCACACCACCCGGCGAGCAGCACGCCGGCCAGGCACCAGCTGCCGAGGACGTCCAGCGGCCAGTGATAGCCCCGGCGCACCAGGCCGATGCCGACGCCCGCGTTGAGCAGGATGACGAACACGACGGTGACCGGGGCCGTGGCCGTGGCCGTGATCGTGGCCGCGGCGGTGGGCGTGGCCGAGGCCGTGGCCGTGGCCGTGGGCGGGGTTGTGGCCGCGGGACGGTGCGGACGGGCGGCGGCCGCGCCGTCGTCGCCGGCCCGCATCACCCGCCGGCCGCGGAGCAGCAACAGCCCGGCCACGCCGTACGCCACGGCCGCCGTGGCGCCATGGCCCGACGGATAGAAGGCGGGCGCAGCGCCGGCCATCTGCGGCGGGCCAGGCCGGGCGAGCCACAGCTTGAGCGGGACGACCAGCGCGGGCACCGCGGCCAGTGCGAGGCCGGCGGCGAGCGGCGGCAGCCACCAGCGCACCGGAGCAGAGCCGTGGACGGTGCCCTCGACGCCCTCGACGCCCTCGACGCCCTCGACGCCCTCGACGCCCTCGACGCCCTGGCTGCCCAGCCACCCCGTCCACCCCACCCACACCATGACGACCAACAGCACCGGCAGTGCCACGGCCGTATTGCCGAGATCGGCGAAGAACTCGGCGAGTCCGGCGGGGATGCTCCCGGAGGCGACGATGCGGCCGAGCCGTTCATCGAGGGTGCGCAGCGGGCCGTGACCGGCCACTTGCCAGGTGAGCACCGCGAAGAGCAAGGCGCTGAGCAGACCGGCCGTCAGCGGCGAGATGCGCAGGAAGCCGTGACCCGACGGGCCGGCGGAGGGGAAAAGGGTCGGCCGCCTCGGAACAGGGGGGGTGGTTCCGAGGCGGCCGCGCTGACCGGTGTCCCGCGCGCCCCGGGGGGTATGGGGCGGGCGGACATCCGATCGGTGAGGATTCCCGGAACTCCCTGTGACAGGGGCACCGGTGTTGTGCGCGAGGGCACGGCCTGATCGGAACCGGGGAAGTGCCGACCGGGCGTCGCCCGCAGTCCCCTGCGAGCGGGGTGTTTCTCTCATCTGCAGGAACCGTACGGCACCGCGAGCGCCCCGGACAGTCGCATTACCCGGCCGCCATCGGCCCCGCACATCTTCTTCACGCGATGCCTCCAGTTACGCGCGTCCGCACGGAAATGAGCAGAGAAATGGGCACAGAACGGGGTACGTGTCCGGCGCGTCCACGGGGGCGGCCAAGGCGCGTCCACGGGTACGAAGCGGGCGCGGCCCCGGAGCGTCGGCGGGCGCCGAGGGCAACCGCGGATCTCGGCGGATCGCGGCGGATCGCGGCGGACCGTGGCCGGTCACGGCGGACCGTGGCCGGTCACGGCGCACCGCCGCGCACCGCCGCGCACCGCCGCGCGCCACCGCGCAGGCCTTTCCCTCCGGATGAACGGGCGCGGCCCGGGACGAACGGGCGCGGGCGCGGCCCGGGACACGGGAGAAGCCGTGTCCCGGGCCGCGCCGGGGTTCTTGCCGCCCCGTCGTCGTGTCCGCGGGCGTCCGTTGCGTGCCGCCTCAGAGCGAGGCGAAGGCGCCTTCGAGGATGTCCAGACCCTCGCCCAGCAGGTCCTCGCCGATGACCAGCGGCGGCAGGAAGCGCAGCACGTTGCCGTACGTACCGGTGGTCAGGACGAGCAGGCCTTCCTGGTGGCAGGCCTTGGCCAGCGCGGCGGTGGCCTCCGGGTCGGGGTCCTTGGAACCGGACTTGACCAGCTCGATCGCGATCATCGCGCCGCGGCCGCGGACCTCGCCGACGATGTCGTACTTCTCCGCGATCGCGTTCAGCCGGGCCTTCATGACCTCGCCGATCCGGCGGGCCTTGGCGTTGAGGTCCTGCTCGCGCATGGTCTCGATCGAGCCCAGCGCCGCGGCGCAGGCCACGGGGTTGCCGCCGTAGGTGCCGCCCAGGCCGCCCGCGTGCGCGGCGTCCATGATCTCGGCGCGGCCGGTGACCGCGGCCAGCGGCAGGCCGCCCGCGATGCCCTTGGCCGTCGTGATCAGGTCCGGGACGATGCCCTCGTCCTCGCACGCGAACCACTGGCCGGTACGGCAGAAGCCGGACTGGATCTCGTCCGCGACGAAGACGATGCCGTTCTCCTTCGCGAAGTTCGCGATCGCGGGCAGGAAGCCCTTGGCCGGCTCGATGAAGCCGCCCTCGCCGAGCACCGGCTCGATGATGATCGCCGCGACGTTCTCCGCGCCGATCTGCTTGGTGATCTGCGAGATGGCCTGGTCGGCGGCCTCCTGCGCACAGTTCTCCGGGCCGGTCAGCCAGCGGTAGGGGTAGGCCACCGGGACGCGGTAGACCTCGGGCGCGAACGGGCCGAAGCCGTGCTTGTACGGCATGTTCTTGGACGTGAGCGCCATCGTCAGGTTCGTCCGGCCGTGGTAGCCGTGGTCGAAGACGACGACGGCCTGGCGCTTGGTGTGCACACGGGCGATCTTGACGGCGTTCTCCACCGCCTCCGCGCCGGAGTTGAACAGCGCCGACTTCTTCGCGTGGTCGCCCGGCGTCAGCTCGGCCAGCAGCTCACAGACCTCGATGTACGGCTCGTACGGCGCGACCATGGCGCAGGTGTGGGTGAAAGCCTGGAGCTGTGCGGTGGCCCGGCGGACGACCGCCTCCGCGCTGTTGCCCACCGAGGTCACCGCGATGCCGGAGCCGAAGTCGATCAGCGAGTTCCCGTCCACGTCCTCCAGGACGCCGCCGCCCGCGCGCTTGACGAACACGGGCAGCACGGCGCCGACGCCGGCGGCCACCGTGGCCTGCTTACGGGCCCACAGCTCCTGCGACTTCGGGCCGGGGATCGCGGTGACGACGCGACGCTCCTGGGGGAGGGCCGGGCCTCCGGACAGTTCGGTCATGGCAGTCTCCTGGAGTGGAACGGGGGACGTACAGAGGTGTTGTTCTCGCAGGCTAGGGGCGGCCGGGCGGGTCTGGCATGTTCCGTTCGGGAGAAGTGCGCGTGTTGCGTTGTCCGCACCGGACATAGCGGCGGGCCGCGGCCAGTAGATTGTGCGGCGGCGCGCCCGGCAGCGGCGGACACCAGCGCGGGCATGACAATGGCACCGCGTCCGCACGACGCGGCCGGCGGCACCAGGACGCAGCAGGCCACGGCTCAAGGGGGACAAGGGGCACCGGATGGACACCGAGGGCACGCACGACGCACAGCACACCGCTCCCCAGCGGCCGGACGGAGCGCACCGACCCGAACCCGCGGTACCGCGCCCCGCGGCACCGCCCGCCCCGCCGGCCGCCGGGCCGCGCACCCCGCCACCGCCCGCCGCCCCGCCGACCGTGCCGACCATGCCCGCCACCCCGCCGGGCGCCGCGCCCCGTGGCTCCGCGGCCTTGGAACCGGCGCTGCTGAGCTGGCTGCGTACCCCGCGTCCGGGCGCCGCGCCCGGCGTCTGGACCTACGGTCACCGGCCCCGTCCCGCGCAGGAGTCCGACCGGGTCCCCGGACGGCAGCTCATCATCGGCGCGGTGATCTCGTTCCTGTGCGGGTGGCTGCTGTGGTCGTTGCTGTGGAACGGATACCTCGGCGGTTACTGGCTCTGGCCGCTGCTGCTGCTCACCCCGGACTCCTGGCGGTCGGCCGGCGGCGACAAGATGGTCTACGTCTGGGCCACCTATCTCTACTACGGGCTGGTGCTGGCGCTTCTGGTCGTCGTCTTCGGCCGTATGGGCCGCTGGCCGGAACTCGTCCGCCGCTTCCTGGCACCGGTCCTCGGCCGCTTCCGCAGCCGCGGCCCCGCCGTGCCCAGGCCCCAGCCCGCCGCTGACCGCGCGCAGTGGCCCGACCTGCGGGCACACGGCGCAGCGGACGCCGCCGACAAGCTCACCGCCGAGGCGCGGGCCGGCCGGATGAACGATGTGGACGTGGCCAGGATCGAGCGCGCCTGGCGCTCGGTGCGGTCCGGCAAGAACTCCCTGGCCTCCTTCACCGACACCGTGCTCCGGCACGGGGCGGCGGCCTGTGCGCATCCCTCCGGGCGGCGCGACCTGCCGCGGCGGACCGCCCACCACGATCTGCTCGCCCACCAGGTCCGTATCGGCACCGCCGCCGACCACCAGCGCAACCCGTATCAGCACCGCGGCGCCGGATGCGCGCTGGATCCGGGGGTGTTGGGCACCTCGCTGCTGGCGGTCGGGCCCGCCGGCAGCGGTAAGACCACCCGGGTCGTCAAGCCGGTGGTGGAGTCGATGTGTCTGCAGGCGCTGGCCGGACAGTCCGCGGTGATCGCCGTCGGACCGGCCGGTTCCGACCTCGGTCCTGACGAGGCGTTCGACGTGGTGGTCAGGGTCGGCCGCCCGGATCCGGACTGCGACCTCGACCTGTACGGCGGCACGACGGACCCCGACGAGGCGGCCGGGATCCTGGCAGAGGCACTGGTCGGCGATCTCGCCGGGCAACTGCCGGGCGGTGACAGCCGACGCGCGGCGACCGCGCTGGCCCAGTTGCTCGGCCCCTTCCGCGCCGCCCATGACCGCTTCCCCACCGTTCCTGAGCTGCGCGAACTGCTGGACGGCGCCCCCTCGGCGATGTCCGCGCTGCGCACCGCCCTGCAGGACGGCGGCGCTCAGACCCTGCTGCGCGAACTCGACGCCCGGGTGCGCCAGTCGGAGCGCCCCGGCGATCCCGGCGTGCTCCTCGCCGACCGCCTCGCCCTCCTGGACCGGCCCGCCTTCGCCGCGTTCTTCGACCCCACGGGAGGAACCCGCCAGGTCTCCCTGCGCGCCCTCGACCATCCGCTGCGGGTCCGTATCGAATTGCCCGAGCGCGGTCACGCGGAAGCGTCACGGATCCTCGCCCGGCTAGTTCTGGCGCAGTTCACCGAGTGTGCGGTGGCCCGCGCCGACCGCTCGTTGTTCGCCTGTCTGGTGCTCGACGAGGCCGCCCACACGATCACGGCCGAGGCGCTGCGCGGTCTGCAGCGGCTGCGCTCGGCGAACGCCGGCGCGGTGCTGACGCTGCGCTCTTTGGACGACATCCCCGATGCGCTGCGCGGCACGCTGCTGGGCACCGTCGGCTGCCGGATGGCGTTCGCGGGCGTGACGACGTGGGACGGCGCCCGGTTCGCCGAGGTGTGGGGCAAGGAGTGGGTGGAGACCCGTGATGTCACGGACCGTCAGATCATTGCGGAGGGTGCCGCGATGAAGGCGTTCCACCTCTTTCGTCACCTGGTCACCGGCAAGGCGGTCACCGCCAAGGCCGTCACCGTGCGCACCGTGGAGCGCGAGCGGTGGTCCGCCTCTGATCTCGCCAATGCCGTTCCCCCCGGTCATGCGGTCCTCTCCGTGACCTCGGTGGCCGGGGAGCATGCGCCGCCGGTGCTGGTGGATCTGCGGTCCTGAGGGCGGTGGGCGCCGGTCGGCCGGCCGGTCGGTGATCGGTCGGTGGTCGGTCGGTGGTCGGTGGGGCGACGGGGGTGGCAAGGCCCCGTCGCCCCTCGTCGGGGGCCCGTGCTCGCCGGGCCGGGTGGATTTGGCCGGAGCGGAGCTCCCCCGGATTCCTCCGCTGAGGCAGAATCGGCAGTGGCCGTTCATACGAGGCGGCGTAAAGAATCGGTCTGTGACCGGTCGGTGGCCGGTCGGTGGCCGGTTGCCGGCCGGTCGTTCCTCGCAGTCGTCGACGCCATGAAGGTTCCATGCCGCACACCCTCGCTTCCCTGGTCAACCACACCGCGCTCAAGCTGACCGTGCTCGCGGGGGAGGGGCGGCTGGAGGTGCCGGTGCGCTGGGCGCACGCCAGTGAGCTGATCGATCCGGTGCCCTATATGGAGGGCGGGGAACTGCTGCTGATCACCGCGCTCAAGCTGGACGCGGAGGACGCCGAGGCGACCCGCAGGTATGTGCGGCGGGTCGCGGAGGCCGGGGTCGTCGGGCTGGGATTCGCGGTCGGGGTCAATTACGAGGGCGTTCCGCAGGCACTGGTGGAGGCGGCCGGGGAGCAGGGGCTGCCGCTGCTCGGGGTGCCTCGCAGGACCCCGTTCATCGCGATCAGCAAGGCGGTCTCGGCCGCCGTCGCCGCCGACCAGTACCGCGCGGTGACCGCGGGGTTCGAGGCGCAGCGGGAGCTGACCCGGGCGGCGCTCAGCGCCGAGGGGCCGGCCGAACTGCTGGCCCGGCTCGCGGCGCACCTGGACGGCTGGGCCGCGCTCTACGACGCGTCGGGCGCGGTGGTGGCCGCCGCCCCCGACTGGGCGGCCCGCCGCGCGGCCCGGCTCGCCGACGACGTCGGGCGGCTGCGCGAGCGGCCCGCTCCCGCCAGCTCGGTCGTCAGCGACACCGACGGCGACGACCGGGTCGAACTGCAGTCACTGGGCACCGGGCGCCGGGCCCGCGGTGTGCTCGCGGTCGGGACCGGTGCGCCGCTCGGCACGGCCGAGCGCTATGCCGTGCACTCCGCGGTCGCGCTGCTCACCCTGACCACCGAGCGGTCCCGGGCGCTTCAGGACGCCGAGCAGCGGCTCGGTGCCGCGGTGCTCAAGATGCTGCTCGCGGGGGAGCCGGACCATGCACGGGCGGTGGCGGGCCGGCTCTACGGCGGGCTGCTGGACGCGCCGTTCCGGATGGTGGTCGCGGAGGCGGTGGCCGGCGAGGAGCAGGCGTCGGCGCCGGCCGCGGGCGTCGGGGCATCGGGCGTCCTCGACGGGCTTGCCGATGCGATGGACTCCGCGGCCGCGCGGACCGGTGAGGCGGTGCTCGCGGTGCCGGACGGCAGCCGGCTGATCGTGCTGGTGGCGGACGGCGGGGCGGCCGCGGACGCCTGTGCGGCGTACGCCGCCGCGGCCGAGGCCCGCACCGGTGCGCAGCCGCGGTCGCGTGGCCGGGCGGGGCGGGCCGAGGCGGGTCACACGGAGCGGGTGGCCGTCGGACTGTCGGCGCCGACCGGGCCGATGGCCGCCGCGAACGCTTACCGCCAGGCCGAGCAGGCGCTGTCGGTGGCCCGCCGGCGCGGCCGTGCGCTGGTCGAGCCCGAGGACGTGGCGGCCGGTTCCGTGCTGCCGCTGCTCGCCGACGACGCCGTCCGCGCCTTCGCGGACGGGCTGCTGCGGGCGCTGCGGGAGCACGACGCCCGGGGCCGCGGTGATCTGGTGGCCTCGCTGCGCGCCTGGCTCGCCCGGCACGGCCAGTGGGACGCGGCCGCCGCCGACCTGGGCGTACACCGCCACACCCTGCGCTACCGGATGCGGCGGGTGGAGGAGATCCTGGGCCGCTCGCTGGACGACGCGGATGTCCGGATGGAGCTGTGGCTGGCGCTCAAGGCGACGTCGGGCGCACCGGGGGAGTAGCTCGTTCCCAGGGGGAGTGAGGGCCGGCCTGCCGGCAGGCGCTCCGTACGTCCCCTGCACCGCGCCCGTACGCTCCCTCCGCCCCCTCCACGCGGTCCGGACACCTTCTCCACGGCGGTCCGGACACCTCCTCCGCCGCGGTCCGGACACCTTCTCCGCCGCGGTCCGGACACCTTCTCCGCCGCGCTCCGTACGCCCCCTCGCCTCTCTCCACCGCGCCCCGTACGTAGCCCGTACGCTCCCCTCCACCACGGAGAGACGGCCCCACCGATTACTACGCTTCGGACAAACGCCACGGCGCCGCCGCACCCCTACCGTGGATCCCGAGTCAAAACCGCAGAGCCGCTCCCTGAGCCATGCGCATCACCCACCACTTCTGAAGGGCCGGGTTCCACTGTGCCGATCCCCACTGATGCAGCCCCCACCGCCTTTTGGCTCGCCGGCCGCGAGGCCACCGGCGAGGCCACCTTCGACGTCACCTCTCCCTGGGACGGACGCCTCGTCGGCACGGTGAGCGTCCCCACCGAGGCCCAGGTCGAGGAGGCCATCGCCGCCTCCGTCGCGGTCCAGGACGAGCTGGCCGCGACCCCCGCGCATGTGCGGGCCGCCGCGCTGGACCATGTGCACCGCCGGCTGGTGGAGCGTACGGAGGAGATCGCCCGGCTGATCTCCGCGGAGAACGGCAAGCCCATGAAGTGGGCGCGCGGCGAGGTCGGCCGGGCGATCTCCGTGTTCCGGTTCGCCGCCGAGGAGGCCCGCCGCTTCAACGGCGGCGAGGCGCAGCGCCTGGACACCGACGCGGGCGGCGCCGGCCGGCTCGCCCTGACCCGCCGCTTCCCGCGCGGCACGGTCCTGGGCATCGCCCCGTTCAACTTCCCGCTGAACCTCTGCGCCCACAAGATCGCCCCGGCCATCGCGGCCGGCGCCCCGATCCTCCTCAAGCCGGCGCCGGCCACCCCGCTCTCCGGCCTGATCCTCGGCGAGCTGCTGGCCGAGACCGAGCTGCCGGCCGGTTCCTGGTCGATCCTCCCGGTGCCCAACGACCGGATGCCGGCGCTGGTCCGGGACGAGCGGCTGCCGGTCGTCTCCTTCACCGGCTCCGAGAAGGTCGGTTACGCGATCCTCGACTCGGTGCCGCGCAAGCACTGCACGCTGGAGCTCGGCGGCAACGGCGCGGCCGTCGTCCTGCCGGACTTCTCCTCCGAGGCGGACCTGGACTGGGCGGCGCAGCGCATCGCCACCTTCTCCAACTACCAGGGCGGTCAGTCCTGCATCTCGGTGCAGCGGGTGATCGCCGACGCCTCCGTCTACGACCGTCTGGTGCCCAAGATCGTGGCGGCCGTCGAGGCACAGGTCACCGGCGACCCGTCGGACGACGCGACCGAGGTCGGCCCGCTGGTCGACGAGAACGCCGCCAAGCGCGTCGAGAGCTGGGTCGACGAGGCCGTGGAGCGCGGCGCGAAGCTGCTCGCGGGCGGAAAGCGCGACGGCGCCTCCTACGCGCCGACCGTGCTGGAGAACGTGCCCGCCGACGCCACCCTCGCCTGCGAGGAGGCCTTCGGCCCGGTGCTCACCCTCAAGAAGGTCGACGGGGAGGCGGAGGCCTTCGCGGCCGTCAACGACTCCAAGTTCGGCCTTCAGGCCGGCGTGTTCACGCATGACGTCCAGACCGCCTTCCGCGCCCACCGCGCGCTGGAGGTCGGCGGCGTGATCGTCGGCGATGTGCCGTCCTACCGTGCCGACCAGATGCCGTACGGCGGCGTCAAGCAGTCCGGTGTGGGCCGCGAGGGCGTGCGGTTCGCGATGGACGACTACACCTACGAGCGTGTGCTGGTCCTCACCGGCCTCGCGCTGTAACCTCCGCCCGATCCGATCCGATCCGATCCGATCCGATCCGACCTGGTCCGGACAGGTGGACAGCGGCGGCCGTCCCTTGGGCCGTCACACCAACCGGACCCGGCCGGCGCCCCGGCGCCGGCCCTCGACGCGGCGCGCTCCGGCACCCTGTTTCCGGAGCGCGCCGCGTCCCCCGTTTCCGGCATCACCTCTCCCGTCATGCCGGATCTTGACGGTAAGCGGCACGGGGCCCTCCCTTCCTCCTGTCTGAGAGGGAGTCGCGGCGGTCCCCCGGGGGAGGTGCAGGGGCCCCGTGTACAACCAGCGCGGTATGCCGTACCCCCCGAACGGCGGAGGGCGGCGAGCGGCCCCGGGCCGGTGCCAGGGGGGTATGTCCCACTTGGCATGGAGTGACCTTCCGTGCGGCTCTCTCCCGCCACCTCCCGTGGTGCAACCCGCGCGGATCGGGTAACTCTCACAAGTAGCGCTGTCCAGCGGCCGACCGGCCCGCCGGCGCTGAACTCCCGATCCCGCGGCGAGGTGAGCTCCTGATGACCGCTCCATCCATCCGCAACGTTTCCGAGCGCGAAGCACGCCAGGTCGCCGAGGCGGCCCGCGAGCAGGACTGGCGCAAGCCCAGCTTCGCCAAGGAACTGTTCCTGGGGCGCTTCCGGCTCGACCTCATCCATCCGCACCCCACCCCCGCGGTCGACGACGTACGCCGTGGCGAGAAGTTCCTCGCCACGCTGCGCGACTTCTGCGAGAGCGAGATCGACAGCGCCCGGATCGAGCGGGAGGGAAAGATTCCGGACGAGACCGTGCACGGGCTCAAGGAGCTCGGCGCGTTCGGCATGAAGATCGACGCGAAGTACGGCGGCCTCGGACTCACCCAGGTCTACTACAACCGCGCCCTGTCCCTGGTCGGCACCGCCAGCCCCGCCATCGGCGCGCTGCTCTCCGCGCACCAGTCGATCGGCGTACCGCAGCCGCTGAAGCTGTTCGGCACCAAGGAGCAGAAGGAGACCTTCCTGCCGCGCTGTGCCCGTACGGACATCTCGGCGTTCTTGCTCACCGAACCCGACGTCGGCTCGGACCCCGCCCGGCTGGCGACCCTGGCGGTCCCGGACGGCACGGACTACATCCTCGACGGGGTCAAGCTGTGGACCACCAACGGGGTGGTCGCCGACCTGCTGGTGGTGATGGCGCGGGTGCCCGCCTCCGAAGGGAACAAGGGAGGCATCACGGCCTTCGTCGTCGAGGCCGACTCGCCCGGCATCACGGTCGAGAACCGCAACGCCTTCATGGGCCTGCGCGGCCTGGAGAACGGCGTGACCCGCTTCCACCAGGTACGCGTCCCCGCCGCCAACCGGATCGGCCCCGAGGGCGCCGGCCTGAAGATCGCCCTCACCACCCTCAACACCGGCCGGCTCTCGCTGCCCGCGATGTGCGTCGGCTCCGGCAAGTGGTGCCTGAAGATCGCCCGGGAGTGGTCCGCGGCCCGTGAGCAGTGGGGCAGGCCGGTCGCCAAGCACGAGGCCGTCGGCGCCAAGATCTCCTTCATCGCCGCCACCACCTTCGCCCTCGAAGCGGTCGTCGACCTCTCCTCCCAGATGGCCGACGAGAACCGCAACGACATCCGCATCGAAGCCGCCCTCGCCAAGCTGTACGGCTCCGAGATGGGCTGGCTGATGGCCGACGAGCTGGTCCAGATCCGCGGCGGGCGCGGCTACGAGACCGCCCCCTCGCTCGCCGCCCGCGGCGAACGCGCCGTCCCCGCCGAGCAGATGCTCCGCGATATGCGCATCAACCGGATCTTCGAGGGCTCCACGGAGATCATGCACCTGCTGATCGCCCGCGAGGCGGTGGACGCCCACCTGTCGGTCGCCGGGGACCTCATCGACCCCGACAAGTCGCTCGCCGACAAGGGCCGGGCGGCGGCCAAGGCCGGTGGGTTCTACGCCCGCTGGCTGCCCAAACTCGTCGCGGGGCCCGGCCAGCTCCCGCGCACCTACCAGGAGTTCGGACAGCTGGCCGGCCATCTGCGCTACGTCGAGCGGACCTCCCGCAAGCTCGCCCGCTCCACCTTCTACGCGATGTCCCGCTGGCAGGGCCGGATGGAGACCAAACAGGGCTTCCTCGGCCGGATCGTGGACATCGGCGCCGAACTCTTCGCGATGAGCGCCGCCTGCGTACGGGCCGAGTACCTGACCGAGACCGGTGATCACGGCCGCGAGGCGCAGCAGCTGGCCGACGTGTTCTGCCGGCAGGCGCGGATCCGCGTCGAGGAGCTGTTCGGCCGGCTGTGGAGCAACACCGACGAACTCGACCGCAAGGTCGTCGACGGGGTCCTCGACGGCAGCTACACCTGGCTGGAGGAGGGCATGATCGACCCCAGCGGCGACGGCCCCTGGATCGCCGATGCCACCCCGGGCCCGAGCCGGACGGACAACGTCCGGCGGCCCGTTCGCTGAGCGGCCCGCGGCTTTCCGCACCCCGGGGCCGGTCCGGAAGCCCGGACCGGCCCCGGGGCATGCGGCCCACAGCGCTGAGCGGGCACGCATGATCGGCATGACCCGCCCTGGGTGTCCGCGGCCCCCCGGCGACCGGCCACAATGGACCACATGACGGACTCCCTCGCCCACCCGCATCTGCGCTTCGAGCCGGCCGCCGCCGATTCCGACGGCCCGAGCGGCCCCCGTTCCCTCGTCATCCTCGGCTCGACCGGGTCGATCGGCACGCAGGCGATCGACATCGTGCTGCGCAACCCCGACCGGTTCCGGGTGACCGCGCTCTCCGCGGCCGGCGGCCGGGTCGAGCTGCTCGCCGACCAGGCGCACCAGCTGCGGGTGAGCGCCGTGGCCGTGGCGCGCGAGGACGCGGTGCCCGCGCTGCGCACCGCGCTGGCCGACCGCTACGGCGCGGGCGAGCCGCTGCCCGAGATCCTGGCCGGCCCCGACGCGGCCACCGAGCTGGCCGCCTCCCCCTGCCACACCGTCCTCAACGGCATCACCGGCTCCATCGGGCTCGCCCCGACCCTGGCCGCCCTGAAGGCGGACCGGGTGCTGGCACTCGCCAACAAGGAGTCGCTGATCGTCGGCGGCCCGCTGGTCAAGGCCGTCGCCGCGCCCGGCCAGATCATCCCCGTCGACTCCGAGCACTCCGCGCTCTTCCAGGCGCTGGCCGGCGGCGAGCGCGCCGAGGTCCGCAAGCTCGTGGTCACCGCCTCCGGCGGCCCGTTCCGCGGCCGTACGAAGCGGGAGCTGGCCGCGGTCACGCCCGAGCAGGCACTCGCCCACCCCACCTGGTCGATGGGCCCGGTCGTCACCATCAACTCCGCGACCCTCGTCAACAAGGGCCTGGAGGTCATCGAGGCGCATCTGCTCTTCGACGTGCCGTTCGACCGCATCGAGGTCGCCGTCCACCCGCAGTCCTACATCCACTCGATGGTGGAGTTCACCGACGGCTCCACCCTCGCCCAGGCCAGCCCGCCCGATATGCGGATGCCGATCGCGCTGGGCATCGGCTGGCCCGAGCGGGTCCCGGACGCCGCACCGGGCGTGGACTGGACGAAGGCGCAGACCTGGGAGTTCTTCCCGCTGGACGAGGAGGCCTTCCCCTCCGTCCCGCTGGCCCGCCACGTCGGTGATCTGGGCGGCACCGCCCCCGCCGTCTTCAACGCCGCGAACGAGGAATGCGTGGACGCGTTCCTCCAGGGCGGGCTGCCCTTCACAGGGATTGTGGATACGGTCGCCGCAGTGGTCTCCGAGCACGGGACGCCGGCCAGGGGAACTTCCCTGACGGTTGCCGACGTCCTCGAGGCGGAAACCTGGGCGCGCGCCCGCGCCCGCGAACTGGCCGCCCGTGCGGCACGGACACCTTCGGAGGCTCGCGCATGACGACCTGGATGACCATCCTCGGCATAGTCGTCTTCGTCGTCGGTCTGCTGTTCTCCATTGCCTGGCACGAGCTCGGTCACCTCTCCACGGCCAAGCTGTTCGGTATCCGCGTGCCGCAGTACATGGTGGGCTTCGGGCCGACGGTCTTCTCCCGTAAGAAGGGCGACACCGAGTACGGCATCAAGGCCGTTCCGCTCGGCGGCTACATCCGCATGATCGGGATGTTCCCGCCCGGCGACGACGGAAAGCTGCAGGCCCGCTCCACCTCGCCGTTCCGCGGCATGATCGAGGACGCCCGCTCGGCGGCCTTCGAGGAGCTGCAGCCCGGCGACGAGAAGCGGCTCTTCTACACCCGCAAGCCCTGGAAGCGCGTCATCGTGATGTTCGCCGGGCCGTTCATGAATCTGATCCTGGCGGTCGTGATCTTCATGAGCGTGCTGATGGGCTTCGGCATCAACACCCAGACGACCTCGGTCGGCTCCGTCTCGGACTGTGTCATCTCGGCCGCCGCCAAGACCGACAAGTGCCCGCACGGCGCCAAGGACTCCCCGGCCAAGGCCGCGGGCCTGCGCGCCGGCGACAAGATCGTCTCGTTCAACGGCCACGCCGTCCCGGACTGGGGCGCCCTGCAGCAGCAGATCCGCGACACCACGGGTCCCGCCACCCTCGTCGTCGAGCGGCACGGCGCACGGCAGACGCTGCACGCCGACCTGATCGAGAACAAGGTCGCCAAGACCGACGGCCACGGCGGCTATGTCCCCGGACAGTTCGTCACCGCCGGATTCCTCGGCTTCACCCCGGCCAGCGGTGTCATCCAGCAGTCCTTCGGCCAGTCCGTCGACCGCATGGGCAACATGGTCGAGCAGGGCGTCTCCTCGCTGATAAGCCTCCCCGCGAAGGTCCCGGACCTGTGGGACGCGGCCTTCAACGGCGGCGAGCGCAAGCAGGACTCCCCGATGGGCGTGGTCGGCGCGGCCCGGGTCGGCGGCGAGGTCTTCTCCTTGCACATCCCGCCGGAGCAGCGGGTGGCGACCATGCTCTTCCTGGTCGCCGGCTTCAACCTCTCGTTGTTCCTGTTCAACATGCTGCCGCTGCTGCCGCTGGACGGCGGGCACATCGCCGGCGCCCTGTGGGAGTCCGTCCGGCGGGCCTTCGCCAAGATCGTCCGGCGTCCCGACCCCGGCCCCTTCGACGTGGCCAAGCTGATGCCGGTCGCCTACGTCGTCGCCGGGATCTTCATCTGCTTCACGCTGCTGGTGCTCGTCGCCGACGTGGTGAACCCGGTGAAGCTGACCTAGAAAGCACGTTTGGCGGCGGCCGGGCACCTCCGTGGCGTTTGGAGGTGTCCGGCCGTCTCCTTTCGTGGCGGCACAGGGGCGCGATGTGCTCATCGCAACGCCCGTGACGTAATCTCGAAGACCGGAGCCCGCCGTTGCGGGGCCTAGATCCACACCTTGGGGTTGCTCGCCAGATGACTGCCATTTCACTGGGAATGCCGGACGTACCGACCAAACTTGCCGACCGCCGGGTCAGCCGCAAGATCCAGGTCGGCCCGGTCGCCGTGGGCGGAGACGCACCGGTCTCGGTGCAGTCGATGACGACCACGCGGACGTCCGATATCGGTGCCACACTGCAGCAGATCGCCGAGCTGACGGCCTCCGGCTGCCAGATCGTCCGGGTCGCCTGCCCGACGCAGGACGACGCCGACGCGCTGCCGGTGATCGCCCGGAAGTCGCAGATTCCGGTCATCGCGGACATCCATTTCCAGCCGAAGTACGTCTTCGCCGCGATCGACGCCGGCTGTGCCGCGGTCCGCGTCAACCCCGGCAACATCAAGCAGTTCGACGACAAGGTCAAGGAGATCGCCAAGGCGGCCTCCGACGCCGGCACCCCGATCCGGATCGGGGTCAATGCCGGCTCCCTGGACCGCCGCCTGCTGCAGAAGTACGGCAAGGCCACCCCCGAGGCGCTGGTCGAGTCCGCGCTGTGGGAGGCGTCCCTCTTCGAGGAGCACGGCTTCCGCGACATCAAGATCTCGGTCAAGCACAACGACCCGGTCGTGATGGTCAACGCCTACCGCCAGCTCGCCGCCCAGTCGGACTACCCCCTCCACCTCGGTGTCACGGAGGCCGGCCCCGCCTTCCAGGGCACCATCAAGTCCGCCGTCGCCTTCGGCGCACTGCTCAGCGAGGGCATCGGCGACACCATCCGCGTCTCGCTCTCCGCGCCGCCCGCCGAAGAGGTCAAGGTCGGCATCTCCATCCTGGAGTCGCTCAACCTGCGCCAGCGCCGGCTGGAGATCGTCTCCTGCCCCTCCTGCGGCCGCGCCCAGGTCGATGTCTACAAGCTCGCCGACGAGGTCACCGCGGGCCTGGACGGCATGGAGGTGCCGCTGCGCGTCGCCGTCATGGGCTGTGTCGTCAACGGCCCCGGCGAGGCCCGCGAGGCCGACCTCGGCGTCGCCTCCGGCAACGGCAAGGGACAGATCTTCGTCAAGGGCGAGGTCATCAAGACCGTCCCCGAATCGAAGATCGTGGAGACCCTCATCGAAGAGGCCATGAAGATCGCCGAGCAGATGGAGAAGGACGGCATCGCCTCCGGCGAGCCGACCGTGGCCGTCGCCGGCTGACCCGGCGCCGCCCGCGGTCCCCGAGCCCCGCCGCCCGCACCGGGCCGCGGGGCTCGCAGCTGCCCGGGACAATCCGTCCCCGGCGCCCGGGTGCTCCCGCGCAGGTGGAGGTAAAGTGCCAGAACCTGCTCCCGCCTGGCCTCCCAGGCCCGTAACGGTGAGGCTTTCCGACACGTGCTGACGACCACCACCATCAAGGTCCTCGAGCCCGGGGACCTCGACGATGCGCTCGCGGTCCTGGACCGCGACCCGGTCGCCAACGCCTTCGTCGCCGCCCGCGTCCAGGTCGCCGGCCTCGACCCCTGGCGGCTGGGCGGCGAGATGTGGGGCTGGTACGTCGGCGGCCGCCTGGAGTCGCTGTGTTACGCCGGCGCCAACCTCGTCCCGGTCTGCGCCACCCCCGAAGCCGTCCGCGGCTTCGCCGAACGCGCCCGCCGCCAGGGCCGCCGCTGCTCCTCCATCGTCGGCCCCGCGGAGTCCACCGCCGAGCTGTGGTCGCTCCTGGAGCCGTCCTGGGGGCCGGCCCGCGAGATCCGCGCCCACCAGCCGCTGATGGTCACCACCGCGCCGGCCGCCGAGATCGCCCCCGATCCGTACGTCCGGCGGATCCGCAAGAACGAGATGGACCTGATCATGCCCGCGTGCGTGGCCATGTTCACCGAAGAGGTCGGCATCTCCCCGATGGCCGGCGACGGCGGGCTTCTCTACCAGGCCCGGGTCGCCGAACTCGTCGGCTCCGGCCGCTCCTTCGCCCGTATCGAGAACGGCAAGGTCATCTTCAAGGCCGAGATCGGCGCCGCCACCCAGCAGGCCTGCCAGATCCAGGGTGTGTGGGTCGACCCCGCCTACCGCGGCAAGGGCCTGTCCGAGACCGGTATGGCCGCCGTGCTGCGCTACGCCCTCAACGACGTCGCGCCCGTCGTCAGCCTCTACGTCAACGACTTCAACACCGCAGCCCGGGCCTCCTACCGGCGGGTGGGCTTCGAGGAAGTCGGCGCGTTCATGAGCGTGCTGTTCTGACCCGCCGCCTTGTACGCTCCGAGCATGGATGACGTCGCGGTCGGCCCGCTTGATCTCGCTGCCCGCGTGGACGACGCACTGGCCGTCCAGGCAGTCGCGTTCGGCCTGAGCGCCGAGGAGACCGCCGTCCGCCGGCACATCGTGCTCCGTCACCTCACCTGCCCCGGCGCCCGCGCCCTCGGCGCCACCACCCCCGCAGGCCGGCTGGTCGGCTTCGTCTACGGCATGCCCAACGACCGCGCCCACTGGTGGTCCACCGTCGTCGAGCCCTACCTCCGCAACGAGGGCCTGGACCACTGGCTCGACGACTCCTTCACCATCACCGAGCTGCACGTCCACCCCGACTACCAGCACCGCGGCATCGGCCGGACACTGATCACCCGCATCACCGACGGCGCCGCCCAGCCACGCTCCATCCTCTCCGCCATCGACACCGAAAGCCCCGCCCGCCGCCTCTACCGCTCCCTCGGCTACCAGGACATCGCCCGCCGCGTCCTGTTCCCGAGCGCCCCCACGCCGTACGCCGTCATGGGTGCCCCTCTCCCTCTGAAGCGCGCCTGAACGGCCCCCCAGGGGACAACAGGGGCACGCCCCCACTCGCATTCACTTTCTTCACCGCACCCACGGCCCCGCGCAGCGGACCTGGCCCGCCGCAGGCGAAACAAGAGGAACCCGCACGCCGGGACAGCCGGAAACGCGGGAAGGAAGCCCAACCGCAGCGGTATCGCATTTCCGCGGGAGAGACCCCTACGGCTAACCTCCAGGGAGTCACCTTTCTTACGCAGGAGAAACTTCCATGGCCCACGCCGCACAGGTCCAGCGCATGTCCCGCTTGATGATCAAGACACTGCGCGACGACCCGGCCGACGCCGAGACCGCCAGCCACAAGCTGCTCGTCCGCGCCGGGTACGTCCGCCGCTCCTCCGCCGGCATCTGGACGTGGCTGCCGCTGGGCAAGAAGGTCCTGGAGAACGTCTCCCGCGTCGTGCGCGAGGAGATGGACGCCATCGGCGGCCAGGAGGTCCTGCTGCCGGCCCTGCTGCCCAAGGAGCCCTACGAGGCCAGCGGCCGCTGGGAGGAGTACGGCGACCTGCTCTTCCGCCTCAAGGACCGCAAGGGCGCCGACTACCTCCTCGGCCCCACCCACGAAGAGATCTTCACCCTCACGGTCAAGGACCAGTGCACGTCCTACAAGGACCTGCCGGTGATCCTCTACCAGATCCAGACCAAGTACCGCGACGAGGCCCGCCCCCGCTCCGGTGTGCTGCGCGGCCGCGAGTTCCAGATGAAGGACTCGTACAGCTTCGACACCACCGACGAGGGCCTGGAGCAGTCCTACGCCCTGCACCGCGAGGCCTACACCAAGATCTTCCAGCGGCTCGGCCTGGACTACCGCATCGTCTCCGCCGTCTCCGGCGCGATGGGGGGCTCCGCCTCCGAGGAGTTCCTGGCCCCCGCCGCCGCCGGTGAGGACACCTTCGTCGACTGCCCGGCCTGCGACTACGCCGCCAACACCGAGGCCGTCACGGTCAAGGTCGAGGCCGCCGACGGCTCGGCGCACGGCCCCGTCGAGGAGCTGGACACCCCCGACACCCCGACCATCGAGACCCTCGCCGCGCACCTTGGCGTACCGGCCTCGGCGACCCTGAAGAACCTCCTGGTCAAGGTCGACGGCGAGATCGTCGCGGTCGGTGTCCCCGGCCACCGCGAGGTCGACCTCGGCAAGCTCGGCGAGCACCTGGCACCGGCCACCGTCGAGCTGGTCACCGCCGAGGACTTCACCGACCGCCCCGAGCTGGTCCGCGGCTACGTCGGCCCGCAGGGACTGGCCGGCAAGGCGTTCCGCTATATCGCCGACCCGCGTATCGCCCCCGGCACCGCCTGGGTCACCGGCGCCAACAAGGAGGGCAAGCACGCCAGGAACGTCGTCGCCGGCCGGGACTTCGAGGTTGACGACTACCTCGACGTGGTCGTCGTCGAGCCCGGTGACCCCTGCCCGGAGTGCGGCACCGGCCTGAAGATCGACCGCGCCATCGAGATCGGCCACATCTTCCAGCTCGGCCGCAAGTACGCGGACGCCTTCGAGCTCGATGTGCTCGGCCAGAACGGCAAGCCCGCGCGGGTCACCATGGGTTCGTACGGCATCGGCGTCTCCCGCGCGGTGGCCGCCCTCGCCGAGCAGACCAATGACGAGAAGGGCCTGTGCTGGCCCCGCGAGGTCGCCCCGGCCGATGTGCACGTCGTCGCGGCCGGCAAGGCCAAGCAGACCGAGCTCGCCCTGGAGGTCGGCGAACAGCTCGGCGCCGCGGGCCTGCGGGTCCTCGTCGACGACCGGGCGGGCGTCTCGCCCGGCGTGAAGTTCACCGACGCCGAACTGCTCGGCGTGCCGACCATCGTCGTCGCGGGCCGCCGCGCCGCCGAGGGCGTCGTCGAGGTCAAGGACCGCCGCACCGGCGAGCGCGAGGAGCTGACGGTCGAGGAGGCCGTGGCCCGCCTCGGCGCGTAACCACCGCACGAACGAACGGGCCGGCCGCCGGGCACACACCCCGGCGGCCGGCCCGTTCGTCCGTCACACCGGGGGAGCCACCCCCTACAGCCAGGCCGCTACAGCCAGCCGCCACGACCAGGCCCCTACAGCCAGGCCGCGAACTCCAACAGCAGCTCGCCGCGCTGCCGGTCGCCCACCGCCACCTCCCGTACACCGGTGTCCACCGCCCGGTACAGCGTCCAGTCGCGCAGCCGGTCCCGGTCCACCTCCAGGGAGTCGGCCAGCTTGGCCACCCTGCGGCGGGCCGCGGCAGCCGCGCCCGACCCGGCCGCCAGATCCTCGAACCGGTCCAGCACCAGGGACGCCAGGTCGTATGCCCGCTCGCCCACCACCGGCGACGGGCCGACCGCCAGCCAGGGCGCCCGCTCACCGGCCAGCACCTTGCCCTGCCGGAACGCGCCGTGCAGCACGAACCGCTCGTCGGACCCCTCCGGAAGGGCGCGTCGCAGCTCCAGTGCCTGCTCCACCAGCGGTGCGGCCGGCTCGGACAGCGCCCCGGCCGTCCGCAGTGCCTCCGCGGCCTCCTCGGTACGCCCGGCCAGCGTCTCGAAGGGATGCTCCGGGGCCGCCGGTACCCACAGCCGCCGCACCGTACCGGCTGCCTCCAGCAGCGCCTTGGCCTCCGGCAGCGACCGCAGCGACACACCGCCCTGCAGCCGCTCCAGCAACAGCGCACCGCTGGTGGCATCGGACCGCAGCAGCCGTACCGCGCCCCAGCCGTCCCAGACCTCCAGCGCCGCCCCCTCGTGCCCGGACACCCGCCCGGGCACCGGGAACTTCAGCGCGGCGGGCGACTGGTCCTTCTGCCGTACGAGGGCGACCAGACTGCTGCGCCCACCGGGGGCCTGCACCCGCTCCAGCGTCAGATCCCAGGCCTCCAGCCGCTGCTGAACCAGCGTCGGCAGCGCAGCGAGCCACTGCCGTGCGGGACTTTCCGGATCGCCGCTCAGCGAACTCACCAACCGCTGCGGCGGTTCGACGGGTGCCGTTGCCATGCTTGAGCTGTCCCCTTCCCGGGCCGTGACCGCCGCGGGCGGTCGTTCAGAGCGCGCCCGCGGAAGCGCTCGCGGCGCCGGACCCGGTGGCGGCCGCGGCCCGCTCCACGAGCCCAGGGAAGG
The DNA here is from genome assembly GCF_043199875.1 of Streptomyces sp. NPDC048516. Lineage (NCBI taxonomy): Bacteria > Bacillati > Actinomycetota > Actinomycetes > Kitasatosporales > Streptomycetaceae > Streptomyces > Streptomyces sp. NPDC048516. The sequence goes on along the minus strand of NZ_JBICWS010000008.1, from coordinate 53,811 downwards.
CTACGCCGCTGCCGCGCCAGCGCACCGCCCGCACCGCTGCCTCGCGCAGCGCGGCCGCCGCCTCGGTGCGCCGGGCCGCGGCACCGGCCCGTACGAGATCCGCGTAGACGGCGGCCAGCCGGTCCTCCAGCTCCGCCGCCAGCCGGAGGGCGGCGGCCGCGTCCGGGACCGGGAAGGGCAGCTCGTAGGCGGCCGCCGCGGCCCGCGGGGTACCGCCCAGGTCGCGCACCTCGCGGCGCAGCGCATCCCGGCGCGCACGATGCCCGTCGTACGCGGCCTGCGCCTCCTTCCGCCGGTCGCCGAAGACCCGCCCGCCGACCACGCCGTAGCCGTAGACCGCCGCATGCTCGGCGGCCAGCGCCGCCTGCACCGCGATCAGCTCGTCGTGCCCGCCGTCCGCGTCCTCGCGCCCGTTCCTGCCGTGCACCGCTGTGGCCCTCATCCGCTCACCCCTTCGCCGGTCGCCGCTCCTGGCCGTGCTGCCCTGCCCGTCATCCGGCCGGCTCCGTCAGCAGATACGCATGCGCCGCGCCGGCCGCCGCGACCGAGGCGAGCAGCCGGGCCAACTCGGGGGGCGCGGCGGTCAGGGCCTTGGTACGGACGTCGGCGAGCTTGCGTTCGGCGTCGGCCAGGGCGGTCCGTGCAGCCCGCTCGTCCCGGGGGACCTGGGGGTCGGACGGCCGCCGGGAGCCGTGCGGAGCGGGACCGGAAGCGGGCGCGCCGGCATCGCGCGCCGGGCCGTCGCCGTCCCCGCCGCCTGCCCCGCCGCCGGGGGAGGGGGCGGCCCGCTCGCCGGTGAACGCCTCGGCGTGCCGGGCGACTTCGGAGCGCAGCGGGCGCAGCCGTGACTCCAGCGCCGGATGCGCGGCCAGCGTGGCGTCGTAACGCGCCAGCAGGGTCGTGCTGTCGCGGGCGGAGCGCCCGCGCAGCCGGTCGGCGGCACGGGAGTGTTCGGTCCGGTCGGGGCCGTCGTCCTCCGAGCAGCCGGTGAGCAGCGCCACGCCCCCGAGGGCGGCGCCGGCCAGCAGGGTCCTTCTGCGTGTGAGCGCCACTTTCGGCACGTTGCACTTCCCGGGGTCTTTCGTCGTGATCACCGCAGGCGAGAGTATCCGTGACCACCCACCGAATCGTCAGTACCCCGCCGGAACCGATAGGCTTTGAGCCGACACGCGACCCACCCACAACAGCACACGCGGCCGAGGAGTCACCCGGATGAGCACGACCCAGAGCGAGAGGCTGCGCGGATTGCTTGAACCGCTCGTCGCCGCGCGAGACCTGGATCTGGAAGAGATCGAGGTGACACCGGCAGGCAAGCGGCGGGTGCTGAGGATCGTGGTCGATTCCGACGAGGGCGTCCAGCTGGACGAGTGTGCCGAGCTGAGCCGTGAGGCCTCGCAGGTCCTGGACGACTCCGATGTGATGGGCGGCGCCCCGTACACCCTTGAGGTGACCTCTCCCGGCGCCGACCGCCCGCTGACCGAGCTGCGGCACTACCGCCGCGCCGTCGGCCGCCTCATCAAGGCCCAACTCCACGAGGGCGGCGAGCTGGTGGCACGGATCACCGCCGTCGACGACTCGGGGCTGGACCTCGAGGTGCCGGGTGTCAAGGGCCGCAAGCCGACCACCCGCCGGGTCTCCTTCGACGAGATCGCCAAGGCGCGTGTCGAGCTGGAGTTCAACCGCAAGTCCGACAAGCGTGACGCGCAACACGACGAGAAGATCGACGAGAACAAGGAGGAGGCGTAGCCGTGGATATCGACATGAGTGCCCTGCGGGGACTGGTGCGGGAGAAGGAGATCTCGTTCGACCTGCTGGTCGAGGCGATCGAGTCGGCCCTCCTCATTGCCTACCACCGCACCGAGGGCAGCCGCCGGCGGGCGCGGGTGGAGCTGGACCGCAACACCGGCCATGTGACGGTGTGGGCGAAGGAGGATCCGGAGGACCTGGAGGAAGGCGCCGAGCCCCGCGACTTCGACGACACCCCCTCCGGTTTCGGGCGGATCGCGGCGACCACCGCCAAGCAGGTCATCCTGCAGCGGCTGCGGGACGCCGAGGAGGAGATCACCTTCGGCGAGTTCGCCGGGCGTGAGGGCGATGTCATCACCGGCGTCGTCCAGCAGGGCAAGGACCCCAAGAACGTGCTGGTGGACATCGGCCCGATGGAGGCCATGCTGCCGGTGCAGGAGCAGGTCCCCGGCGAGGACTACGCGCACGGCACCCGGCTGCGCTCGTACGTCGTCCGGGTGGCCAAGGGGGTCCGCGGCCCGTCCGTGACGCTGTCGCGCACCCACCCCAATCTGGTGAAGAAGCTCTTCGCGATGGAGGTCCCGGAGATCGCGGACGGCTCGGTGGAGATCTCCGCCATCGCCCGCGAGGCCGGTCACCGCACCAAGATCGCGGTACGGTCCGCCCGCTCCGGCCTGAACGCCAAGGGCGCCTGCATCGGCCCGATGGGCGGCCGGGTGCGCGCCGTGATGGCCGAGCTGCACGGTGAGAAGATCGACATCGTGGACTGGTCGGACGACCCGGCCGAGCTGGTGGCGAACGCGCTGTCGCCGGCCCGGGTCAGCAAGGTCGAGGTCGTGGACCTGGCGGCCCGCTCCGCCCGGGTGACCGTCCCCGATTACCAGCTGTCACTGGCCATCGGCAAGGAAGGGCAGAATGCCCGGCTCGCCGCCCGTCTCACGGGCTGGCGGATCGACATCCGTCCGGACACCGAGCAGCCCGCACCGCAGGACTGAGACCGTTCCACTACGGACGGTGGCGCCGCGGCCCGGCGAAAATCGGTGGTGCCGCGGCGCTCCGACCGGAATTCTGAGCAGCCGTTCCGCCTTTACCCCATAGGGGTCGGGCCGGCGCGGGGAGGTAGACTTAAGCAGTGTCTGGCCGGACGCATGCCCGCGCATGCCCTGAGCGCACCTGTCTGGGATGCCGGGAGCGAGCGGCCAAGGGCGATTTGCTGCGCATCGTGGTGATCGAGGGTGAGTGTGTCCCCGATCCTCGCGGTACGCTGCCCGGCCGGGGTGCTTACGTGCACCCGACACTGGTCTGCCTCGACCTGGCGGTTCGCCGCCGGGCGTTCAACCGGGCCTACCGGGCCCGGGGACCGTTCGACGCGACGGCGCTGCGCCGGTTCATCGAGCGGACGCCCGTCGAGCAGCCGCCGTTGCAATAACGCACAGCAGCACGAAACGCACAGCGCACGGAAAACCGTGCGGTCAGGTACCTCGCGAGTCGGAAGTAGGTCGAGATTGCGATGAGCACTCGATGAGTACGCGATGAGTACGCCCATGAAGTAGCGACGGTCCGGTGGACAACCCGGACCTAGAAGGAGCGAAGTGGCTAAGGTCCGGGTATACGAACTCGCCAAGGAGTTCGGTGTTGAGAGCAAGGTCGTCATGGCCAAGCTCCAAGAACTTGGTGAATTCGTCCGTTCGGCGTCCTCGACGATCGAGGCGCCGGTTGTTCGCAAGCTGACGGATGCTTTCCAGGCAGGCAGTGGCAATGGCCGCGCCGCCGGTAAGCCCGCGGCGCCGCGCAAGTCGGCCCCCGCGAAGCCGTCCGCGCCGTCTCCGGCGCAGGCCGGTGGCACCTCACCCGCCCCCAAGGCAGAGGGGGAGCGTCCTGCTGCCCCGAAGCCGGGCGCCCCCAAGCCGGGCCCCGCGGCCCCGGCAGCCCCCGAGGCACCGAAGGCCCCCGAGGCCCCGGTGGCTCCCAAGAGCACTCCCGCCGCAGGCCCCACCCCGGGCCCGCGCCCCGCCCCGGCGCGCCCCGCGGCACCCAAGCCCGCTCCGGCCGCCCCCGCGCAGCCCGAGTTCCAGGCTCCGCCGTCCGCGCCGGCCGCTCCCGCCGCCGGCCAGTCGGCTCCCCGTCCCGGTGCCCCCGGCCCGCGTCCGGCCCGTCCGGCGCCCGGCCAGGGTGGTCAGGGCGGTCAGGGTGGCCAGGGCCGCGGTAACGCTCCGCGTCCCGGTGGCGAGCGTCCGGCCCCGCGTCCCGGCGGCCGGCCCTCCGGCCCCCGTCCGGGCAACAACCCCTTCACGTCCGGTGGCTCCACCGGCATGGCCCGTCCGCAGGCTCCCCGTCCCGGTGGCGCCCCGCGTCCCGGCGGCCAGGGTGGTCCCGGCGGCCCGCGTCCGCAGGGCGGCGGCCAGGGCGGCCCCCGTCCCCAGGGCGGCGGCCAGGGCGGCGCGCGTCCCACCCCCGGTGGTATGCCCCGTCCGCAGGGTGCCGCTCCCGGTGGCGCTCCGCGTCCCGGCGGTGGCGGCGGTAACCGTCCGAACCCGGGCATGATGCCGCAGCGTCCCGCTGCCGGCCCGCGTCCGGGCCCCGGCGGTGGCGGCGGTCGCGGTCCCGGCGGTGCCGGTCGTCCCGGCGGCGGCGGCGGTCGTCCCGGTGGCGGCGGCGGTTTCGCCGGTCGTCCCGGTGGCGGTGGCGGTCGTCCGGGTGGCGGCGGCGGTTTCGCCGGTCGTCCCGGTGGCGGCGGTCCCGGTGGTGGCGGCGGCTTCGGCGGTCGTCCCGGCTTCGGTGGTCGTCCCGGCGGCCCCGGTGGCCGTGGTGGCACGCAGGGTGCGTTCGGCCGCCCCGGCGGTCCGGCGCGTCGTGGCCGCAAGTCGAAGCGGCAGAGGCGTCAGGAGTACGAGGCCATGCAGGCCCCGTCGGTGGGCGGCATCATGCTGCCCCGCGGCAACGGCGCGACGGTTCGCCTGTCGCGTGGTGCCTCGCTGACGGACTTCGCCGAGAAGATCAACGCCAACCCGGCGTCGCTGGTCCAGGTCATGCTGAACCTCGGCGAGATGGTCACGGCGACCCAGTCGGTCTCCGACGAGACGCTGCAGCTGCTCGCCGAAGAGATGAACTACGTCGTCGAGATCGTCAGCCCGGAGGAGGAGGACCGCGAGCTGCTCGAGTCCTTCGACATCGACTTCGGTGAGAACGAGGGCGGCGAGGACATGCTCGTCGCGCGTCCGCCGGTGGTGACCGTCATGGGTCACGTCGACCACGGTAAGACCCGGCTGCTCGACGCGATCCGCAAGACGAACGTCATCGCGGGCGAGGCCGGCGGCATCACCCAGCACATCGGTGCCTACCAGGTCGCGACCGAGGTCAACGACGAAGAGCGGCGCATCACCTTCATCGACACCCCCGGTCACGAGGCGTTCACCGCCATGCGTGCCCGTGGTGCCAAGTCGACCGACATCGCGATCCTCGTGGTGGCGGCCAACGACGGTGTCATGCCGCAGACGATCGAGGCCCTGAACCACGCCAAGGCGGCCGAGGTCCCGATCGTGGTCGCGGTCAACAAGATCGACGTCGAGGGCGCCGACCCGACCAAGGTGCGCGGCCAGCTCACCGAGTTCGGTCTGGTGGCCGAGGAGTACGGCGGCGACACGATGTTCGTCGACATCTCCGCCCGTGAGGGTCTGAACATCGAGCAGCTGCTCGAGGCCGTGGTCCTGACCGCGGACGCCTCGCTCGACCTGCGCGCCAACGCGGAGCAGGACGCGCAGGGCATCGCGATCGAGGCCCACCTCGACCGTGGCCGCGGCGCCGTGGCGACCGTCCTGGTCCAGCGCGGCACGCTCCGCGTCGGCGAGACGATGGTGGTCGGCGACGCGTACGGCCGAGTCCGTGCGATGTTCGACGACAAGGGCAACAACGTCGAGGAAGCGGGTCCGTCGACCCCCGTCCTGGTCCTGGGTCTGACCAACGTCCCGGGCGCCGGCGACAACTTCCTGGTCGTCGACGAGGACCGTACGGCCCGTCAGATCGCCGAGAAGCGCGCGGCGCGCGAGCGCAACGCCGCCTTCGCCAAGCGCACCCGCCGGGTGTCCCTCGAGGACCTGGACAAGGTGCTCAAGGCCGGCGAGGTCCAGCAGCTCAACCTCATCATCAAGGGTGACGCTTCTGGTTCCGTCGAGGCCCTGGAGTCCTCGCTGCTCCAGCTCGATGTCGGCGAAGAGGTCGACATCCGGGTGCTGCACCGCGGCGTCGGTGCGGTCACGGAGACCGACATCAACCTGGCGTCCGGCTCCGACGCGATCGTCATCGGCTTCAACGTGCGCGCCGAAGGCCGTGCCACGCAGATGGCCGAGCGCGAGGGCGTCGACGTCCGGTACTACTCGGTCATCTACCAGGCGATCGAGGAGATCGAGGCGGCCCTCAAGGGCATGCTCAAGCCGGAGTACGAGGAGGTCGAGCTCGGTACCGCGGAGATCCGCGAGATCTTCCGCTCGTCCAAGCTCGGCAACATCGCGGGTGTGCTCATCCGCTCCGGCGAGGTCAAGCGCAACACCAAGGCGCGCCTCATCCGCGACGGCAAGGTGGTCGCGGAAGACCTCAACATCCAGGGTCTGCGCCGCTTCAAGGACGACGTCACCGAGATCCGCGAAGGCTTCGAGGGCGGTATCAACCTCGGAAACTTCAACGACATCAAGATCGACGACGTCATCGCGACGTACGAGATGCGCGAGAAGCCGCGCGGCTGATCGTGCAGCGGCCCGCGCGCGGCCCGGTCCACCCGAGGTGGTGGCCGGGCGACGGGCGGGCGGCCGGCCGGGGCCGGTCGGCGGAAGGTATTTCCGTCGATCGGCCCCGGCCGTTCCGTGTACGGTTCGAAATGACACGGACACCTAAGGCCCCACGGGTGGCTTGACCCGTCTTGCATGTACGTAGGGACACTGTCCTTCGACCTGCTTCTCGGCGACGTACGGTCGCTGAAGGAGAAGCGCTCCGTCGTCCGCCCGATCGTCGCCGAGCTGCACCGCAAATTCGCGGTGAGCGTCGCGGAGGTCGGGGACCAGGATCTGCACCGCAGGGCCACCATCGGCCTGGCGGTGGTGTCCGGGGACACGGGACATCTCACCGATGTCATGGACCGCTGCGAGCGCCTGGTCGCCGCACGGCCCGAAGTGGAGCTGCTGTCGGTACGCCGGCGGCTGCACGGCGACGACGACTGACCCGGGGACCGGGCAGGCCGCCGCCGGTGGAAGCACAATTGTGGAAGAAAGAAGGAGACGGACCAGTGGCCGACAATGCGCGGGCGAAGAAGCTGGCGGACCTCATCCGGGAGGTGGTCGCCCAGAAGCTGCAGCGCGGTATCAAGGACCCGCGGCTCGGTTCGCACGTGACCATCACGGACACCCGGGTCACCGGCGACCTGCGGGAGGCTACGGTCTTCTACACGGTCTACGGCGATGACGAGGAGCGGGCCAGCGCCGCCGCCGGGCTGGAGAGCGCCAAGGGCATCCTGCGCTCCGCGGTCGGGGCCGCGGCGGGGACGAAGTTCACGCCGACCCTGGCCTTCGTGCCGGACGCCCTGCCGGAGAACGCCAAGACGATCGACGACCTGCTCGACAAGGCACGCGCCTCGGACGCCAAGGTGCGCGAGGTCTCCTCGGGCGCTCAGTACGCCGGCGAGGCCGACCCGTACCGCAAGCCGGGCGAGGACGACGACGAGGGCACCGCGGCAGAATGAAGCGTGAGAGCAACAAGCCGGGCGGTCTTGTCATCGTCGACAAGCCGGCCGGCTTCACTTCGCATGACGTGGTGGCGAAGATGCGCGGCATGGCGCGCACCCGCAGGGTCGGGCACGCCGGCACGCTGGACCCGATGGCGACGGGCGTGCTCGTCCTGGGCATCGAGCGGGCCACCAAACTGCTCGGCCATCTCGCGCTGACGGAGAAGGAGTACGTCGGTACGATCCGGCTCGGCCAGACGACGATCACCGATGACGCCGAGGGCGAGATCACCGCGTCGAAGGCGGCACACGGTCTCGCCCGCGAGGACATCGACGCGGGCGTCGGCCGGCTGTCCGGCGCGATCATGCAGGTCCCGTCGAAGGTCAGCGCCATCAAGATCGACGGCAAGCGGTCGTACTCGCGGGTCCGCGACGGCGAGGACGTGGAGATCCCGGCCCGGCCGGTCACCGTCTCCTCGTTCCTGGTGTACTCCGCGCACGAGACCGAGGCCGAGGACGGCACCCCGGTGACCGATCTGCTGGTCTCCGTCGAGTGTTCGTCCGGTACGTACATCCGCGCCCTCGCCCGCGACCTGGGGGACGGGCTGGGTGTCGGCGGCCATCTGACGGCGCTGCGCCGCACCCGCGTCGGCCCGTACAAGCTGGACCGGGCGCGCACCCTCGACCAGCTCCAGGCCGCCGTGGACGACACCGAGGGGGAGGGCCTGCCGGTCATGCCGCTCGGGGACGCGGCCGCCGCGGCCTTCACCCGCTGGGATGTGGCCGAGCCGCAGGTCCGGCTGCTGCTCAACGGCGCACGGATCCCGATGCCGCGGTTCGAGGGCAGCGGCCCGATCGCGGCGTTCGGGCCGGACGGCCGGTTCCTCGCGCTGGTGGAGAACCAGGGCGGGAAGGCGAAGAGCCTGGCGGTGTTCGCGGTCTAGTGCCGCAGTTGCCGTACCAGGGGCCGGCGATCAGGCACCGGTAGGACCGCACCCGCCGTAGGGCCGGGTCCGGAGACGCGCGGACGCGCTCCGGGGCCGGCCCTTTGCGCGCCCGTATGCGGTCCGTGCTCCCCCTCTCGTCTGTTTCCCGCCTCACCTGCTGTCTTGCGTCGCCTGCTGTCCTGCGTCACCTGCTGGCCCTCCGGTACTCGGAACCCTCCGGCCCTCCCGGCTCCTCGGTACTCCGGCCCTCCCGTTCCGAGTGGGTTCCGGCTATTCACTCATTCGGTGAGGCGCTTGAAGTGAATCAAGGCGTGGACGGGGGCGCGTTGCCGAGGAGCCCTGTCGAGACGATCACCGCCTGCTTACCGTGCGGGGGACGGCACAGGGTGAGAGGACCGGCGATGGCATTGCTGGATGCCGATGCGGACACGGCACTGGTGCGGATCCGTGATCTGGCAGGTCGGACACGTGGGACGGGGTTTCTCGCGAACCACGACGGCACCGTGATCACCAGCCACGAAGCGGTGGACGGCGCCACGCAACTGGTGCTGCAGCCCATGGCGGACGGCGCCGGAGGCGGCGCGGCCGGTGGCGGCGGATGGACGTGCGTGGTGGCGGCCGATGCGCTGACGCCTCTGCCGGAGGCCGGGCTCGCCCTCGTACGGGCCGGCGGCTTCGGACCGCACCGGCTCACGCCGCTGCCCATCGCCGCGGCCCGGCCGGCCGCGGGCACGGCAGCCCGCATCTGGGCGGGTGGCTGGCTGGACGGCACGGTCGTCGGGCCGGGCTCCGGGGTGATGTACACAGCCGCCGAGCGCGTCCACCTCCTCGACGACACGCTGGAGCTCGGCCTGTGCGCCGGGGGCCGGGAGGCGCTGCGGCTGCGCGGTCTGGCGGTCGGCGGGCCGGTGCTGGACGCCCGGACCGGCGCGGTGCTGGGCATCCTCGGCACCGCGCTGCACCCCCAGGCTCCTGGCCGCGGCCGCCCGGGGGAGAGTGTCTTCGGGCGCCGGGCGGGCGGCTTCGCGATTCCGCTGCGCGCGGTCGCCGAAGCCGCGCCACACGGCGCGCTGGCCGCGCTGCTGGAGCGCAATGAGGCGACCGTCCCGGCCTACGGCAGCGAGTTGAACCCGGCCGGCGCGCGGCATCTCGCCGAGCTGTCGATGCCCTCGACGGGCTCCCCCGAGCGGCCGCGGCCGACGCGGGAGCCGGTCGAACGGCCTGAGGTGGCCGCTGAGTTCGCGCGCTTCGAGGAGAGCCAGGGGACGGCGCGGGCAAGCGTGCTGGGGCTGGTGGGGCAGCCGGGATGCGGCCGGAGCACGGAACTGGCCGGGCTCGCGGCACGCAGGGCTCAGGGCCCCCGCCCCGCCGCGACCATCCGGCTGCGCGGCGCGGAACTGCGGTCCGGCGACGACGGGGTACGCAGCGCCGTCGAGCGTGCGCTGCGGTCCGCCGGCCGGATCGTCGCCGGGGAGGGCCGCACCGCCGGTGACCCGGCGGACACCACCTGCCAGGACGTCGCGCGGGCGGCGTCCGCGGCCGGACGCCCGCTGCTGGTGCTCCTCGACGGGCCGGAGGAGATGCCGTCGGCCCTGGCGCAGGGGGAGCGGCTGGCGGAGTGGACCGACGCGACGGCCGACTGGCTGCGTACCACCGGTGTGCGACTGGTCATCGCCTGCCGCCCCGAGTACTGGGAGCGGGCCGGTGCGCTCTTCCCGCCCGGCCTGCTGCACCGGCCGCTGCGTCCGGCGCCCGCGCTGCCCGCCTGCGTGGAGCTCGGTGACCTCACCGAGGAGGAGGCGGAGCGCGCCCGCGGCCACTACGGCCTGCCGCCCGGCGCGCCGGCCGCACCGGACGCCCGCCATCCGCTGGCCCTGCGCCTGCTCGCGGAGGTCGGCGCGGCGCTCACCGAGGGGGACGGGGCAGGGCGGTGCGCCGACGTGCCGCCCGGCCTCGGCACACCCGACCGCCACCAGATCTTCGACGCCTACCTGGACCTGGTGTGCCTGCGCATCGCCGTACGGCTCGCGGCCGGTCACCGGCCCGCGCCGCGCGGCACCGCCGTGCGCCGGCTGGCCGCCCAGGTCGCCGGCCAGGTGCACGAGGCGGCCCGGCGCTGCCTCGGCCCCGGCCCCGGCGCGCTGGACCGTACCTCCTTCGAGGAGGTGTTCCCGCGCGAGCCCGGCTGGGCCCGTGCGGTGCTGGCCGAGGGGCTGCTGGTCCCGGCCGGCACCGGATTCCGCTTCGCCCACGAGGAGTTCGCGGAGTGGCTGCAGGGCGCGCATGTCGACCTCGACCTGCTGCCCGTGCCCGGACACCGCGCCGGGCCGGCCGTCCAGGCGCTGCTGCTGCTCGGCAGGCGCGAGGGAACGGTGCAACTGACTTTCCGGCTGGCAGAGTTGGTGCCGATGGCAACCGCCCCCGCTGCCGGCCCCGCGGCCGCCCCCGGGGCCGGTTCACCGGCCGCGCGCGCCGTGGACGGCCGCTGGTGGGCCGCTCATCTGCTGTCCGGTGTGCTGCTCCGGGTCCCCGACGCGAGGCCCTACACGGGCGTCTTGCGGCTGCTCGCCGACCGGATCACGGAGCGGTCCCTCCGGGCGGGCGGCTTCGTGCAGACGGGGCTGGAGGCCTTCGGGCCGTGGTTCTGGGAGCGGTTGGCGCTGGCCGACGAGGACCGGATGGACCTGCTGCGCCGCCTGCTGCCGGCCGACGGGCCGCCGTGCGGGGCGGGGCGGGGGCCGGCCGGCGCGAAGCGGTACACGGAGGCGGAGGCGGGGACGGGGGCCACGGGAGCTGTGCCCTTCGGGGCGCCGTCGCGGGCCGTGTGGCCGTCGCGGCCGTCGAGGCCCGTTCCGTCATCGCGGTCCGGGTGGCCGTCACCGTCCGGTTCGTCATCGCTGCCCGACCGGTTGTCGTCGTCCGGCCCGTCCGGCCCGCTCGGGGCGTCCGATCCCGCGCCGGGCAATCCGACGTCCCCCGCCGTATCCGCCGACGGTCCGCGGGCCGGCCACGACTTCGCGCCGCCGCCGCGGGTACGCGTCCACCCCGCCGACGACCCGGCGTCCGACCGGGACGGCGACGGCCGGCCGGACGCCACCGGTGGCCCGCGCCCCACCCCCGCCCGGGCGGGCACCCCCGCGCGGGCGGACACCGGCGGCAGCGCGTCCGCAGCGGCCCCCGCAACCGGGTCCCGGCCCGCCGCGGCAGGCTCGCCCCGGTTTCTCGATGCCGCGGCCGCACTGCTGCGCGCGGATCCGCAGCAGATGCAGCCGTTGCTGTGCGCCTGGTTCGACGACAGCCGCCCGCTGCAACGCCCCGGCGCGCCGGACGGCGGCCCGGCCCGCCCCGTAGAGGCTGTGCCCGGCGAGATCACCGTGGCCACCGCCGCGCAGGCGCTGCTGCACACCCATCGCCACCGGGCGCTCGACGCCCTCACGGAAGCGCTGGTGCAGGCCGCGCACCCCAGGGGCGACGAGCTGATGGACGCGCTGGCCGAGGACGAGCCGGCCGCGGTGTGCCGGGCCGTGGACCGGTGGGCGCATGACGTGCGCCCCGAGCGGCGGGCCGCCGCCGTGTCGTACGGTCTGCGGGCCGCCCGGCACGTGACCGCCGGACCCGACCGCGCCCTGCTGCGCTACGCGGCCCTCTGCCTGCTCGCCCGGAGCGCCGACAGCGCCCACCACGGCTCCGCGCTGGCCCTGCTGATGGGCGACCCGGCCACCCGCTCCCGCTTCCTGGACCGGGCGCTGGCCCGCTTTGTCGCGGGGGATCCGCAGCTGCCGCCCACGGTCTTCACCGCCGCCCTCGCCGACCACCCCGAACCGGTGCTGACCGCCTTCCGGGCCCGGCTGATCGGCGGCGCGGGGCCACCGGTGGCGGCCGCCCTGCTGCGCATGCTCGCCCGCACCGATGCGCCGGACCTCGTCGCCCGCGTCGCCGACCTCGTCCGTGACTGTGCCCGGCACTGCCCGGAGCGTGCCGCACGGCCGGTCGCCGAGTTCATCGACCGCCGCCTCGAACGGGGCCCGGCCGCCCGCGCCGCGCTCCGGCCGCTCGCCGTGGAGCTGCTGACCGGTTCCCCCGTAGCGGTCCGGTGCGCGCTCGCTGCCGTGGTGGCCGAGACGGGGTGTGGCGACTCGGTTGCGTTGCGCCGTGAACTGCTCGATGCGCTGCTGGCGCAGGAGGCCTCCTATGCGGCGCCGCACCGGGTCCATGAGGGGAGCGGGGGCCGGGACACCCGTGTGCTGGAGGCGCTCTTGGAGGCCGCCGCCGAAGGCGCGGAGCGGCGGCCGGCGGAGCGCACCAGGGAGCTGGTGCACCGCACCGGGATGCTGCTGGTGCGCACGCCGGCGGGCGCGGCCTGCTTCGACCGGCGGCTGGTGGAACTGGGGCGGCGGCTGCCGGGTTTCGCGCGGCGGGTGCAGGACTGGGCGACGGACGAGCCGGGGGAGTGGGCGGCAGTGGTGGGCCCCGGCGCCCGTGCCACGCTCGCCGGGTGTCACAGCTGACGGGTGTCACAGCTGACGGGCGGGGCAGTCGGGCGGGGCAGTCGGGGCGGGCCGAGGGGCTGCGGGGGTGGGCGACAGGCGGCTGCGGGTGCCGGGCGGTGCGGGCCGGGCCGGACCGGGCAGCCCGAGGAGAGCCCTCCGTGACCCGCGAGGCCGCCCGTGGGATCAGGGGCGGACCGGAGGCGGGACGGGTGCCCTGAGCCACCCTTCGCGCGGAGCATCACCCGCGGCATGGCAGTCTTAGACCTGCGCCATGCCGAATTGGCGCAATGGACGGACAAGGGTTCGGGCGAGGAGCGGGCACTGTGCAGCGCTGGCGTGGCTTGGAGGACATCCCCGAGGGCTGGGGACGCAGCGTCGTCACCATCGGCTCCTACGACGGAGTGCACCGCGGCCACCAACTGATCATCGGCAAGGCCGTCGCGCGCGCCCGTGAGCTGGGGATCCCCGCGGTGGTCGTCACCTTCGACCCGCACCCGAGTGAGGTCGTGCGGCCCGGTACCCACCCGCCGCTGCTGGCGCCGCACGACCGGCGCGCGGAGCTGATGGCCGGTCTGGGGGTGGACGCGGTGCTCATTCTCCCGTTCACCAAGGAGTTCTCGAAGCTGGCGCCGGCCGACTTCGTGGTCAAGGTGCTGGTCGACAAGCTGCACGCCCAGGTCGTCGTCGAGGGCCCCAACTTCCGCTTCGGACACAAGGCGACCGGCAACGTCGCGACCCTCGCGGAGCTCGGGACCACCTACGACTACAGCGTGGAGGTCATCGACCTCTATGAGCGCGGGGCGGCGGGCGGCGGCGAGCCGTTCTCCTCCACGCTCACCCGCCGCCTGGTCGCCGAGGGTGATGTGGCCGGTGCGATGGAGGTCCTCGGACGGCCGCACCGGGTCGAGGGCGTTGTCGTGCGCGGTGCCCAGCGCGGCCGTGAACTGGGCTTCCCTACGGCCAATGTGGAGACCCTGCCGCACACCGCGATCCCGGCCGACGGCGTCTACGCCGGCCTGCTGCAGGTCGAGGGCGAGGCGATGCCGGCGGCCATCTCGGTCGGCACCAACCCGCAGTTCGACGGCACGGCACGGACCGTCGAGGCGTATGCCATCGACCGCGTCGGCCTGGATCTGTACGGGCTGCACGTCGGGGTGGACTTCGTCGCCTACATCCGCGGCCAGGAGAAGTTCGACACGCTCGACGCGTTGCTGGAGCGGATGGCGGTCGATGTGAAGCTGGCCCGCGGGCTGGTCGCGGAGGCGGGCTGATCGCCGCCGGTTGGGAGTGATCGCCGCGACTGGGCTCTCCGGTTGCGGCCTTCCGGCCTTCCGGCCTTCCTGGCCTTCCCGGCTTGCCGCTTTCCCCTGGCCCGGTTTCCCCGACTTCTTCCTGGACCGGATTCCCGGACGTCTTCCTGCTCCGGATTCCCGGACGTCTTCCTGCTCCGGTTTCCTGGCCTACCGCCTCTCTTCGCGCGATTGCGATTGCGGACCTTCGCTGCCGCTTCCGTTTCCATGGCTTGCCGTTCCGGCGGCCATGGGCCTTAGCCTCCCGCCGTTGCCGGCCCTTTCCCTCTCGCGGTTGCTGGCCCCGCCTCCCGAGTGACCGGTGGTTCGCCTCCCGAGTGACCGGTGGTTCGCCTTCCGCGGGTACCGGCGGTTCCCCTCCGCGGGTACCGGTGCTTACCTTCCGTGGGTACCGGTAGTTCCCCTCCGCGGGTACCGGTGGTTCCTTCCTGTTTGATCCGGCCCTACCCCCATATGTTTTCCCCGCCGCCCACCCCCCTTCGGGGGGTGGGCGGGTGTGGAGGTGCGGTCTCGCCGATTCGGGGTTGGTGGGTGGAGGTGCGGCGTCAGCAACTCGGCTGATTCCAGGCGGAGTTCGGCTGAGAGGGGTTCACTCGTCCGAGGGATGACGTGCTACGGGGCGGGGCCCGGCATCTCGCTGATGCCGGGCCCCGCCCCGTAGTGCGCCAGTGCGCTATGGCCGTGCTGCTATGCCCGCCTCACTGCGGAGGCGGCTGCTGCTGCCACCCCGGCGCCAGGCCGGGCTGTTCCGGCTGCGGTGCGTCCGGAGCGGGCTGTTGCTGCTGCCAGTGAGCCGGCGGCTGGGCAGGCTGCTGGGTCCAACCGCCTTGCTGGGGCGGGTAACCGGCCGGCGGCTGGCCCTGCTGCGGCTGCTGCTGCGGCTGTGCCTGTGGGGGCTGCCCCTGCTGGGCGTACTGCTGCTGGGCGTAGGGGTCGCCGCCCATCTGCTGCTGCGGGTACATCCCCGCTGCCTGCTGTGCCCGCGCGAAGTCCTCGGCCACCAGGGCGGAGAGGTTGAAGTACGCCTCACGGGTCTTGGGCCGCATCATGTCCAGGTCGACCTCGGCACCTGCGGCGAGATGCTCGTCGAAGGGGACGACCACCACACCGCGGCAGCGGGTCTCGAAGTGCGACACGATGTCATCGATTTTGATCATCTTGCCGGTCTCGCGGACTCCCGAGATGACCGTGATGCCGCGTTGCACCAGGTCGGCGTAGCCGTGCGCGGACAGCCAGTCCAGGGTGGTGCTCGCGCTGCTCGCACCGTCCACGGACGGGGTGGAGATGATGATCAACTGGTCGGCGAGGTCGAGCACTCCACGCATCGCGCTGTAGAGCAGGCCCGTACCCGAGTCGGTGAGGATGATCGGGTACTGCTTGCCGAGGACGTCGATCGCCCGTCGGTAGTCCTCGTCGTTGAACGTCGTGGAGACCGCGGGGTCCACGTCGTTGGCGAGGATCTCCAGGCCGGAAGGGGCCTGCGAGGTGAACCGGCGGATGTCCATGTAGCTGTGCAGATGCGGGATCTCACCCACCAGGTCGCGGATGGTCGCACCCGTCTCGCGCCGCACCCGTCGGCCGAGCGTGCCGGCGTCCGGGTTGGCGTCGATCGCCAGGATCTTGTCCTGCCGCTCGGACGCGAGGGTGGAGCCCAGCGCGGTGGTCGTGGTGGTCTTGCCGACACCGCCCTTGAGGCTGATCACCGCGATCCGGTAACAGGACATCACCGGCGTACGGATCAGCTCCAGCTTGCGCTGCCGCTCCGCCTCTTCCTTCTTCGCGCCCAGCTTGAACTTGGACGGCTGGGCATTGGCGCCCGGCTTGCGCTTCTTGGGCTGGTTGCGCAGCAGCCGGTCGGAGGTCAGCTCCACCGCGGCGCTGTAGCCGAGCGGCGCGCCGGGAGCGGCCCGCTGCTGCGGCTGCTGCTGACCCGGCTGCGAGTACGACGCGTAGTTCGCCGCCGCGTTCGGGTCTCCGGCCTGCTGCCCGGGGAGCGGCTGGTAGGCCTGCTGGGGCTGTTGAGCCTGCTGGCCCTGTTGCGCGTGCTGGGCCTGGGCCTGCTGAGCCTGCTGCGCCTGTGCCGCTTGCGCCTGCGCTGCTTGGGCCTGTGCCGCCTGGGCTTGTGCCGCCTGCTGGGCGGCGGCATGCTGCTGGCTGTAGCCGGCCTGCGCCTGCTGGGGGTACTGGCCCTGCTGCGAGTAGCCCTGCGCACCGGTCTGCGGGTAGCCGTAACCGGACTGCTGCGCCGCGGCGTGCTGCTGCGGCTGCTGGCCCTGTTGGGGGTAGCCGTAGCCGGACTGCTGCGCCGCTGGGTGCTGTTGCGGCTGCTGCTGGCCCTGCTGGCCCTGCTGGGGGTAGCCGTAGCCGGTCTGCGGGTAGCCGTACGCGGACTGCTGCTGGCCGGGGACGCCCTGCTGCTGTTGCGGGTAGCCACCCTGCTGGGCGTGCTGTCCCTGCGGATAGCCGGCCTGCGGCTGCTGCGGCTGCTGCGCCGCTGCGTGCTGCTGCTGGCCCTGCTGGGCGGCCTGAGCCTGCGCCTGCGCCTGCGCCATCCGCGGGTCCGCCGGCTGGAACTCCGCCGGCAGTGGCGGCAGGGGGCCCTGCCCGGGCACACCCTGCTGCTGTCCCTCGGCGGCAGCGCCCCACGGAGCACCCTGCTGGGGCGCACTCTGCTGGGGCACGCCCTGCGGAGTCGTCTGCTGCGGGACGCCCTGGTGCGGAACCCCCTGCTGCGGCATGCCCTGCTGGGGCGCGGCCTGTTGGGGCTGGGGCTGGGGCTGGGCCTGGGGCTGGGGCTGGGGCTGGGCCTGGGGTTGCGGCTGCTGCTGGGCCGGGGCGGGCTGTCCACCCTGCGCTGCGGCGTCGGGCGCGGGCTGGGCAGGGGTGACCGCCTCAGGGACCGGAGCTCCACCTTCGGCGGCGTGCGGCGTCGGGGCGGCCTGGGGCTGCGGCACCGCGCTGGGTGCGGTCTCCGGCGCTACCGCGGGCGCGGCGTCGGCCTCGGGCTTCACCTCGGCCTCGGCTTCGGGCTTGGCGTCGGTCGCGCTCGCTGCCTTCGGTTCGTCGTCATCGCCGTCGCCCCAGAGGGAGAACGACGGGTCGACACCCGTGCCCGAGCGGCGATTGCCGGCGTCCGCACCGTCGTCCGTGGCCGGGGCGACCTCCGCGGTCGGCTCGGGGCCGGGAGTCGCGGTGGCCGGTGTGGCATTGCCGGTCGCCGGTGCGTCACCGCCGGCAAGCGGTGCGTCGATGCCGGTGGCCGGTGTGGCATTGCCGGAGTCCTGCGGGCGCAGGGTCGGGAAGCTCGGCGGGGCGGCCTCCACGGGCGGCGGGGCCGTCGGCACGCCCTGCGGCGGAACCCCGGGGGCACCCTGCTGCGGCTGCTGCGGCGGAATCCCGGGCGCACCCTGCTGCGGCTGCTGCGGCTGCTGCGGCGGAATTCCAGGCGCCCCCTGGGCGGGCCCGGGCAGCGGCTGGCCGGTGGGCGGGCCGAGCGGGGACTGGGCGGTGGCGGGCGGAGCGGTGGGCGAAGACGCAGGAGGAGTCGCGGGGGAGGCGGCACTCGTGCCCCCACCACTGGTGTCGTTGCTCGCGTACCAGGCCGGTGCGGCGAAATCGATCTTGAACTCACCGGTCAGGTCGAACTCGGACTGGTCGTCGTCAGGATCGTTTCCGTCCGGACGGAAAGCCTCCTGCTCGTTCACTGTGCCTCCTGGTGTACTGCAACGCACCTGAACGGCAGGACCGGATACAGGCGGATCGATCGGATGTAGCGGAAGTCGGAACACACCACCCGGGGTTGCGCCAACACTAACTGTCTCCGTCCCCGTTTCGACTGCCGTCGTGCTGTGCTCCTGCGGCTCTCCTGCACAGCCTAATCAAGACTCGGCCCATAGCGGCAGTCGGTGTCATCTCGTCTTCAAGCCCCTCGGCACGCTGACGGGCGCACCCGTGGGTGCGCCCGTCACGCCGTGCCTGCGGCCGGTGGTGTACGCGCGGTGCGCGGCGCCCCGTGGGGCAACCGGCCCGCAGGGTCGGTCAGTCCATACGGCGGGGGCCGCCGAGCAGGTTGGTCTCCGCGTCCGTGGGCTGGGTCATGACGAACTGGTGGCCATCGCGCGAGCACCACAGCATGGCGTTGTCGCTGAGCGTCGGCAGCACCGCGCCGACCTGCTCCGGCAGCCGCATGATTCGCGTCACAACCTCGGTCTCCTCGGGCGAGAGCCGCTGCAGACCGACCAGATCGGCACGGCTGAGCATCTGCGGCGACCGCGGCCCCAGGAACGGCAGCACGGTCAGCACCGACTGCCAGGGGCTCGGGGCGAGCTGATTGCGCGGCGGCCGCGCACCCATGTCCCGTACGACCAGCACCGGGCTGGAGACCGACGGCCCCTGGGGCGCGATCTGACGCACATCGTGGACGGAGACGCACTGCTGCCCGCCGCCCGCGGCCTGCGCCATCTGCCCCCAGGCCGGCGGCCGCGCCGTCTCGACCGCGACCCGCGCGCCGGTGGCGACCGTACGCAGCGCCAGCACCTGCGCCATCCACATGCTGCCGACCAGCGCGATCTCCATGGGCGCCGGGCGCAGCAGGCTCAGCACGGCCGGCTGGTTCTGCGGGTCGATGCCGATGATCACGCCGTCGTCACCGACCGGCAGGGTCAGCGAGGCGAGCGAGTCCGCGGTCAGGATGTGCGGGCTGCGCCGCGGGCCGCGCAGGCCGAAACCGGGGCGGGGCTTCGGGCCGTTCGGACCCGATTGCCCCTCGTCCGGACGCGGCTGGTGCGAGAGGCGGCCAGCACCGGTGCCGCCCGCGACGGGGGGATTGCGCCAGCCGTTGCCACTGGTGTTGACGCGGGGCTGATAGGTGGGAGAGGCCATCAGCGGGTACCTCCGAGGGGAAGCGTGGCCAGCAGGCCGGGCAGCTGTTCCCGGTCGAGCCGTACGAGCCCGACCTTCACGGAACCGGAACGACGCTCCAACTCGCTCTGGGCGGCGGAGAGTTCGTTCTCACTGCGGGTGGAAAGGCGGACGTAACCCGAGATGGCCGGAGCGCGGCCATTGCCGTGCGTGGCGGTCAGCGTGAAGGTGCTGGCCATCGCCCTGGTGCTGGTCAGCAGCTGGGTGATGGCCGCCAACGGAGCGCCGCCCTGCCCCAGCTGGGGCCACCGGCCGATCCAGTAGGTGGTGTGCCAGCGGTCGTCGCAGCGCATCGCCCGGGTCGTCTCCTGGGTGCGGCGGGCCGCCCGGCCGTCGCGTCCCATCGCCCCGTTGGCGGCCCGCGGGCTGACGCACACCGCGGTGCCGATCGCGGCCACGACCTCCCGCTCGGCGAGCACCTTGGCGCGTACGCCGTGTGCGGTCAGCCGGCTGACGAGCTGGTCGGCGGCGCGCAGCAGCGAACGCTTGGCGCCTTCCATCCCGCCACCGCGGGCCTCGATCGCCTCCGCGCACAGCTCGGGGTCGAGCTTGAGGGCGATCCACGTCAGCTGCAGCGCCGGCGTCTGCGACTGGGCCTGCAGCGGCGCGTAGGAACGGGCCGCGACGGCCTGTTCGGGGAGGTGCGGCGCCGGCGCGGGCTGGGTGTACTGGACGAACTGCACCGATTCGAGGTGGATGTCCTCGATGTCGAGCGCGGTGTGCAGCACCTCGAGCGGCAGCATGTGGCTGCCGCGCTGCGGCCGCAGCGGCTCGTCACGGGCATCCACCTGGACGAGAGCCGTCAGGAAGGTCCCGTCACCGACGAACCCGATGGCGCGCTGGTCCGATTCGGTGGTGAACTCATAGGTCTGCAGCGCCGGCTCGCACTCCACCACCGGTGCGAACGCGGGGTCCACGCCCTGCGTCGCCGCGAGCGCGGAGTTGCTGTCCTTGCCGCGGCGCTTCATGGCGCGCACGGTCGTGATCCATTCCGGCAGCGGAATCCTCCGCCGCCGGCCGAGCGCGAAAATGACCAGTAGGGCCGCGATCACAATGGCCGCGGTCAGTGCGGCCGGGTGGATCGTCCAGCCCACCAGCACCAGCGCCGCGGCGAGTTCGATGATGGCCAGCTGCTGGACGCGCACCCCGCCGATGGTTCCGGCCTGTTGGCGCAGTCGCGGTGCCACCGGACCGGCCGGACGGGTCGCGGAATCCCCGCCGCCATTTCCTCTGTTGCCCGAAGCTGTACCGTTTTGGTCAGCATTTCCCGCGTATTGCGGGGCAGCGGAAGGCTGTTGCTGCTGTTGCCGCCCATTGCGGCGTCGAGCCCTGGTGGCGCTGGACATCCCCCGGCCTGCTCCTCTACTGGTGGTGTGGCCTCTGGACGTGTCGGTCGCCCGCTGAGACTGGTGCGTTGGAAGGTGGCACCCGTACCGTACGGGTCGATCGACACACGGCATAGTAGAGGGCGCTACGGCGTGAGTGCCGGGGGCGGTCGATGTAGATCCGACAGGCGGGGAGAGAAAGCAACAATGGCATCACGTCGGGACGAGCTGAATGCGTATTCGTTTGCTCGAAAGCGCACGAATGCGGCATTTCTGAAGCCGCTGCCGAACGGATCGATCGAGAGTGCCCCCAAGCCGCTCAAGGCGGTGGTGCCAAGTATCGTCATGGGTGTTGTGATGCTCGTGGGATTCGGCGCGTGCGGCATTCTCAAGCCGGTTGCGCCGCAGGGGTGGGACGAGGTCGGCAAGAATGTCATCGTCGGGGACGAATCGACCACGCGTTACATCGTCCTGAAAAGCCACCACCAGAAACTGCTGCACCCCATCCTGAATCTCGCCTCCGCCCGGCTTCTTATCGACCCGCAGTTCAAAGTCGTCAAGGTCAAGGAATCCGAGCTGGACGGAAAGCTCCCGCACGGGCCCGCCCTCGGCATTCCGTACGCGCCCGACCGGCTGCCCGGCTCCGAGGACGCCGACAAGCCGAAGACCTGGGCGGTGTGCAACCGCCCCGGCACCGGCACCAACTCCAAGCCGCAGCAGGCCGTCTTCGTCCTGGCCGGCAAGGACAAGAAGCTCGTCGAGGACAAGGGCAAGCTCGACGTCCATCAGGCGCTGTACGTCGAGGACCCCAAGGGCAAGAAGTGGCTGGTCGACAACAACGGCATGGCCTTCGGGTTCAACTCCACCCGCATGGGCGGGTGGGCCGGCAGCAGGGTGGACGGTGACGCCCTCCTGCGCCGGATCGTCTTCGGCCCCAACGCCCAGCCGCAGAAGGTGTCGCAGCAGTACATGGACACCTTGCTCACCCTCCCGGACCAGCTCTCCATCAGCATGCCGCAGGTCGAGCAGGCGGGAACGATGACCACCGCCCCCAAGGTCCCGGAGAAGGGCAAGAGGGTGGGCTCGATCCTCGAGGACAGCGACGGCCAGAAGTACGTCGTGGAGAAGGACGGCGTCGAGCAGGTGACGAAGTTCGTCGCCAGGCTCCTGGAGCAGGGCTCGAACGCCAGGAAGCTGCACTCCGACGGTTCGCCGATCGTCCCCGTACCCGTCGCCGCCAGCAGCATCTCCCCCAAGAAGGACGACTCGGGGAACCTGACGACGTACCTGGGGAAGGCGTTCGGCGACTTCGATTCGCCGTGGCCGAAGGAAGCGGTCTCCCCGGCCAACAACTTCGGATCCCAGGGCGGCGGGCTGGTCACCCCCACGCGCAGCGGCGTGTCCTGCAGTATCTACAACGGCACCAACAACAAGTACCCGGGCGGCGAGGAGAAGCAGCTCGGCTACCCGAACGGTGTGCCGGACATGCAGACCTGGGTCGGCAAGGACTACCCGGCCAAGCTCGCCAGCGGCGCCAGCTCGTACGTCACCCCCGGCAGCGGCCTGCTGTACACGGAGGTGGCCACGCCCCAGGCGAAGAGCGGCAGCCTTTTCCTGGCCACCGACACGGGGCTGCGCTACTCCGTTCCGCGGAACAACGACGGCGGGGACAAGGCAGGCAACGACAAGCAGGAAGTCGATCAGTCGAGGCTTCACCTCGGCTACGGGGGCACGCACCCGCCGCTGATTCCGAAGGCCTGGTCCACCCTGCTCTCCGAGGGGCCGGCGCTGGACATCCGCAGCGCCATGAAGCCGCAGTCGTCCTGAGCGGCGCCAGGTCCTGAGGGGCCTGGGTTCTGAGGCGCACGAGGTCCGCGCGGGTTCCGTCACGGAATCGGCGCGGACTTCGGCGTCCGCATTCCGTGCACCATGGAATTGACCGCGATCGCCGTGGCCTTCCGCGTGCGATCTTCGTTACTTCCGTCTGCCCGGAGCCGACCGATAGCATCGCTTTCGTCCGGTTCATTTGAACAACGTTTCCATGGCGGCCAGTTGGCGATGTTGTGATCCCGTCACAAGAACGCTCCCCCTGTTGGGAACAGGCATATGGAGTGGTTAAAGTAGCCAATGGCGTCAGCAGGAGATGCCTACCGCGCGAGCGCCTGTGGCGGCATGCCGCGGTACGACGTACAAGTCTCATGGGGGACGTTGACTATGGCTGGTCAGCAGTACACAACCACCGAGGAGGAGATGGTCGCGTTCAGCGGCAAGATCTCCTCGGTCAACCAGTCGATCCAGGGCGAGATCTCTCGCCTGAACACGGTCGTCGACACCATCACGTCTGGTTGGAAGGGTGCTGCGGCCTCCTCGTACAACCAGCTCCAGTCCAAGGTGAACGAGGACGCCACTCGTCTCAACCAGCTTCTGGGCGAGATCAAGGAAGCGATCGACGCGACCACGAAGAACTACTCCGCCTCCGAAGAGGAGCAGCACCAGTCGATCTCGCACATCTCCGCTTCGGCTTCCCCGTTCGGATGATGGGGCCGCGTCGCGTTCCGCGGCGCAGCGGCTCAGCGGCCTCGGTCCGGGCCGGGCGGGCAGTCCCCGCCGGCCCACTGGGGCACGTGCATCGACCAGGCTTCATCAACTCCTGAGGAGACACCATGTCAGGCCAGATCCTCGTTAATTTCGCGACGATCTCGCAGGCCAGTTCCGACGTGCGCGGTACGGCCAACAACATCCGCCAGCAGCTCGACGACCTCGAGGCGGGCGTCAAGAAGATCGCCGCCAGCTGGGAAGGTGCCGCGCAGGAGGGCTACCAGGCCCGCCAGCGCGAGTGGGACCAGCGTGCGGCCTCCCTGCACTCGACGCTTGAGGCCATCGCCAAGGCGCTGGACCAGGCCGCCCAGAACTACCAGGCCACCGAGCACAAGAACTCCGGTATCTGGGCGGGCTGACCTCACGGCAGCAACGGTACGGATGGCGACCGGCTGAGCGGCCCGAAGGCTCGCACAGTGGTCAATGAGGGCGAGCGCGCTGCATCAGTGCGCTCGCCCTTCTGCCGTCCGATACCGCCCCGCAATACCCCCGCCATCTCCTCCACACTCCCCCTTTCTCCGCCGTTTCCTCACTCCTCACCCCTCGCTCCTCACCCCTCGCCCCGATCGTTCCGTCACACATGGAGAGCAGACAACCCGTGGGATCTCGCGCCATTGGTCATCGAGCCGGGCACCCTCGCCGAGCGGCGAGCGCACTGGTTTTGGCGGTGTGCATTGCCGGCCTGACGAGCGTGACCGCCGCGCCGGCGATCGCGGACGAGAACGTGCCGCTCAACAGCGGTGAGTGCAAGTTCGGCACGGACAACATCGCAGAGACCCCGTGGTCGCTGCAGCGGCTCCTGACCAATCAGCTGTGGGCCAACGGAATGAAGGGGCAAGGCATCCGTGTCGGTGTCATCGACACCGGTATCGACAACGGCAACCAGCAGCTGAAACACGCGATCGGCAGCGGCGGCAAAACCTTCGTCAATGGCAAGCCGACCGAGGACAAGGTCGGCCACGGCACCAAGGTCGCAGGCATCATCGCCGCCCGCCCGATCAAGGGTTCCGGCTTCTTCGGAATCGCGCCCAAGGCCACGGTCATCCCCTTCCAGCAGACCTCGGCCGAGAAGGCCGGCACCGCCGACAGCCTCGCCAAGGCCGTGGACAAGGCCGTGGCGGAGGGCGTTGACATCATCAACATCTCTCAGGGAACCGGCGCGGACCCCCACCTTCTGCCCACCCTTGAGCAGTCGATCGCCCGCGCCAACACCAAGGGCATTCTGGTGGTCGCCTCGGCCGGCAACGGTGGTGCCGACGGCGGTGAAAAGAACATGTACCCAGCTGCGTACTCGAACAAGTACCCCAACGTCTTGGCAGTGGCCGCCTCGGACCGCAACAACGAACGCGCGCCTTTCTCGCAGTCCGGAAATTTCGTCCAGATCGCCGCCCCCGGCGTCGACATGGTTTCCACGGTCCCGGACGGCGGCAACTGCGTCGACCAGGGCACCAGCTTCGCCGCTCCGTATGTCACGGGAGCCGCAGCCCTGCTCAAGGCCAAGCACAAGGACTGGTCGCCGCAGCAGCTCATCTGGCATCTCGAGCAGACCGCCGAGCGAGTGCGCAAGAACCGCGACAACTTCATCGGCTGGGGCGTCGTCGACCCGGTGGCAGCTCTGAACGACGACACCGAGCCCACTGCCGAACCCAAGCCGGACAAGCCCTCGAACGTGGCTGACGGCTCCGATATCCATCCGGTTGCCGTCACACTCGGCGAAACCCCCGAGGACCGGCGTGCCCGTGTGTCCGTCTACATTGTCGGCGGCGGACTTCTGGCCGTCGGTACGGTGGTGGGTTGCGCCATCGCACTTCGTGACTGGCGTCGGAAAACTTCATAGCAAACACGGGGAGGCCAAGGGTGGCTAACGATTCCTACCGCGTCGATCTTGACAGGCTCGATGAAGTCGTCAAGAAGCTCAACAGCGTGCTCAAGGACATGCAGAGTGCCTCGGGCAAGGCGAAGAGCGGGACACACCTTCCGGAAGGCTCGCTGGGTAAGGGCTTCGAGGAGGAAGGCGAGCTGCGGAAGACGCATGACGAGATGAAGACCTTCATCGAGACCCATGTCCTCCACAAGCTCGAGGATCTGATTGATGATCTTCAGAAGAAGACCTCGAGGACTCATGGTGCCTATCAGGACCAGGAGCAGAGCACGAGCAATGCGATGAAGAACGGTCAGTCTTCATCGCACAACAAGTACTCCTGAACGACGGCAATGAGCTCGCAGAAGAAGAGGGGGCAGGGGCGTGGGTAGTCGCGCGGACGATAAGTACGCACCGCAGGACAAGTGCTATGCCATCGAGAACTCCACGAAGTTCTACAAGGTCGACTTCACGTCGCTGAAGGCCATGGTGGCCGATGCGAAGCCGGAGACGGTCGCCGGGGTTGCCCACGCCTGGGGACAGGTGCACAAGACGATGGTGGTCGACGACGGCGGTGGCATCCGCGCGTATTTCGACAAGGCCATCGAGGAGGTCTTGCAGCACTGGGAGGGCGCCGCCGCGAAGGCGTTTCGCGAGCGCGCCAAGACGATCAGCGCGAACATCGGAAACGGCGCTCTGTACGCCAAGAACGTGAGCGAAGGCATGGGCCGCGCGCACGAGGCTCTGAGTGCTTACAAGCAGCACCTCGATGGCATGGAGATGCCCGACTGGGGTGACCGGGCCTGGGACTGGGCGACGGATCACATCGAGCGCCAGGACAAGAACGCTGACGCGCAGTTGGCGGGTGGAAAGAGCGCGACTCAGGTCGTTGAGGACAATGAAGACGACCTGTCTGCGCAGAAAGAGACGCAGCTGAAGGCTGCCGCGACCATGGAGTACCTCGGGGCTGCTTACCGAACCAACGCGGTGGCCATTGGTAGGCCCAATGTCAGAGGCATTGACGACCCGACTGACATCCCACCGCCGGACAACCCGGGAATCCCGCCGGTGCACTACCCCCTGCCGGCAGCTGTCACCAGGCCCAAGGGAATGTCGAAGGGCTCGATGAAGCCCATGGAGAAGGGGCCGGGGTTTTCGGGCGACGGTGTGAAGACGCCGGGGATCAGCGGGGGTATCGGCAACACGATGCCGGCCCCGGGCTCCCTCACGCCGCATGTGGGCACGGGTCTTGAAAGCCTGACTCCTCCGCAAGGCGGAGTGGGCCCCGGCGGAGGCGGTGGAAGCCTCCCAGGCGGTGGTGGTATCGGCCCCGGCACCGGAGGCATGGGTGGTGGCACCGGTCCTGGCGGCACTGGTCCCGGCCTTGGAGGGCTTCCCGGTGTGCCGGGCGGCATGAACGGCGGCACTGGTGGCCGTACTGGTGGGACCACGGGGAGCGTTGGTGGTCGTACTGGCGGGACCACGGGCCCCGGGGCCGCCGGGCGTGGGGCCGGACGTGCCGGCATGCCAGGTATGGGCGGCGTCGGTGCGACAGGCGCCAAGGGCGGCGCCAAGGGTGCAGGGGGAGCTGGGCGCGGCCTTGGCCTCGCTCGCCAGAAGGGTGGCGTCGTCGGCGGCGGCACCGAAGGTAAGGGGGCCGGTGGCTCCCAGGGTGGTTCGGGTCTGCATCGCAGTCGCGGCGGTGCTCAGTCGGGCGCCGCGGCTTCCGGCAGTCGTCGGTCGGCCGGGATGCCCGGGGCGCACGGTATGCACGGAGCCAAGGGCAAGAACGACAAGGGCCAGAACGGCGAGCGGCCGGACTACCTGATTGAGGACGAGGAGACGTGGACGACCGACCGCAATGTGGCTCCCAAGGTGATTGAGTAGCTAGCCTTCGGGTGTGACAGCGGCGGAAACGAGGTGGGCCCGCAGTCTTCAGGCTGCGGGCCGCAACCTGTTGAGGAGAGGTGTTGCAGCATGAGCTTCACGCGGACGCTGCGTGCAGTTGGCGGCGTGGCGGTGGCAGGAGCACTGCTCTTCACCGCCGCGCCGACCGCTTCGGCGGACTACATCAGGGACGGGCAATGGGCGCTTGATGCGTTCAATCCGCAAAAGGTGTGGAAAGAGTCGACCGGCAAGGGCGTCACCGTGGCGGTCATCGACTCCGGTGTCAACGGAGACCACGTCGACCTCAAGGGCAACGTGCTCCCGGGTAAAAACTTTGACACCGGGGGCGGTACGGCAGATCACGCAACCGGTGATGATCACGGCACAGCCATGGCCGCTTTGATCGCGGCGCACGGCCATGGACCCAACCATGCCGATGGAATCATGGGGTTGGCGCCGGATGTCAAAATTCTTCCCGTCAAGTTGAATCAGCAGATCGGCGGTACCGCGAACAACATCGACGGTCCCATTCGCTACGCAGTTGATCATGGGGCGAAGGTCATCAACATGTCCTTTGTGACCCCCCGCTTGACTCAGCAGGAAACGGATGCGATCAACTACGCGGTAAAGAAGGACGTGCTACTGGTTGGCGGCTCCGGCAACGAGGGCAGCGGTAAGCCGCTCTATCCGGCTGCGGCGCCCGGTGTGTTGGCGGTCGGCGCAGTCGCCAAGGACGGCAAGGTGCTTGGTGAATCGAACTACGGGCCGCATATCCGGCTGATTGCCCCGGGCGAGAAGATCTATTCCGCCGGTACTTCCCCGAAGTACCGGCAGGCCACAGGCACCTCCGACTCAACCGCCTACGTATCGGCCGCCGCCGCCCTCGTGCGCTCGAAGTACCCCAACCTCACCGCAGGTCAGGTCGCCAATCGGCTCACGAGGACGGCGATCACACCTGACGGCAAGACGGGCATCTCTTCCCCTGACCCCAAGTATGGCTACGGGGTGATCCGCCCGTACCGTGCCCTGTCGGAGAACGTTCCCGCCGGCTCGAAGAACGGGCCCCTCACCATGCCGAAGGACACGGAGCCTTCCGCCGGTGCCGGCGCGGATGCGGCTGGGGGGAGCCCTTCGGCGAGCAGCGGTGCCGAGAAGAGCAGTGGTGTCACCCCCCTGGCGATCGTCGGTATCGCTGTGGGTGTGTTCGTGGTGCTGGGGATCGTCATCGGTGTGATCGTTGCCAACAAGAAGCGCCGTAACGGTCCGCCTCCTGGTGGTCCTGGCTTCGGCGGTCCGAACGGCGGTGTGGGGGTTCCCCCGCAGTACCCCGGTTCCTACCAGCAGCCGGGTGGTCCTGGCGGGTACCAGTCGGCACCGCCCAACTATCCTCCTCGTCAGTGAGGATGCACGCTCGGTCCGCTCATCCGCCGGTATGAGCAGGGGGGCGTAGCCAGAACGCCGCCAGGGGTGGAACCGCAGTTGATGACTGCGGTTCCACCCCTGTTGTGGTCCTGGCGGCGGGACGAACGAGCCGTTGCCGAATGGCTCAGCCGAACACCGAACGCACCTCGTCCGTGACGTCCTGGTGGCGGGTGGCCGCGCCGCCCGTGCGGCGGTCGACGTGGCGCTGTGCGTGGTCCAGGCCCCGGTTGGTGAGGTCTTCCTTGGCGTGGTCGACATAAGTGGTGGGGTCGGCGAGGCTCGCGACGCCGTCCTTGTACTCCTGGGCGCCTTCCTTGATGCCGTCGACGTATTCGCCGGCTTTGTCCTTGCCGATGTCGGCGGTTTCGCCCCAGTCGATTCCTTCGCGGGCGCCGAAGTGGCTTTCGATACCCTGCTGGGCGACGTTCTGGGCCATCTCCGTGGCGGCCTCTTGGGCCTTTGCCTTGCCCTCTTCGACGATCTTGTCCCTGGCGATTTCCTTCGCCTGATCGATGACCTTGTCCTTGACGGTTTCCTTGACCGTCTTCTTGACGTAGTCGGCCGCGATTTTGCGGGCTTCCTTCGAGACGGCCTTCTTCGCCATCTTTTTGATGGCATCCATGGTGGCGTGCTCCATGGCCTTGGTGGCCGCCTCCATGACCTCGCGTTTGATCTTGTCGAGGATCTGGCGGACGATCAGGCGGGTGGCCTGGGTGGCGCCCGCGGCACCGAGTTCGGACAGGCCCAGAGTGAAAGGCGCGGCGGCCTGTGCCGCGATGATCTCGGTGGCGAGCATGACGAGCTGGACAATGACGGCGATCTTGCCGGCGAGAACGGCGAGGGCGGCGGCATCGAAGGCGACGGCGATGACCTCGGCCGCCGCGGCGGCGTCACGAAGGTAGTTGTCGCCGCTGTCCCCGCCTCCGGCAAAGGAACCCCATTCGTGGGAAAAGCCGTCGATCGCCTCTCCGGAATTGGCGGAGACGACCTCGCCGGCTGCCGAAGAGCCCTTGGTGGACGCCTGATTGACCGCCTCGGCGAAGTTGCGCCAGGTCTGGGCACACTCGTGGAGCTTGTCCTCGTCGGCATCCGGCCAGTTGTAGCCGAGCAAATCCAGGACCCAAGCAACCTCGCCTGGCAGCGTCAATGACACAGTGATCGTCCCCCGTGCAGTGGTAGCCGATTGCGGAGTTGCAATGGCGGCGGTGAAGGAAATCGTGAGAGGGATGGCGGCGGTGGCCCCCGGGGAGGCCCCTCCGCGGCTCGGCCTCGTCGCCTTCGAGGCGCTGCGGGAAGGTGGCCGGGAAGGGGCTCGGTGGGGTTTTCAGGTGCCCCGGCGACCGGGTTCATGGGCGGGATGCCCACCGGGCGTCAGATGGCGGGGCGGCCGACCGCGCTGATGGTGTGGATGCCCTGCTCGTCGGATTGGGTGTACGAGCCGGCCATGTTCTGGAGCTTGTCGCCTATGCCTTCGAGGCGTTCGCCGAGGGAGTCCATCGATTCGAACATGCCGTCCCTGATGGGCGTGTAGATCGTTTCGAAAATGTCGCCGAAGTCGCAGTTTTCCCAGGGGCTGCCGAGGCCTTCAAGATCGTCCTGAAGCTTCTTCGACGCTTTGGTGAAATCGCTGCCGATGTGGATGAATGCGTCGCCCTGCTTGCGCAGCACATCAGGATCAACGTCAAATGCCTTGCCTGCCACCCTTGCCCCCGTCATGCGTCGCCGGTGGATACCTGTCGCATCTTCAACGAACCACACATTAGGCGATCTGAACGCAAGCATGTCAAGGCGAGGTATGTGGAGGGAACGTGGGCATCTTGCGGCTCAACGGCGTGCGAATGCAGTGGAATTGGGCCGGGCTGCGGCATTGGTGAATCTTGCGAGAGGAGGGGGCGTCCGGGGATGCCCCCGGACGGTGCGCTGAAAGGGCAGGTTAAGTATTGGTGTGTCGTTGGTCAATCATTCGGGGTCGGGGTCGGGGTAGGGGGCCACGCCGTCAACCTGCGGCCTTACGGAATGGGCCGTACGGGTGGGCCCACCCCGTTGACGGTTGAGAGCGCGCGAATGCAGGAAATTCGACCGTCCGACACCCAACACCCAACACCCAATACCCAACACCCAACACCCAACATCGAACATCGACCGCCGAGTGCCGAGCGCAGGGTGGTCGGCGGTCGGCGGTCAGTGCTTTGTAGCCGAACCGGCGTGGTAGCCAGGTCAGTTGGCGCGACTCAGAGGTGCGGGGCAGCCGGGCGATCACTCGTCCCGTAGCATTCCCGCTCATGGACGTAGCCGGCGCAGAAGAGCCCCTTCCCGAGAGCCGAGTCGGGTTGACGCCCCGTCAGGCCAGGCGAATACGCATGGTCCTGGCCTCGGTGTTGATGGCCGCGATGGCGGTGGTGCTCGTGGTGCGCCTGGCGTCGCGTACATCGGTGCTGGTGGTCGGGGTGTACGGGGCCGCGCTGGTGCTCTGTGGCGTAGTGATCGAACTCAGCCGGAACGGGCGTACCCGCCTCGGCACCTGGTTGCTGGGCATCGGCCTGGCGGCAGCGCTGGCGGCCGACTGGCTGCTGCTGCCCTGAGGGGTGGGGGAGGGGGAGGGGCGAGCGCCGGGCGTGAAGAGTTGGCCCGCCCCCCCGAGGGCTGCCGCCCGAGGCCCGCCCCCGAGGGCTGCCGCCCGCCCTCAGAACAACCCGTGCCACATCTGCTCGATGACCAGCGACCACCAGTTGCCGTCGTCGTCCAGCGCCCAGGAGTCGATCGCCGCGATCTGTTCCTGGAAGGCGGCGACCGCCGCACCCGCCGCGTACGGGTCCATGCCTTCCATCTGCCGGCGCGTGGTGACCAGCAGGGCGAGCGAGCGCAGGTACGCGGACGCGGTGCGGTTGACGAACCGGCCGCCTCCCGACGACGGCTGGACCGCCCAGACGGTGCCGACGAGGCTCTGGTTCTGCTCCGGAGCGGTGCACTGAACGGCGAGCGTGTAGAGCCCGTCGGTGCCGATCCGGACGTAGCCGGCGAGGGTCGTCAGGGTCTCTTCGCGTGCCTCGGTGCCGCTTCCCCGCAGGTAGGCCGCCACGTCCGGGAACAGTCCGCCGGCGGGCGGCGCGTCGGGCCGGTCGGCGGTGAAGAAGTAGGGGACCTGGGCGGGCAGCCCGGCCCAGATCAGGGTGTTCTTCGTGGCCTCGGGGAGCCGGGTCGCGGCGAGGTCGTCGGCGTCCGGGCGGTGGACGCCCTGGGGCCCGAAGACCTCCACGAGGTGCTTGCCGAGGGCCACGTCCCGCATCGGTGGCGCCGCCTCGACGCGCTGTGGCACCG
This sequence comes from Streptomyces sp. NPDC048516, assembly GCF_043199875.1. Classification (NCBI taxonomy): domain Bacteria; kingdom Bacillati; phylum Actinomycetota; class Actinomycetes; order Kitasatosporales; family Streptomycetaceae; genus Streptomyces; species Streptomyces sp. NPDC048516. The sequence continues at coordinate 22,277 of NZ_JBICWS010000008.1, read as the reverse complement.
GCAGCCGGTGCGGCCGCGGCGGCGCGGGCCGGCCCGCCAGCTGGTGCATCATCGCGACGTGCCGCACCAGTGCGGCGACGCCCTCGGCGCGCTCCTCGGGACGTATGCCGTAGCCCTCGGTGCAGGAGAACGTGGCGTTCGAGAAGGTGCGGAGGATGAAGTCACCGGGATAGCCGCCGGGCAGCAGGGCCGACCGCAGATCGGTGTGGACGGCGCGGACGTCAGCGGGGTTGATGCCCAGCCGCTGCAGTTCGTCGTGGAGCTGGTACTCGGCGGGCGGGCTGCCGGGAGCCGAGACCCGGGCGAGGCTGGTCTCCTCGCCGGTCGACGGGTCTTTGTAGGTCGCGACGGCGGTGTTGCCTGGGCCGGTGACCGGACGTTCCGCGGGCGCCGGGGGAGCCACTCCGGTACCGGCCCCGGCGCCGTGCTTCTGCCGGTACATCCGAACGACCTCGTCGACCGGCACCGACGGCCACACCGTCAGTTCGCCGGAGGTCCGGTCGACCACACCGCAGGCGGTGCCGACCTCGGCGGGCGGGCGTCGCTGCCCGGTGCGCGGGTCGACCTCCGGGGGCGGCGGGACGGCCCACACCACCCAGCCGAGGTCGAACTCCTGCATGGCCACCTCCCGCGGCGGGCCCTGATGCCCCCCGGGGTTGAGCCAGCGGGCCGCGGTGGCGTGGGCCTGCGTCTGGGTGATCACGAGTGGTCTCCTTCGAGGCCTTCGAGGCCGTCGGACGAAGCGGAGTCGGCGGTGCCGGTGCGCTGGGCCGGCACGGTGGGCACGGTCGCGGGAGCCGCGGCGAGGATCTGCCGGGCGGTCACCCCGCGCGCGGTGGCGACGACCAGCACACCGTCCGGTGAGAGATCGGCGCCGGTGAACGGGGTGTCGGAGAGCAGCGCGGCCACCACTTCCTCGCTTGCCCGGGCCCATACCCGCAGATAGTCGGCGCCGCGGCTGAGCCCGAAGGGCGCCGCCTCCTGGGCCTGTGCGGAGGGCAGCTGTACCTGTGCCGGATCGGCGTCGATGTACCCCGGACGCAGCAGATCGTGGACGAGGAGCGCCCGGTCACCCGCCTCGGCGGCGCCGCCGTCCGGCCCGGGCACCGTACGGGCACCGGGGGTCCCCGCGGGGACGAGGAAGGCGGCCACGGGGCGGGGAGCGGAGGCGGGTGTCGCCGGTAGTGGCCCGGCACCGCTGCCGTCCGGGGCAACGGGAGCCGCGCCGCCGGAGGCCGTGGCATTCTCCGCCGGCATCCCGTCCGGGCCGCCGGTCGCGTTCGGGCCGCTGGTCGCGTCCGGGCCCCCGGTCGCGCCCGCCGTCGCACCGTCCCCGCTCCGCGGGGGCAGGGAACCCGTGGTCACGGCGCGGACGCCGACCAGCGGCACGCTCCACAGCGTCCGCCACGGCAGGGGCAAGCCGAGTGTGTGCAGCGCGTCCGCGTAGGCCACCAGCCCGTCCTCGACGAACGCGGACTCCAGGAACGCCGCCCGCAGATCGGCCGGCGCCTGGGAGCGGGTGAGCAGCGGGGCGGTGCGCAGGTACGTACGGGCCGGTGCGCCCAGCTGCTCCGGGGGTACGGCTTCGATGGCGGCGCGCATCGTCACGGGGTCGGCGTGGGCGAACAGGCCGGGGTCGGTGAGGAGTTGGGGGAGGAGGCCGGCATCGAGGGTGTGCGCCGCCAGATGGTCGCGGATATACGGATCGGCCTGCGCCCAGTCCTGCTGGGGCACCGCTTCCAGCAGCGCCATGGCGATCTTGGTCTGGGCGTCGCGGACGTCCGGCAGGCCGGAGCGGATCTCCTCGGCGATCCCGGGATGCATCAGGCGCAGCAGCGTACGGCCGCCGTCGGCTCCGGAGCCGGCCCCACCGTCATCCGCGGTGTTGTCCCTCTCCCCGTCCCTACCCCCGTCCCTGTTGCCCTCCCCGCTCCCGTCGCCGCCGGCGCCCCGGGAGGGCTCGACCGGCTCGATGAACGGCGCGGCCAGCAGCATGCCGTCGGCGAGGTCCTGGCTCATGTCCCGTCCCGCGACGGCGCTCGCCAGCGCGGCCCACAGCTGGACGGGCAGCCCCTTGCCCTCGGCGAACGCGAGCGGCGCCAGCATCAGCCGCAGGGTCCGCGGATCGGCACCCAGCCGGCGCGCATGCAGATCGAGCACCTCACCGACGCTGCCGGGCAGCAGGGAGTCGTCCGCCGGGTCGAAGCCCGCGGGCTGCACGATCAGCGACTGCACGGCGAGCCGGACGGTCAGCCAGTTGCCGTCCGCGCGCGTCGCGAGGGCTTCGGCGAGCGCCCGGCGCGCGGACGGGTCCGTGGTGTACGGGAGTTCCGGCGCCCCCGCGCCGGGGGCGAGCGCGGTCTCGGCGTACCGCACCAAGCCCTTGGGGTCGGCCCACTCGGGCGCGTCGAGATCGATGATCTGCGCCTGGCCGGGCGGCAGCGCCCCGGCCAGCTCCTCGGCCAGATCGCGCGGCACCTCGGCGAGCAGTTGCACCGCTTCGATGGCGGCGAGCGGCTTGAGGACGTCCCGGACGACGCGCGCCGGCTCGTCCGCGGCGCGTACCGGACCGGCCCGGTCGACATCGGGCACCACAAGGGTCACCGGCTCTTCACGGGTGGCGAGTTCGGTGAAGATGTCGTCGTCGCGGTCGGCGCCCAGCCCGAAATGATCGGAGATGAGCCACAACAGCTGCGCCGCGGTGCGCCCCGCGGGGCTCGGTGCGGCGGGCTCCGGGAGATCCGGGGGCACCGTTGCCGGGTCCAGATCGTCCAGCGGCAACTGCTTGCGGTGGACGGGGTCGCACATCATCAGGAAGCCGGTGATCAGGCGCGAACGTCCGCTGCCCGGGCTGCCGGTGAGCACGATGACGCGCGGCGCGCCCGGCCACCGCATGCGCCAGGCCGCGAGCGCGCGGAGCACGGCGGTACGGCCGCCGACGTACGGATGCGGTACATATCCGGCCGCCGCGGCTTTTCCTTCGCCTGAGGCGCTCATGGCTTCCTCGTCCCCCATCAATCCCGCCTCCACCTTTGTGGATTCCTGCGTGTTCCGGCTCGATCTTATGATCCGTGGCGTACGCGGAGGATGGCGCGGGGGCGGCTGTGCCGGAACTGGAACCGGCAGGCCGGGGCCGGTGTGCGGCGGTCGTAACGGAAGACGGGCGGGTGGAGAGTGAAGTGAGTTGTCCCGGGACCTGATGTGGAGAAAACGAGATCACCGTGTGGGGAAAGAAAGCAGATCCGGCCGAATGGTGACGCGGTGGATCCGCTTTCTTCCCTGGCGGCTTTCCGTGCCGGGGGAACGGATTTCGGCGAGAGGCGATGAGTGGCGAGAGACGATGAGCGGCGAGGGGTGAGAAGTGGCAGGCGAGAGGCGAGAGGCGGCAGGCCGGAAGGAAAGAGCGAACTGCTGCCTCCCGCACTGCAGCGCCGCCCCGGGTGAGCACCGCGGACCGCCCCCGCGGTGCCCGGGTCAGTTCCGGTGCCCGCCGCTCCGGCCGCCGCGCCGCGGGGAGGTCACGATGGTGCCGGAAGGGCCGTCACGCTCGGCACGCTCCTCGTCCTCCTTGGCCTCCTGCTCCTTCTGCCACGCGGCGAACTTCTCGCGGGACTCCTCGCGCTCGGCCATGGTCTGGTTCTCCGCGGCCCGCCGGATCTCGTTCATCCGGTCGCCCAGGGCTTCCATGTACCCCGGCGTCGCGATGGCGTCCTTCATGCCGATGCGCCCGGAGAGCACCTCCTGGGCCATCTCCCGGAGCTTGCCGCCGACATCGGGGTTGTCCGCCAGGACCTTCAGCGCTTTGCGCAGCCGGTGCGCCTGCTCGGGATCCTGGGCGACGTCCATCAGGTCTTCGTCCTGGATCTGCCGCTCATTGCTCATGTCTGCCCCCTTGAACGCGATGGCACAGGCCGCGAGTGCGGCACCGGCGTGCCGAAGTCTAATGACGGGTGTGAACGGGGCGTCAAGACGGGGGTTGTCGGTATTGCCGGATATCGCGGGATGCTGAATTCCGTGGTTTTCCGCCCGCCCGCTGTGCAGAGGGCTTCGGGACTATTGCCGGTGTGCTAGACCTGAAGCGATGCCGGCAGGCAGCCGTCATGCAATACGGGGAGAAATGATGTCCGATGAAGTCCGGCTCAGTACCGAGGAGTTGCGGGGGCTCGGTGCGACCTTCGAGATACGTGCGGAAGAACTGAGCCGGCAGCTTGCCGCATTCAGGCGGCGGGCGGATGCCCAGGCCCTGCGGGACGGATTCGGCAGCGACGAGGCGGCCCGGCCCCACCGCGAGCTGTACGAGCAGGCCGAGCAGGCGCTCGTCCAGCTGCAGCAGCGCCTCGCGGAGGTCGGTAAAGGGATCAAGGAGACCGCCGCGAATACGCAGGCGTCCGAGGAAGAGCTGGCCGAGATGATGCGGAGCGTCCAGTGAGCGAGCGAGGCAACCCCGAGGCCCTGCGGGAAGCGGCGGCCGGCTGGCGGGAGATGGGCAAGCACCTCGACGGCCTCGTCCGCGATCTGGACCGGCACGTCGGCACCGCGGCAGCGGCCAACTGGCACGGCCCGGCCGGAGAGGCGTTCGCGGGGGAGTGGCACCGCCTCAAGCGGTCCGTGGACGATTCCCTGCCGGTCTTCGAACTGGCCGCCGCCGACCTGGAGACCGCCGCCGCGCAGCCCGCCGGCGACGAGGGCGAGAAGGACCACCGCGCACCACCGGTGCACCACTCCGCCGACGACGCACAGTCGTCGTCCGGCCCCGAGATCGCCTACGGCTTCATGGCGCTCGGGCAGCTCGCGAATGGCCTCGGCGGCGCGTTCGGCAGGCGCGGTGGCGGCGGCAGCCAGGGACGTCGGCCGCCCGTACGGCACGAATGGGCCACCTCCACGGCGGCGCAGGGGCCCGACCCGTTCGGCCCGGCGCAAGGCGGCGCCGCCACGGAGCGGGGCGGCGAGGGCATCGCCAAGGGCGTACGGAGCCGGCTGCCCGGGACGGATCCGGATCAGGCTCCGGCACCGGCTCCGGCTCCGGCGCCGGGCCATGAGCGGGACCTGAAGACCGGGCCGCAGAAGAAGGAAGCGGCAGCCCCCGCCGCCGAGCCCGTCCCCCGGGCCGCGGCGCCCGCCACCGCCGACGCCCCCGAACCCCACGCCCCCGCCGCGGCGTCCGGCGGCGCGGCACCCGGCCGGCCCGGACCCGACATCACCCGGCACGGGGCCTTCGGCTGACGCACCCGGCGCGGCACGTCCGGCACGTCCGGCACGTCCGGCGCGCACGTACCGCGCGGGCGCACCGGGCGCACCGGGCGCACCGCGCGCACAGACGAAACGGCGGTGGGGGGGGGCGCCCCGGGGGGGGGGGGGCCCCCGCCGCCCCCCCCCCCGGCCCCCCGGCGCCCCCCCCCCGCCCCCCCCCCCCCCGGGGGGGGGCCCCCCCCCGGGGGGGCCGCCCCCCACCGCCGTTGAGGCGTACGGACCGGTCAGCGGCTGTTCGCCGGCAGCCAGCCCGTCTGGACCAGCTGCGCACCGCGCTTACGCGTGATGAACGTGGCCCGTCCCGGCGTCAGGCTCTGACCCTTGACGTTGCCCATCAGCGGGCCCTCGGACGGGTCGGCGGACAGGAGCAGACCCTGCGCACCGAGCTCCTTCGTCCGCTGCATCACCGGCTCGAACGAGGAGCGTCCGGCGCCCGAGGAGCTGCGCGCGATGATCAGGCGCAGACCCAGGTCACGGGCGAACGGCAGATACTCCAGCAGCGGCTGCAGCGGATTGCCGCTGCTGGTCGCCACCAGGTCGTAGTCGTCCACGATCACGAACGCGTCCGGCAGGTCGTACCAGCTGCGGTTGCGCAGCTGCTCCGGCGTGACGTCCGGGCCCGGCATCCGCCGGCCCAGCGAACCGGCCAGACCGCTGATGACCTCCTGCAACTGCGGCCCGGCGGCGCAGTACTTGTACAGATGGCTCTCGGGGACCTCGCCGAGCAGCGCACGACGGTAGTCGGAGACCACCATCAGTGCCTTGTCGGAGGGGTACCGCTCGGCGATCTGCTTGGTCAGCAGGCGCAGCAGCGAGGACTTTCCGGACTCGCTCTCGCCGTAGATGACCAGCAGCGGGTCGGTCTCGAAGTCGATGAACGCCGGCGACAGCGTGGTCTCGTCGACACCGATCGCGATGCCGTGATCCGGGTAGTCGTTGCCCTTGGGCAGCTCGTTGACGTGCAGCATCGTCGGCAGCATCCGCACCGCGGGGGCGGGCTCGCCCTGCCAGTGCTCGCTGACCGTCGACACCAGGTTCGCGATGCCCTCGCTCAGCGTCTCCGGGTCGCTCATCCCGTCCAGCCGCGGCAGCGCCGCCAGGAAGTCGAGCTTCTCGGGGGACATACCGCGACCGGGCTTGCCCATCGGGACGTTCTCCGCGCGCTTGCGGTCGAACTCCGACTCCATCGGGTCGCCCAGGCGCAGCTCGACGCGGTTGAGGAGCTGGTCGCGCAGCGCGGGCCGCACCTCGGTGTAGCGCGAACCGGCGATGATCAGGTGGACGCCGAAACCGAGACCCCGGGCGGCGATGTCCAGGATCACCGGGTCCATCTGCTCGTAGTCGGTCTTGAACGTCCCCCAGCCGTCGATGACCAGGAAGACGTCGCCCCACTTCTGGTCGGGGTAGGCGCCCGAGGCCCGCCGCTGGCGGTAGGTGCCGATCGAGTCGATGCTGTTGGCGCGGAAGAACTCCTCCCGCTCGTTGAGGATGCCGACGACCTCGGAGACCGTACGGCGCACCTTCTCCGCGTCCAGACGCGAGGCGACACCACCGACGTGCGGCAGGCCCTCCATGGCCAGCATGCCGCCGCCACCGAAGTCGAGGCAGTAGAACTGCACCTCGGACGGGGTGTGGGTGAGCGCGAACGAGGCGATGGCGGACCGGATCAGCGTGGACTTGCCGGACTGCGGACCACCCACGACCAGGCCGTGACCGGCACCGGCGGAGAAGTCCAGGTACATCACGTCACGCCGCTGCTCGAACGGCTTGTCCACCAGCGCCACCGGCACCACGAGCTTGCCGAGCGCGGTGTACTCCGGCGCGTGCACCCCCCGTTCGGGCGTGACCGCGAGCGTCGGCAGCAACTGGTTGACGGTCGGCGCCTCGTCCAGCGGCGGCAGCCACACCTGGTGCGCCGGCGGGCCCTGGCCCTGCATGCGCTGGACGATGACGTCGAGCACGGTGTCGGCCAGCGCGTCGTCCTGCTCCGGCTCGGCCGGCGCGACCGGCGTGGGGTCGTCGATGATCTGCTCGACGACCGGGGCCGCCGTGAACGGCACCGGCAGCCGGTTCGTCCGGCTGCCGCCGGAACCGCCGCCGGCACCGGGACCGCGGTACGGGCCCGAGACATACGCGGCCTTGAACTGGACCATCGTCTCGGTGTCGTACTTGAGGATGCCGGAACCGGGGACGTTCGGCAGGTGGTAGGCGTCCGGCACGCCGATCGCGGTCCGCGACTCAGCCGCGGAGAAGGTCCGCAGACCCAGCCGGTAGGACAGGAAGGTGTCCAGGCCGCGCAGCTTGCCCTCTTCCAGGCGCTGCGAGGCGAGGAGCATGTGCACACCCATCGACCGGCCGATACGGCCGATCTGGATGAACATGTCGATGAAGTCGGGCTTGGCGGTCAGCAGCTCGGAGAACTCGTCGAGCACCATCACCAGCGAGGGCAGCGGGTCCAGCGGGGCACCCGCGGCACGCGCCTTCTCGTAGTCGGTGATGTTGGCGTAGTTGCCCGCCGAGCGCAGCAGCTCCTGACGGCGCTGGAGTTCACCGGTGATCGAGTCGCGCATGCGGTCGATCAGCGTGACGTCCTCACCGAGGTTGGTGATGACCGCCGCGACGTGCGGCATCTCCGACATGCCGGTGAAGGTGGCGCCACCCTTGAAGTCCGCGAGGATGAAGTTGAGGGTTTCCGAGGAGTGGGTGACCGCGAGCGCCAGCACCAGGGTGCGCAGCACCTCGGACTTACCGGAACCGGTCGCACCGACACACAGACCGTGCGGGCCCATGCCCTCCTGCGAGGCCTCCTTGATGTCGAGCATGACGGGCTGGCCGTCCTTGTCGACACCGATCGGCACCCGCAGCCGCTCGTGGAGCGTGCGCGGCCGCCAGGTACGCGACACATCGACGGAACCGGCGTCACCCAGGTTCAGCAGATCGGTGAAGTCCAGGTTCGACAGCAGCGGTTCCTCGCCGTCCGCCCCGGAGCCCGCCCGCAGCGGGGCCAGCTGGCGCGCCAGCGCCTCCGACTCGGCGATCGACAGCGTGTCGCAGACACCGTGGTAGACCGCGCCGCCGGCCGACTCCAGCACCAGCTTGCCCGGCCACACCTGGACGGCCAGGCCGCCGCGGATCTCGTCCAGATCGCCCGGGACGACCTCCAGGATGGTGACGCCCTGCAGGCCCTCGGCCCCGGCGATCACCGAATCCATCGGCACGTCGCCGCCGTCCAGCACGACCAGCACATGCGGGGTGTCGGTCACCGGAGTGCCCTGCGGGTTGAACCGGCCGCGGCCCTCCAGCTCGTCCGCCAGCAGCTCCTCGATCTCACCGAGGTCACCGACGACCAGCCGGCGGCTGCCTGCGCCGTCCGTCGTCTTGCCCTGCGCATGCGGCAGCCACTTGGTCCACTCCCACTCCGCCTGCGCACCGGGCGCGGCGACAACGGCCACCACCAGGTCCTCGGGCGAGTGCAGGGTGCACAGCTGGGCGACGATGGCGCGCGAGGCGCCGTAGACCGTGTCCGGGTCGCCGGAGACGGTCAGGTGGTAGAAGGCGCGCAGCGAGACCGCCAGCGGCAGGTCGTCCAGCTGCCCGTGCTTGTCGAGGAATTCCTTCATCGCATGCGCGGTGAGCGGTTCCAGCTCGTCGACCGGAGCGGTCTCCGGAGCCCGCAGGGGAGTGGCCAGCTGCTGCGGCCCCAGCCCCAGCCGTACCTGCCCGAAGTCCGGATCGCCCGCCCGGCGCTCCCATACGCGTTTGCCCTCGGCCACGATCGACCACAACTGGCTCGGGTCGGGGTGGGTGAACAGCTGCGCGTCGCGCTGCTTGCGCGCGGTGCGCCGTACCTCTTTCCGCTTCTGCGTAAGGTACTTGAGGTAATCCTGGCGTTCCTGGAGCATTTGCCCGGAAGGCCCTTGGCGGGCTTTGACGATCTGCACGATCGCCATTGCCAGGGTGGACGCCACCATAAAGCCGCCCATGATTTTCATGAACGGCTGGTTGCCCATGAACAAGAATCCCGCCGAAGACGCCATACCCATCATGGGCATAAGGGTCATCAGCATGTTTTCTGAATCGCCCTCACGCGGAAGCTCCGGGGGCGCCTCGAGTGTCACCTCCTCGGAGGGAACTTCGGGTGGCAGCGCGCGGGGCGGGCGCTTGACGATGACAACGCTCACCGAGGCATCAGTCCTTCATGCATCTCGCAGACTCGGACCGCCCCCGTTGGATTCGACGGTCCCCCCGGACCAAGTGCTTGGCCCGAACCAGGCGTTGATCCTACTGTCAACGGTCAAGTCTCGGGGTGGGTGGGGCGGCCGTTGAATTGGACGGTACGCTGACGCCTCGCGAGCGTGCCCACAGCCCCGAAGTGACGGCTCTATATATAGGGCGCGCGACGCGACAAAACGCCCAACGGATAGGGGGAACCGCCAGGTGAGCACGAGCACTGGCACCGGCTTTTGCCGGGTCACAGTCGCCGCGCCGGACGCACGGATTGACGTGGCTCTGCCGGAGGACGTCGCACTCGTCGACATTTATCCGGAGATTCTGAGGCTCTCCGGTCAGTCGCAGGCGGAGGGCGCTCCGACCGGCTATCACCTAGTACGCCGCGACGGCACGGTTCTTGACGCCGGACAGTCGCTGGCGCAGCAGCAGATTCTCGACGGCGACCTTCTTCTCCTGAAGCCGTTCGCCGAGTCGCTGCCGCTCCCGGTCTTCGACGATGTATCCGACGCCGTCGCCTCCGCGGTCAAGCGCAACCGCAGCCGCTGGAGCGACGACCTCATGCGCGTCGTCGGCCTCACCGCGGGTGTGCTGCTGCTCGTCATGATGGCGTTCGCCCTGTGGGTCTCCGAGCCCGAGCACCGCGACATGCACCGCCTGCCCGGCATCATCGCCGGTGTCGTCGGCATCGTGCTGGTCGCGCTGTCCGGCGTCCGCGCCCGCGTCTACGACGACCACGGCTCCTCCATCGCGCTGGGCCTGGCCTCGCTTCCGCACCTCCTGCTCGCCGGCTCCGGCATCTTCCCCGTCGACGCCGGCACCGACCCCGGCCGGCTGCACCTCCTCGTCGGCTGTGTGACCGTACTGATCGCCTCCGCGCTGCTGGTGGTCATGCTGCCGCGCGGTGACGCCCCCTTCGTCGCCGCCGCGTTCCTGGCCGCCACGGGGACCCTCGCGGTCTTCGCCGCGATCCTCACCGACGCCTCGCCCAGTGAGGTCGCCGCCGTCACCGCCGTCGTCTCCATCGCCCTGGTCGCCTGGCTGCCCGGCCTCTCCGCACGCTTCGCCCGGCTGCCCATCGGCTACAAGTCGCCCGACCAGATCGCCAAGGGCTCCTACGACAACGGCGGCGAGACCGAGTCCGTCGACTTCGTCAAGATCGGCAACCAGGCCAAGCGCGGGCACGAGCTGCTGCTCGGCCTCGTCGCCGGCTGCGCCGCCCTGACCGTCGGCTCGGCCGGTGTGGTCCTCGGCTTCTCGGACAACGTGTGGGCCCAGCTGCTCGCGCTGGCCGCCGGCATCACGATCATGCTCCGTGCCCGGCTCTTCGACTACACCGCGCAGGTCGCCTGCCTGACCATCGCCGGCATCCTCACGATCGTCCTGCTCATCCTGGGTATCGCGCTGAACCCGCCGACGGAGATGTTCATCGATCTGGCCCGCTACCAGGACTCAGGTCCGCTGAACATCCACACCGTCTGGTTCTCCGGCAGCATCGCGGCGGGCGCCGCCCTCCTGGTCAGCGTCGGCCTGATCGTCCCCCAGAAGGGTGTCACCCCCTTCTGGGGCCGGATCTTCGACATCTTCGACGGCCTGGTCCTGCTCTCCCTGGTGCCGCTGTGCCTGGCGGTCCTGGACGTGTACGGCAAGGTGCGCGGCCTGACCACCAGCTGAGGCCCCGCTCACCGGCCCGTTCCACGGCCCCCCGACCACCCGGTCGGGGGGCCGTTTTGAGCTGGTACGCTGTGTGACGGCCCGGATGAGTCATCCAAGATTCCCTGTGAGGTAAACCAGGGGCGCTCACCGGCCGGAACCCTGAGGAGTACCGCGTGTCGCTCGACGCCGCTACGAAGAAGCAGATCATGGCCGAGTTCGCCACCAAGGAGGGTGACACCGGCTCCCCCGAGGTCCAGGTCGCGATGCTCTCCCGCCGCATCTCGGACCTGACCGAGCACCTCAAGACCCACAAGCACGACCACCACTCCCGCCGTGGTCTGCTGCTGCTCGTCGGCCAGCGCCGCCGTCTGCTGCAGTACCTGGCGAAGAAGGACATCACGCGCTTCCGTGCGCTGGTCGAGCGCCTGGGCATCCGCCGCGGCGCGGCGGGCGCCAAGTAAGACGCCGTAGAGGGAGCGGTTCCTACCAGGGGCCGCTCCCTTTGCCATAGGCGCCGGACACTCGCGCCACCTCATGGTGGACGGAAGCTTTGTAGTCTGGTGCCATATCGCAAAACTGAACGCGGTAGGAGCGCCACCTGGCCGCCGGTCCTCGGTAGTGGCCCCCGGACGATCCATGGACGCCATGTGTCATCACTCCGGGTGCTTCGATCGAAGACCGGCCCGCACCGGCGCTCCACCGAAGACGGTCCGCAGCCATACGGGCAGCGGACGCAGACGAGGAGATATCCCTGGTGGAGAACGAGACCCACTACGCCGAAGCCGTGATCGACAACGGCCCCTTCGGCACCCGCACCATCCGCTTCGAGACGGGCCGCCTGGCCAAGCAGGCCGCCGGCTCCGCCGTGGCGTACCTGGACGACGACACCATGGTGCTGTCGGCCACCTCCGCTTCCAAGACGCCGAAGGACCAGCTGGACTTCTTCCCGCTGACCGTCGACGTCGAGGAGCGGATGTACGCAGCCGGGAAGATCCCCGGTTCCTTCTTCCGCCGTGAGGGCCGTCCCTCCGAGGACGCCATCCTCACCTGCCGGCTGATCGACCGGCCGCTGCGCCCCTCCTTCAAGAAGGGCCTGCGCAACGAGATCCAGATCGTCGAGACGGTCATGGCGCTCAACCCCGACCACCTCTACGACGTGGTCGCCATCAACGCCGCCTCCTGCTCCACCCAGCTCGCGGGCCTGCCCTTCTCCGGCCCGGTCGGCGGCACCCGGGTGGCCCTGATCAACGGCCAGTGGGTGGCGTTCCCGACCCACACCGAGCTCGAGGACGCCGTCTTCGACATGGTCGTGGCCGGCCGCGTCCTCCCGGACGGCGACGTCGCGATCATGATGGTCGAGGCCGAGGCCACCGAGAAGACCATCCAGCTGGTCAAGGACGGCGCCGAGGCCCCGACCGAAGAGGTCGTCGCCGCCGGTCTCGAGGCCGCCAAGCCCTTCATCAAGGTCCTGTGCAAGGCCCAGTCGGACCTCGCCGCCAAGGCCGCCAAGCCCGTCGGCGAGTTCCCGGTCTTCCTCGACTACCAGGACGACGTCCTGGAGGCGCTCACCGCCGCGGTCAAGGACGAGCTCTCCCAGGCGCTGACCATCGCCGGCAAGCAGGAGCGCGAGGCCGAGCTGGACCGCGTCAAGGCTGTCGCCGCCGAGAAGCTGCTCCCGCAGTTCGAGGGCCGCGAGAAGGAGATCTCCGCCGCGTACCGTTCGCTGACCAAGAGCCTGGTCCGCGAGCGCGTCATCAAGGAGAAGAAGCGCATCGACGGCCGCGGCGTCACGGACATCCGTACGCTCGCCGCCGAGGTCGAGGCCATCCCGCGGGTGCACGGTTCCGCGCTGTTCGAGCGTGGCGAGACCCAGATCCTGGGCGTCACCACCCTCAACATGCTCCGCATGGAGCAGCAGCTGGACACCCTCTCCCCGGTGACCCGCAAGCGCTACATGCACAACTACAACTTCCCGCCGTACTCCGTCGGTGAGACCGGCCGCGTGGGTGCGCCCAAGCGCCGCGAGATCGGCCACGGTGCGCTCGCCGAGCGCGCCATCGTGCCGGTGCTGCCGACCCGCGAGGAGTTCCCCTACGCGATCCGCCAGGTCTCCGAGGCGCTGGGCTCCAACGGCTCGACGTCCATGGGCTCGGTCTGCGCCTCGACCATGTCGCTGCTGAACGCCGGTGTGCCCCTCAAGGCCCCGGTCGCCGGTATCGCCATGGGCCTGATCTCCCAGGAGATCGACGGCCAGACCCACTACGTCGCCCTCACCGACATCCTCGGTGCGGAGGACGCCTTCGGTGACATGGACTTCAAGGTCGCCGGCACCAAGCAGTTCGTGACCGCGCTGCAGCTCGACACCAAGCTCGACGGCATCCCCGCCTCGGTCCTGGCCGCCGCGCTGAAGCAGGCCCGCGACGCGCGTCTGCACATCCTCGACGTCATGAACGAGGCCATCGACGTTCCGGACGAGATGTCCCCGAACGCCCCGCGGATCATCACCGTCAAGATCCCCGTGGACAAGATCGGTGAGGTCATCGGCCCCAAGGGCAAGATGATCAACCAGATCCAGGAGGACACCGGCGCCGACATCACGATCGAGGACGACGGCACCATCTACATCGGTGCCGCCGACGGCCCGGCCGCCGAGGCCGCCCGCGCCACGATCAACGGCATCGCCAACCCGACCATGCCGGAGGTCGGCGAGCGCTACCTGGGCACGGTCGTCAAGACCACCACCTTCGGTGCGTTCGTCTCCCTGCTCCCGGGCAAGGACGGCCTGCTGCACATCTCGCAGATCCGCAAGCTCGCCGGTGGCAAGCGCGTGGAGAACGTCGAGGACGTGCTCGGCGTGGGCGCCAAGGTCCAGGTCGAGATCGCCGAGATCGACCAGCGCGGCAAGCTCTCCCTGATCCCCGTGATCGAGGAAGAGGACGCGGACGCGGACACGAAGGACGACGCCGCCAAGTGACGTCCCGTACGCACGCGACGACGGCCCGCACCTCTTCGGAGGGGCGGGCCGTCGCCCGTACCCAAACGCTTCTCAAGGGCACCGCGGGCGCCGGAACGGTCCGCCGGACCACCCTGCCCGGCGGTCTGCGGATCGTCACCGAGACGCTGCCCACGGTCCGCTCCGTCACCTTCGGCATCTGGGCGCACGTCGGCTCCCGCGACGAGACCCCCTCGCTCAACGGCGCCACGCACTACCTCGAGCACCTGCTCTTCAAGGGCACCGAGCGGCGCAGCGCACTGGACATCTCCGCCGCGATCGACGAGGTCGGCGGCGAGATGAACGCCTTCACCGCGAAGGAGTACACCTGCTACTACGCGCGGGTGCTGGACAGCGATCTGCCGCTCGCCATCGACGTGGTGTGCGACATGCTCACCGGCTCGCTGGTCGAGGCCGAGGACGTGGACGCCGAGCGCGGGGTCATCCTCGAAGAGATCGCGATGACCGAGGACGACCCGGGCGACTGCGTGCACGACCTGTTCGCGCACACCATGCTCGGTGACACCCCGCTCGGCCGCCCGGTCCTGGGCACCGTCGACACCGTCAACGCCCTCACCCCCGAGCGCATCCGCCGCTTCTACAGGAAGCACTACGACCCCACGCACCTCGTCGTCACGGCCGCGGGCAACGTCGACCACGCCAAGGTCGTCCGCCTGGTCCGCCGCGCCTTCGAGCAGGCCGGGGCCCTGGAGCGTACGGACGCCGTCCCGATCGCCCCGCGCTCCGGTACCCGCGCCGTCAAGGCCGCCGGCCGCGTCGAACTGCTCAACCGCAAGACCGAGCAGGCCCATGTGATCCTCGGGATGCCGGGGCTGGCGCGCACCGACGACCGGCGCTGGGCGATGGGCGTACTGAACACCGCCCTGGGCGGCGGGATGAGCTCGCGCCTCTTCCAGGAGGTCCGCGAGAAGCGCGGCCTGGCCTACAGCGTCTACTCCTACACCTCCGGCTTCGCCGACTGCGGGCTGTTCGGCGTCTACGCCGGCTGCCGTCCCAACCAGGTGCAGGACGTCCTCAAGATCTGCCGCGACGAACTCGAGCAGGTGGCGTCCCACGGCCTCACCGACGACGAGATCCGCCGCGCGGTCGGACAGCTGCGCGGGTCCACCGTCCTCGGCCTGGAGGACAGCGGAGCGCTGATGCACCGCCTCGGCAAGAGTGAGCTGTGCTGGGGCGAACAGATGTCGGTCGACGAGATGCTGACGCGGATCGCGGCCGTCACCCCGGACGAGGTGCGCGAGGTGGCCCGCGAGGTGCTGGGCACCCGGCCCTCGCTGTCCGTCATCGGCCCCCTGAAGGACCGGCAGGCGGCCCGGCTGGACGACATCGTCGCCTAGGCCCCCGCGACACCACCAAGAGAAGGACGGGAAACGATGAGCAAGCTGCGCGTGGCCGTACTGGGAGCCCAGGGACGCCTCGGCTCCGAGACCGTACGGGCCGTCGAGGCCGCCGACGACATGGAGCTGGTGGCCGGGCTCGGCCGGGGCGACAAGCTGGAGACGCTGGTCGAGGCCGGAGCCCAGGTCGTGGTCGAGCTGACCAACCCCGGTGCCGTGATGGGCAACCTCGACTTCTGTGTGCGGCACGGCATCCACGCGGTGGTCGGAACGACCGGCTGGACCGATGAGCGCCTTGCGCAGCTGCGCACCTCGCTCGCCGCCTCGCCCGGGGCGGGCGTGCTCATCGCCCCGAACTTCTCCATCGGTGCGGTGCTGACCATGCGGTTCGCGCAGCAGGCGGCCCGCTTCTTCGAGTCGGCCGAGATCATCGAGCTGCACCACCCGAAGAAGGCGGACGCCCCGTCCGGCACCGCCACCCGCACCGCCCAGCTGATCGCCGCGGCCCGGGAGGAGGCCGGCTGCGCCCCGCAGCCGGACGCCACCACCACCGCGCTGGACGGCGCTCGTGGCGCGGACGTGGACGGCATCCCCGTGCACTCCGTGCGGCTGCGCGGTCTGCTGGCCCACCAGGAGGTACTTCTCGGCGGGGAGGGCGAAACCCTCACCATCCGCCACGACTCCCTCCACCACAGCAGCTTCATGCCGGGCATCCTGCTCGGTGTGCGCCGCGTCGTCACCACTCCGGGCCTGACCGTGGGCCTGGAAAACTTCCTCGACCTGGGCTGACGGGTATGGGCGGAAAGATCACGTACTTCTTCCTCGCCACCGTGCTGGTCCTCGTCTTCGGGGTGGTGGCGCTGGAGGGAGTACTCCTCCTGATGACCGGCGAGCCGGCTGCCATGGGCATGGGCGCGGTGGCCTTCGTGCTGCCGTTCATCGGAGCCTGGTTCCTCCGGCACAACACCCGCTTCGCGCGTGACGCCCACCGGCTGGCGCATGCCCTGGAGGCCGAGGGCGGCCTGCCGGCCGACGAGCCGGCGCGGACCCCTGGCGGCCGGGTCGACCGGGACGCCGCCGACGCGGTCTTCGCCCGGCGGCAGGCCGAGACGGAGGACGCCCCCGGCGACTGGCGTGCATGGTTCCGGCTCGCGGTCGCGTACCACGACGCCCGGGACACCCCGCGCGCCCGGAAGGCGATGCAGCGCGCCATCGCCCTGCACGACGACAAGCCCGTACCCGCCGCCTAGGGGAGACTTCCCCCAGGGCCGGTACGGGCCCGGTACCGCGCCAGGGGCGGGTCCGCGGCGCCGGGCCTCAGGCGCGGTACTCCGCCGCCCAGGCCTCCAGCACATCCGCGGCCCGCTCGAACGCCTCCGGGCGGGACAGGAAGTCGCCGTTGTGGTCCGTGAGCAGGGACCGCAGCGGTTCACCCTGCGTCCGCTCGATGATCAGCGCCTGTCCCTGCACCGTGCGCGGCAGCCCCAGCCAGCGCACCGGCTGCTGGCGCGTGCGCACGGAGGCGACGGCGCTCCAGGGTTCGGTCGTCGTACGCAGCAGATTCACCTGCCGCAGGCCGTGCGCGCTGACCCACACCCCGACCCGCAGCAGCCGCAGGGCCAGAGTGATCATCGCTGCCCCCACCACCGCACAGGCCGCGGCGCCGGGCAGCGAGCCGGCCATCGTGATGATCAGTGCGGAGATCAGCACGAACGAGGCGAGCAGCAAAAACACCGCCGCCGCCCCTACCCGCCACGGTCCGGGGCGGTAGGGACGGCGCCAGTGGTCGGGCTCGTCATGCGGCAGCGCGGCTGAATCCGCGGCACGGGTGTCGGGATCGAGGTCGCGGTCGGCCGTCAGGAAGGGCAGGGGCACGGCTGATCCTCACTCATGGGCACGCACGGAAGCTGTGACCGGTGAGGCTATCGGGACCGGCGGAGCGGAACCACTTGGCGGCACGCCCCGCCCGCCCGTTCAGCGATGCGATGCTTCGGACTGATGCACCCGGCTCGACCCGGAGCTGTCCTGCTGCAGTGCGGGAACGCCGAACAGCAGGGCGCCGGCCAGGCCGCCCACGACTGTCAGCGTGATGAGAGACTGGCCGAGGAGCTGCGCGCGCGAGGCGCGCTGCCGCGGCGGGGGAGTGACATTGCTGCGGAACCGGTCTGCCTCGGCAACGAAGGCGAACGGGACGGGCTCTCGCCGGCGGAACATGAGCGGGCTCTCCTAGGAACCTCGAAGTGGGCACTGTCACAGGGTTAGACGTTTGTGGCGTGCAGTTGGTGCCCGTTTTCAGGGACTTCTGTGAAAAATATCAACGGCCGCTCCGTGCGCTGCTACGGCGCGCCCGTTTTGCGGCTAACGCGGCATCACGCGGTGTTTCCCGGACTGTCAGTGGCGGGCCGTAGGGTGGTCGCGCACGAGGATCGATTGGAAGGAACCGCCGGTGTCCCAAACCCCCGCCGAGAGCACTGAGAGCCCCGACAGTGCAGCCGTCAGCTTCCGGAGCGAGGTGACGGTCGAGCTGGTCAAGCACAGCGCCGCGGACAGCGACGTGCTGTGGGCGGCCCGGGTCTCCACGGCCGGTGAGCAGTCCCTGGAGGAGCTGCAGAAGGACCCGGAGCGCTCCAAGGGCCTGATCAACTACCTCATGCGGGACCGGCACGGCAGCCCCTTCGAGCACAACTCCATGACGTTCTTCATCAGCGCGCCGATCTTCGTCTTCCGCGAGTTCATGCGCCACCGCGTCGGCTGGTCGTACAACGAGGAGTCGGGCCGCTACCGCCGGCTGGACCCGGTCTTCTACGTCCCCGGCGAGTCCCGCAAGCTCGTCCAGCAGGGCCGCCCCGGGAAGTACGAATTCGTCGAGGGCACCCAGGCGCAGCACGAGCTCACCGGCCGCGTCATGGAGGACTCCTACCGCCGGGCCTACGAGGCGTACCAGGAGATGCTCGCCGCCGGCGTCGCCCGCGAGGTCGCCCGCGCGGTGCTCCCGGTCGGCCTGTTCTCCTCCATGTACGCCACCTGCAACGCCCGCTCCCTGATGCACTTCCTCGGCCTGCGCACCCAGCACGAGCAGGCGAAGGTGCCGTCCTTCCCGCAGCGCGAGATCGAAATGGTCGGCGAGCAGATGGAAGCGCACTGGGCGAAGCTCATGCCGCTCACGTACGGCGCATTCAATGCGAACGGCCGGATCGCTCCGTAAGGCCCAGGTTGCGGGCCGGATACCGGAGCGCGCGGGACAGACGTGCGAAGTGTCCGGATTGCGGCATTTTGAGAAGTTCATCTACGCTGAACAGACGGACCCGGCACTGCTTGAACCCCCGAGCAGGCAGTGCCGGAGTCCACATCCCTGCTCCCCAGAGGCGCATCCCGCGGTGAGCTACGAGTAGCGTGGGACCCATGGCTCCGACTTCCACACCGCAGACCCCCTTCGGGCGGGTGCTGACCGCCATGGTCACGCCGTTCACGCCGGATGGCGCCCTCGATCTCGATGGCGCACAGCGGCTGGCTGCCCACCTGGTGGACGCCGGCAACGACGGTCTCGTCGTCAACGGCACCACCGGAGAGTCCCCGACCACCAGCGATGCGGAGAAAGCCCAGCTGGTCCGCGCGGTGGTCGATGCGGTCGGCGATCGCGCCTTTGTGGTCGCCGGAGCCGGTACCAATGACACCCGCCACAGCCTGGAGCTGGCACGCGCCGCCCAGGACGCCGGCGCCCACGGTCTGCTCGCGGTGACGCCGTACTACAGCAAGCCCCCGCAGGAGGGCCTGCTCCGGCACTTCACGGCCATCGCCGACGCCACCGACCTGCCGGTCATGCTCTACGACATCCCCGGCCGCAGTGGTGTCCCGATCAACACCGAGACCATCGTCCGGCTCGCCGAGCACCCCCGGATCGTCGCCAACAAGGACGCCAAGGGAGACCTCGGCCGCGCCAGCTGGGCCATCGCCCGCTCCAGCCTCGCCTGGTACAGCGGCGACGACATGCTCAACCTCCCGCTGCTCTCGGTCGGTGCCGTCGGTTTCGTCTCCGTGGTCGGCCATGTCGTCACCCCCGAGCTGCGCGCCCTCCTGGACGCCCACCTCAATGGCGACGTCACCAAGGCCACCGAGATCCACCAGAAGCTGCTGCCCGTCTTCACCGGCATGTTCCGCACCCAGGGCGTCATCACGACCAAGGCCGCCCTCGGCCTCCAGGGTCTGCCCGCCGGGCCGCTGCGGCTGCCGCTCGTGGAGCTCTCCCCCGAGGAGACCGAACAGCTCACGCGCGATCTCGCCGCCGGCGGGGTACAGCTCTGATCACAAGCTTCACAACTGAATACGGACCAACAACCGCCTCATAGCAAGTGCACGAATGTCATGCGCGCCACGTGCCCTCGACGGCAGCGTGGCGTGTGTGGTGAGGAGAGTCTTTTGAGTCATCCGCATCCTGAGCTCGGCGCCCCGCCGAAGCTTCCCAAGGGTGGCCTGCGCGTCACCCCCCTCGGCGGCCTGGGTGAAATCGGCCGCAACATGACGGTCTTCGAGTACGGCGGCCGGCTGCTGATCGTCGACTGCGGAGTGCTCTTCCCCGAGGAGGAGCAGCCCGGAATCGACCTGATCCTGCCGGACTTCACGTCCATCAGGGATCGGCTCGACGACATCGACGGCATCGTGCTGACCCACGGCCACGAGGACCACATCGGCGGTGTCCCCTACCTCCTGCGGGAGAAGCCGGACATCCCCCTCATCGGTTCGAAGCTGACCCTCGCGCTCATCGAGGCCAAGCTCCAGGAGCACCGCATCCGTCCCTACACCCTCGAGGTGCAGGAGGGGCACACGGAGCGGATCGGCTCCTTCGACTGCGAGTTCGTCGCGGTCAACCACTCCATTCCCGACGCCCTGGCCGTCGCCATCCGCACCCCCGCGGGCATGGTCGTCCACACCGGCGACTTCAAGATGGACCAGCTCCCGCTGGACCGGCGGCTCACCGACCTCCCCGCCTTCGCGCGGCTCGGCGAGGAAGGCATCGACCTTCTCCTCTCCGACTCCACGAACGCCGAGGTCCCGGGCTTCGTACCGCCCGAGCGGGACATCTCCAACGTCCTGCGCACGGTCTTCGCGAACGCCCAGAAGCGCATCATCGTCGCCAGCTTCGCCAGCCATGTGCACCGCATCCAGCAGATCCTCGACGCGGCGCACGAGTACGGCCGCCGGGTCGCCTTCGTGGGCCGTTCGATGGTCCGCAACATGGGCATCGCCCGCGAGCTGGGTTACCTGAAGGTCCCCGCCGGCCTCGTCGTGGACGTCAAGACGCTCGACGACCTCCCCGACGACGAGGTCGTGCTGGTCTGCACGGGCTCCCAGGGTGAGCCGATGGCCGCCCTCTCCCGGATGGCCAACCGCGATCACCAGATCCGGATCGTCCAGGGCGACACGGTGATCCTGGCGTCCTCCCTCATCCCGGGCAACGAGAACGCGGTCTACCGCGTGATCAACGGCCTCACCCGATGGGGTGCGGACGTCGTCCACAAGGGCAACGCCAAGGTCCATGTCTCGGGCCACGCCTCGGCCGGCGAGCTGCTGTACTTCTACAACATCTGCAAGCCGAAGAACCTCATGCCGGTCCACGGTGAATGGCGCCATCTGCGCGCCAACGCCGAGCTGGGGGCCCTGACCGGTGTTCCGAAGGAACGGATCGTCATCGCCGAAGACGGTGTCGTGGTCGACCTGGTCGGCGGTGTCGCCAAGATCGTCGGCAAGGTCCAGGCGGGCTATGTCTACGTCGACGGCCTCTCGGTCGGCGATGTCACGGAAACCCATCTCAAGGACCGCCGCATCCTGGGCGACGAAGGCATCATCTCGGTCTTCGTGGTCGTGGACAGCAGCACCGGCAAGATCGTCGGAGGCCCGGACCTGCATGCGCGCGGCTCCGGCATCGAGGACTCGGCCCTGTCGGGCGTGGTCCCCAAGATCGATGAGGCCTTGGCCAAGGCGGCCCAGGACGGTGTCGCGGACGCGCACCAGCTCCAGCAGCTGATCCGCCGCTCGGTCGGCAAGTGGGTGTCGGACAACTACCGCCGCCGCCCGATGATCCTCCCCGTGGTCGTCGAGGTCTGACGCCCAGGGCCGTACGCAGGTACTCAAGTAGGAGCGGGGGGGGGGGGGGGGGGGGGGGGGGGGGGGCCCCCCCCCCGGGCGGGGGGGGGGGGGGCCGGCGGGCCCCCCCCCCCCCCCGGGCGCCGCGCCGCCCCCCCCCCCCCCCCCCCCCCGCCCCCCCCCGCGGTGGGGGGGGCGGCGTCGCGCGGCCCGGCCCGGGGCTTGTTTCTCGGTGGGGGGGGGGGGGGGGCCCCCCCCCCGCCCCCCCCCCCCGCTCCAGTACGTTTACGTCTCCTCCTGAACGGGAAGCACCACACGCCTGTGCGTACGGAGCGCCTCCGCGAAACCAGGCGGAATTCCGGCCCAGAGCAATCTGATAAAGTCGGATCAGCCGAAAGGTAAACCCCCTCCGACGGGAAATCGGACCGAATAAGAACCGGCAACGGAACGAAATCGGATCTGATAGAGTCGGAAAGGCCGGAAAGCGAAAGCAGAACGGCCGACCCGCTCCAGCACGGGGCCAGACACGGAAACGGATCTGGTAGGTTGGAAACGCGAAGAAGCCGAAAGGCGGAAACGCACCGGCGAAAATCGGGCCCGCAAGGATCTGATAGAGTCGGAAACGCAAGACCGAAGGGAAGCGCCCGGAGAGCCTGGTGAAACAGGCGCAAAGGAAGCGTCCGTTCCTTGAGAACTCAACAGCGTGCCAAAAG
>NZ_JBICWS010000007.1:0-382843 GCF_043199875.1 Streptomyces sp. NPDC048516 | reverse complement strand
CATCCCCCGGATGTTTCCGGTGGACGGGGTATCAACATATCTGGCGTTGACTTTTGGCACGCTGTTGAGTTCTCAAGGAACGGACGCTTCCTTTGCGCCTGTTTCACCAGGCTCTCCGGGCGCTTCCCTTCGGTCTTGCGTTTCCAACCTTACCAGATCCGTTTCCGTGTCTGGCTCCCTGTTGGAGCGGGTCGGCCGTTCAGCTTTCGCTTTCCGGCCTTTCCGACTCTATCAGATCCGGTTTCTTTCGATTCCGGTTCCGATATTCGTCGGAGGTCCGCCGCGGGGCAGTTATTTACTGCTGCCCTTTCGGCGTGGTTACTACTTTAGCGGCTTACCTGGCGACTCATAATCGAGGCGGCCGGATCGAATTTCGGCAACGCGAAATAGGACCCGTTTGGGAGCCGATCGGAGTAGTTGGTTGTGCCGCCTGGCGGTCTGCGCAAATAGCGCTGCCCGTCTCCAGCGGCTCGGGCTACGTTAGGCGGTCGGCGACACGGAGTCAAGTAGCGGTGGTGGTGCGGCGCCGGGGGGTGTGGGGGCGGTAGGGGCTGACCGTGGGGTCGTCCGCGATCCAGTAGCGCCACGGGTGGTCGGCTCCGCCGCCGCCGACACCGGTGCGCGGGCCGCTGCGCACCAGCCCGGGGGCGGGCGGGCGGCCGTGCAGGACGGAGAGGGGGGCGGTGGCTTTGCTGCACAGGTCGGCGCCGTCGAGGGTGCGGTCGATGTCGAGGGCGGTGGCCAGGCGGGCCGGGCCCTTCGCCAGTTCGTTGGTGTTGCGGGCCTTGGGACGGCGGGTGGCCGCCAGGGAGGCGCCGGTAAGGATCTCGCCGGCGCGCAGGAGGACACCGCTCGCCTTGTCCTCGGGGCCGCAGACCGCGTTGAGGCTGAACCACATCCCGTAGATGAAGTAGACGTACGCATGACCGGGCGGGCCGAACATCGTGGCGTTGCGCGCGGTGCGGCCGCGGTAGGCGTGGGAGCCGGGGTCGGTGTCGCCGTCGTACGCCTCGACCTCGGTGAGGCGGAGTTCGATCGGTCCGTCCGGGGTGTTGCGGCGCAGGATGCGGCCCAGCAGGTCGGGGGCCACGTCCACCACGGGACGGTCGAAGAAGTCGTGGGTGAGCGGCATACGTTCCGGTACGTCGGTCATGCGGACCGAGAGTAGTGCAGCTGTTGGGGAGGCCGGCTGGCCATGGGGACCCCGGGGTTGGGAAAGTGTGGGCCGTGGAACCGGGTCGTACGGTTTCGCGTTCGTAGGGATCAAGCCGAGAGCTCGGCGCGCACTACACAGCACAGGCGTTCCGCCTGGGGAGGACGAGCATGGGATTCAAGAAGCTGCTGGCGAGCCTGGGCGCCGGAGGTGCGTCGGTGGAGACGGTGCTCTTTGAGGAGAACGTCGTCCCGGGTGGGGTCGTACAGGGCGAGGTGCGGATCCAGGGCGGGTCCGTGGCCCAGGACATCCAGGGGCTGTCCGTCGGACTGCAGGCGCGGGTCGAGGTCGAGAGCGGCGACGAGGAGTACAAGCGGAACATCGAGTTCACCAAGGTGCAGCTGGGCGGTGCCTTCGCGGTGCAGCCGGGTGCGGCGCACACCGTGCCGTTCGGGCTGGAGATCCCGTGGGAGACGCCGATCACCACGTTCCTGGGGACGCATCTGCACGGGATGAACGTCGGGGTGACGACAGAGCTGGCGATCGCGCGGGCGGTGGACTCCGGCGACCTGGACCCGGTGAACGTGCATCCGCTGCCGGCGCAGCAGGCGATCCTCGACGCGTTCGGGCGGCTGGGGTTCCGTTTCAAGGCCGCTGATCTCGAGCAGGGGCACATCAGGGGAACGCGACAGCGGCTCCCCTTCTACCAGGAGATCGAGTTCCACGCGCCGCAGCAGTACCGGGGCCTGAACCAGGTCGAGCTGTCGTTCGTGGCGGACGACCGGGAGATGGACGTCGTCCTGGAGATGGACAAGAAGCCCGGTCTGTTCAGCGAGGGGTCGGACACCTACCGGTCGTTCACGGTCGGGCTGAACGACTTCGAGGGGACCGACTGGGCGGGTTACCTCAACCAGTGGCTGGCGGAGGTCGGCGGTAAGCGGAACTGGCTCTAACCTGGCCGGACAGGTGTCAGCAAGCGACCAGGAGGTGTTGCAGTGTCCGAGCTGAAGCGGCGGCCGCTCCCGCACGATTTCCATCCGCCGGTGCCGCAGTTCACGGTGCTGAGCGACGAGGTGGAGCCGGGCGGGACGCTGCGGCCGGAGCAGGTGTTCGCCGAGGGGAACCGTTCGCCGCAGCTGCGGTGGGAGGGTGCGCCCGCGGGGACGAAGAGCTACGCCGTCACCTGCTACGACCCGGACGCGCCGACGGGCAGTGGTTTCTGGCACTGGTCGCTGTTCGACATTCCGGCGTCGGTGACGGAGCTGCCGGCCGGTGCCGGCTCCGGTGAGATGAAGGGGCTGCCCGAGGGCGCCGTTCATGTCCGTAACGACTACGGGACCCGGGAGTTCGGTGGCGCGGCGCCGCCGCCCGGGGACGGTCCGCACCGCTATGTGTTCACGGTGTACGCGGTGGACCAGGAGAAGCTCGGTCCGGACGGGGATGCCTCGCCGGCGGTGGTGGGCTTCAATCTGCGGTTCCACACGCTCGGGCGGGCTCAGCTGATCGCCGAGTACGAGATTCCCGCGGCGGGCTGAGCGCCGTAATTCCGTTGCGCCCCGGCGCTCCCCACACGACAGTGGTTGCCGTGCCGCCGCCCCGTAAAGGGGGCGGCGGGCAGCAGGTACCGCAGTGGCGGGAGCGGCGGGGCGCAGGTGTGTCGCCCGCTGTTCGCCGGAGCCCGGATGTATCTCGGGTGTCCTCATCGGCTGCCGTTCGCTCCGGGTCCCGGTAATTCACGGGGGTGGGACCCGGAGCACACTCTTTTCGCGGCCCATGGGGCGCCGCCGGTCCCTCTTTTTCATCTCCTGATCTTCCTCCATTTCCCTTGTGGCATGCGGAAATTGCGTTGTTCGGGGAATACCTGCCGCTGCACAGTGGAGCAGCTTCGCCGCGGGGGCGAAGCGGGTCCGGGAGGTGGGCGGGATGCGCGAGACACTGGTGCTCAATGCGAGCTTCGAGCCGCTGTCGACGGTGTCGCTGCGGCGTGCGGTGGTGCTGGTCATGCAGGACAAAGCGGTCATCGAGCACGCTCACCCGGGGCTGCGGATCCGTGCCGCCGCGGTGGACGTACCGGTGCCGCAGGTGATCAGACTCTGCCGGTACGTACGGGTGCCGTTCCGACAACGGGCGGCCTGGTCGCGGCGCGGGGTACTGGTGCGTGACCAGCACCGGTGTGCGTACTGCGGGCGCCGGGCGACGACCGTGGACCATGTCGTGCCGCGGTCGCACGGCGGTGGGGACACCTGGCTGAATACCGTTGCCTCGTGTGCGGAGGACAATCACCGCAAGGCGGACCGGACGCCCGAGCAGGCGGGGATGCAACTGCTGCGGCGGCCGTTCGAGCCGACGCCGGCCGATGCGCTGCTGTCGACGCTGGGGGTGTCGGTGCGGGAGGGGCTGCCGGAGTGGCTGGCGCTGCCTGCGTAGGGCGCGGCCGGCCCGACCGCGGGGTACCCGGCCGCCGGCTAGCGGGCCGTCGGGTACCGGGCCGTCGCCCGACTCGCCTTACTTGAGGAGGAGTTGGGCGATGGCCAGCAGGCCGACCACGACGATGACGGCGCGCAGGGCGGTGGGGGGCAGACGGCGGCCCACCTTCGCGCCGATCTGGCCGCCGAGGGCGGACCCGACCGCGATCAGGCCGACGGCGGCCCAGTCGAAGTGCGCGACGAAGAGGAAGAAGACGGCGGCGACGCCGTTCACGATCGCGGCGAGGACGTTCTTGAGGGCGTTGAGCCGCTGCAGGTCCTCGGAGAGCAGCAGTCCCATCAGGGAGAGGTAGAGCACGCCCTGGGCGGCGCCGAAGTAGCCACCGTAGGCGCTGGCGACCAGCAGGCCGGCCGGCAGGGCGAGGCCGCCGTCGCGGTGGGGGGTGGTGCCGTTGCGCTCGCGGCGGGCGCGGAGCGCGGCGGACAGCTTGGGCTGGACGATGACGAGTACCAGCGCGACGGCGATCAGGGCGGGGACGATCGCGTCGAAGGCCTTCGAGGGCAGTGCGAGCAGCAGGATGGCGCCGGCCAGGCCCCCGATGAGGGCGATGAGGCCGAAGCGGAGGATCCGGCGGCGCTGGCCGGCGAGCTCGCGGCGGTAGCCGATGGCTCCGCTGATCGAACCGGGCACCAGGCCAAGGGTGTTGGACACGTTGGCGGTGACGGGTGGCACGCCGAAGGCGAGCAGCACCGGGAAGGTGATCAGGGTGCCGGACCCGACGACGGTGTTGATCGTGCCGGCGCCGATTCCGGCGGCGAAGATGGCGACGGCTTCCCAGATGGTCACGCGGATCCCCCCGTGCATGAGCGGTACGGTTTCGCCCGATCATGCACCAGGGCCCGGCGGTGTCAGTCGATCGGGGGTGCTTCGCGGTTCGGCGAGCTGGGCTTGGGGATGGAGCCGCCGCCGGTCGGCGGGGTGAAGTTGCCGAGGGCGCCGCCGAGGCCCTTGAGGGCGTCGCCGATCTCGCTCGGCACGATCCAGAGCTTGTTGGCGTCGCCTTCGGCGATCTTCGGGAGCATCTGGAGGTACTGGTAGGAGAGCAGCTTCTGGTCCGGGTCGCCGGCGTGGATCGACTCGAAGACCACCCGGATCGCCTGGGCCTCGCCCTCGGCGCGCAGGGCCGCGGCCTTGGCCTCACCTTCGGCGCGCAGGATCGAGGACTGCTTCTCACCTTCGGCGGTGAGGATCTGGGACTGCCGGACACCTTCGGCCTGGAGGATGGCGGCGCGCTTGTCACGGTCGGCGCGCATCTGCTTCTCCATCGAGTCCTGGATGGAGGTCGGCGGCTCGATGGCCTTCAGCTCGACGCGGTTGACGCGGATGCCCCACTTGCCGGTGGCCTCGTCGAGCACCCCGCGCAGCGCCGCGTTGATCTCCTCGCGGGAGGTCAGGGTCCGCTCCAGGTCCATGCCGCCGATGATGTTCCGCAGGGTGGTGACGGTCAGCTGCTCGATGGCCTGGATGTAGCTGGCTACCTCGTAGGTCGCGGCGCGGGCGTCGGTCACCTGGTAGTAGATGACGGTGTCGATGTTCACGACCAGGTTGTCCTGGGTGATCACCGGCTGCGGCGGGAACGGCACGACCTGTTCGCGGAGGTCGATGCGGTTGCGGATGGAGTCGATGAACGGGACGACGATGTTCAGGCCCGCGTTGAGGGTGCGGGTGTAGCGGCCGAAGCGTTCGACGATGGCGGCGCTGGCCTGTGGGATGACCTGGATCGTTTTGATGAGTGCGATGAACACGAGCACCACCAGGATGATCAGGACGATGATGATCGGTTCCACAGCGGCTCCCGTGCCCTTCGTTACTGGTCCGCGCCGGTCGGTGACCGGCTTGCCATTGATCAGTCTTTCAGAGTCGTGGCTCGTCGCGCAGCGTGTTCGGGTCAGATGACGACGGCGGTGGCGCCTTCGATCTCGACGACGTCCACCTGCTGGCCGGGCTCGTAGACCTGGCTGCCGTCGAGGGAGCGGGCGGACCAGATCTCGCCGGCGAGCTTGATACGGCCGCCGCCCCCGCCGTCGACCCGTTCCAGGACCGTGGCGCTCCTGCCCTTGAGCGCGTCGATGCCGGAGGCGAGTTGGGGGCTCTGGCCGCGGTGGCGGTTGGCAAGGGGGCGTACGACGGCGATCAGCGCCACCGATACGGCGGCGAAGACGAGGAATTGCGGGACGGTGCCGCCACCGAGGCCCGCGGTGACGGCACCGGCGACGGCACCGACCGCGAGCATCCCGAATTCGGGCATCGCGGTCACGACGAGGGGAATGCCCAGTCCTACGGCGGCGATCAGCCACCACACCCATGGATCCACGGCTTCATGGTAGATCCGTGCGGCGGCCCGGGACAGGGCGCGATCGGTCAGCGGCCAAAAGCCGCGCGGTGCCGCGACCGGGGCCCCCGGGCAAAGGCCGGGGACGGCTCGTTGAGGGGCGGCTCGTGGAGGGGGCGGTCCGCCGACGGGCGGTCAGGTCAGGGGCAGGCCCTGCGCGGTCCAGCGGTCGTTGCCGTTGCGCTCGACGACCAGCGGGAGGCCGAAGCAGTGGGAGAGGTTGCTGGAGGTGAGTTCGAGCTCCAGGGGGCCGGCGGCCAGCACCTTGCCCTGACGGATCATCAGGACGTGGGTGAAGCCCGGGGCGATCTCTTCGACGTGGTGGGTGACCATGATCATCGAGGGGGCGTACGGGTCGCGGGCGAGGCGGCCGAGGCGGCGGACCAGGTCCTCGCGGCCGCCGAGGTCGAGACCGGCGGCCGGCTCGTCCAGCAGCAGCAGCTCGGGGTCGGTCATCATGGCGCGGGCGATCAGGGTGCGCTTGCGCTCGCCCTCGGAGAGGGTGCCGAACTTCCGGTCGAGGTAGGCGTTCATGCCGAGGCGGTCGAGGAAGGCGCGGGCGCGCTGCTCGTCGATGTCCTCGTAGCTCTCCTGCCAGCCGGCCGTCATGCCGTACGCGGCGGTGAGCACGGTCTGCAGGACGGTCTGGCTGCGGGGCAGCTTGTCGGCCAGCGCGATGCCGGCGATGCCGATGCGCGGGCGCAGGTCGAAGACGTCGACCCTGCCCAGCTGCTCGCCGAGGATCGAGGCGCTGCCGGAGCTCGGGAAGAGGTAGCTGGAGGCGAGGTTGAGCAGGGTGGTCTTGCCGGCGCCGTTGGGGCCGAGGATCACCCAGCGCTCCCCTTCCTTCACCGACCAGGAGACCTGGTCCACCAGAGCCCGTCCTTCGCGGACCACGGATACGTCCACCAGCTCCAGCACATCGCTCATGAGCGCGTTGTCTCCCATTGCTTCTCGGTCGTCGCGTACACCTGTAGGCGCAGCCCCCTGCAAACCTACGCCACTCGTTGTCGGTGCTCTTCCCTAGGCTGGGGACCATGCTCGATGAACCACGTTCAGGACGGCTTGCGGCATGGGGAAATGCCCTTTTGGCCGGACTTGTCTCACCTGATGAAGCCGCGCACCGGATCGCGGACGACGATGCGGTGCACCGCGTGGAGGGCCTGCCCGGGGAGGAGGCGCCGGTCGGCCTGACACTCGCGCTGGGGCGGCTGCGGACGCTGGGGGCGCGGGGCCTGCGGGTGGCCCTGCCGGCTCCCGGGCATCCGCTGGGACTGTGCGGACCGCCGGAATTCAATGCGCGGGCGCTGGAGGCCGAGGAGGCGGTACTCGCCCCGGGGGCCGGGCTGGGACTGATTCCGGAGAGGTACGAGGCCGGTCCTGAGGGTGGCATCGGCCCCGATGTGCATGTGGAGGTGGTCTGGCGCTGCCTGCCGGTGCGGGAGGCGCCGCCGGCCGATGTGCCCTCGCTGGGCGAGGCGGAACGGGAGCTGGCTCAGGCGCTGCGGGAGGCGACCGAACTGCTCTCGAAGCTGGACGTGGCCGGGGCAGGCCCGGTGGCGCAGGCGGCGCTGGAGGCGTACCGGGCGCGGGCGGAGGCCGGCCGGCAGGTGCTGGCTCCCGGATATCCGCCGCGGGCGGTGCGGGTATTGGAGCTGGCGCAGCGCGTCGGCGCGCTCATCGATATCGCGCAGCAGGCCGGCGGGGACGGCAGGGAGCACGGCGGGGCGGTGAGCTCGTCCGAGATCGCGGCCCGCGCCGAGGCGCTGCGGCCGGTGGAGCGGACGGCCCGGCGGGCGCAGGTGGCGGCGTACAACTCCGCGGTGGAGGAGAGGGAGCGGCACCGGCGGTGAACGGAAGCGGCCCCGCCGGACCATTGTGTGGTCGGCGGGGCCTTTGCCGAGCGGGCCGGACGCCTCTGGGCAGGCGAAGCCGTCCGGTCCGTTCGGACAACCTCAGTTGTTCGCGGTGGCGTTGCCGAAGGCGGGGTTGAGCGCGCCGATGACGGTGGCGGTGTTGCCGGTGACGTTCACGGGGACGTGCACGGGGACCTGGGCGAGATTGCCCGAGCCGATGCCGGGGGAGAGCACGGCCGTGCCATCGGCCTGCGCGCCACTGGTCGCGAAGGCGGATCCGGCGGCCGCACCGAGGGCGATCCCGGTGGCGGCGAGGACGAGTGCGGCCTTCTTGACGGTGTTCATGGGGGCGTGTTCCTCACGTGGTGGCACAGGGCCGTAAGACGATGGCGGAGGGTTGGGGGACCGGCCGCGCGTCCAAGGAGGGACGGGGCCGGTCCGGCCCGACCCGCGCGGACCATGGCATCGCGGGGGTCGGACGAGGTCCTGCGGGCGTCCTGGGATCAGACGTTGACGCAGGGGTTGCCGAAGGTGGGGTTGAGGGCGCCGATGACGGTGGCGGTGATGCCGCAGGCGTTCACGGGGACGTGCACCGGGACCTGGATGACGTTGCCGGAGACGATTCCCGGGGAGTGCACCGCACCGCCCTGGGCCTGCGGGGAGTGGGCCGAGGCGACGCCGGCGCCCGCGAGGGCGAGACCGCTCGCCACCATCGTGATGGCCGCTGCGCGCTTGATGTTCTTCACTTCTCTAGCTCCTCGTTGCCGTTGCCGTGGCCAGCCGCCACGACTGCACTGGACAACGGCCCGGGCCGAGAAGGGATACGCCGAATGGGCTACGGCTACACGACAGTATGAATCTCGGATCTGAAGACGACATTCCGCTTGTGTCGGCGGTAGGGGAGCACCGTCGTACCCGGCGCTCCCCCATGGGCGTTCAGGCCCCGATGCCGTGCCGTACGGCCCACAGTGCGGCCTGTGTCCGGTCGGCGAGGTCGAGCTTCATGAGGATGTTGGAGACATGGGTCTTGACGGTCTTCTCGGACAGCACCAGCGCACGGGCGATCTCACGGTTGGAGCGGCCGTCCGCGATCAGGCCGAGGACCTCGCGCTCCCGGTCGGTGAGGGAAGTGCCGCGCCCCTGGCCGCCGTTGTTCTCCTCCTGGGCCAGCAGTGCGCCGGCCACCTCGGGCTGCAGCAGGACATGGCCCGCGTGGACGGAGCGGATGGCGCCGGCCAGCGCGTCCGGGTCGATGTCCTTGTAGACGTAGCCGGCCGCGCCCGCGCGCAGCGCCGGGACGACGGTGCGCTGTTCGGTGAAGCTGGTGACCACCAGCACGCGGGCGGGGTTGTCCAGTTCGCGCAGCGTGCGGAGCGCCTCGATGCCGTCCATGCCGGGCATCTTGACGTCCATCAGGACGACGTCCGGGCGCAGCTCTTCGGCGGCGGCGATGCCCTCGGCGCCGTCGGAGGCCTCCCCCACCACCTCGATGTCGTCCTGGACCTCCAGGAACGTCCGCAGTCCGCGGCGCACGACCTGGTGATCGTCGACGAGCAGCACGCGGATCGCCTGCCCGCCGCCCGCGGTGCGCCCGGAGTCCGCCCCTGCTTCGTCCGCGGGATTCCCCATCGCGCCACTCCTGTCCGTGTCAGCCACCGGGCACCTCCATCTCGACAGTGGTGCCCTTGCCGGGCTCCGATTCCACGGTGAGCTTTCCGCCGACGCCACTCGCGCGGTCACGCATCGAGACCAGGCCCAGGTGGCGGCCGGCCCGGCGGACCGCGCCCGGGTCGAATCCGCAGCCGTCGTCGGCGATCCGCAGCAGCGCGCCCTGGCCGCTGCGGGTGAGGCCCACCTCGACATGCCCGGCACCGGAGTGCCGCAAGGCGTTGTGCAGCGCCTCCTGGGCCACCCGGAGCATCGCCTCCTCCTGGGACGCGGGGAGCGCCCGGACGCAGTGGGCCGTGAAGGTGACACGTGCGGAGTGTGCCCGGTCCAGGACCTGGGCCTGGGAGCGCAGGGTGGCGACCAGGCCGTCCTCGTCCAGGGCGGCGGGGCGCAGCTCGATGACGGCGGCCCGCAGTTCGTCGGCGGCCTCCGCGGCCAGCGCGGCGACCTGGTGCAGCTCGTCCTTGGCGCGTGCCGGGTCGCGGTCGACCAGGGCGGTGGCGGCCTGGGCGGTGAGGCGGAGCGAGAAGAGCTTCTGGGCGACCGCGTCGTGCAGCTCGTGGGCGAGCCGGGCGCGCTCACCGGCGATGGTCAGCTCGCGGCTGCGCTCGTAGAGGCGGGCGTTGGTCAGGGCGATGGCGGCGTGCTGGGCGAGTATCCCGAGCAGCCGCTCGTCCTCCTCGGTGAATCCGCAGTCGCCGGCCGGCTTGGGGCAGCGCTTGTTCGCCAGGAAGAGGGCGCCGAGGATCTCGTCGCCGTCGGCGACCGGCAGGCCGAGGAAGTCGGACATGTCCGGGTGGGCGGCCGGCCAGCCGCCGAAGCGGGGGTCCGCACGGACGTCGGCGAGCCGTTCCGGGGTGGCGTTGTGCAGCATCGCGGCGAGAATGCCGTGCTGGCGGGGCAGCGGGCCGATGGCCTTCCACTGCTCGGCGCTGACGCCGTCCACCACGAACTGGGCGAAGCCGCCGTGGTCGTCGGGCACGCCCAGGGCGGCGTACTCGGCGTCCAGCAGCTCGCGGGCCGAGGCCACGATCGTCTTGAGGACGTCGCGCACCTCCAGATGCCTGCTCATGGCCAGGATCGCGGTGCTCACCGCGGGGATTCCGGCTCCCGGTCCGTTGCTCATGGGCTCACCGTACCGGCGGGGCGACCAGGCCGTATCGGTCCGCCGACGGCTGCCGTCTACGTCCACCGGCCTAGGGCGAATGCCCTGGCCATGGCAGGTCCGGCGCCCGACGTCCGCGGGCCGGCGGTGTTCCTACCGTGAGAGCGGGCCGGGATCCCGGCCCGGATTCGAAAGGGGACGCGATCATGCCGGTGGCGGTCATCACGGGGGCATCGAAGGGGCTGGGCCGGGCGCTCGCCGCGGCGCTGGCGGCACGGGGGTGGGACCTGGTCGTGGACGCGAGGTCGGCCGGGCCGCTGGAGGACGCGGCGCGGGAGCTGCGCGGGACGGGGGCACGGGTGGTCGCGCTGCCCGGGGATGTGACGGACCGCGGGCACCGGGCGGCGCTGGTGGCCGCGGCCGGCGCGCTGGGCGGGCTCGATCTGCTGGTGAACAACGCGAGCGCGCTGGGGGCCGAGCCGCTGGCCCGGCTGGCGGACCATCCGCTGGACGGGCTGCGGGCGGCGCTGGAGGTGAATGTGGTGGCGCCGCTCGGCCTGGTCCAGGAGGCTTTGCCGCTCTTGCGGAATTCCTCCTACCTGTCCTCGTATGAGGAAGTCCTCCCCTATATAGGGAAAGCTCCTTATGGAGAGGATGTCGGAAATGGTGCGACATACGATTCACACCCTTACATCGAGAATGCCCGAAATACCGGAACGTCCGATTCGTCCACTTATGGAGCAGTAAGCGACGCGACCATCGGGGCGAAAGGGGCATTTGCCCGGACCGGTGGGGCGGTGCTCAACATCAGCTCGGACGCGGCCGTCGAGGCGTACCCGGCCTGGGGCGGCTACGGCGCCACGAAGGCGGCGCTGGACCAGCAGTCGGCGGTGCTCGCGGTGGAGGAGCCGGGGCTGCGGGTGTGGTGGGTGGACCCGGGGGACATGCGGACCGATCTGTACGCCGCCGCCGTACCGGACGAGGACACCTCCGGACGGCCGCTGCCCCAGGCCGTGGTCCCCGGACTGCTGCGCCTGCTGGACGACAAGGCCCCCAGCGGGCGGTATCACGCGGCGGCCGGGACGGACCCGTCCGACGGAGCGCCCACGTCCGAGGGGGCGGGCTCCCGGTGATCACGGAGGCGGTGCAGGTCCCGGCGGAGCTGTCGGCCGCGGTCCCGGCCGAGCAGCGGGGGCCCGGCCTGGGCCGGGACGCCGTACGGCTGATGGTGAGCCGGGGTGCGGCCGAGATTGGCCACCACGAGTTCGGTGAGCTGCCGGACCTGCTGGCCGCCGGGGATGTGCTGGTGGTGAACACCTCGCGGACGCTGCCCGCCGCGGTGGACGGACGGGTCGGTGACGGCCGGGGACGCGGCGAGCCGGTGGTGGTGCACTTCTCCACGCGGGCGGACCGGTGGCACCCGGCGGGACGGACGGTGGCCGGCCGCTGGACGGTGGAGCTGCGGAGTCCGGACGGGCGGGGCAGCACGGTGCCGCGGGCGGGCGGCCCGGCCGGCACGGTGGTGCGGCTGCCCGGCGGGGCGCGGCTGACGCTGGAGGCCCCGCTGGACCCCGGGAGCGCCCGGCTGTGGTGGGCGCGGGTGGCGGGCGTGGAGGCGGCCGAGCTGATGCGGCGCCACGGGCGGCCGATCCGCTACGGCTACACGGACCGGGACCAGCCGCTGGACGCGTACCAGACGGTGTTCGCGGTGAACTCCCCCGGCGGCGGCAGCGCGGAGATGCCGAGTGCCGCCCGGCCCTTCACCGCCGCGCTGGTGGCGCGGCTGGTCAGCAAGGGGGTGCAGTTCGCGCCGGTCTCGCTGCATACGGGGGTCGCCTCGGCGGAGGCGTTCGAGCCGCCGTATGCGGAGCGGTTCGTGGTGCCGCCGGCCACGGCGTGGCTGGTCAACGCCGCGCGGGCCCGGCGCAGGACGGCGGCGCGGCGGCAGCGTCCGGGCGCCCCGGCCGGGCGGATCGTGGCGGTGGGGACCACGGCCGTACGGGCCCTGGAGTCGGCGACCGGCACGGACGGGCGGGTGCGCGCCGCGGCCGGCTGGACGGAACTCGTGGTCACGCCGGAGCGCGGGGTGCGGGCGGTGGACGGCCTGCTCACCGGCCTGCACGAGCCCACCGCCTCCCATCTGCTGATGCTCGAGGCGGTGGCGGACGACGGGGAGGCGCTGCGCCGGGCCTACGCGGCGGCGGTGCGGCGGCGCTATCTGTGGCATGAATTCGGCGATCTGCATCTCGTGCTGCCCGACTGAGCTCGGGGCGCGATGGGCGCGCAGCGGCACGCGCCCCGGACGGGCCACATGACCGTCCGGGGCATTCCGGGAATCCGCCGCCGGGCCGTAGGGGATATGCCGTAGGGGGGATATGACGCATACGGACTGTGCATTTGCAATTACGTCCGGCGAGACAAACACCGCCGCACTGTGACGCCGCGCATAGGACGCAGGTCACTTACGAGCCGGGTTAGTGGACCCCCCACTACTGCGTGAGCTGGGAAAGTCCTATTCGGGACGCAATATCAGCCGCCAGGGTTCCACTAACCGGGATCGTACGTCACACCTTTGCCGGGGGAATTTCCGGCCGCTAAGAATGGCCCCGTCGCTCGGCGCCGTGAATGGAATTACGGCGTTCGCCACCACTCCGGGCCCGTGCGGCGTCCCCCCATCGGAAGGTCTGTCCCGCCATGCCTCAGCACGCCTCTTCTGGTCTCCGCCGCCTGACCCGCACGCAGAAGCTCTCCGTCGCCGGTATCGCCGCAGCCGGTGCCGCGGCCCTGGCCTTCACCGCCGTTCCGGGTGCCGACGCCGGTCAGGGCACGGCGCAGGCCACCACTGCCGACGCGAAGCCGGTCGCCTTCAGCGCGGTCGGTACCGCCGCCGAGGCCCAGCAGGCCACGATCGCCAAGCAGGCCGACAGCTCCGCCGCCAAGGGCAAGGCCGAGGCCGCCGCCAAGAAGGCCGCGGCCGTCAAGGCCGCGAAGGCGAAGGCCGCCGCAGTGGCGAAGGCCCAGGCCGAGAAGGCGCGCGCCACGAAGGCCGCCGCGAACCGGTCCGCCGTGCGCACCGCGATCCCCGCCGCGGCGAAGCCCGCCGTGAAGCCGGTGCCCGCGAAGACCGCCGCCAAGCCGGCCGCCAAGACCTACCCGGACAACCTGGACGGCTGGATCCGCGAGTCGCTGGCCATCATGGCCAAGAAGGGCATCCCCGGCTCGTACGAGGGCATCCACCGCAACATCATGCGCGAGTCCAGCGGTAACCCGATGGCCATCAACAACTGGGACATCAACGCCATCAACGGCACCCCGTCCAAGGGCCTGCTGCAGGTCATCGCGCCGACCTTCAAGACGTACCACGTCGAAGGCACCTCCTGGAACCTGTACGACCCGGTCGCCAACATCACCGCCGCCTGCAACTACGCGGCCGCCAAGTACGGCTCGATGGACAACGTCAACTCGGCGTACTGAGCCACCGGTTCAGGGCGTACCGGACCACCGGTTCAGGCAGTCCGCAGTCGCGCACACCGCCGAGGGGCGGCACCCGGTCCCGGGTGCCGCCCCTCGGGCGTGCGGTGCGGTGCGCTGTGCGGCGCGGTGCGCTGTGCGGCGCGGTGCGCTGTGCGGCGCTACTTACGCATGACCTCGGGCTCATGGCGGCGCAGCAGCCGTGCGACGGCGAAGGCGAGCGCGACGCCCAGGCTGATCAGGATGATCATGTCCATCACATAGACGCCGGTCTGGTGCTTCCACAGCGGGTCCGGGTTGCCCTGCTCCCAGGGCAGCAAGGTGTTCATGTCGGCGGTGGCGCCCATCGCCGCGACGGCCCAGCGCGACGGCATCAGCCAGGCGAACTGTGCGACGCCCGGGGTGTCGAAGAGCTGGAAGAGCACACCGGTGAACACCACCTGGACGATGGCGAACATGACCAGCAGCGGCATGGTCTTCTCGGCGGTCTTCACCAGCGAGGAGATGACCAGGCCGAACATCATCGAGGTGAAGCCGAGCGCGATGATCGCCAGCGCCATCTCGATCTGCGGGGCCTTCGCCAGGATCAGGCCCTCGGAGGGCAGGTTCCGGGTCGAGAAGCCGATCGCCGCGATGATCACGCCCTGGATGGCCGTGACCACGCCGAGCACGATCACCTTGGACATCAGATACGCCGACCGCGACAGGCCGGTGGCCCGTTCGCGTTCGTAGATCACCCGTTCCTTGATGAGTTCGCGCACCGAGTTGGCGGCGCCCGAGAAGCACATGCCGACCGCGAGGATCAGCATGATGGTGCTCGCATCGCGGTTGGTGCGGCCCCTGGCCATCGGCCCGTAGCCGAGGCCGTAGTCGCTGGGGATCAGCATCGAGACCACGCCGAGCACCGCGGGCAGGATCACCATCAGCCCCAGGAAGCCCCGGTCGGAGGCGAGCACCGAGACATAGCGGCGCATCAGCGTCCACAGCTGCGAGCCCCAGCTCTGGGACTTGTGTATCCGGGCCGACGGCACCTGGACATTGACCGACTGCGGGGCGACGGCGTCGATGTCCGCGGCGTACAGCTGGTAGTGCGGGGAGCCGCGCCAGCGCCCCATCCAGTCGTAGTCGCGGTAGTTCTCGAACGCCGAGAAGACATCCGCCCAGGTGTCGTACTGGAAGAAGTTGAGCGCTTCCTCGGGCGGGCCGAAGTAGGCCACGCCGCCGCCCGGGGCCATCACCAGCAGCTTGTCGCACAGCGCGAGTTCGGCCACCGAGTGCGTGACGACCAGGACCGTACGGCCGTCGTCGGCGAGGCCGCGCAGCAGCTGCATGACATCGCGGTCCATGCCCGGGTCGAGACCCGAGGTCGGCTCGTCCAGGAAGATCAGTGACGGCTTGGTCAGCAGCTCCAGGGCCACCGACACCCGCTTGCGCTGGCCGCCGGAGAGCGAGGTGACCTTCTTGTCCTTGTGGACGTGGAGCTTGAGCTCGTGCAGCACCTCGTCGATCCGGGCCTTGCGCTCGGCGTCCGCGGTGTCACCGGGGAAGCGGAGCTTGGCCGCGTACCTGAGGGCCTTCTCGACGGTCAGCTCCTTGTGCAGGATGTCGTCCTGCGGGACCAGACCGATGCGCTGGCGCAGTTCGGCGAACTGCTTGTAGAGGTTCCGGTTGTCGTAGAGGACATCGCCCTGGTTGGCGGGGCGGTAGCCGGTCAGCGCCTTGAGCAGCGTCGACTTGCCGGAGCCTGACGGGCCGATGACCGCGACCAGGGACTTCTCCGGGACGCCGAAGGAGACGTCCTTGAGGATTTGCTTTCCGCCGTCGACGGTGACCGTGAGGTGGCGGGCCGAGAAGGAGACCTCACCGGTGTCGACGAACTCCTCGAGGCGGTCGCCGACCAGCCGGAAGGTGGAGTGGCCGACGCCGATGATGTCGTTCGCGCCGACCGGCGCCTTGCCGGACTTGGGGACCGGCTGGCCGTTGATGTAGGTGCCGTTGTGGCTGCCGAGGTCGTGGATCTCGAACCGGCCGTCGGGGGTGGCGCGGAACTCGGCGTGGTGGCGGGAGACCTGGAGGTCGGAGACGACCAGCTCGTTCTCCAGCGCACGGCCGATACGCATCACCCGCCCCGAGTCGAGGCGGTGGAACGTGGTCGGGCTGCGGTCGCCATGCGCCGGGGTGCCGGCCTGCGGGGACTGCCGGGCCTGCTGCGGGGGCACGGCCTGCGAAGGCTGCTGGGACTGCTGCGGATGCTGGGACTGCTGCGGCTGAGCCTGCGGGGACTGCCGGGCCTGCTGCGGGGGCACGGCCTGCGAAGGCTGCTGAGCGTGCTGCGGCTGCTGGGACTGCTGCGGCTGAGCCTGCGGGGGCTGCTGGGCCTGCTGTGGCGGGACGTACGGCTGTTGCTGGTCCTGCGGCGGCGCCTGCCAGCCCTGCTGGGCGGGCGGCTGGTGCCGGCCCGGCGGCTGGTGCGCGGGGGGCGCCTGCCAGCCCTGCGCGGGCTGCTGCTGCGGCGTCATGGCGGGCTGCGCGCCGAAGGCGTCGGCGGCCTGCGCCCCGGCGGACAGGGTCACCCGGGGGCCGTCGGTGGCGTTGCCCAGGTGCACGGTCGCGCCGGGGGCGATCTCCATCTGGTGGATCCGCCGGCCCTGGACATACGTGCCGTTGGTGCTGCCCTGGTCTTCGATGATCCAGCTGTGGCCGGCCCAGCGCACAGTGGCGTGCCGCCAGGAGACCCTGGCGTCGTCGAGCACCATGTCGCCCTGCGGGTCACGGCCCACGTTGTAGGACCGGGACGGGTCGAGCGTCCAGGTCCTTCCGTTCAATTCGAGTACGAGTTCAGGCACTCCACGCCCCATTACATAGTCCCCCGAGTGACGCCCTGTATGGGAATCCAGGGATGGTGAACATCGTGAGGAACTATTTCAGGCCCGGCGCTCGGACCGGTAACCGGGACGGGAGCAGGGTGCAGGTGCGCGCGCCGGTGCCCGTCAAAGCCCCCCGGAGCACGGGAAACACTTACGGATACCCCGAGATCACCGGATAACAGGTGTTCCGGACGGAAGGGGCTCCGCCGGGAGCGGCACGGCCCGCCGTGGACGCCGTGCAGGTCCGCGGCGGAGGCCGCATTATGGGAGGAAGCGGATACGCACCTGACCGACCGCCCGGTCCGCCGCGTCTGCGCACCGCCGGCGCGCCGAACCCGTCGCCCCGGCAGGCGGATTGGCGTGCCGGGGCAGACTCCCTGGTCGGGCGGCACACGGTGAGCCGGACACGACTCGATAACGATCAACGGGCCGCCGGGGCCGGAGGCACAGGGGTGCGGGCGCGGCGGCACCGGGCCGCGCCGGTCCGAACCCCGGACACCCGTACGGACGCGACCGCCCGGCGGTTACCGTAAGGGCACCATGAGCGCATCGCAGATCCCGCCTGCCACCGCCGTACCGGGCGATGACCTACCGACCCTTCTCGTGAAGATCTTCGGGAAGGACCGGCCCGGCATCACCGCAGGTCTCTTCGACACCCTCGCTGCCTACTCCGTCGATGTCGTGGACATCGAACAGATGGTGACCCGGGGGCGCATCACACTGTGCGCGCTGGTCACCGCCCCCTCCCCCGCCGAGGGCTCCTCCGGCACCTCCGAAGGCGACCTGCGGGCGACCGTGCACAGCTGGGCCGAGTCGCTGAACCTCCAGGCGGAGATCATCTCCGGCCGCGGTGACAACCGCCCGCGCGGCACCGGCCGTTCGCACGTCACCGTGCTGGGGCACCCGCTCACCGCGGAGACCGCCGCCGCGATCGCCGCTGCCATAACGGCCACCGGCGGCAACATCGACCGCATCTTCCGGCTTGCCAAGTACCCGGTGACCGCCGTCGAGTTCGCGGTGTCCGGCGCGGCGACCGAGGCGCTGCGCAGTGTGCTGGCCCCCGAGGCCGCACGGCTCGGCGTGGACGTCGCGGTGGTGGCGGCCGGGCTGCAGCGCAGGGCGCAGCGGCTGGTGGTCATGGACGTCGACTCGACGCTCATCCAGGACGAGGTCATCGAGCTGTTCGCGGCGCACGCCGGCTGTGAGGCCGAGGTCGCCGAGGTCACCGCCGCCGCGATGCGCGGTGAGCTGGACTTCGAGCAGTCGCTGCACGCCCGGGTCGAGCTGCTGGGCGGGCTCGACGCGTCCGTGGTCGAGGCCGTGCGCAAGGAGGTACGGCTCACCCCCGGGGCCCGCACGCTGGTGCGGACCCTCAAGCGGCTCGGCTATCAAGTCGGCGTCGTGTCGGGCGGTTTCACGCAGGTCACCGACGCACTCCAGGAGGAGCTGGGGCTGGACTTCGCCTCGGCCAACACCCTGGAGATCGTCGACGGGAAGCTCACCGGCCGGGTCACCGGCGACATCGTGGACCGGGCCGGCAAGGCGCGGCTGCTGCGGGAGTTCGCGCAGCAGGCGGGGGTGCCGCTCGCGCAGACCGTGGCGATCGGGGACGGCGCCAACGACCTCGACATGCTCAACACGGCCGGGCTCGGCGTCGCCTTCAACGCCAAGCCGGTGGTGCGGGAGGCGGCGCACACCGCGGTGAACGTGCCGTTCCTGGACACCGTGCTGTATCTGCTGGGGATCACCCGCGAAGAGGTCGAGGCGGCGGACACCCTCGTCGGCTGAGCGGTCCGGAACGGCCCGGTCAAACACGGCTGCGGCCGGGTCGGCACGGCCGCGGCACGGAGCCCCGCCCGGCGAAGAACGACGACGGACGGAAGAGGGCCCCGGCACCTGTGTGCCGGGGCCCTCTCGCGTGCGTCATGCGTGCCCGCACCGCGTGCGCGCGGGGTCCTCAGCGTTCTCCGCGTTATCCGTGGGGCGTCCAGTAGGCGACCAGGCGTCCGACGCCGTGCTCGACGGACTTCCAGGAGCCGTTGAAGGAGAGCACCGCGAGCGAGGCCGTGGGGAAGCCGCTGCGGTTCATCCGGGGCAGCAGGTCGCCCTCGGCGTCGCCGGAGAGCGCGTCGGCGAGGGCGTGCACGCCGGGGTTGTGCCCGACCAGCATCAGGTCGGTGACGTCGTCGGAGGTCTCGTTCAGCAGCGCGATCAGCTCGCCCAGGGAGGCTTCGTAGATCCGCTCCTCATAGACGGTCTTGGGTCGCTGCGGGAGCTCGTGGACGGCGAGCTTCCATGTCTCGCGGGTACGCGCTGACGTCGAGCACAGGGTCAGATCGGGGGTGATCCCGGCTCCGGCCAGCCAGCGGCCGGCGACCGGGGCATCCTTGCGGCCGCGCTCGGCGAGCGGACGCTCATGATCGCTGGTCTCCGACCATTCGGCCTTGGCGTGTCGGAGGAGGACAATCCGGCGGGGTGTATCGGCGCTCATGCGTCCCAGCTTCGCACGAAAGGCGGCACGGGGCGCGGGGTGTTGAAGTGCTCCCCTGCGAGGTGAGGTGTCGGCGGCAAACGGGCGTCAGGCACCGCCGCGCACGATCCGGGCCAGGAGTTCCAGCAGTGCGACCAGGCCCTGCGGGGCGCTCGCGGCCCTCGCCTCGGCGGGACCGGCGACGACTATCAGCAGGGCCACGAAGGAGATCACCGGCAGGGTCAGTGCCCACCACGGCAGGCGCATCCGCAGGCGGGGACGGCGGGCCTCGGCGGCGGCCGGCCGCCTGGGCGCAGCGGACATGCGCATCGCCTCCGTGGCGCATCGAAGGGCGGCGCGGCCGCGGGCCGCGGCGCACCCACCGCTGTGTGCGGTGCTCTTCGAAGCTACGGATTCCCGGCGGCCGTTCCCATCCGGGAAGCCCCCCACTCGACCCTGGCGTCGGCCCCCTAGGGGACGGGGGTCACCCCCACCCGCGCCCGGGCCGGTCTCGGGCCGGCAGGCCGCAGCCGGCGGACCCCGGCCGGGGCAGTCCCTTTGCCGGGTGCCCAGGGGGTGCCCCTACGGCGCCGCGATACTCGCAATGATCGCGACGAGGACGGTCACGCCGAGCATGACGCCCAGCACCAGGAGCAGCTTCTTCTGGCTGCCCTGCGGATTCGGTTCGAGCACTGGCATGCGCCCAGTGTCGCACTCAGGCCTCGTCCTCGATCCGGCGGTCCCGCCCGGCCAGCACGCCCACCGCGATCTGCGGCACCATCAGCCCTGCCATCAGGGCGATCGGCAGCCCCCAGCCGCCGCTGTGCTGGTAGAGCGTGCCGACCAGCAGCGGTCCGGGAACGGAGATCAGATAGCCGACGCTCTGGGTGAAGGCCGAGAGCTTGACGACCCCGGCGGAACTGGTCGAACGCATCCCGATCATCGTCAGGGCCAGTGGGAAGGCACAGTTGGAGATGCCCATCAGCAGCGCCCAGGCCCAAGCCCCGGCAGCCGGCGCCAGCCACAGTCCGGCGTAACCGGCCAGGCCGCACAGGCCGAGCAGCACCGCGAGC
Organism: Streptomyces sp. NPDC048516; assembly: GCF_043199875.1. NCBI lineage: Bacteria > Bacillati > Actinomycetota > Actinomycetes > Kitasatosporales > Streptomycetaceae > Streptomyces > Streptomyces sp. NPDC048516. The sequence continues at coordinate 362,361 of NZ_JBICWS010000007.1, read as the reverse complement.
GGCCCCTGATGCCGCATCCGGGCCGCCAGCCGCGGCAGGACGAAGGAGAGCGGGACGCCCATCGCCATGGTGACCGCCAGCAGCACTCCCGCGGTGCCCGCCGAGACCCCGGCGTCGCGGAAGATCTGCGGCATCCAGCCCATCGTGATGTACGCGGCGGTGGCCTGCAGGCCGAAGAAGACGGCCAGTGCCCAGGCGGTCGGTGAGGAGGTGATCCGTACGGTGGTCTCCCCGGTGGGTGCCGCGCCGCCCGTGGCCGGCCCGGCGGCGGCCCTGCGCTGCCGTGCCACCAGGAGCCAGGGCAGCACGGCAACCGCGGCGAGCGCCGCCCACACCGCCAGGCCCGTCCGCCAACTGCCGCCGAGCGCATCGGTCATGGGCACGGTGAGCGCCGCGGCGAGCGAGGTGCCCAGGGCCAGCGCCATGGAGTAGAGCCCGGTCATCGGGCCGACCCGGTCGGCGAACCAGCTCTTGATGACCACCGGCATCAAGACGTTGCTGACCGCGATGCCGGCCAGGGCGAGCCCGCTGGCGGCGAGGAAGCCGCCGGTGCCGCCGGCGTACGGGCGCACCACGACGCCCACGGTGATCGCGGCCATGCCGGCGCAGACGATCGCCCCGGGCCCGAAGCGCCTGGCCAGGCGGGGCGCGGCGATACCGAAAGCGGCGAAGCACAGCGCGGGTACGGAGGTCAGCAGGCCGGCGACGGTGCCGCTCATGCCGAGGCCCACGCGGACCTCCTCCAGCAGCGCGCCGAGGCTGGTGATGGCCGGGCGGAGGTTGAGCGCGGCGAGGACGAGAGCGGCGATCACGATCCACCGCAGCCGGTGGCCGGCCGGCCCGGTTGCCGGGAGGCGGCTCTCCGGAGCGGCTTCGCCGAGACCCGGCCGCGGGTGTCCGGTGCCGTGGGCGGGCCGGTCGGCGGGGGTCGTACGGGGCTCGGCGGCGGGGCCGAGGGTCGCGAGGTCGTCGTCTGCCATAGACGCCATCATAGAATCATGGGATGAATGCTTGTCCAGCCGATATCGATAGCCTCTGCTGTCCCGGCCGGCACCGACGACCACAAGGCTCCGCCGGGCGCCGTACCGCCCCCGTCCGTCGTCCCCCTCACCCCGGAGTGCAGCCATGCCTCTGACCTCGCCCCGCCGGTCCGCGCTGGCCGACCAGGTGATCGCGCAGCTGCGCGCCCAGATCACGTCCGGCGAGTGGCCGGTGGGCTCCCGCATCCCGACCGAGCCGGCGCTCGTCGAGCAGCTCGGGGTGGCCCGCAACACCGTCCGCGAGGCCGTACGGGCGCTGGCGCACAACGGGCTGCTGGACATCCGGCAGGGCTCGGGCACGTACGTGGTGGCGACCAGTGAACTGGCCGGAGTGATGAACCGCCGGTTCGCGGCGGCCGAGCCCGGACACGTCGCCGAGCTGCGCAGCGCCCTGGAGGCGTCGGCCGCCCGGCTCGCCGCCGAGCGCCGCACCGCACAGGACCTGCGGCAGATCGACGCCCTGCTGGAGCGCCGCGAGCGCGCCTGGGAGTCCGGCGCGGCGGAGGCCTTCGTGGAGGCGGACGCGACCTTGCACATGGCGATCGTGGCGGCCTCGCACAACGAGGTGCTGGCCGAGATCTACGCTGACCTCGGAGGCGTGCTGCGCGACTTCCTGCGCGCCGATGTGGGCGAGGAGCTGCGGCCCGAGGCGCATATGGACCATGCCCGGCTGGTCGAGGCGATCCGGGCGGGCGACGGCGACCGGGCCGCCGCCGAGGCGAGCGCCCACCCCTTCGGCTGCCGGCTCGGCCTCCCGGACCGCGGCTGACCCGCAACACACCGCACGCGCCGCACGCGCCGCACACACCACACGCGCCGCACGCGCCGCACACACCACACTCGCCGCACACACCGCACCCCGGCGGGCCCCGCCGGCCCCGCCCCGTAAAGCCGTCCGCCCCTTGAAGCCGTACTGCCCGCCCAAGCCGTACTGCCCGCCCCGGCGGACCGGGACGGGCAGTACGGAAGAGCGGCACAGACGGACAGCGCAAAGGCGCCGGTGCGTCAGGCACCCATCATGTGCACACCACCGTCGACGTGGACGATCTCGCCCGTCGTCCGGGGGAAGAAGTCGGACAGCATGCCGACGACGCCGCGGCCGGCCGGCTCCGGGTCGGCCAGGTCCCAGCCGATCGGGGCGCGGTGGTTCCACACGTCCGCCAGCTCCTCGAAGCCGGGGATGGACTTGGCGGCCATCGACTTGATGGGGCCGGCCGAGACCAGGTTGCAGCGGATGTTCTTGGCGCCGAGGTCACGCGCCAGGTAGCGGTTGGTGCTCTCCAGCGCCGCCTTGGCCACGCCCATCCAGTCGTACTTCGGCCAGGCGATCTGCGCGTCGAAGGTGAGGCCGACGACCGCGCCGCCGTGCTCCATGAGCGGCAGGCAGGCCATGGTCAGCGACTTGTACGAGTAGGCCGAGACCTGGACCGCGGTACCCACGTCCGACCACTCCGCCTCCAGGAAGTTGAAGGCGCCCTGCGGGCCGAAGGCGATGGAGTGCACGATGCCGTCGAGACGGGCGCCCTCGCCCTGGTGCTCCCGGATCTTGTCGGCCAGCCCGTCCAGGTGCTCCTGGTTGGTGACGTCCAGCTCGATGACCGGGGCCGGCTTGGGCAGCCGCTTGGCGATCCGCTCGACGAGGGAGAGCCGGCCGAAGCCGGTGAGGATGACCTCGGCGCCCTCGTTCTGGGCGACCTTGGCCGCCTGGAAGGCGATCGACGACTCGGTCAGCACACCCGTGACGAGGATGCGCTTGCCTGCAAGGATTCCACTCATGCTGATCAGTGACCCATGCCCAATCCGCCGTCGACGGGAATGACGGCTCCGGTGATGTACGCGGCCTCGTCGGAGGCCAGGAAGCGGACCGAGGCGGCGATCTCCTCGGGCTGCGCATACCGCGCGAGCGGCACCTGCTTGACGATGCTCTCCCGCTGCTCGTCGGTGAGCACACGGGTCATGTCGGTGTCGACGAAGCCGGGGGCGACGACGTTGACGGTGATGTTCCGGCTGCCCAGCTCCCGGGCGAGCGAGCGGGCGAAGCCCACCAGGCCGGCCTTGGAAGCGGCGTAGTTCGCCTGGCCCGGAGCGCCCATCAGGCCCACCACGGACGAGATCAGCACGACCCGGCCCTTGCGGGCCCGCAGCATCGCCCGGTTGGCGCGCTTGACCACCCGGAACGTGCCGGTGAGGTTGGTCTCCAGGACCGAGGTGAAGTCCTCCTCGGACATCCGCATCAGCAGCTGGTCACGGGTGACGCCGGCGTTGGCCACCAGCACCTCGACCGGACCCTGCTTCTCCTCGATCTCCTTGTACGCCTGCTCGACCTGCTCGCTGTCCGTGATGTCGCACTTCACGGCCAAAAACCCCGCGGGCGGCTCGCCCGAGCGGTAGGTGACGGCGACCTGGTCGCCTGCCTCGGCGAAGGCACGGGCAATGGCGAGGCCAATGCCGCGGTTACCTCCGGTGACCAGAACCGAGCGGCTCAAGAGATCACCCTTTCCGTTTCCTGTCCGGCCTGCGTTCGATACGAAACTATCGGTCACGGAGCCTTTAGGTGGAATCCAGCACGGACAGGCACGGGCGCCGGTCACTGTCGGGTCTCCACAGAACCGCCACCGCGGCACGCCCCCCGGCGGCCACTGTGCGTGCCCCCGGCGCGCCCCCGGCGGCCTCCGCCCGTGCCCGCACCGGCGCCCGGCAGCTGCGCACGCCCTGGCCGACTCCCGGCGCCGCACACCACCGTGCCCTGGGCCACGGGCGCCCGGCAGGGCATGATGCAGGCGCCGACCACGGGAGGACTCCTTGCCTGCACCCCATGCCGTTGACGAAACATTCCTGGCGCTGCCGTTGCACGCGCTGGCCGACGCGGCGCTGGCCCGCGCCCGCGCGCTGGGCGCCGACCATGCGGACTTCCGCCTGGAGCGGATCCGCAGCGCGTCCTGGCGGCTGCGGGACGCCCGTACGTCCGGGACCTCGGACACCACCGACCTCGGCTACGCGGTCCGGGTGGTGCACGGCGGGGCCTGGGGCTTCGCCTCCGGGGTGGATCTGACCATGGACGCGGCGGCGCGGGTGGCCTCGCAGGCGGTGGCGATGGCCAAGCTGTCGGCCAAGGTCATCCGGGCCGCCGGCTCCGCTGGGGGCGCCCCCGGCGATAGCTGGGGGAGGGTCGAGCTGGCCGACGAGCCCGCCCACCCGGACCGCACCTGGGTCTCCTCGTACGAGATCAATCCGTTCGACGTACCGGACGCCGAGAAGAGCGGCCTGCTGGCCGAGTGGAGCGCCCGGCTGCTGGGCGCCGCGGGCGTGGCCCACGCGGACGCCTCGCTGCTGACCGTCCAGGAGAACAAGTTCTACGCCGACAGCGCGGGCACCGGCACCACCCAGCAGCGGGTGCGGCTGCACCCCGAACTGACCGCGGTCGCGGTGGACCCGGTGACCGGCGACTTCGACTCGATGCGCACCCTCGCCCCGCCGGCCGGCCGCGGCTGGGAGTACCTGACCGGCGACCACTACGACTGGGACGGTGAGCTGGCCCGTATCCCCGAGCACCTGGCCGAGAAGATGCGCGCGCCGCACGTCGAGGCCGGCGCGTACGACCTGGTGGTGGATCCGTCCAACCTGTGGCTGACGATCCACGAGTCGATCGGGCACGCGACGGAGCTGGACCGGGCGCTGGGCTACGAGGCGGCCTACGCGGGCACTTCGTTCGCCACCTTCGACCAGCTCGGGAAGCTGGCGTACGGCTCCGCGCTGATGAACGTCACGGGCGACCGGACCGTCGAACACGGGCTCGCGACCATCGGCTACGACGACGAGGGGGTGGCCGCCCAGTCCTGGGACCTGGTCAAGGACGGGACCCTGGTCGGCTACCAACTCGACCGCAGGATCGCGAAACTGACGGGCTTCGACCGCTCCAACGGCTGCGCGTACGCGGACTCCCCCGGCCATGTGCCGGTCCAGCGGATGGCGAACGTCTCGCTGCGGCCGGCCCCGGACGGCCCGTCCACCGAGGAGCTGATCTCCGGGGTGGAGCGCGGCATCTACGTCGTCGGCGACCGGTCCTGGTCGATCGATATGCAGCGGCACAACTTCCAGTTCACCCAGCAGCGGGCCTATGCGATCCGCAACGGGCGGCTGGCCGGGCAGCTGCGTGACGTCGCCTACCAGGCGACCACCACCGACTTCTGGGGCTCGATGACCGCGGTCGGCGGCCCGGAGACCTATGTCCTGGGCGGCGCCTTCAACTGCGGCAAGGCCCAGCCGGGCCAGGTGGCCGCCGTTTCGCACGGCTGCCCGTCGGCTCTCTTCGAGGGCGTGAACATTCTCAACACTTCCCAGGAGGCCGGTCGATGAGCACGCGTACGCCGCGCAGGAACGGGCCGCACGAGATCGTCGAGCGGGCCCTGGAGCTCTCGCGCGGCGACGGCTGTGTGGTCATCGCCGAGGAGCACTCCGGCGCCAATCTGCGCTGGGCGGGCAATGCGCTCACCACCAACGGCGTGACCCGCGGGCGCACCCTGACGGTCGTGGCGACCGTGGACGGCGGCCAGGGCACGGCGTCCGGTGTCGTCTCGCGTTCCGCGGTGACCGCGGATGACGTGGAGCCGCTGGTGCGGGCCGCCGAGGCGGCCGCCCGGGACGCCGGGCCCGCCGAGGACGCCCAGCCGCTGGTCGGCGGCGAGAAGGTGTCCGTCGACTTCACCGAGGCGCCCGCCGAGACCTCCTCGGAGGTGTTCGCGGCGTTCGCCCCGGCGCTGGGTGAGTCCTTCCGGCAGGCCCGCGCGGGCGGCCGTGAGCTGTACGGCTTCGCCCGGCACGATGTCGTCTCGTCGTATCTGGGCACCTCGACCGGGCTGCGGCTGCGGCACGACCAGCCGACCGGGACGCTGGAGCTGAACGCCAAGTCCCCGGACCGCACCCGCTCGGCCTGGGCCGGCCGTGCGACCCGCGACTTCACCGATGTCGATCCGCGGGAGCTGGACGGTGAGCTGGGGCGGCGGCTGGGCTGGGCGGAGCGGCGGATCGAGCTGCCCGCCGGGCGGTACGACACCCTGCTGCCGCCGACCGCCGTGGGTGACCTGCTGGTCTACCAGATGTGGTCCTCCGGGGCCCGGGACGCCGTCGAGGGCCGCACGGTCTTCTCCCGGCCGGCCGGCGGCGACGCGGCGGGCCGGCCCGGGGCGGGTACCCGGCTGGGCGAGCGGCTGAGCGAGCTGCCGCTGACGCTGCGCAGCGACCCGCGGGCGCCCGGTCTGGAGTGCGCACCGTTCGTGCTGGCGCACTCCTCCGGCGACGATGCGTCGGTCTTCGACAACGGGCTGCCGCTGACGGCCACCGAGTGGATGCGCGAGGGCGTGCTGAACCGGCTGCCGACCACCCGGCACAGCGCCGGGCTGACCGGCCTTCCGGTGGCGCCGGGCATCGACAACCTCCTCCTGGAGGGCGGTGGTTCGCGCTCGCTGGAGGAGATGGTGGCCGCCGCCGGGCACGACGGCCCGACGCTGCTGCTGACCTGCCTGTGGTACATCCGCGAGGTCGACCCGGCGACGCTGCTGCTGACCGGTCTGACCCGGGACGGGGTCTACCTGGTCGAGCAGGGCGAGGTGGTCGGCGAGGTGAACAACTTCCGGTTCAACGAGTCGCCGGTGGACCTGCTGTCCCGGGCCGTGGAGGCGGGCCGTACGGAGCGGACCCTGCCGCGGGAGTGGGGCGACTACTTCACCCGGGCCGCGATGCCGGCGCTGCGCGTCCCGGACTTCCATATGAGCTCGGTCAGCCGCGGGGTGTGAGGCCGTGGGCGTCCGCCCGGCCGGTGGCGGCGGGCCGGGCGGGCGGCGGCGGACGGTGGCAGGCGGGCGGCGGACGACTGACGGCGCGGGTGCGTCCTCCGGGACTAATAGACTGTCCGCTTGTCCACCCGTTCGGGAACCACGATCGATCAGGAACGCCATGACACGCCTCGGCGAATCCGTCGCCCGCGCCACCACCCTGCTCTCCGCCGACCTCTCCTCGGACGCCACGGTTCAGGAGCTGCTCCAGGAGACGGGCGCCCGGCGCTCTCTCGATCTGACGGACCTGCCCGCCAAGGAGCAGGCCGAGCTGATCGCGGCCCGTACGGTCGAGGTCCTGCCGGGCGTGGAGAAGCTGGCCGAGCGGATCGAGGAGCGCCGGGCGGCCGGCCAGGGTCTGCACATCAAGCTGGGCATCGACCCGACGGCCACCGATGTGCACCTGGGGCATGCGGTGCCGCTGATCGTCCTGAGCCGGTTCCAGCGGCTGGGGCATGACGTCACCCTGATCATCGGTGACTTCACGGCCAAGATCGGCGACCCGTCGGGCCGTACGGCCGAGCGGCCGCCGCTGACCGACGAGGACATCGCGCACAACCTCGCCACGTACCGCGAACAGGTGCGGCCCTTCTTCGACTTCGAGAAGGTCAGCTTTCGGCAGAACAGCGAGTGGCTGGCGCCGTACACCTTCCCGGAACTGCTCATGCTGCTCGCCCAGGTGCCGGCCTCCCAGCTGCTGCAGCGCGAGGACTTCCGCAACCGGCTGGCGGCCGGCTCCGGTCTGACCATGACGGAGCTGCTGTACCCCATCGCGCAGGGCCTGGACTCGGTGGCGCTGGAGTGCGATGTGGAGCTGGGCGGCTCCGACCAGCTGCTCAATCTGCAGATGGGCCGCAAGCTGATGGAGCTGCGCGGGCAGCGGCCGCAGCTGGTGGTGACCATGCCGCTGATCGAGGGCACGGACGGCACCGGCGCCAAGATGTCCAAGTCCAAGGGCAATTACGTCGGGCTGAGCGCCCCCGCCGAGGATGTCTTCGGCAAGATCATGTCGGTGCCCGACCGGCTGATGGAGCCGTACCTGAAGGCCTGGACGGAGTGGACGGACGGGGAGATCGCTCTCGCCCTGGGCCGGGTCACGGACCGCTCGCTGCACCCGATGGACCTCAAGAAGGTCCTGGCGGGCGAGGTCGTGGCGGCGCTGTACGGCATGGAGGCGGCGATGGCGGCGCGGGCCGGTTTCGTCGCGCAGTTCTCCAAGAAGTCGTTCTCCGATGTGGACTCGCTCCCGGTCGTCGATGTCGCCGCGCACGGCGCGGAGACGGTGGCGACGGTGCTGACCAAGATCCTGGAGTTCACGCCCAGCGCCTCGGCGGCGCGGCGGCTGGCCAAGCAGAATGCGCTGCGGCTGGTCGTGGAGGGCGAGGGCGGGCAGCGGACCGTGACGCTCGCGGAGGCCGATTCGGTCCGGCCGCTGGGTGAGGTGCTGGCCGAGAAGCTGGCGGACACGGCCGGGGTCGCGTACCTCAAGGCCGGACGGAAGCTGGCTCAGCTCGACGGCCGCTGAGACGGCGGAGGACACGGGCGGCCGGTGCGCATCGCTGCGCGCCGGCCGCCCGTGTCCTCCGCGTCTCGGGGAGACACCGCCTAGGCGGCATGTCTCTTGCGGCCGCGCATGGAGGCCCAGATGCGGTCACCGACGGCGACGACGACCACCGCGCCGGCCAGTTGCAGCAGGTGCCGGATCCAGTCGATGCCACGGGTCTCGTTGACCCCGATGCCGGTCGCCACCCAGTTGCCGAGGACGCTGCCCAGCATGCCGAAGATCACGGTCAGCCAGAGGGGGATCTGCTGCTTGCCCGGGATGATGGCCTTCGCGATCAGGCCGAGCACCAGGCCCACGATGATGGCCCACAACCACGTCATGTCGACTCCTCCTGCGGCACGGTGCGGATGACACTCGCCCGCTCAGTGTCGCCCCGCATCGGCTGGGGCGCACGCCGGGAACCGTCGTCCGCACCGGTGCGCTGACAGACCCACGGGAACGCGGTGGCAGATCCCGCCGGAACGGGGTGACGGACTCCGCCGGAACGGGGCATGACCCGGTCTCGAAGGCGGCGCAGTCGCGGCGTACCGTGGAAACCGACCGGATACCGGGGAAAATCCGGCACGACTGAGCGGGCGGTGGAACGTGATGCGGAAGCAGAGCAGCGGCCAGGCCTTCCGGATCACCGGGGCACGGCAGGGCCTGTCCGAGGATGTGCGCGGACGGCAGCGGCGGTATGTGATCTCGATGGCGGTACGGACCGTGGCCGTCGTGCTCACCGTCGTGCTGTGGAACATCGAACGGCCCGTCGCCATCGCGACCCTGGTGCTCGGTTTGACACTGCCCTATATCGCGGTGGTGATCGCCAACGCGGGCCGGGAGAACGCCCCTTCGCTCCCGAAGACCTTTGTCGCGGGCCCCACCCGGCCGATGCTGACGCCGGGAGCCGGCGACGCTCCGGCCGAGTCCGTTCCGGAGCGGCCGGCGGCGGGCTCTTCCGCAACTCCACATGACCCCAGCTGATCATCGCCCGGTCTGCAAAGCTCAAGAAAAGCTCAGATCAATCATGGAGTTCCGGTGCACTGGGCACCCTTCCCCGTGACATACTGCGTACGCGCTCCGCATCCCCCGTCGGAGCGACGGACCGACGCCGGGCGGCTCCCCCCGTGGCTGCCCGGCGTCGTCATGTCCGCAGGTCCGCGGGGTGCGGTAGACGGGGCCCGGGGCTGTGAGCGCAGGACGTAGGGTTGAGGCCGTGAACTCCCCGAACCCCCAGGAACCCGCCGAGGACACCGTCATCTGTTCCGCGAAGGGCTGCCGCGCCGCCGCCGTATGGGTGCTGGCCTGGAACAACCCGAAGCTGCACACTCCCGACCGGCGCAAGACCTGGCTGGCCTGCGAGGAGCACCGGGAGCACCTGTCGCAGTTCCTCGGCGTGCGCGGATTCCTCAAGGACGTCGTGACGCTGGAGGAGTGGGAGGCGTCGTCGGCCGCCGGTCACTGACGCAGGTCGCCGACGCCGCTCACTGACGCAGGTCACGGACACAGGCCGCTGAGCAGGCCGCTGACGCAGGCCGCTGACGCCGGACCGGCTCAGCCGCCGATCGAGGACATCGGACGCTCCGGCTGCAGGAACGAGGGGTCGTCCAGGCCGGAGCCTGCCTTCTTGCCCCACATCGCGCGCTCCCATATGCGGGCGATCTCGTCATCCGGGGCTCCGGAGCGCAGCGCGGTACGCAGGTCCGTCTCCTCGGTGGCGAACAGGCAGGTGCGGATCTGGCCGTCGGCGGTCAGCCGCGTACGGTCGCAGGCCCGGCAGAACGGGCGGGTGACGGAGGCGATCACACCGACGCGGTGCGGCCCGCCGTCGACGATCCAGCGTTCGGCGGGCGCGGAGCCCCGCTCGTCCTGGCCCTCGGGGGTGAGCGTGAAGCGGGTGCGCAGCGAGCTGAGGATGTCGCCCGCGGTGATCATGCCGTCGCGCTTCCAGCCGTGCTGGGCGTCCAGCGGCATCTGCTCGATGAAGCGGAGCTCGTAGTCATGGGCGAGGGCCCAGGCCAGCAGGTCGGGGGCCTCGTCGTCGTTGAGCCCCGGCATCAGGACGGTGTTGACCTTGACCGGGGTCAGACCGGCCGCGCGGGCCGCCTCCAGACCGCGCAGGACATCGTCGTGCCGCTTGCGGCGGGTCATGGCCTGGAAGACGTCCGGCCGCAGGGTGTCGAGGGAGACGTTGACGCGGTCCAGGCCGGCGTCGCGGAGTGCGGCGGCGGTGCGCTGCAGGCCGATGCCGTTGGTGGTCAGCGACATCTGGGGGCGCGGGGCGAGGGCGGCGACGCGCTCGACGATGCCGGGCAGGCCGGGGCGGAGCAGCGGTTCACCGCCGGTGAAGCGGACCTCTTCGATGCCCAGGTCCCGTACGGCGATGCCGATCAGCCGGACGATTTCGTCGTCGGTGAGCAGATCGGGCTTGGCCAGCCACTGCAGACCCTCTTCCGGCATGCAGTACGTACATCGCAGATTGCACCGGTCGGTGAGTGAAACGCGCAGGTCGGTGGCCACACGACCGTAAGTGTCGATGAGCACTGGGCCCCCTCCCCAAGAGTGTTGGCTCGGTACCTCTCCTTCGGTGGATCAGTACGTCTTCGAGACTACGCGATAGGTGTGACAGCGAGCAGGGAGGAGAAGCACGAGGTGGGCGGAGTGGAGTCGTAGAGATCTACGATGCCACCCCGCCCGGGCCCTGTAGGGACGGCTCAGCCGGGCCGCCGGCGAGGCCGCCTCAGTGTGCTCCGGTCCCGGTCAGCGAGCGGACCTCCAGTTCGGCGTACTTCTTCACGTCCGGTTCCTCCTTGGACAGCAGGGACCCGAGCCAGCCGAGCAGGAAGCCCAGCGGGATGGAGATCAGCCCCGGGTTTTCCAGGGGGAAGACGTCGAAGTCGGCGCCGGGGAACATCGAGGTCTCCTTGCCGGAGACGACCGGGGAGAAGAGGACCAGGAGGACGGAGGAGACGAGGCCTCCGTAGATGGACCACAGGGCGCCCCTGGTGGTGAAGCGTTTCCAGAACAGGCTGTACAGGAGGGTCGGGAGGTTGGCGGAGGCGGCGACCGCGAAGGCGAGCGCCACCAGGCCGGCGACGTTCAGGCCGCGGGCGAAGACCCCCAGGACGATGGCGACACCGCCGATGCCGACGGTCGCCCAGCGGGCCGCGCCGACCTCTTCCTTCTCGGTGGCCTTGCCCTTGCGCAGGACATTGACGTACAGGTCGTGCGCGAAGGACGAGGACGAGGCGAGGGTGAGGCCGGCGACCACCGCGAGGATGGTTGCGAAGGCGACCGCGGAGATGACGGCGAGCAGGATCGCGCCCCCGGTGGAGCCCGCGCCACCGCCGATCTCCTGGGCGAGCAGCGGGGCCGCGGTGTTGCCCGCCTTGTTGGACGCGGTGATCGTCCCTGGCTTGATGAGGGCCGCGGCACCGAACCCGAGGGCGATGGTCATCAGGTAGAAGACGCCGATGATGCCGATCGCCCAGTTCACGGACTTCCGGGCGGCCTTGGCGGTGGGGACCGTGTAGAAGCGGATGAGGATGTGCGGCAGGCCCGCGGTGCCCAGGACGAGGGCGAGGCCCAGCGAGATGAAGTCGATCTTCGAGGTGGCGGTGGCCCCGTACTTGAGGCCGGGCTCCAGGAAGGCGGATCCCTTGCCGCTGTTCTCGGCGGCGGCGCCCAGCAGGTCGGAGAGGTTGAAGTGGAACTTGAGCGCCACCAGGAAGGTGATCAGCAGGGTGCCGGCGATCAGCAGGACCGCCTTGACCATCTGGACCCAGGTGGTGCCCTTCATCCCGCCGATGGTGACGTAGAGGATCATCACGACGCCCACGAGGACGACGACCAGGATCTTGCCCGCCTCGCTGGTGATGCCCAGGAGCAGGGTGACCAGGGCGCCCGCGCCCGCCATCTGGGCGAGCAGGTAGAAGATCGAGACGATGATGGTGGAGGTGCCGGCGGCGGTGCGGACCGGGCGCTGGCGCATCCGGTAGGCGAGCACGTCGCCCATGGTGAAGCGGCCGGAGTTGCGCAGCGGTTCGGCGACCAGGAGGAGCGCGACGAGCCAGGCGACGAGGAAGCCGATGGAGTAGAGGAAGCCGTCGTAGCCGAAGAGGGCGATGGCGCCGGCGATGCCGAGGAAGGAGGCGGCGGACATGTAGTCGCCGGAGATGGCCAGGCCGTTCTGGAATCCGCTGAACTGCCGGCCGCCGGCGTAGAAGTCCTCCGCGCCCTTGGTCTGCCGGCCCGCCCAGACGGTGAGGCCGAGGGTGGCGGCGACGAAGACCGCGAAGAGGGTGACGATCAGGGTGCGGTGCTCGCCCGCGCCGCCGGCCGCCAGGTCGAGCGCGAGGGAATGCCGCAGGGGGCTCATGCGTCACCTTCCAGGCGGGACTTGATGGCCTCGGCCTTGGGGTCGAGCCGGGTGGCGGCATGCCGGGCGTACCACCAGGCGATGAGGAAGGTCGTGACGAACTGGGCGATGCCGAGGACGAAGGCCACATTGATATGGCCGAGGACCTTGGTGCCCATGAAGCCGCCGGCGTAGCTCGACAGCAGCACGTACCCGAGGTACCAGAGGATGAAGGCGACGGTCAGCGGGAAGGCGAACGAGCGGTGTGCCCGGCGGAGTTCATCGAATTCCGCACTCGACTGCACCTGGATGTAGTCGGGCGGCTCATGCGTCCCCGGGTCGAGGGTCGGTGCGGCGCTCACGGAATCTCCTGACGCGAAGGGGCGGGCCCGGGCCGGTCCGGCGGATCGGCCCGGGAAGAGCCCGGCCGACGGTAAAGCTCACGTAAGTGATCTGGATCACGCATGGTAGAGGCGCGTCAGACGATACGACAGGGGTCCGTTGGTTGAATCCCAGAAGAAACCGGGGGAATGCCCGCGCCGGACCGCCACCGCGCGCGGGGCGCTTCGTTGAGCCCGGTGTGAATCCGCCGCCACAGCAGGCCCCGCAGCCCCCCGTTCCCCGCCGGCGCCCCTACGGCAGCATCCGGCTGCCGGCGCCGCTCGCCCCCGCCCCGCCGGAACCACGGCCGGGGACGGCCGCCGTCGCGCGCCGCTGGTACGGACCGCGGATCGCGCTGCCCCCGCTGAGCATCACCACCCTGCGACGCGACGGCTAGACCGGACCTGGCAGGCGTCCAAGACGGACGAAATCGGCTGACACACTATCAATTTCACACTCCTGGCGGGTTTTCGCCCTGTTTTTTCTCCGTAGTCCATTGCTGCGCACGAGTGGTCGCCGATAACTTCACATCTCATTGCAACCGCCCGTGCGCAACCCGCGCACGGGCGGTCTCACGGATGATGTGGAGTATCCATGGCACATCCCCGATCCAGACGCATGCGGGCGCTGGCCGTACCGCTCGGACTGGCTCTGACGGCGTCTCTCGGTTTCCTCCCGAACGCGGCCACCGCCGCGTCCCAGGACTCCGCCCCGGCCGCAGCGCTCTCGGCCGACGGCCCGCTGCTGTCGTACGTCGTCAACACCACGCCCGGCCATGCCATGGCCGGCAAGGTCGAGAAGGCGATAGCCAAGGCCGGCGGGAAGGTGGTCATCGCCCATGAACGGATAGGCGTGATCGTCGTCCACTCGGCCAACCCCGGGTTCGCCGCGTCGATGCGCGCGGTACCGGGCGTGCAGTCGGCGGGCGCGACCCGTACCGCGCCGCTGAAGGCGCAGGGCACCACCGACATCGGCAAGCCGCAGAAGATCGACCTGCCGAAGTCCCAGCTGACGGCGGCCGGCAAGGCGGCGAAGGCGAACGGCGAGGAACCGCTCGAACCGCTGCAGTGGGACCTGCCCGCCATCAAGGCCGACAAGGCCGCGAAGGTGAACCCGGGCAGCAAGAAGGTCACCGTCGCCATCATCGACACCGGTGTGGACGACACCCACCCCGACCTGAAGGCCAACTTCTCCGCGAAGCAGTCCGCCAACTGCGTGGGCGGCGTGGCCGACACCCGCAAGGGCGCCTGGCGGCCCTGGAACCCGGACGAGGACTACCACGGCACCCACGTCGCGGGCACGATCGCCGCGGCCCGTAACGGTGTCGGCGTGGCGGGGGTCGCGCCGGGCGTGAAGATCTCCGCCCTCAAGGTCAGCGAGCCGGAGACGAGCCTCTTCTACGCCGAGAGCGTGGTGTGCGCCTTCGTCTTCGCGGCCGACCACGGCGTCGAGGTCACGAACAACAGCTACTACGTCGACCCGTGGATGTTCAACTGCAAGGACGACGCCGACCAGGCCGCCATCATCGACGCGGTCGGCCGTGCGGCGAGCTACGCCCAGCGCAAGGGGGCGCTCAACATCGCCGCGGCGGGCAACTCCGGCCTCGACCTGGCGGCCCCCCAGCTGCCCGACGCCTCCAGCCCGAACGACTCCACCCCGGTCGAGCGCACCATCAACCCGAAGACCTGCTGGGACGTTCCCACCCAGCTGCCGGGCACGGTGACGGTCGCGGCGGCGGGAGTCAACAAGCTCAAGTCGTACTACTCGAACTACGGCCTCGGTCAGATCGATGTGTCCGCGCCGGGCGGTGACTCGCGGCAGGTGCCCGAACTGCCCGCCAAGAACGGCAACATCCTCTCCACCATGCCGGGCGGTGACTGGGCCTACCTGGCCGGCACGTCCATGGCGACCCCGCACGTCGCGGGCGTCGCGGCGCTGCTCAAGAGCACCCACCCGAAGTCCAGCCCGCAGGAGATCCAGTGGCTCCTCAAGGAGCAGGCGGACAACCCCGGGTGCCCCACGGGTGACGCGACCTGCACCGGCACCAAGCATGTCAACAGCCACTTCGGCTACGGCATCGTCGATGCGCTGGACGCGGTGAAGAAGTAACTCCCTGACCGTCCGGGAGAGTTACGGGGAAGGGCCGGGTGGAGCGTCACCCGGCCCTTTGCCTTGCGGGTGCGGGCGGGCCCGGGGTGAGCGGGGCGGTCAGGCCGGGGCGCGGCCGGGGACAACCGGATCGGCGGCCGGGGGCAACCCGGTCGCGGCCGGGGAAGGCCGGGTCGCGGCCGAGGAAGGCCGCCAGCCGGTCCGTGGCGTGCGCGCCGGGCGGGGCGGGGCGCTCGGGGGCGAACGAGCCGCCCTCGGTGCGCGGTGCGGCACCGTAGATCCGGCGGGCCGCCGCCAGGGTCTCCTCGGCGACCGCGGGTGCCAGACCGGTCGGTGCGCCCGTCGCCCGGGCCAGGTCCCAGCCGTGTGCGAGGAGTTCGACCACCACCTGCTGGACGAGCATCGCGCCGGGCGCTTCGTAGGGACCGTAGGTGCGCCGGAGCATCCCGCTGCGGGTGAAGGCGGCGAGGGCGGCGCGGGCGGAATCCTCGAAGGCGGCGCGGTGGTCGTCGCCGAGGTGGTCGGCGGCGAGGTCGTCGCGCGGGGCGTCCTCGGCGATCGAGGTGGCCATCAGGTTCTCCCACACCATGTGGTCGAGCAACTGCCGTACGCTCCACCCCGCGCACGGTGTCGGCAGGTCCAAGTCCTCGGGCCGGACGGCGGCGACCACCGCGGACACGTCCCGGATCACCTGCTCGTAGGCGTCCATCACCCGGTCCGGGTCGGTGCCGTCGAAAGCGGACCGGTCCAGCTCGTACGGCCGGGGGTGGGCGCGCAGCGCGGCCGCGGTCCAGGTGCCCGCGAGGTCCCAGCGGGGCGGGGCGGGCCGGCCGGTGACGGTGCACAGCAGTTGCCAGTAGCGCTCGACGGCCGGCTCGGCGGCGGTCTCCAGTTGCTCCAGCAGCCGGCCGCGGGCCTGCGGGCCGTCCTCGGCGGGTGGGTCGGGGGTGCCGGCCTGGGTGGGGAGCCAGGCCGCGATCAGCTCGGCGAGGAAGGGCTCCGCGGCCGGGGAGTCGGGGGCGATGCCGGCCGCGACGGCCTCCTCCCCGCGCCGCCGCATCAGCTCCGCGACGCGCACTGCTGCCTGTTGCTGCGCGGCCTGCTCCTGCGCGGCCTGCTCCTGCGCGGCCTGCTGCTGGGCGGCTTGTTCCTGGGCGGCGGGCGTCCGCCCCGCGGCGTGCGCCCCGCTCGCCGCCGGCCCGGTGCGCGCGCTGTACTCGGCCAGCCGGCGCAGCGCCGACCGTAGTTCCGGGCCCCGCACCAGGGCCGTCAGTGCGGTCCAGGCGTCGATCTGCTCGGGGGTGGGGTCGTCGGGCAGTTCGGGCACGGCGGCCAGGAGGCCGCTGCGGTAGGCGGGGGCGTGCACACCGTCGAGGGCGTCCTCGACGAAGTCCGTGATGATGCGGCGGCGTTCTTGGTCCGACAGGCGGGCCGGTTCGGTCATGGTCGGCAGCTCCTCTGCTGCGCTCCCCCGCGTGGCGACCGACCGCAGCACGGCGCGCCGCAGTTGCAGAGTGCGTATCTGTGCGTCCAGCGCGTCCGCCCACTGCGCGGCCGTCTCGGCGACGGTGCACTCGCGGTGCAGCACGGAGCGGATCGCCGCCAGCCCGATGCCCAGGTCGCGCAGGCTGCGCACGATCTCCAGGCGGGCCGGGGCGTCCGCGCCGTACAGCCGGTAGCCCGCGGGGGTGCGGGCGGCGGGCGGCAACAGGCCCTGCTCCGACCAATTCCTGATGGTCTTGACCGGAACGCCGGTCAGGCGCGCCAGCGCGCCGATGGTGAGCAGACCCGTGCCGTCCTCGTACATGCCGTCCACTCTCGGGTCTCCCACGGAGGGAGACTCAAGCGGCGGTGCGTCCGGCCACCCGGGCCCGCGCCGCACCGGCCTCCGGTGCGGTCCGGGGAGCGGTGCCGGCCGCGCGCAGCACACCGCAGGACAGCGCGTACTGGGCCGCGGCATAGGTCAACATGATGCAGAACTGCGGGGCGGGCAGCTGCGGCCAGTGGGCGATGCCGCTCGCGATCAGGGTGTCGGAGAGCAGGAAGAGCAGCCCGCCGGCGGCGGCCAGGGCGCCCGCCCGGAGCGCGCCGAAGGCCATCGCGGTGAGCAGCAGGCTGTAGCCGGCCACCGGGATCCGCAGATCGGCCGGGAGGTCCGGCCACAGGAGCACCACCGTGCCGGCGAGCAGCGCGGCATACGCAGCGGCGGCGGCAACCGTCCGCCCCCGCCATCCGGCCTCCGGCGCCGCCCCGTGCCGGGCGAACAGCAGCAGATAGCAGACGTGTCCGGCGGCGAACGAGCCCATCCCCACCAGGAAGGCGACGTCCCCGCCGATCTGGAGGAAGGTGTCCCCGCCGAAGCCGCACAGCAGCGCACCGGCGAGCAGCGGGGGGCCGCCGCGCGCCAGCGCATAGGCGGCGAGCACCGGCATCAGCGCGGGCTTGGTGATCTGTCCGACGATCGTGACGCCGCCGAGCAGCGCCCCCAGGTGTACGACGGCCAGTGCGGCGAAGGCCCAGAGCAGCGGCCGGACGGCCCGCGGCCACCGCGCCCTCATGCGGCCGGCTCCCCGACGGAGGCCGGCGCCTCGGCCCCCGGCCGTCCGTCCGCCGGGGCCTGCCCCGCGGCGGCCCGCCCGGCCGGCTGCCAGCCCGGCCCGCGGAACACCCGCCCGGCGCGCTCGCGCCAGCTGTCCGCGGCCCGTATGTCGCGCGCGATCGCGGCGTACTCATGGGTGGCCACCCGCAGCGGGTTGAAGGTCTTGATGTCCTTGGTGAGGCCGTAGACCGGCCGCTCGGTTTCGGCCACGAACGAGCCGAACATCCGGTCCCAGATGATCAGGACCCCGCCGAAGTTGCGGTCCAGGTAGCCGCCCTGCGAGGCGTGGTGGACCCGGTGGTGGGAGGGGGTGTTGAGCACGAACTCGAAGGGCCGGGGCAGTTTGCCGATCCGCTCGGTGTGCACCCAGAACTGGTAGACGAGGTTGGCGCCGGAGGTGAAGGCGATCACGGCCGGGTGGACGCCGAGCGCGATCATCGGGACGTAGAAGGGCCAGACGGTCCAGGTCGTCCAGGGCTGGCGCAGGGCGGTGCTGAGGTTGAACTTCTCGCTGGAGTGGTGCACCACGTGGCAGGCCCACAGGACGCGGATGACGTGGTGGCCGCGGTGCGACCAGTAGTAGAAGAAGTCCTGGGCGAGCTGCATCAGGGGCAGCGTCCACCACACCACGGGTATCCGCAGCGGCGTGAGCTCGTAGACCGCGGCGTAGATCGCCACGATGGGGATCTTCCACAGCGCGTCGAACACGAGGCTGCCCAGGCCCATGCCGACGCTGGTGGCAGCGTCCTTGGCCTCGTAGCCCTCCGCCTCCTCGTCGGGATGGAGGCGGTAGCTCACCATCTCGATCACGGCGAGCAGGACGAAGGCCGGTATGGACCACAACAGGACATCGGGCAGGTGCGGCATGTCCCGCACCATAAAGGCGTGGACGGCGGTGCCGCTAGGGGTTGTTACCGATAAGTATGTAAGACGTGCCGTCAGCTGCGTCGTGACGGCGGCCCGGGGGCAGGTCCCCGCGACGACCGGAAGCGAGGTTCCATGACCCGTACACCGACCATCGCCCTGCTCGGCGGCGGCTTCTCCGACGACCCCGACACCCTGCTGGACGACTTCGTACTGGAGACCGCCGGGCGGCCCCGGCCGAAGGTCTGCTTCCTGCCGACCGCGAGCGGTGACGCGCCGGGGTACATCGAGGGGTTCCACGCGGCGTTCGCCGGGCGCGGGTGCGAACCGAGCCATCTGGAGCTGTTCCGGCGCACCGTGACCGATCTGCGGTCATTCGTCCTCGCCCAGGACATCGTCTACGTCGGCGGCGGCAACACCGCCAACATGCTTGCCGTCTGGCGGGTGCACGGCCTGGACGCGATCCTGCGCGAGGCGTACGCGGCAGGGGTGCTGCTGTGCGGCATCAGCGCCGGGGCCTGCTGCTGGTTCGAGACCGCTTTCTCCGATTCCTTCGGCCCGCCCGTGCCGCTGGCCGACGGGCTCGGACTGCTGCCCGGCAGCCTGTGCCCGCACTACGACGGCGAACCGGAGCGCAGGCCCGGCTATCTCGCAGCGGTCAACGACCGTGCGCTGCCCGGGGGCTGGGCGGTCGACGACGGCGCCGCCGGGGTGTTCACCGACGGCCGCCTCGTGGAAGTCGTCACCCGCAGACCGGGCGCCACGCTCCACCGGGTGAGCGTCGGCGGGGACGGCTCGGTGGAGGAAGTGGCGCAGACGGCGCGGCAGCTGGCGGCCTAGGGGCGCCTTCCGGTCTCCGCGGGCCTGCGGCGCCGGCGCCGGTGACCGGCTTCCGGCCCGCCGTCAACTTCGCCGCCGGCCCCGGGGCCAGGGGCGGCCCAGAGGTGTCGCCGGCCTCCCGTCGTCCGTCTGCGGAGCGGGCCGCGCGGCACGTGGGGCGTGCGAGCGCCCCCGCGCGCCCCACGCCGGTTCGGTGGCTGTCAGTGGTGGCCCGTATCCTCAGTGACCATGCTCGAAGACCGTATGGCAGCAGCCGACCCGATCGCGCCGAAGATCGGGCAGCAGCCGGGCCCGCAGACGCCGCCGGCTCCCTGGCCGTCCGCATATCCCCAGGGATACGCGGTGGTCGACGTCGAGACCACGGGCCTGGCCCGCGACGACCGGATCATCTCCGCCGCGGTGTACCAACTCGACGCACAGGGCGAGGTCCAGGACCACTGGTACACCCTCGTCAACCCGCAGCGGGACCCGGGGCCGGTCTGGATCCACGGTCTGACCAGCGCCGTGCTGGCCGATGCCCCGCTCTTCCCGGAGGTCGTCCCGGAGCTGTCCCGGCGCCTGGCGGACCGGGTACTGGTCGCGCACAACGCCATGTTCGACTGGTCGATGATCGCCCGCGAGTACGCCCGCGCCGCGGCGACGGCACCGGTCCAGCAGCGGCTGTGCACCATCGCCCTGTCCAAGGAGCTGCGGCTCCCGCTGCCCAATCACAAGCTGGAATCCCTCGCCGCGCATTACGGCGTGGTGCAGGAGCGCGCCCACCACGCGCTGGACGACGCCCGGGTGCTGGCCGAGGCGTTCCGTCCCGGTTTGCGGCGGGCCGCACAGGAGAATCTGCGGCTGCCGCTGATGAGCTGTCAGCCGCTGACGGAGTGGTCGGACGCCCCCGCGCCCCGGCAGCACGCCACCGCCTCGGCATACCGCCCCACGTCCTGGCGGCCCTCCCGTAGGCGCCCGGCGTGCCCCTACCCCAACCCGGGGCGCTACGAGGCGGGTGGCCGGCTCGTCCAGGGGATGCGGGTGGCCTTCTCCGGCGACACCTCCGTGGACCGCGAGCTGCTGGAGGACCGGGCCGTCGAGGCCGGGCTCCATGTCGCCACGAGCCTGTCCCGGCTGACCAGCCTGCTGGTGACCAACGACCCCGACGCCCGGACCTCCAAGACGGCCAAGGCCGCCTCGTACGGCACGGTCGTGATCGACGAGGCCGCCTTCATGCAGCTGCTGCAGGACGTCGAGCCGGCGGCATCGGCGCCTGCGTCCGGGTGAAGCCCGTCCAACACACCCGTCGGCACCTCGCCCCGCAGGGGCGCCGCCCGCACCCTGTGGCGCATGGCACGTTGTGAGGTCTGCGGAAACGAATACGGCATGACATTCGAGGTGCATGCGCAGGGCGCGGTGCACGTCTTCGACTGTTTCGCCTGCGCCATCCACCGCATGGCGCCGATCTGTGAGCACTGCCGGTGCCAGATCATCGGCCAGGGCGTGGAAGCCGACGGGCAGTGGTACTGCGGTGCGCACTGCGCCCGGTCGGACGGGAGGGTGGGCATCGTCGACCGTGTCTGAGCCCGCCCGGTCCCGCCCGGTCCCGTCTGATGCCACCTGGGTCTGATCCCATCGGCTCTGATCCGAAGGGACCGCCCGGACCGGGCCGGGCGGCCGCCCGGCCGGCCCCTCCCCCGGCCCCTACCGGGGACCCCCGGCTCGGGTGCGGCAACGGCCCGGGTACCGTCGAAGCCGTGTACCGCTTCCTGTTGTCCCGGCAGTGGGTGATCCTCACCCTCGTGGCTCTCGTGCTGATCCCCGTCATGATCAAGCTGGGCTTCTGGCAGCTCCACCGCCATGAGCACAAGGTGGCGCAGAACCAGCTGATCGCGAGCAGCCTGGCCGCCAGGCCGGTCCCGGTCACCGAGCTGACCGCGCCCGGCCGGACCCTGCCCCGGCACGACATGTGGCGCACGGTCACCGCCACCGGCACCTACGACACCGCGCACGAGGTCGTGGTCCGTCAGCGCACCGCCGCCGACGAGCAGAGCATCGGCTACTACGTACTGACCCCGCTGGTCCTCGGCGACGGCAGGGCCGTGCTGGTCAACCGCGGCTGGATCTCGGCGGGCAACGACCTCACCCGGTTCCCGGACGTCCCGGCCGCCCCCCGGGGCAAGGTCACCGTGACCGGCCGGATGATGGCCGACGAGACCACCGCCTTCAGCGGCATCAAGGACACCAAGGGCCTGCCCGCCCGCCAGATCATGCTGATCAACAGCAAGGAGCAGGCGAAGCGGGTCGGCCGGCCGCTGCTCGGCGGCTATATCGAGCAGACCGGGCCCGAGCCGCCCGGCGGCAAGCCGGAGCTGGTCCCCGAGCCGGACCACGACTCCATCGGGCCGCACATGGCGTACGCGGTCCAGTGGTGGCTGTTCGCGGCGGCGGTGCCGGTCGGCTGGGTGATCCTGGTGCGCCGTGAGCGGCGCGACCGGGCGGAGGCCGCCGCCAAGGAGAAGGAGGCAGCCGAGGCCGGACCGGACCCGGAGACTCCTGAGGCTGCCAAGGCTCCTGAGACCGACGACACGAAGCCGGTGCCGGCCACGTCGTAGCCCGTACAGCCGCCACGGCGCGTGGCGCCGCAGCCGTGCGGGAAAAGGCGCTGAGTGCACCCACATATCGAGGACTATGCGCTCATCGGCGATCTGCAGACCGCCGCACTCGTCGGCCGCGACGGCTCCATCGACTGGCTGTGCCTGCCCCGCTTCGACTCCGGGGCCTGCTTCGCCGCGCTTCTGGGCCACAAGGACAACGGCCACTGGCGGCTGTCCCCCCGCTCCTCCGAGGCCCGCGCGGAGCGCTCCTACCGCGGTGATTCGCTGATCCTGGACACGGTGTGGGAGACCCCCACGGGCAGCGTCCGGGTCATCGACTTCATGCCGCAGCGCGACCGTCAGCCCGATGTCGTACGGATCGTCGAGGGCCTGAGCGGCAGCGTCGAGATGCGGGGCGTGCTGCGGCTGCGGTTCGACTACGGCCGGGCGGTGCCCTGGGTGCGGGCAACCGAGGGCTGCCGGGTCGCGGTCGCCGGGCCGGACTCGGTATGGCTGCGCACCCCGGCCCAAAGCACCACCTACGGCAAGGACTTCAGCACCCGCTCGGACTTCACCGTCGCCGCGGGCGAACGCACCGCGTTCGTGCTGACCTGGCACCCCTCGCACGAGCCCCGGCCGGTCCAGATCGACCCCTTCGAGGCGCTTCAGGACACCCTGGACGACTGGCACACCTGGTCCGGGCGCTGCCGCTACCACGGCCCCTACCGCGAGGCCGTGATGCGCTCACTGATCACCCTCAAGGCGCTCACCTACGCGCCCACCGGCGGCATCGTCGCGGCCCCCACCACCTCGCTGCCCGAGGAGCTGGGCGGGGTACGCAACTGGGACTACCGCTACTGCTGGCTGCGCGACGCCAGCCTCACCCTGAACTCGCTGCTCTCCGCCGGATATCTGGAGGAGGCCGGTGCCTGGCGGGACTGGCTGCTGCGTGCGGTGGCCGGCGCCCCCGACGATCTGCAGATCATGTACGGGCTGGCGGGTGAGCGGCGGCTGCCGGAGGCCGAGCTGCCGTGGCTGTCCGGATACGCCGACTCCGTGCCCGTACGCATCGGCAACGCCGCCGTCGAACAGCGTCAGCTCGACGTCTACGGCGAAGTGCTCGACTCCTTCCACATCGCGCGCACGGCCGGGCTGCCGTCGGAGCCGCACGCCTGGAGCATCCAGCGCGCGCTGGTCGACTATCTGGAGTCCACCTGGCGCGACCCCGACGAGGGGCTGTGGGAGATCCGCGGGCCGCGCCGGCACTTCGTGCACTCCAAGGTCATGGCCTGGGTGGCGGCCGACCGGGTGGTGTGGGCGCTGGAGGCCAATCCGAAGCTGGGCGGGGACGTCGACCGCTGGCGGGCGATGCGCGACGAGGTGCACCGGGAGGTGTGCGAGCGGGGCTATGACGCCGGCCGCGGCACCTTCACCCAGTTCTACGGGTCCGCGGAACTGGACGCGGCGACCCTGCTGATCCCCCGGGTCGGCTTTCTGCCGGGTGACGACCCGCGGGTCGCCGGCACCATCGAGACGGTACGCAGGGAGCTGAGCCACGGCGGTCTGGTGCGCCGCTACAGCACCGAGGGCGGCTCGGTCGACGGGCTGCCCGGCGACGAGGGCACCTTCCTGGCCTGCTCGTTCTGGCTCGTCGACGCGCTGCGGATGAGCGGACGGCGGCGCGAGGCCCACGAGATGTTCGAACGGCTGCTGGACCTGCGCAACGATGTGGGGCTGCTCTCCGAGGAGTACGACCCGGTGGCCGGCCGCCAGCTGGGCAACTATCCGCAGGCGTTCAGCCATATCGGCCTGGTGGGGACCGCCTTCGGGCTGCAGGACGGGGCAGGGGCAGACTAGGGCCATGGATCTTGGACTCACCGACCGGACGTACCTCGTCACCGGGGCGACCCGCGGCCTCGGCTTCGCCACCGCCCGTGAACTGGTCGCCGACGGCGCCAACGTCGTGCTCACCGGACGCACCGAGGAGAGCGCGGCAGCGGCCGCGGCCTCGCTCGGCGAACGCGCCCTGGGGGTGGCGTCCGACAACGCCGACCCGAAGGGCCCGGACCGCCTGGTGGCCGCGGCCCGGGAGCGCTTCGGCCGCCTGGACGGCGTGCTGATCAGCGTGGGCGGCCCGCCGCCCGGCGGCGCCCTCGACAACACCGACGACCAGTGGCAGCAGGCCTTCGAGTCGGTCTTCCTCGGCGCGGTACGGCTGGCCCGCACGGCCGCCGCCGAGCTGGCGGAGGGCGGCGTGATCGGCTTCGTACTGTCCGGCTCGGTACATGAGCCGATCCCCGGGCTGACCGTCTCCAACGGGCTCCGCCCCGGCCTCGCCGGCTTCGCCAAGTCACTCTCGGTCGAGCTCGGCCCGCGCGGCATCCGGGTCCTCGGTGTCCTGCCGGGCCGGATCGCCACCGACCGGATGACCCAGCTCGACGCGCTCTCCGGCGACCCGGAGGGCACCCGCGCACGGAACTCCGCGGCGATCCCGCTGGGCCGCTACGGCACACCCGAGGAGTTCGGCCGGGCCGCGGCGTTCCTGCTGTCGCCGGCCGCGTCGTATGTCACCGGGGTGATGGTGCCGGTGGACGGCGGGGCCCGGCACGGCTTCTGACGGGGAGCCCGCCGGCCGGCCGGGCCGGGGACTGCTCATGAGGACCGGACCGGCACGCCCGGCGGGAGTCGCCCCGGCCGGCCCGCCCGCCCTAACTGACCCGCTCGGGCCGGTGCTTGACCGCGCGCAGCCGGACGTCCCCCGGCAGCCGGCCGAGCCCGGCCGAGCGGCGGGCGTGGGTCACCGCCTCGTCCGACAGGCGGCGGACCACGGTCCCCGGATCGGCGTGCGGGGCGAGGGACAGCAGGGCCCGGATCCGCGGTTCGCTCCGGCGGCCGGTCAGCAGCACCCCGGCCCGGTCGACGCCTTCCAGCGACTCGGTTTCGGCCGCGAGGACGCCCTCCAGCGCCCGGCCGCGCAGGGTGGCGCCCTCGCCGTCACCGCTGTCGACGAGGATGTCGTTCAGCCGGTGCCGCCGCAGCTGGGACAGCAGCCACCACAGCATCAGCAGCACGAAGACGGCCAGGACGGCGATCACGGCGGGCCAGAACCAGCCCTGGCCGGTCCAGCGGGTGCGCTGCCGCTCGGCGAGCAGTACGCCGCCGGGGCGGGACCAGGGCCAGTGGGCGGGCAGCCGCACCCGCCATCTCGCGGGCAGGTCCAGGCCGCCGAACAGCACCAGGCCACCGGTGCCCAGCAGCACCACGCCGGTCACGCCGAGCAGTACCCGGTTGATCGTTCTGCCGACCCTGCGCATCGCTGCCTCATTTCTTCTTCGGGCGCCGGACGTGCAAGGTCAGGCCGATCCGGTGCGCCAGCCCCAGCTGCCGCAGGCCTTCGCCCAGCGCGATGTCGAGGTCGGCGCGGACCTCGTCCAGCTCACGGAAGTGCGAGACGGCGTGCGCCTTCGCCTTGCGGCGGCCGACCTTCATCCGTACGGACTGGACGCCGGCCACCTCCATGGCACGGTCGCGCAGCACCAGCGCGGCGGCCGCCCGGTCCAGCCCGGCCCGGAGGTCCGGCGCCGTGGGCCGCATCGGCAGCACCTGGCGCAGCCCGGGGGTGAGCGCCAGCACGATCAGCCAGACGCCGAGCACCAGCGCGAGAGCGGCGGCGGCCAGCACCCAGGGGTTGTCGAGGTGAAGGGTGGCCAGCTCGCGGGCGAGCCACCGGCGCCAGGCCATCGCGGGGTGATGGACGCGCACCGCGACCACGTCGTAGAGCAGCAGTCCGGCGGCGGCCAGCAGCACCAGCGCGACCACCGCGGCCGGCACCCGGCGGGCCGACCAGAAGCGCCCGGTGCGGCCGTCGTCCACCCGGTCCGTCGCGGCCGGGTCCGGGCCGGACCCGCTCCCCCGGTCCGTGGCGTCGGGCGTCTTGTCGAGGGTGGGCATCCGCCGGGTGTCCGGCTGCTCCGCGTCGTCGCTCATCGCACCCTCCCACGGCCCGTACGCTCCTGAAGCCGGGAGTGCAGCCGCTCGACCTCCACGGCGACCTCGGGCACCTCCATGCTCGCCAACGCCTTGACCTGCTCGGTGACGTGACGGCGTACCACGCGGCACTGGGCGCCGAGGTCGGAGGGGTAGCCCAGTTCCACGGCGATGCGCACCCGCGCCTCGCCGAAGTGCCGGCGGTCATCGCGTCGGTGCACGGTCACCGTCGCATGTGCCTGGGTGCGGGTCTGCGGGGACTGCCGGCGCAGCGCCTCCCGGGCCGCCTGTGCGGCGATCTTCGCCACCACCCGGTCCGCGATGCTGGTCGCGCCCCGCTCGCCCGCCGCCACGGTGGCGGCAGCGGCGGCCGGGGACACCGTCGCCACCCGGCTTCACCGCCGCCGTTCGTCGCGGTCGCCGCGGCGCGGACGGAAGAAATCGCCGGCCTCCAGATCCCCGTCCAGGAGTCTGCCGGCCACGAAGCCGATGGCGCCCAGCGCCGCCACCAGTACGAAGGCGCCGAAGCCGCCGAAATATCCGGCGAAGCCCAGTGCCATACCGGCCAAGAGGCCGACCACGGCCATGCTCATCGTGCGCTCCTTCGCTACCGCTCCGGACGGGCCCGGCTACTGGAGCCGCGGCTCCGTTCCCTCTTCTTCGTCTTCCTCGTCGGGCAGCTTGACGTCGCTGACCGCGATATTGACCTCGACGACCTCCAGGCCCGTCATCCGCTCCACCGCGGAGATGACGTTCTCCCGTACGGAGCGCGCCACATCGGCGATGGAGACGCCGTAGTCGACCACGATCTCCAGGTCCAGCGCGGTCTGCACCTCGCCGACCTCGGCCTTGACCCCGCGGGTCGCGGTCGCGGACCTGCCGCCGCCGGGCACCCGGTCGCGTACCGCGCCGAGCGTACGGGCGAGGCCGCTGCCCATGGCATGCACACCGAGGACGTCCCGGGCCGCCAGACCGGCGATCTTCTCGACCACGCCGTCGGCGATGGTGGTCCGCCCACGGGTCGCGGGGTCGCCGCCACCCCGCTTGGCAGGAGTCCGGGGCGCCTCTGCATGCTGCTGGCTCTCGCTCATCGCCGTAGTCCCTTCCGCGAGGAGAAGCGGTCCGCTTCCGCGAGGAGAAGCGGTCCACCCGCTCCGTTGCCCACAGTAGGTCCGCATCCCCCGGGCCGCTCCGGGGACGTGGCAGCGGAGTGCTCCGCACGGCGGCGCCCGGCACACCGCCCCGCCATACCGGCCGTAGGGGCAGGTCTGCGGCAGGCTGGTGACGTGGTGTGCGGGAGGTGCCCGGAACGGGTCCGGGGACCTGCCGGGAAAGGGGTGACGCGGTGGCCGCGAACCAGTGGGCGCAGGCGGTGCGGGTACAGCTCGGGATCGGCCGGGTGCTGCCGCTCGGCGGGCCCGCGGACGGAGCTTGGATCACCGAGCAGGCGGCCGCCGGGGCGTTGCGGGCGGCCGCCGGGACACCGGCCGGGGTGCACCTCGGCACGCTGCGGCTGTCCGTCGCCGACCCGGACCGGGCCCCACAGCCCGCGGTGCCGGCCCCGCCGAGCGCGCTGCCGCCAGGCCCGCTGCGGATCGAGGCGGATTTCGCCGCGGTCGCCGGCCGGCCGCTGCCCGCTGTCGCCGACCAGGTGCGCACCGCGCTGCTGGAGGCCTCGGTCCAGGAGCTGGGGCTGGTGGTGGGTGTGGTGGATCTGCAGGTCAGCGAGCTGCTGGAAGAGGGCGAGGCACCGTCGCCGCCCCCCGGCCGTACGCAGGGGCCGCCTGCCGCTCCCGCGGCGGATGAGGGCAGCGGTGCGACACAGGAGGGCTTGGCGGGGATCACCGCCGTCGCGCGGGGCGTACCGGGCGTGGCCCGGCTGGCTCCGGTGCTCGGCGGGGCGTCCCGTGCGGTGCGGTACACCGACGGCCATGTGCTGGTCCAGCTGGCGACCGCGCCCGGCCACCGGGCCCTGGACGTCTCGAGTGCCGTACGGCAGGCGGTGGCCGCCGCACCGGCGGCGCCGTCGACGGTTGCCGTGCTGGTCACCGCCGTGGAACGGAGCTGACGGGCGCCCCCGGCCGGAAGGGACGCCCGTCAGTAAGAGGGGTGCGGCGGGGTTACTCCCCCACGCCCGCGAGGTCGCGCAGCCGGCGTGCCTGCGCGGCCCGTTCGGCGGTGCGCTGTTCCTCGTACGTACGGCCCGCGGCGCCGGCCAGCAGGGCCTTGGTCTCGATGACGGCGTCCCGCGGCGGGGCGGTGAGCGCGGCGGCCAGGTCGGTCACCGTGGCATCGAGTTGGTCCGCGGGCACGACGAGGTTGGCGAGGCCGATCCGCTCGGCCTCCTCGGCATGCACGAAGCGGCCCGTGGCGCAGATCTCCAGCGCCCGGGCGTAGCCCACCAGCCCGACCAGGGGGTGGGTACCGGTCAGGTCCGGTACGAGTCCCAGGCTGGTCTCGCGCATGGCGAACTGGGCGTCGGGCGCGACCACCCGCAGATCGCAGGCCAGGGCGAGCTGGAAGCCCGCGCCGATGGCATGGCCCTGCACGGCGGCGATGGACACCAGGTCGTTGCGCCGCCACCAGGTGAACGCTTCCTGGTACTCGGCGATCGTGGCGTCCAGCGCGCTGTCGGTGCCGCGCGCCAGATCGATGAACGACGGCTCGCCGTCGAAGCCTTCGGGCGTGAACGCCTGACGGTCGAGGCCGGCGGAGAAGGACTGGCCCTCACCACGGAGCACCGCGATCCGCACGTTTCCCGGCAGCAGCGAACCCGCCTCGGCGAGCGCCCGCCACATGGCCGGTGACTGCGCATTGCGCTTCGCTGCGTTGGCGAGGGTCACCGTGGCGATCGCACCGTCAACGGTGAGTCGCACACCGTCCTTGTCGAGCAGAGTCATCAGCGCCTCCGAGTCAGCCGTCCGCACCTGCGTGCGTAAGTGACTGAACGGTAACCTCCCGGTCGACCGCTCGGTCGACCGGGGGGACACCGTTGCACCCGGAGTCGCAGCCGTCAGGCCGATGCGGCCTTCTTGCCCCTTGTGGCTCCGCCTCGACCGCGCAGGACCACACCGGATTCGCTGAGCATCCGGTGCACGAATCCGTAGGAGCGGCCGGTTTCCTCGGCCAGCGCCCGGATGCTCGCACCGGAGTCGTACTTTTTCTTCAGGTCTGCCGCGAGCTTCTCGCGCGCGGCGCCGGTTACCCGGCTGCCCTTCTTCAGAGTCTCGGCCACCCGTGCCTCCTCGTGGGAAGTGCGCTCTGGACTCTCATGATCACCCCTCCCCGGCTTCCTGGCCACCCATTCCGCAGGGTCAGTACGACATCCTTTGCCTTCCGGCGGCCGCCCTCGCGGGCCGGAATGCCATATTCCGCCTCTTCGGATGGCCGCCCGTCCCCGGTTTTGTGCGAAAAGCGGCAGGTCAGGCGGTAGGTGGCCGAAATGGTGACGGCCGGGCCCCAAGGACCCGGCCGGATGCCGCAGACTCGCCGATGTACGAGCCGTTCTCACTCAGATGATGGATCACACATCGGCCGAATGATCCATACGGCATGATCCATACGCCGTGATCAGGCCAGCGCGACCAGGTCCGCGTAGTCCTGGCCCCACAGGTCCTCGACACCGTCGGGCAGCAGGATGATGCGCTCCGGCTCCAGCGCGTCCACCGCCCCCTCGTCGTGCGAGACCAGGACCACCGCGCCCGTGAAGGTGTGCAGCGCGCCCAGGATCTCCTCGCGGCTGGCCGGGTCGAGGTTGTTGGTGGGCTCGTCGAGCAGCAGCACATTGGCCGAGGAGACGACCAGCGTCGCCAGGGCGAGCCGGGTCTTCTCACCGCCGGAGAGCACCCCGGCGGGCTTGTCGACGTCGTCCCCGGAGAAGAGGAAGGAACCCAGCGTCTTGCGGATGGCGACCAGGTCCATGTCCGGGGCGGCCGAGCGCATGTTCTCCAGGACCGTGCGGTCCGGGTCCAGGGTCTCGTGCTCCTGGGCGTAGTAGCCGAGCTTGAGGCCGTGCCCGGGGCGGACCTCGCCGGTGTCCGGTGTCTCGACGCCGGCCAGCAGCCGCAGCAGGGTGGTCTTGCCGGCACCGTTCAGACCGAGGATGACGACCCGGGAGCCCTTGTCGATCGCCAGGTCGACGTCGGTGAAGATCTCCAGGGAGCCGTAGGACTTCGACAGCCCCTCGGCGGTGAGCGGGGTCTTGCCGCACGGCGCCGGGTCCGGGAAGCGCAGCTTGGCGACCTTGTCCGAGGCGCGCACCGCCTCCAGGCCGGCGAGCAGCTTGTCGGCGCGCCTGGCCATGTTCTGGGCGGCGACGGTCTTGGTGGCCTTGGCCCGCATCTTGTCGGCCTGGCTGTTGAGCGCCGCGGCCTTCTTCTCGGCGTTCTGCCGCTCGCGCTTGCGGCGCTTCTCGTCGGCCTCGCGCTGCTGCTGGTAGAGCTTCCAGCCCATGTTGTAGATGTCGATGTTCGAGCGGTTGGCGTCGAGGTAGAACACCTTGTTGACGACGGTCTCGACCAGGTCGACGTCGTGAGAGATCACGATGAAGCCGCCGCGGTAGGTCTTGAGGTAGTCGCGCAGCCAGACGATGGAGTCGGCGTCGAGGTGGTTGGTCGGCTCGTCGAGCAGCAGGGTGTCGGAGTCCGAGAAGAGGATCCGGGCCAGTTCGACGCGGCGGCGCTGACCGCCGGAGAGCGTATGGAGCGGCTGGCCGAGGATGCGGTCGGGCAGGCCCAGGCTGGCGGCGATGGTCGCGGCCTCCGCCTCGGCGGCGTACCCGCCCTTGGTCAGGAACTCGGTCTCCAGGCGCTCGTACTTCCGCATCGCCTTGTCGCGGGTGGCGCCCTTGCCGTTCGCCATCCGGTCCTCGTTCTCGCGCATCTTGCGCAGCACGCTGTCCAGATCACGGGCGGACAGGATGCGGTCGCGGGCCAGCACGTCGAGGTCGCCGGTGCGCGGGTCCTGCGGCAGATAGCCGACGTCGCCGGAGCGGGTGACCGTGCCGGAGGCGGGGATGCCCTCGCCCGCCAGCACCTTGGTGAGGGTCGTCTTGCCGGCGCCGTTACGGCCGACCAGGCCGATGCGGTCGCCCTTGGCGATACGGAAGGAAGCGGACTCGATGAGAATGCGGGCGCCGGCGCGCAGCTCAAGGCCAGAGGCGGTGATCACGGAAAAACTCCAGGGCAGGAAGACGGCGGATTGGACGGACGGTCCGAGAGCGGGCTGCGCCGTCTAATGAACCCAAGGGAGAACTGCCATGGGAGGCAGTCTAACGGCCCTATGCAAGTGGTTTCCTCCCAGGTTTTCGTCAGGCCCGACGTGGGTGGTGGTTCGCCGTTCATCGCCCGCCGCGCGGCGCGGTGCGCCGCGCGGGGCGCCCGGGGTGCGGTGACGGGCCCGCGCGGGTGGGGTGCCGGACTGCTTCGCTGCACGTCCCCACGCCCTGCCCCCGGAGGCCCGTCACCGCACCCACGGCCCGCGCAGCGCACCCGCCCGCCGCAGGTAACACGGCGGGCGCACCGCGCAGCGGGCGCGAAACGGCGAGGAACCCCCACGGCGGGAAGCCGAAAACGTGGGATCAGACGCCGCCCGTGTGGACCTGGAACGCCGCGCGCCGCACCGCCTTGGCGAGTGCCGGGTCGGGGTGGGCCGCGGCCAGGGCCACCAGTACCTGGACGGTGCGGGGGTGGCCGATGGCGCGTACCTCCTCCAGGAGGCGCGGCACCGAGCCCTGGACCGCCGAGTCGAGGTGCCGCACCAGGAGTTGGGTCTCGCCGTGGTCGGCGACGGCCGCCGCGGTGTCCACCCAGAGCCAGGTCGACTCCTCACGGGTGAGCACATCGGGTGCGGTCTCCGGGTCGCCGCCCTCGTGCTCGACCAGCCACAGCAGGGCGTACGGCCGCAGGCCCGGTTCGTCGGCCGCGGCGCGTACGGCGGGCTCGGCCGGGGCGCCGACCGCGCGCAGCGCCTCGAAGGCCAGGCCGCGCAGCAGCGCGTCCTCGCCGCGGGCCACGGTCAGCAGCTCCTCGACGGCCGCGCCGACCGAGCGGGCGGCGAGCCAGGCGCGGTACTCGGCGCGGGCCGGGCCGGGGGTGAGCCGGGCACAGCCGCGCAGCATCGCCTCCGCCGACTGCTCGATATGGCCCGCCTGGCTCTGCGCGGCGACGCAGATCTGCTCCAGCTTGACCCACACCGACCAGTTGCCGAGCGGCGTCAGCTGCGCCTCGGACGCGTCGTGGAAGGCCTCGTGGACGCCGTCGTGCGCACCGTCCGGCGCCACCAGCGCGCCGACCGTCCGCAGGGCGTCCAGCGCCCAGCCCAGCAGCTCGGCCAGCGACGCCCCCGCGGCGTCGTCGGCCGCTGGCGCGGCATGGCCGGCGCTGCCCGGGGCCGGGTCCTGGCCGTAGGGGACCTCGCAGCGTTCGGTGCGCAGCTCGGCGACGCGCTGGTCCAGCATGTCGAGCAGCACCGGCAGGCGGACGGGCCCGGCCGACAGGTGCAGCAGGGACAACAACTGCGGCAGCGCCTCGACGACTTCGGCGACTATCGCGGGGCCGGCGGTGGCCGGCGCGGGGCGGGCCAGCGACCAGGCGTCGAAGAGGGCGACCCAGCCGCGCAGCACGGCGGTGTCGTCGCGGTCCCAGGCGCGCAGCCGCCAGCCGGGACGGGCGAGACCGTCGTGGAGCTCGACGAGACCGGCGAGCCGGGCCCGGTCCCAGTCGGTGCGGACCTGCTGCGGCGTCAGGCCCAAAGCCCCGGCGGCGCGTTGTGCCGCGGCCTTCGGCAGCGCCCCGTCCGCTCCGGCGCGCAGCGCGGCGCCGTCGGCCCAGCGTGCGAGGCGGGCAGCGCCGGCCAGCACGGTCCGGGCCTGCCGGGCCAGTTCCGCGGGCGGCGGCGTGCCCTCGGGCGGGCGGGGCGCCGGACGCTTGGTCCGGGTTGTCACCGCCCGGCGGGCGGCCGCAACCGGTTGACGGGGGACGATGCGGAGCCGGGAGTCGCGCGGGGTACGGGACGTCACAGGAGCAGTGTTGCCGCTGTCGGCCCGAAAGCCCAATCGGAACCCCGCCTGCGACCTGCCGGGGCCATGTCATCCTGCCGACCCGTCCCTGATGCGGGGAGTTGTCGCCCCGTATGCCCGGGCGTCACCGGGCGCCGGCTCCCGGCGGGGGCGGCGGACCGGCGGGGCGGGTGTCACATGAGCGGGGTGAGGAAGCGCCGCAGTGCCTCTTCGTAGCCCGTCGGGTCGGCGTTCCACATCGCGGCGTGCGGTGCGTGCGGGACCGGCTGGAGGGTGACCAGATCGGCGCGGCGCGCGGCGAGGGTGCGGGAGGCCGACCAGGGGGCGATGAGGTCGTCGGGCCCGTGGAAGAGCAGGATGGGGACGTTCAGCCCGTCCGGGTCGATGGCCTCGGGCCGGTCGACGGGCATCCCCGTGGCGCCTTCGGCGGCGCGTACGACCAGCGGCAGCAGGACGCGCGGGACCCGCCGGGCGGCCGCCAGCGCCCGGATGGTGGCGCCCCGGTCGAGGACCGGGGAGTCCAGGACCAGGCCGCTGATCCGGGCGCGCAGCGCGGAGTGGGCGGCGGCGCGCAGCGCCATGGTCGCTCCGGTGGACCAGCCGTGGAGGACGATGTCCTGGGCGCCGTAGCGGACCGCGTAGCGGATCGCGGCGTCGAGGTCGCGCCATTCGGTGTCGCCGAGGTGGCTCAGGCCGTCGGCGGTGCGCGGGGCGCCGACGTCGTTGCGGTAGGCCAGGTCGAGGACGGGCAACCGGTGGCGGTGCAGGAACGGCATCACCACCATGGGGTGCCGGCGGGTGGTGCCCAGCCCGTGGACGGTGATGACCCAGGTGTCGCGTACGCCGGGGAGGAACCACGCCGGGAGGGCACCGAGTTCACCGGGGACATCGATATCGGCGCAGTCGAGGCCGAGGGCGTCGCGGGGGTTGCCGAGGTGCACCTGCGGGGTGAGCCGCATCCTGTTGCCCGGTTTGAGGGTGCCGTGGGTGACCCGCACCAGGCGCCGTACGACCGCGTCGGCGGGGTGCGGTACGCCGTGGATGACATCGCCGACCACCGCGTGGCAGCCGGAGCCGGTGAGCCCGTAGGTGCCGGGCCGCAGGGTCGCCAGACTGCGGGTGAGGGCGATGCGGTTCTCGGTGGCGGAGTGCACGGTGAGACGGGAGTCGCCCGGGAAGGGGTCCTCGGGCGACGGTTTCAGGGCAATGTCACCGGCGTACCGGCCGACCGCCACGGCGGCCGCCCCGGCACCGATCACAGTGGTGGCGGCCACGGCCGCCGCGGTAACCAGGCGCACCTGTTCAGTGTGCGCAGCGGTGGCGGGAGCGGCCACTTGGCGGTGCCGGGCGGGTGACCTGGGGCGGCCGGGCGGATGGCGGGCGGTGGACGGCGGGCGGGGGCCGCGCCGCCGTCCACGATGAGGGCTCAGCCCTGCCGGCCGTAGCCCCGCAGCTGTGCGGCGGCCGCGTCGAGCTGTCCGGCCGACAGCAGGTTCGGTGAATGGCCGGGCACGGAGCTCGCGGTCAGCCAGACCCGGCACATCCACTCCAGCTGGGCGGTGCGGTCCAGTGCCTGGTCGAGGCTGTCGCCGTGGGTGAGGGTGCCGTGGTTCTGCAGCAGGCAGCCGGTGCGGTCGCGGAGCGCGTCGAGCATGTTCGCGGCGAGCTCGTCGCTGCCGTACAGGGCATAGGGGGCGACGCGCACGGGGCCGCCGAGCGCCGCGGTCATGTAGTGGACCGGCGGGAGTTCGGGGACGAGGGTGGAGACGGCGGTGGCGTACGGGGCGTGGGTGTGGACGACGGCGGTGGCCGTGGTGCTGCGGTAGACCGCCAGATGCATCGGCAGTTCGCTGGTCGGCCGGAGCGTGCCGATGATCTGGCGTCCTTCGAGGTCGACCGCGGTGGTGTCGCCCGGCCCGAGCCGGTCGTAGGGGATGCCGCTGGGGGTGACCAGGATCAGGTCCTTGATGCGGCGCGAGACATTGCCCGAGGTGCCGACGACCAGGCCGTCGGTGACGGTTCTGCGGGCGGTGGCGACCAGTTCGCCCCAGGCTTCGGCGAGACGGTCGGCGTGGTCCTTCATGGGTCCTCCGGCGCGGTGCGGCGAGTGGCAGATGCAGTGCGCGACACCGTACGAGCAGGCCGGGGCGGAGTACGCCGGGGCCCGCCCGTCCGGCATCCGCCATATAGGGATATCTGCCCCTTTGTGGAGGATTGGCCGGAGACAGATCACCTTGTATTGGTTCTCCGCTGACGTCGCCGGGGAGCCGGCGCACGGCGCCCCCGCGGGAACGGCCGGCCGGCACAGCTCATCAAGTTCGCCAACGGGTGAGGCGGAAGTGACGCGTGAGACTCCTCCCCGTGAACACTGCGGGGGCGTCATCATCGCGCCCGTCCCAGTTCACTTTCCGTTCACCCGCTCTCCGTACGGTCCCAACGACACTGACCTTCGAACTGATTGCCTGGGTGAATGGAACACATCACGCTTCTCATCGGGATCGTGATCGTCACGGCCTTGGTGTTCGACTTTACGAACGGCTTCCACGACACGGCCAATGCAATGGCCACCACCATCTCCACCGGGGCATTGCGACCCAAGACCGCGGTGGCGATGTCGGCAGGGCTCAACCTCGTCGGTGCGTTCCTGTCCGTCGAGGTGGCCAAGACCATCTCCGGCGGGATCATCGACGAGAGCGCCGGCATCAGACCTGAAGTGATCTTCGCCGGCCTGGTCGGCGCCATCGTCTGGAACCTGCTGACCTGGCTCGCGGGGCTCCCCTCCAGTTCCTCCCACGCTCTCTTCGGCGGTCTCATCGGTGCCACCCTGGTGTCCGTCGGCACCAACGGGGTGCACGGCGACGCCGTCGTGATGAAGGTCCTCATCCCTGCGGTGGCCGCCCCGATCGTGGCGGGCCTGGCCGCGATGGCGGCGACCCGGCTCACCTACCGGCTGGCCCGCAACCGCGACGAGGCGGACACCGCCAAGGGCTACCGCGCGGGTCAGATCGCCTCCGCCGCCCTGGTCTCCCTCGCCCACGGCACCAACGACGCCCAGAAGACGATGGGTGTGATCACCCTCGCGCTGATCACCGGCGGTGTGGTCGCCCCGCACGCCGACCCGCCGCTGTGGGTCATCGCCTCGGCCGGTCTCGCCATCGCGCTCGGTACGTACCTGGGCGGCTGGCGGATCATCCGCACGATGGGCAAGGGCATCACCGACATCCAGCCGCCGCAGGGCTTCGCCGCCCAGACCGGCGCGGCGGCCACCATCCTGGCCTCCTCCCACCTCGGCTTCGCGCTCTCCACCACCCAGGTCTGCTCCGGTTCCGTGATGGGCTCGGGTCTGGGCCGCAAGGGCGGCGTGGTGCGCTGGTCCACGGCCGGCCGGATGGTCCTGGCCTGGGGTCTGACGCTGCCGGCCGCGGGTCTGGTCGCGGCGGGCGCCGCGTTCCTCGCCGGCCAGGGCACCTGGGGGGTCGCGGCGGTGGCCGTCCTCGCCCTGGGCATCTGCGGTGCGATCTGGGCCGCCTCCCGGCGCAAGCCGATCGACCACACCAATGTCAACGAAGGCCCGGCCGCGGAGCCGGTGGGCGTGGTGACCGCCGCGCTGCGCACCGTCTCCCCTCCCCCGGCGGGCCAGCCGGCCCCGGTGACCGACGTCCCGGCGGCCGACGCCCCGGCGGCCGACGCCCAGCAGGCCGACGCCCCTAAGACCGCCGGGATCCCGGCTCAGGGATCCGGTGCCGGCACCCACACGACATCCGCCCCGCGTCCCAAGGCCGCGACGGTCTCCCGCTAGCTGTCATCACCTGATAAGGAACTCCATGAGCATCGACTGGGCAGCTCTCGGCCAGGTCTTCGGCGTCACCCTCGCGGTCACGGTCGGGATCGTGGGCCTGTTCACCGTCGGCATCGTCGGTACCGCCCGCAAGCCGCAGCCGGAAGGCGCCGCGGCCGCGGTCGCCGCACCGGCCGCGGGGGCGCGGGCCGGCGCGGTGGCGGCCTTCGCCCTGTGCGCGGCGGCGGTGGCCTATGGCATCTATCTGATCGTCGCCGCCTGACCCAGCCGCGGGCAGCGGACAGCGCGAGGCGCCCGGCGGACCACGGCATCAGCCGTCGTCCGCCGGGCGCCTCGTCGTCGGTGCGCCCCGTCCGCCGAGCGCGTCATCGGCCTGCCGGGCCAGCCGGTCCGCGATGGCCGTGCCGCCGCGGCCGTTGAGGAAGGCGGACACCCCGAGCTGAACGACCTTGCTGAAGGTCTGGTAGTGGGCGCTGCGCGGGCGCGGTTCGGCCGCCAGCAGCGCCTCGTGCAGGGTGCGGGGGTCGGGGCGCGGCTCCGGTGCTCCCGGGCCGCCGCGCTCCGCATCGCGGGGCGGCAGCGGGCAGCGCGGTGCCGTGGGCCCGTCCCGGTACGCCGAGTCGCGGGTGGCCGCGAATCCCCGCTCCAGCAGGCAGCGTTCGCTGCCCGCTCCGGTCAGCGCCTCGATCAGGGACCGGGCGCCGGCCGGCCGCTTGCTGCCCGCGGAGATCGCGAGGTTCTGCCCGCCCAGCACGGACATCCGCTTGCCGTCGCCGGGGCGGGCGGGCAGCTGGGTGACGTCGAACTCCTTGCCCGGCGTGAGCTTCCGGGCGACCGAGGCGTACTCGACCGGCCAGTTGCGCATGAACAGCGCGCGGCCGTCGGCGAACCAGCGGCGGCTCTCCGTCTCGTCCATGGCCGTGGCCTCGTGCGGCATGATCGAGTCGAGCCGGTTCTTGAGCTCCGCGACGCCCAGTTGCAGCGCGCCGACCTGCTCGCCCTTGGTGAAGCTGGTGGCCTCCGGGTCGCCGCCGTAGACCCAGGCCGACTCCAGGGTGTTGACGGTCAGCCCCTCGTAGGGCCGCAGCTGGGCGACCATGCCGTACATCGTGGGGCGCTTCTTCTTGCCGGCGGCGGCGTCGTGGGCCGCCTTGCGGTTGTAGTCCTGGGTCACCTCGATCGCCATGTCCTTCAGTTCGCCCCAGTTGGACGGGGCGTCGTGGTGGTAGGCGCGCAGGATGTCCTTGCGGTAGTACAGGAGCCCGGCGTCGGTGTTGAAGGGCACCCCCCACACCTTGCCGTCGTACTCCACGGTCTTGGCCACACTGCCGAGGAAGTCCCCGTCCAGGCTCGCGGGCCAGGGCCGGATCACGCCCGCCTCGGCGAACTCCGCGGTCCAGGCCACATCGAGGTTGAGCACGTCGTACCCGCCGTTGCCGGACTGGCCCGCCGCCAGCAGCTGGCTGCGCTGGCCGTCGGCGGTGTCGGGGAGTTCGACGATCCGGACCGTGCGGCCGTGCTCCTTCTCCCAGGCGCGGATCAGATCCTGGCGGATACCGGAGCTGCTGAGGTCGCTGCCGGTGGCGAAGACGATCGCGCCCTTCTCCGGGACGTCCTGTTCCCCCGGCGTACAGCCGCTCACCGCCAGCGTCAGCAGCAGACATACCGCGGCGGCGGGCGCGGTGGTGCGTACAGCGGTCATCGGTCCCCCTTGGCGGCCGTGCCGATGGAGGCGATCCGGCCGGCCAGCGTGTCGACGGCCTGCGGGCCGGCGGGCACGCACTGTCCGTGCGAGGCGCCGGCCAGCTGCCGGAAGGCGAAGGTGTCACAGCCGGACCGGCCCATCACCAGCGCCAGGATGGGCACGTCGGGCTTCTCCTCGAGGAGGGCGCTGAGCGTCCGCTCCACGCTCGCCGCACGGCGCCCCGCGCCGTCGTCCTGGTCGAGCAGGAGCACGATGGCCTTGTTGGTGGCCGGGGACTTCTTCATCGTGCGCAGGGCACGGGTCAGCGCCTCCTCCATCGCGGCGCCGTGCTCGACCAGTCCGCCGCCGGCGATCCGGTCCAGCGCGGCCTTGCCCCGGGCCGGGTCGGCGCTGCCCAGCCGGACGAGTTCGCGCACCGCGTCGGCGTCGGCGGGGTGCGCGCGGTCCGGGAAGGCCCACAGGCCGTAGGTGTGGCGCGGGCCGGTCATCTCCAGGGCGCGTCCGGCCGCGCTCAGGGCGACCGGGAGCCTGCCGCCGTCCGCCATGGAGGTGGAGGTGTCCATGAGGATCAGCACCTGGCTGGACTTCTGCGCCTTGTCGTAGCCGTCCAGCACCTGCGAGACCTGCTCCGGGCCGGCGGTGAAGGGCACGACCTGTCCGACGGGGTGGACGTCCGCGCGGCTGTCCCGCAGCGGTGAGCCCGGTGGGGGGCTCGCCTCCCGCACCCCGCGGTAGCCCTGCGCGGTGAGGGTGCGCTGCCCGCCGTCGGGGGCGCGCAGCCAGCCGGCGAAGCTCGCGACGGCGGCCTGCCGCACGGTGGCGTCCGTGGCGCCCTGCCAGTCGACGCGGACCAGGGGGTGGTCGAGCGCGGGGACGTTCTCGGGGTAGTAGGCGAGGTAGCGGTTGCGGAACGGGAGCGCGGACGGACGGGCCGGGCAACTGCCGATGGCGTGGCCGAGGTTGTAGTCGGCGAGGGACTTCTCCGACACCAGGGGCGCGGACTTCGTGCGGTCGACGGAGCCGGCGGCGTCGGTGCCGGTGTCGGGCCGCAGCGAACAGAGCAGTTCGGTGCTGCCCGCGTACTGGCTGCCCGGGGCGGACAGCCGCTCCTCGGCCTGCCGGGCGAGGGTGAGGTCGGGCGCTCCCGTCGAGGCGCCGCCCGGGCCGTCGTGGGCGAGGTAGAGGCCGAGGGTGTGCAGCAGACCGGTACCGGACAGCACCGGGCTGGGCCGCAGGAGTCTGAGGTCGTGGTGGCTGCCGTCCGTCTGCGTGAGCAGATCCGGCCAGGAGGCGTCGGCCGGTTCGACGTCGTCCAGCCGCCGGTTCTCCGGGATGCCGACGACCAGCGGGGTGTAGGCGACGGGGGCGCTGTAGTGCAGGGTCGCCGGGGAGCTCGTGGCGGGCATACCGCGGCGCGCCTCGTAGTAGTCGGCGGTGGACTCGGGGATCCAGATGTCGGGCTGTGGTCCGGGCCGGTTGAGGGGGTCGAGGCCCTTGTCGGCCGGCCGGGTCCTCCCGGTCCCCAGGGCCTCGCCCTGCCAGCGCTCGGCGGCGGCGAAGCCCTGGTCGACCTGGTCCCGGGCGGCGGAGTAGACGGTGATCTGGGCGCGCCGGCAGCCGTCGGGGAGGTCGCCCTCGCCGGTCAGGGGCCGGGTGTTGGTCTCGGACAGCTCGTAGTCGAAGGCGGCCTGGCGCAGCGCGGGTTCGGCCTCGGGGGCGGTGAGCAGCCGCAGTTCGAGGGCGGGCGGACAGGGCGCCGCGTCGTTCGGGAGCCGGAGCAGGACGACACCCGCGGTGGCCGGTACGAAGATGACCGCCAGGATCAGCAGGATTCCGGTCCAGTGCCGTAAGGACGACTTCAGCCGGCGGCGTAAGCGGACCCGCAGCGGGGTCGGCGGGCGGGCCTCGGGGGTGGCGAAGGAGAGGATGACGTCGTCGACGGTGTTCTGCTTCGCCGAGCGCGGTTCCCAGACGTCGCCCATCGGGGTCCGTTCACCGGCCAGTTGTTCCCGCAGTGCCCGGACCAGGTCCTCGAAGGTGACGAACCGTTTGCCGGGGATGCCCCGTTCCAGGATCTGGACCAGGGCACGGTTGAAGACGCTGCCCCCGGTGGGCTCCTCCCCGCTGAAGATCCGGCGGTTGGGCTGCGCGGCCATCAGCAGCGAGGTGGGGTGGCGGCAGGAGTGGAAGGCCTCGCTCGCGTTGCCGGCGTAACAGCACTCCAGGACGATCACGATGCGGTCGGCCCGGGCGTTGTCCAGATAGGACAGCACGGTGTCCTGCCAGGAGACGGTCTTGTGCCGCCGTTCCGAGGCACCGACCATGAGGTGCAGATTGCCGCCGTCGTTGCCCACCCGGCCGTGGCCGGAGAAGTACACCAGCAGCAGTCCGCGCGCCTCCTGGACGACGGTGTCCAGCGCCTGTTCCACCTCCCAGGGCTCCTGGGGCCGGCAGGTGACGACCTCGCCCTTGGTGAACAGGTCGGTGCCGGGGGCGAGCAGGGCCTGCTCCAGCTTGCGGACGTTGTCCTTCACCGCGGGCAGCGGGCGCAGCGTGCGGTAGTCGTCGACGCTGATCAGCAGCGCCCGGTTGACCTTGCCCCGTGCGTCGTATTCGGACATCCGGCTCAGTCCCCGGCGGGGCTGCCGCTCCCGTCCGCCGGGCTGCCGGGATCGGGGTGTTCGGGGGAGGCCGTGCCCGGGCCCGCGTCGTCGAGCGCGCGCAGGTCCCCGTCGCCGGCCCCGACCGCGACGGCGGGCCGCTCGCCGGTGCCGCGCTCCTCCCGGCGCCGTCGCAGCCACTCCTGCAGGGCGATGGTGAGACTTTTGGTGATCTCGCCGGTGACGGCGCCGATGATGACCAGGATCAGGTCGTCGAGGCCGGCGGCCATGTCACCGGGGCCGTCGTCGCTCCCGTCCTCGGAACGCGGCCGGAGCAGCCAGCCGTGGCCGGGCCCGTCCAGCCACGGCTCGCGCTCCAGCCAGGCCTTGAGGTCTTCGATGTCCTGGTCAGGATTGTTCGTGCCCGTGATCCTCAGGCGGATCTCGTGACGGTCAGCGCTCTGCGGCATCCCCCGGCCCCCTTCCGGCGGCCCCGTCGCCACCGTGCACCACCAGATAGTGACGTGAGATCAGGGGCACGGGCAACCGTCCGTGACCTCATCGCCACGCTGTGGCGTGCACCACAACGCGTGCCACAGGACAGCGTCGCAGGTCAAGGGCGAGTTGACGGGCATTCGCGGGGCGTGGTGGACTGCCAAAGCCATTCGGCGACAGCTGAGGAAGTCCGGTGCGAATCCGGCGCGGTCCCGCCACTGTCACCGGGGAGCGATCCTCCAGCGAAGGCCACGGTCCGCCTCGCATACGTCGGATGACGTACGCGAGGGACTGGAAGGCCGGAGGACTCGCCGATCCGGGAGCCAGGAGACTCTTGTCGCCGTCACGTCGAGCCAGGGCGCGGACCCTGAGTGAGGACACACCGCCATGCCCGGCCACCCTGTTAGATCTCCACTGCCCGCCGCCACAGGGCCCGTTGGGCGCGCCTGCGCGGCGGTCTGACCGGTGCGCGGCGAACACGCGGGATATGCGTGCGGCGCGGCCCTCGGCTTTCTCGGCGACCTGATCGCAGCGGACCCACGGCGCGGCCATCCGGTGGCCGCCTTCGGCCGGGCCGCGAGCGCCGTCGAACGCCGGCTGTGGCGCGATCACCGCGGATACGGAGCGGCGCACGCCGTGCTGTGTGCGGGCGGGGCCGCCGCCGGGGCCGCGCTGCTGGAGCGCACCGTACGGGCGGCCGTCCCACCTTCCCTGCGCGGCGGCGCCCGGATCGCGCTGACCGCGGCGACGGTTTGGGCGGTGCTGGGCGGCACCTCGCTCGGCCGGGAGGCCCGGGCCGTCGGTGGTGCGCTGACGGCGGGTGATCTGGACGTGGCGCGGGAGCGGCTGCCGCATCTGTGCGGCCGCGATCCCCAGGCCCTGGACGGGTCCCAGATGGCCCGCGCGGTGGTGGAGTCGGTCGCCGAGAACACCTCGGACGCCGTGGTGGGCGCCCTGGTGTGGGGCGCGCTGGGCGGGGTGCCCGGCCTGGTGGCGTTCCGGGCGGTGAACACGCTGGACGCGATGGTGGGGCACAAGTCGCCGCGCCACCGCCGCTTCGGCTGGGCCTCGGCCCGGCTCGACGACGTCGCCGGCTGGCCCGGCTCCCGGCTGACCGCCGCCCTCACCGTGCTCGCGGGTCCCGACCGGCGCGGTGCGCTGCGGGCCTGGCGGGCGGACGGCGGCGCCCATCCGAGCCCCAACGCGGGCCCTGTGGAGGCGTCGTTCGCGGGCGCGCTGGGCGTACGGCTGGGCGGCACGCTGGCCTACGGCGGACGGGTCGAGCACCGGCCGGTGCTCAACGACGGGGCGCCGCCGGTCGCGGTGCCCGACATCGAACGGGCGGTGCGGCTCTCGCGCCGGGTGAGTGTCCTTGCGCTGGCGACCACGGTGGCGGCGCGGCTGGCGGCCGGGGCGCTGCGGCGGTCCCCGGTGGTCACCGCCCGCCCGGCCGCGGGTGCGGTATCGCGCAGGGCCGTGCGTGCACTGGCGCGTACGGCTCACGACAGCCGGAGTCCCGGCGCATGAGGAGGACCCGGTGAACGGGCGCATCAAGGCATCGGGCGGGGCCGTCGGCGGTGGCCTGTTGGTGGCCGGCACGACGTCCGACGCCG
The DNA here is from genome assembly GCF_043199875.1 of Streptomyces sp. NPDC048516. Lineage (NCBI taxonomy): Bacteria > Bacillati > Actinomycetota > Actinomycetes > Kitasatosporales > Streptomycetaceae > Streptomyces > Streptomyces sp. NPDC048516. The sequence continues at coordinate 319,004 of NZ_JBICWS010000007.1, read as the reverse complement.
GCAAGAGCGTGGTGACGGCAGGGATCTGCCGCTGGCTGGCCCGGCAGGGGGTGCGGGTGGCGCCGTTCAAGGCGCAGAACATGTCCCTGAATTCGTTCGTCACCCGCGAGGGCGCGGAGATCGGGCGGGCCCAGGCGATGCAGGCGGCCGCGGCGCGGGTGGAGCCGACCGCGCTGATGAACCCCGTGCTGCTCAAGCCCGGCAGCGACCGCAGCAGCCAGGTGGTGCTGCTGGGGAAACCGGTGGGCGAGCTCAGTGCCAGGGGCTACCACGAGGGCCGCCAGGAGCAGTTGCTCGGCACGGTCACCGACTGCCTGGCCGAGCTGCGGCGTACCCACGACGCGGTGATCTGCGAGGGCGCCGGAAGTCCCGCCGAGATCAATCTGCGGCGTACCGACCTCGTGAACATGGGCCTGGCGCGGGCCGCCCGGATCCCGGTGGTGGTGGTCGGTGACATCGACCGCGGCGGGGTGTTCGCCTCCTTCTTCGGCACCACCGCGCTGCTGTCCAAGGAGGACCAGGCGCTGGTCGCGGGGTATCTCGTCAACAAGTTCCGCGGCGATGTGACGCTGCTGGAGCCGGGGCTTGCGATGTTGCGGGGCCTCACCGGGCGGCAGACGCTGGGCGTGCTGCCCTTCTCGCACGGCCTCGGCATCGACGAGGAGGACGGGCTGCACGTGTCGCTGCGCGGCGCGGTGCGCGAGAGCGTGGTGGCTCCGCCGCACGGCGCCCAGGTGCTGCGGGTGGCGGTCTGTGCCGTCCCGCTGATGTCGAACTTCACGGACGTGGACGCGCTGGCCGCGGAGCCGGGCGTGGTGGTGCGGTTCGTGGACCGGGCCGAGGAGCTGGCCGACGCGGACCTGGTGGTGTTGCCGGGGACCCGGGGCACGGTCCGGGCGCTGCAGTGGCTGCGCGAGCGCGGACTGGCGGACGCCGTCGTCCGGCGGGCCGCCGAGGGCCGCCCGGTGCTGGGCATCTGCGGCGGCTTCCAGATGCTGGGCGAACGCATCGATGACGACGTGGAGTCAAAGGCAGGGACGGTCGACGGGCTGGGGCTGCTGCCCGTGCGCGTACGGTTCGCGGTGGAGAAGACCCTGGCGCGGCCGGTCGGCGAGGCGCTGGGCGAGCCGGTGGCGGGCTACGAGATCCACCACGGCGTCGCCGAAGTGACCGGCGGGGACGAGGCGTTCATGTCCGATGGCGAAGGGCGCAGCCTGGACGGGTGCCGGGCCGGCTCCGTATGGGGCACGCACTGGCACGGCTCGCTGGAGAGCGACGGCTTCCGGCGGGCCTTCCTGCGGCGCGTCGCGGCGGACGCGGGGAGGGCGTTCGTACCGGCCCCCGGCACCGCCTTCGCCGCCCTGCGCGAGGAGCAGCTCGACCGGCTGGGCGATCTGATCGAGGAGCACGCGGACACCGGCGCGCTGCTGCGGCTGATCGAGGAAGGAGTACCGGAGGGGCTGCCGTTCGTGCCTCCGGGGGCGCCATGAGGGTACGCGGTGGAGGACCGCGACCGACGCAGAGGACGCAGATGACGCAGCCGCCCGACGACCTGGAGGACGACACCGCATGACTACCGCTCACCACACCGCCACCGCCCCGCAGTACCCCTTCACCGCGGTGGTCGGCATGGACGATCTGCGGCTGGCGCTGCTGCTGAACGCGGTCAGCCCCGCGGTGGGCGGGGTGCTGGTCCGCGGGGAGAAGGGCACCGCCAAGAGCACCGCCGTGCGTGCGCTGTCGGCGCTGATGCCGCAGGTGGACGTGATCAGCGGCTGCCGCTTCGCCTGTGCCCCGGCCGCGCCCGACCCCGGCTGCCCCGACGGGCCGCACGAGGCGGGTGCCGCCGAGGACCGCCCGACGCGGATGGTCGAACTGCCCGTCGGTGCCTCCGAGGACCGGCTGGTCGGCGCGCTGGACATCGAGCGGGCGCTGTCGGAGGGCGTGAAGGCCTTCGAACCGGGCCTGCTGGCCGATGCGCACCGCGGAATCCTCTACGTCGACGAGGTCAACCTCCTCCACGACCATCTGGTGGACCTGCTGCTCGACGCGGCCGCCATGGGCGCCTCGTACGTCGAGCGCGAAGGTGTCTCCGTACGGCACGCGGCCCGCTTCCTGCTCGTCGGCACGATGAACCCCGAGGAGGGCGAGCTGCGGCCGCAGCTGCTGGACCGGTTCGGGCTCACCGTCGAGGTCGCGGCCTCGCGCGAGCCCGGCCAGCGGGTGGAGGTGGTCCGGCGCCGGCTGGCGTACGACGCCGACCCGGCCGGTTTCGCCGCACGCTGGGCGGCCGAGGAGGACGCGCTGCGCCACCGCATCACCGCGGCCCGGGAGTTGCTGCCGGGCGTGACGCTGGGCGACGCGGCGCTCCGGCAGATCGCCGCGACCTGCGCGGCGTTCGAGGTGGACGGGATGCGCGCGGACATCGTGATGGCGCGTACGGCCACGGCGCTGGCCGCCTGGGCGGGGCGGACCGACGTCCTGGAGGAGGACGTACGCCAGGCGGCGCTGCTGGCGCTGCCGCACCGCCGGCGCCGCAACCCCTTCGACGCGCCGGGCCTGGACGAGGACAAGCTCGACCGGACGCTGGAGGAGTTCGGCGGGGCGGACGAGGACACGGGCGGCGACGGCACGGACGGCGAGGACGACCCGGACCCGGACGGCCCGGACGGCGGCCCCGGCGGAGGCGGTCCGGACGGCGGCGAGGCGCCCCCGCAGGACGGCCGGGACGGCGCTCCGCAGGAGCCGCCCCCGGCGCAGAGCCCCGAACTCCCGCACCAGCAGGAGCGGGAGGGCGCCGAGGGCTCCGAGCGGCCACAGGAGCAGCCCGCGGCCCCGGAGCAGTCCGAGGAGGGCGCCCCCGCCGCGGGCGGTGAGAAGGCCGCGGTCGGCGCCGGCGAGCCGTTCCGGACCCGGCGGCTGGATGTGCCGGGCCTGGGCGAGGGCGCGGACGGCCGCAGGTCGCGGGCGCGGACCGCGCACGGCCGGACGACCGGGGCGCGGCGTCCGCACGGCGCCCTGGGCAAGCTGCACCTGGCGGCGACCGTGCAGGCCGCGGCCCCGCACCAGCGGGCCCGCGGCCGCCACGGGCGGGGCCTGGTGGTGCGCAGGGACGATCTGCGCGAGGCGGTACGCGAGGGGCGGGAGGGCAATCTGGTCCTGTTCGTCGTGGACGCGTCCGGTTCGATGGCGGCACGCAAGCGGATGAGCGCGGTCAAGGGTGCGGTGCTCTCACTGCTGCTGGACGCCTACCAGCGGCGCGACAAGATCGGCATGATCACCTTCCGGGGCGGCGGCGCCGAGCTGGCGCTGCCCCCGACCTCGTCGGTCGAGGCCGGCGCGGCGCGGCTGGAGCAGCTGCCGACGGGCGGCCGCACGCCGCTGTCGGAGGGGCTGCTGCGGGCCCATGAGGTGCTGCGGGTGGAGCGGATGCGGGACGCCTCGCGGCGGCCGCTGCTGGTGGTCGTCACCGACGGACGGGCGACCGGCGGCCCGGAGCCCGTCGTGCGCGCCGCCCGCGCGGCCCGCCTGCTGGCCGCCGAGGGCACCGCTTCGGTGGTCGTGGACTGCGAGACGGGCCCGGTGCGGCTGGGCCTTGCGGGCGAGCTGGCCCGTGAGCTGCAGGGCACCGCGGTCACCCTCGACGAACTGCGCGCGGACAGCGTCTCCGCGCTCGTACGGACCGTACAAGGCAACAGGAAGGCCGCGTAATGCCGCAGGGACAGCCGTCCGTCGTACCGAACGACGGGCTCACCACCCGCCAGCGCCGCAACCGCCCGCTGGTGTTCGTCCACACCGGCCAGGGCAAGGGCAAGTCCACCGCCGCCTTCGGGCTGGCGCTGCGCGCCTGGAACCAGGGCTGGCCGGTCGGGGTGTTCCAGTTCGTGAAGTCGGCGAAGTGGAAGGTCGGCGAGGAGCGGGCGCTGAAGGTGCTCGGGGAGTCCGGCGAGGGCGGCACCGTCGCCTGGCACAAGATGGGCGAGGGCTGGTCCTGGGTCCAGCGCGACATCGCCTCCAGCGAGGAGGCGGCGCGCGAGGGCTGGGAGCAGGTCAAGCGGGATCTCGCCGCGGAGACCTACAAGCTGCTGGTGCTGGACGAGTTCAGCTACCCGCTGAAGTGGGGCTGGATCGACGCCGATGAGGTGGTCTCGGTGCTGCGCGACCGCCCCGGTACCCAGCATGTCGTCATCACCGGCCGGGACGCGCCCGAGGCGCTGCGGGACTTCGCCGATCTGGTGACGGACATGACCAAGGTCAAGCACCCGATGGACACCGGCCAGAAGGGCCAGCGGGGCATCGAATGGTGAGCGGGGTGAGCGCGGAATGAGCGGCGGTGCGATCCCCCGGCTGGTGATCGCCGCGCCGTCCTCGGGCGCGGGGAAGACGACGGTGGCCACGGGCCTGATGGCGGCGTTCGCCGAGGCCGGGCTCGTGGTGTCGCCGCACAAGGTGGGCCCGGACTACATCGATCCGGGCTACCACTCCCTGGCCACCGGCCGTCCCGGCCGCAACCTGGACGCCTATCTGTGCGGGCCCGGCCGGATCGCGCCGCTGTTCCTGCACGGCGCGGCGGGCGCCGATCTCGCGCTCGTCGAGGGCGTGATGGGGCTGTTCGACGGGGCGTCCGGGAGGGGCGAACTGGCCTCGACGGCGCAGGTGGCCAAGCTGCTGCGGGCGCCGGTGGTCCTGGTGGTGGACGCCTCCTCGCAGTCGCGGTCGGTGGCGGCCCTGGTGCACGGCTTCGCCTCCTGGGATCCGGAGGTGCGGCTGGCCGGGGTGATCCTCAACAAGGTCGGCTCGGACCGCCACGAGGAGCTGCTGCGGGAGGCCATGGACTCCTCCGGGGTGCCGGTGCTGGGCGCGCTGCGCCGGGACGGGCGGGCCGGTACGCCGTCACGTCACCTGGGCCTGGTGCCGGTCGCCGAACGGCGGGCCGAGGCGGTGGAGTCGGTGGCCGAGCTGGCCGCGCGGGTCCGTGCGGGCTGCGATCTGGAGGCGCTGCTGGCGCTGGCGCGTACGGTGCCCGAGCTGCCGGACGCCCCCTGGGACCCGGCGGCGGAGCTGTCCGTGGCCGAGGGGGTCACCACCCCGGAGCGGCCGCTGATCGCCGTCGCGGGCGGCCCCGCGTTCACCTTCTCGTACGCCGAGCACGCCGAGCTGCTGGCCGCTGCGGGCGCCGAGGTGGCCGCCTTCGACCCGCTGCGGGACGAACGACTGCCGCCCGGCACCCGGGGGCTGGTGATCGGCGGGGGCTTCCCGGAGATGTACGCACCGGATCTGTCGGCGAACGCGCCGCTGCGCACGGCGGTGGCCGCCCTGGCCGCGTCCGGGGCGCCGGTCTCCGCCGAATGCGCCGGGCTGCTCTACCTCTCCCGGTCGCTGGACGGGAAGCCGATGTGCGGGGTACTGCCCGCCGAGTCCCGGATGACCGAACGGCTCACCCTCGGCTACCGCGAGGCGGTGGCGCTGCGGGACAACGCGCTGGCGGCGGCCGGGACCCGGGTGCGCGGCCACGAGTTCCACCGCACGGCGCTGGAGCCGGGCGCGGGGGCCGACCCGGCGTGGGGACTGACGCACCCGGAGCGGCGGGTGGAGGGCTTTGTGTCCGGCGGGGTGCACGCCTCGTATCTGCATGTGCACTGGGCCGCCGAGCCGTCGCTGGCCGGGCGTCTGGTGGCGAGCGCGGCCCGTGGCGCCGTGGCGGGGAACTCGGCGTGAGGACCGCCGCGGTATGAAGGGCCGGGCGGCCGACGAGGCCCGCGGGGCCGGCAGGGCCGGGGCGGCGCTCGCGTCGTCGCTTGTGCCGCTGGTCGCCGGCGTGGGCGCGCGCCGGGGCGTCCCGGCGTCGGTAGTGCTGGAGCTGATCACGGCCAGTTGCACGGCGGCGGGGTACGCCGTCCGCCAGGTCGTCGCCCTGGCGACGGTGGCGGCCAAGGCGGACGAGCCGGGGCTGACCGGGGCGGCCAGGGAACTGGGGGTGCCGTTGCGGTCGTTCCCGGCGGCGGCCCTGGCGGCCGTACGGGTACCGGAGCCGTCCGCGGCCGTGGCGGCCGCCGTCAAGACGCCGAGCGTGGCCGAGGCGGCCGCGCTGCTGGCCGCGGGTCCGGGTGCCGCACTGGCCGCCGGCAAGCGGAAGTCGCCGCCGCCGGCCCGGGCGACCTGTGCGCTCGCCGGGCCGGCCGTGGCGCACCACCTCGCCGGGCCGGCTGTAACGGACAACAGTGTCCTTACCGCTGGTAGGGAGGGAGCGCCCGTCGTGCCCGCCACCGGGGCGGTTATCGTCATGGCCTCCCCCAACCCGCCCCGCCGTGGCCCGGATCGGCGGACGGCGGTCGCCGGCGACCCGCCGCCCGGCAGCGCACCCCCCGGTACCAAGGAGACCCAGTGACCACTCCTCCCGCATTGCTCATCGCCGGTCACGGCACCCGTGACGAAGGCGGAGCCGAGGCGCTGCGCACGCTGGTGCGCATGCTCGGCGAGCGCCACCCCGACGTGCCCGTCGCCGGCGGGTTCTTCGGCGTGCCGGCCTCTCCCCTGCCGCTGGACGACGCCATCGACGAGCTCGTCGGACGGGGCGCGACCCGGCTCGTCGTCATACCGCTGCTGCCGGCCCCGACCGGGCCTGTACCGGACGCGCTGCCCTCGGCGCTGGAGCGGGCGGCGGAGCGTCACCCGGGGCTCGGCTACGCCTGTGACGCCGTACTGGGGCCCCACCCCAAGGTGCTCGACGTACTGGAACGACGGCTGGACGAGGCGCTGGCCGCCGGTGCCCGCAGGCCCGAGGACCGGGCCCGCACCACGGTGTTGCTGGTGGGGCGCGGCGCGGCCGATCCGTACGCCAACGCCGAGGTGGCACGGGCCGCGCGGCTGCTGTGGGAGGGGCGCGGCTTCGCGGGGGTGGAGACGGCGTTCGTCTCCCAGGCGGCGCCCGATGTGCCGGCGGGCCTGGACCGGTGCCGGGCACTGGCAGGCGCGGGGTCACCCGGCCGGCCGGGCCGGATCGTGGTCCTGCCCTACTTCTTCTTCCCCGGCGGCCTCTTGGAGCGGCTGCACCTGCAGGCCGAGGGCTGGGCCGCGGCACACCCCGGCACGGAGGTGTTCGGCGCGGCGGCGATCGGTCCCGCGGCCGAGGTGGCCGAGGCCGTCATGGAACGCTACCGCGCGACGGTGGCGGACGATCCGCTGCCCGACGGCGGGGCGTGCGGTTGCCGGGCGGCGGAGGACGCCCGGGGGACGGACGGCACGGCGCTGCGGACCGCTGCGGTGGCGGCGGACGCCGGGGAGCGGTGAGCATGCCGGCACACACCGGATCCGCCCCGCTCCGGCCGCCCGGCCGGGACGCACCGCCTCCCGGCCGGGACACACCGCCCCATGAGCCCGGCCCGCGGGACCACGAGCCCGACCTGCGCCATCACGGCGATGCCGAAGTCCGGGGCGCGGACGACGGATTGACGGATCTGGCGGTCAATGTCCGTACCGGTACTCCCCCGGCCTGGCTCAAGGCCCGGATCGCCGCCTCCCTGGACGGTCTGGCCGCGTACCCCGACGGCCGCGCGGCCCGCCGGGCGGTCGCGGCCCGGCACGGTCTGCCCGTGGAACGGGTGTTGCTGACATCGGGGGCCGCGGAGGCGTTCGTACTGATCGCGCGCGCCGTGCGGGCCCGCCGGCCGGTCGTGGTGCATCCGCAGTTCACCGAGCCCGAGGCGGCGCTGCGGGACGCGGGGCACGACGTCGGGCGGGTGCTGCTCGACGCGCACGACGGCTTCCGGCTGGATCCGGCGGCCGTGCCGGAGGAAGCCGACCTGGTCGTCGTCGGCAACCCCACCAACCCCACCTCGGTCCTGCACCCGGCCGACGTACTGGCCTCCCTGGCGCGGCCCGGCCGGACGCTGGTGGTGGACGAGGCCTTCATGGACGCGGTGCCCGGTGAGCGGGAGGCACTGGCCGGGCGCACCGACCTGCCGGGACTGGTCGTGCTGCGCAGCCTCACCAAGACCTGGGGGCTGGCCGGGCTGCGGATCGGCTATGTGCTGGCCGCCCCGGACACCGTCGCCACCCTGGAGCGCGCGCAGCCGCTGTGGCCGGTCTCCAGCCCCGCGCTGGCCGCCGCCGAGGCCTGCTGTACGCCACGGGCGCTGGCCGAGGCGGAGGCGGCGGCCGGGCAGATCGCCGTGGACCGGGCACATCTGCTGGCGCGGCTGGGCGAGTTCGGGCAGATCCGGGCGTCCGGCCCGGCGGCGGGCCCGTTCGTGCTGATCCGGCTGCCCGACGCGGACGCGGTACGCGCCGCGCTGCGGGCCCGCGGCTTCGCGGTACGCCGTGGTGACACCTTCCCCGGCCTGGGCCCCGGCTGGCTGCGCCTGGCGGTACGGGACCGGGCCACGACGGACCGGTTCGCGGCGGCGCTGGGCGAGGTGCTGCGCTAGGTCGTGTCCGCAAAGTCCCTGGGGCGCCGACGAAGGGGTACAGCCGGGGGAAGCGGGCCGGCCACCGCGTCGGCGGCCCGCCGCACCCTCCATGGCCCCGGCAGGGGTGAGGTGCGCCGCACCCGGCCGTCCGAGACCGGGTACGGCGCACCTCGGGCCGTACGCCGCGCGCGACGCCCCCACAGCACCGGCGCGGCGTACGGGGTCCGTCAGCCGCGGCCGCCCGGCGCGGCGTTGCGGCGCCGCCGGGCGAAGCCGACCGCCCCGGCACCCGCGGCGACCAGCAGGGCCGCGCCCCCGGCGAGGTACGGGGTGGCCGAACTGCCGCCGGTCTCCGCGAGGTTTTGGGTGCCGGTCCGGTGCACCTCGGTGCCCTTGCCCTCGACCGGCTCGGTACCGCCGTCCGGCTTGGTGCCGCCGGTCTGGCCACCGCTGGTGCCGCCGGAGCCGTTGTGCCCGGGCGCCTTGACGCCCGGTGCGGTGCAGGTGGCCCGGGCCAGGGTGACCCGGCCGTGCACCTCGGCGACGCCGAGCTTCAACGGGTTGAGGGAGACCTTGAGGTCGAGCGCGGTGGCCGCGGCGCTCTTGGACAGGACGCTCTTCCGTGACAGGTCGAGCCGCACCTCACCCACGCCCGGCACCTCGACGTCCGTCGTCCCGCCCGCCGTGAGCCTGACCCGCTTGCCCAGGACGACGACGTCACCCAGCACGTTCGCCTCGGCCCGGGGCCGCTCGCCCGCCTCGCACACCGCCTTGGCGGTGACCTGCTGGACCTCGACCAGGGACCGCAGCGCCAGACCGGGCACCCGCACCTTCGCCTTCACGAGGTTGGCGTAGCCCTCGGTCTTCCGCCGGTCGGCGGTGGCCCGTGCGGTGGCGGCATCGGCGCGCAGCACGCTGAACGGCTTGCCGTGGTCGATGCCGTCGAGGCGGACGGTGAGCGCGGTCCTGGAGGCCGAGGCCGGGGCGTGCACCTCGTTGAGGACGGCGTTCAGCGGGACGTCGAGCGTCTTGTGGAGCAGCCCGACGTTCAGGCCGGTGCGCAGCACGACCGCGTCGGCGGTGCCGCGGGCCGGGCCGTGATCTCCGGTGGCATGCGCGGGCACGGCGCCGAGCAGGAGGGCGGAACCGGCCGTGAGTGCGGTGGCGACGAAGGTCGCGGCGAGGCGTCGGGGCATGCCGGAGGAGCGGGCGGGACTGGTGGACACGTGTGTGGAACCCTCACAGGAGAAATGGAGCCGCCGGCCGCGCCAATGGGGGACATCACGCGGGCCGACGACCTCGACCCGCACATCGTGTCCGCACGGAGGGTGAACGGGGAGCCACGTGACGTCAGTTCATCCCAATGGGTGGTTTCCGCGCATTTATTCGATTCCTGCGGCACGGGGCACCACCCTCGCCACAGCGGCCCCACCGTCCGGGTGACCGGGGTTGACCGGGCCGGATGACGCCGGGACACCCGCCCGGGCACCCCGGCACGGCACCGTCCGGCTACCCCACGACCTGCCCGCGCAGCACCACCCGCAGCGGCGCGGCCAGCACCCGGACGTCCTCGCGCGGATCGCTGCCGTAGACGACCAGGTCCGCCGGAGCGCCCTCGGTGAGGCCGGGGCGGCCCAGCCAGTCCCTGGCCCCCCAGGTGGTCGCGGAGAGGGCCGCCACGGCGGGCAGACCGGCCTTGGTGAGCTCGGCGACCTCGTCAGCGACCAGGCCGTGGGCGAGCGCGCCGCCGGCGTCCGTGCCGGCGAAGACGGGCACACCGGCGTCGTAGGCCGCCCGTACGGTGTCGTAGCGGCGTGCGTGCAGGCGCCGCATGTGGTCCGCCCAGCGCGGGAACTTCCCCTCACCGCCGGCCGCGAGCCGCGGGAAGGTGGCGATGTTGACGAGCGTGGGAACGATGGCGACGCCACGCTCCGCGAACAGCGGGATGGTGTCCTCGGTGAGCCCGGTGGCGTGCTCGATGCAGTCGATGCCGGCCTCGACCAGCGGGGCGAGGGAGTCCTCGGCGAAGCAGTGGGCCGTCACCCGGGCGCCCAGCCGGTGGGCCTCGGCGATGGCCGCCTCGACCGCCCCCCGGGGCCAGCAGGTGCCCAGATCGCCCGTGGAGCGGTCGATCCAGTCGCCGACGAGCTTGACCCAGCCGTCGCCGCGGCGGGCCTCCTGCGCGACATAGGCGACCAGGTCCTCGGGCTCGATCTCATGCGCGTAGTTGCGCGTGTAGCGCTTGGTGCGGGCGATGTGGCGGCCGGCCCGGATGATCCGCGGCAGATCCTCGCGGTCGTCGATCCAGCGGGTGTCGGACGGGGAGCCGGCGTCGCGGATCAGCAGCGCGCCGGCATCACGGTCGGTGAGCGCCTGCTTCTCACTGGTGGCGTTGTCCACCGGGCCGTGCGCGTCCAGGCCCACATGGCAGTGGGCGTCAACCAGGCCGGGCAGCGCCCAGCCCGTCACGGTGGTGGCATCCCGTGCCATTGCCGGCCGGTCGAAGGTGACCCGACCGCCGACCACCCACAGCTCGTCGCGCACGTCGTCGGGCCCGACGAGGACCCTCCCCTTGAGGTGCAGCACCGCACCTTCGCTCATGGACGTCATAGGGGCACTGTAGGCGGCGCCCCCGCCGCTGTGACCCGTACCGTCACACCGGCCGCAAGGCGGCATTCCCCCGCCGATTCCCGGGATACCCACAGCCGCGCCGCGCTTTTCATGCCGGTCGCTCTCCGTAGGCCTTCCGTACGTTCTGCCGACACTTGCGCCGACGTTCTCGGCATACTCGGGGACGTCATCTCGCGCACGTTCTCACGGGTCTTGCCATCGGCTTGCCGAGCAGGTTTCGATGGGCCTTACGCCTAGCCTTCCGGGGGCGAATTCCCAATTACCCGCGCGTACAGCTTCCCGTATTCTTCTGCCCGCTTTTCCGCACCCCAAACGCCAAGATTTCGCTAGTGGCAAGTTCCGCAATTCGGACGGATCTCGTGGGCGTTACGGAGCTGTGACCGACTACACAACGTGTCCGTTTTACCCCGAACATCCCGGTCAAATCGGGACATCCGGCGGTGGGACCGCGCGCACGGGCGCCCCCGCGCGATAACACATCTTCGGCGCTTCCGTAACCCCTGCCCACGATGCAATTTCCTTTTTCCCTGGGTAAATTTAATTTCTATGACCGCCGCACAAGCAGACCATGCAGGTGCCCGAAGCGATATCAGAGAATTGCCGGAGGGCTTCAAGCTCGACACCCCACGCGTGGAGGACGGAGCCGCGATCTGGCGTATCGCCCGCGACTCGAAGGCGCTGGACCTCAACTCCTCGTACAGCTACCTCCTGTGGTGTCGCGACTTCGCCGCCACCTCCGTCGTCGCCCGTGACACGGAGGGCGAGCCGGCCGCTTTCGTCACCGGATACATCCGCCCCGAGCGCCCGGACACCCTCGTCGTCTGGCAGGTAGCCGTCGACGACGCGCACCGTGGCCAGGGGCTGGCGGCCGCACTCCTGGACGGGCTCGGCGCCCGTGCCAGGGACGAGCTGGGCATGCGCTTCGTCGAGACCACCATCACCCCCGACAACGCCGCATCCAACCGGTTGTTCGCGTCCTTCGCCGAGCGGCACTCAGTGCCGATCAAGCGCGAGGTGCTCTTCGACGCGGGGCTTTTCCCCGAGCAGGGCCACGAGCCGGAGGTGCTGCACCTCATCGGCCCGTTCGAGCCACCGGCCCGCCCGGAGCACTGACGCCTCCCAGGACCGCGCGGCCACCGCGCCGCAGCGGCCATGCGGGACCCGGCACCACACCCGCGACACCGCCGGCACCGCCCAGCCCCCCAGACTTCCTGATCCTTTTCGCCACTCATCTCCCAGGAGCATGTTGTGACCATCACCCAGCCCGATCTGAGCGTCTTCGAGACCGTGGAGTCGGAGGTCCGCAGCTACTGCCGTAGCTGGCCCACCGTCTTCGACCGCGCGCAGGGCAGCCGCATGACCGACGAGGACGGCCACACCTACCTCGACTTCTTCGCGGGGGCCGGCTCGCTCAACTACGGCCACAACAACCCCGTGCTCAAACGCGCTCTGATCGACTACATCGAGCGGGACGGCGTCACCCACGGCCTGGACATGTCCACCACGGCCAAGCGCGCTTTCCTGGAGTCGTTCCAGAACATCATCCTGCGGCCCCGCGACCTGCCCTACAAGGTCATGTTCCCGGGCCCGACGGGCGCCAACTCCGTCGAGGCCGCGCTCAAACTGGCCCGTAAGGTCAAGGGCCGCGAGTCGATCGTGTCCTTCACCAACGCCTTCCACGGCATGTCGCTGGGCGCCCTCGCCGTCACCGGTAACTCCATGAAGCGGGCCGGTGCCGGTATCCCGCTGGTGCACGGCACCCCGATGCCGTTCGACAACTACCTCGACGGCACCTACCCGGACTTCCTGTGGTTCGAGCGGCTGCTGGAGGACCAGGGCTCCGGCCTGAACACCCCCGCCGCCGTGATCGTCGAGACGGTCCAGGGCGAGGGCGGCATCAACGTCGCCCGTCCCGAGTGGCTGCGCGCCCTCGCCGACCTGTGCGAGCGCTGGGACATGCTGCTCATCGTCGACGACATCCAGATGGGCTGCGGCCGTACGGGTGCCTTCTTCTCCTTCGAGGAGGCGGGCATCGTGCCGGACATCGTCACCGTCTCGAAGTCCATCAGCGGCTACGGCCTGCCGCTCGCGCTCACCCTGTTCAAGCCTGAGCTGGACATCTGGGAGCCGGGCGAGCACAACGGCACCTTCCGCGGCAACAACCCGGCGTTCGTCACCGCCGCCGCGACGCTGGACACCTACTGGGCCGACGGCCAGATGGAGAAGCAGACTCTCGCCCGCGGTGAGATCGTCGAGGCACACCTCAAGGCCATCGCCGAGGAGCACCCGGACGCCATCGCCGAGTACCGCGGCCGCGGTCTGGTGTGGGGCATGGAGCTCAACGACAAGCCCGTCGCCGACAAGATCGCCAAGCGTGCCTTCGAGCTGGGTCTGCTGATCGAGACCTCCGGCCCGGAGAGCGAGGTCGTCAAGCTGCTGCCCGCACTGACGACCACCCCCGAGGAGCTGGACGAGGGACTTCGGATCCTCGCCCGCGCGGTTCGCGACTGCGTCTGACCACTCCAGAGCCCCTTACCGTTCCACAGAAAGGCACCGAGTCACCGTGATCGTCCGATCCTTCAAGGACATCGAAGGCACCGACCGCCACGTCAAGGCCAAGTCGGGCACCTGGGAGAGCAAGCGCATCGTGCTCGCCAAGGAGCGCGTCGGCTTCTCGCTGCACGAGACCACCCTGTACGCCGGTACGGAAACCTCGATGTGGTACGCGAACCACATCGAAGCCGTACTCTGCGTAGAGGGCGAGGCCGAGCTCACGAACGACGAGAACGGCGAGAAGCACCTCATCACGCCGGGCACGATGTACCTGCTCGACGGGCACGAGAAGCACACCATGCGGATCAAGAAGGACTTCCGCTGCGTCTGCGTCTTCAACCCGCCGGTCACCGGCCGCGAGGACCACGACGAGAACGGGGTCTACCCGCTGCTCACCGAGCCCGAGCCCGAGGCCGAGACGGTCTGAGGCGATCGTCACCCGCCTGCCCCGTCCGGCAGATGAGGAAGGCACGCCCACACGCACGGAAGCCAGAGCCCGTACGAGAGGAGAGGAAGGCAACACCATGACCACCGCACCCGAGCGCACCGCCGACCTGTACCCGACCCGTGGGACCGCTGAGGTCATCACCCCGCGGAAGGACCCGGTGGTGTGGTCGCAGCCCGGAGCGGCCGGCCCGTTCGCGCCGTCCGAGCTGAGCGACTTCGAACGCGACGGCTTTTTCGCCATCGGGGAATTGCTCACGGCGGAAGAAGTCGCGGTGTACCGCGCCGAACTGGACCGTCTCGTCCTGGACCCGACGATGCGCGCCGACCCGCGCTCCATCGTCGAGCCGAAGTCGGGCGACATACGGACCGTGTTCGAGGTGCACAAGATCAGCGAGGTGTTCGCCAAACTGGTCTCCGACCCGCGTGTGGTCGGCCGTGCCCGGCAGATCCTCGGCTCGGACGTCTACGTCCACCAGTCGCGGATCAATGTGAAGCCCGGCTTCGGTGCCACCGGCTTCTACTGGCACTCGGACTTCGAGACCTGGCACGCCGAGGACGGTCTGCCGAATATGCGCACCGTGTCGGTCTCGATCGCGCTCACCGAGAACTACGACACCAACGGCGGCTTGATGATCATGCCCGGCTCGCACCAGCACTTCGTGGGCTGTGAGGGCGAGACGCCGAAGGACAACTACAAGCGGTCGCTGCAGATGCAGGACGCGGGCATCCCGTCGGACGAGGTGCTGACGAAGATGGCGGACAAGCACAGCATCCGCCTCTTCACCGGCAAGGCCGGCTCGGCGACCTGGTTCGACTGCAATGCCATGCACGGCTCGGGTGACAACATCACGCCGTACCCGCGCAGCAATGTCTTCATCGTCTTCAACAGCGTGGACAACGAAGCGGTGGAGCCGTTCGCGGCGCCGGTCCGGCGCCCCGAATACATCGGAGCCCGGGACTTCACGCCGGTGAAGTAGTCACGGCGGGAGTACGGGTGGCGCGGCCGCCGCACAGCAGGGTCTGTGCGGCGGCCGTGCTGTGTGAGCGGGGGCCGGCCGTGTGACCGGGGCCGGTCGGGGCTACCCCAGCAGGGCCAGCAACCGGTCCACGTCATCCGTCGAGTTGTAGAGGTGGAAGGCCGCGCGGAGCAGGCCGCCGCGCACCGAGATCCGCACGTCCGCCTCGGTCAGCCGCTGCTCCGCGCCGGCGATCCCGGGGGTGGAGACGATCGCCGAACCGGGCGCGGGGCAGGGCGTCAGACCGCGTTCGGCCAGCCCCGCGCGATAGCGGTCGGCGAGTGCGGTGTTGTGGGCGTGGACGGCCGCCACGCCCAGCTCGCCGAGGAGGCCGAGGGACTGCTCGGCGCCCACGTAGGAGAGGTAGGCGTGCGGTTCGTCGAAGCGCCGGGCGTCGGCCGCAGGACGGAGGGGGCCGTAGTTGGACGCGCCGATGTCCTCGCCCGCGACCCAGCCGGCGTGGAGGGCGGCGGGCCACTCCTCGCCCCGCCCGAGGTCCCCTCCGAACGCCATGAAGGTCGTCCCGCGCGGGCACAGCAGCCACTTGAAGGCCCCGGCGACGACGAAGTCGAAGTCGGCGGCGCGCAGCGGCAGCCAGCCGGCGGCCTGGGTGGCGTCGAGGTAGGTGCGCGCCCCGTGGGCCCGCGCCGCCTCGCGGACCGCCGCCATCTCGGCGATCCGCCCGTCCAGCGACTGCACGGCGCTGAAGGCGACCAGCGCGGTGCCGGGGCGCACCGCGTCGGCAAGCGCCTCCAGCGGCACGGTGCGCAGCTTGATCCCCGGGTGGGCGGCGAACGGATTGAGCAAGGAGCTGAAGTCGCCCTCGGGAGCGAGCACTTCGGCACCGGCCGGGAGCGAGGCGGCGACGAACGCGGACTGCACCGCGACCGAGCTGCCGAGGGCGACCCGCTCGGCGGGCACGTCCAGCAGCCGGGCGAAGGCGGCGCGGGAGGCGTGGGCGGCGGCGAAGTAGTCGCGGCCCATGGTGCCGTAGGAAACGGATTCCTCGACGGCAGCGCGCAGGGCGGCGGCACTGCGCGCCGGGAGGAGCCCGCTGGAGGCGGAGTTCAGATAGGTCGTCCGGGGCTCGAACTCGGCCCCGCCGAGTGACGCGCGTCGCTGCATGCCCCCACTGTGCTCGGTGATCGCCCGGCGCGTCCATGACCTCGGCCGTATCCCGCCACGAATCCTTGCGGGTCCGCGCGGGGTCGAGGCCCGCACCGGCCGCGGTTGAGCGGAGTGAACCGAACCATTCCAGCCCTGAACACTCACTGCAACAATAACGATTGATCATATGGCGCACTGGGGCCGGGCTCGCTGCTTCAGTCACGCCTGGGGAGTGCCTTTAAACCCTGGTAAGCCTCTCGCAGGTCGGACGCTTCCGGGAGCCGGCGCCGCTCCACTGCCATGACGACTTCAAGAGCACGCCAGTGATTCGACGGAACAATACGGCCGGACAGTATGGCCCGCTGCGCTGCGTTGCAAGCCTCATCCAGCCGATCGGTTCCGAGCAAGGCCAGCGCCAAATCGATGTTTGCTGAGGCCACTCGACGCGGCCACTTCCTCTGGCCCTTCCCTCTTGCGCTGTGGCTGCGGACGGGCGCGCCTTCCCGGTCCTTCCCGCTTCAGCGGCCCGTCCCACCGGTTTCCGCGGGGGCCGGCAGGCTGTTTCGTGGGTAGCGTCCCCGCATGACCTCGCCACAGGGATTTCTCGGGTTCTGGGAGACGACCGGCTCCGCCAAGACCTTCACCCATCCGCTCGATCCGGCGCTGCTGGACGCCTATGTGCCGCGGAGCGCGCGGGTGCTGGACTACGGCTGCGGCTACGGGCGGCTGACCGCCGAGCTGGCCGGGCTCGGGTACGGGGCGGTCCGCGGGGTGGATGTCTCGGCGGCGCTGATCGCGCGGGGCCGGCGGGAGCATCCGGAGCTGGCGCTCATGCGGTGCCCCGCTTTCCCGCTGCCGTTCGAGGACGGGAGCTTCGACGCCGCGCTGCTGTTCGCGGTGCTCACCTGTGTTCCCGGGGACGCGGACCAGACGGCGATCGCCGGGGAGCTGGGGCGGCTGGTGCGGCCCGGCGGGGTGGTCTACCTGAGTGATGTGCCGCTGCAGGGCGATGCGCTCAACCGGGAGCGGTACGCCCGGTTCGCGGAGCGCCACGGGACGTACGGGGTCTTCGAGACGCCCGATGGCGGGGTGTTCCGGCACCACCCGCCGGAGCGGCTGCGCGGGCTGCTGCGGGAGGCCGGCTTCTCGGTACGCAAGGAGCGGGTCGGTGTGGTGGGCACGCTGGACGGGCGGACGGCGGAACGGCTGCAGATCATTGCCTTCAGGGAGCCGGACGCGGCGGGGCCGGAGTCGTCGCCGGGGCCGGCGTCAGGGTGAGGTGGAAGGACGCCTGCGGGGGCCTGCCCGGTGGAGGGTGGCGCGGGGGGCCGGTGCGCAGCCGGCGGTGTGCAGGGCGCCGGTGACCGCCGCCAGGCCGGCGGGTGCCGGCGCACGGACCTGGACGGCGGTCTCGTCGGTGGCCTGGAGCGCGGTGTCTACGCGCCCTCGGCGCGGTCGTCGACCCGGCGTGGCAGACCGAGCGGGTTGTCCTCGCGCAGCTCGGGCGGCAGCAGCGCGGGCGGGGTGTTCTGGTAGGCGACCGGGCGCAGCCAGCGCTCGACGGCGGTGCCGCCGACGGAGGTCGAGGTGGAGGTCGTCGCCGGGTAGGGGCCGCCGTGGTGCTGGGCGGGGGCGACGGCGACCCCGGTCGGCCAGCCGTTGACGACCACCCGGCCGGCGAGCGGGGTGACCTCGGCCAGCAGCCGGGCGCCGCGGCCCCCGTCGTCGCGCCCTGCGCTCTCCGCGTCGCTGAGCTGCAGGGTCGCGGAGAGGTTGCCGGGCAGCCGGGCGAGTACGGCGCCGATCTCGGCCTCGTCACGGTAGCGGGCGACGACCGTGACCGGGCCGAAGCACTCCTCCAGGAGGAGGTCGTGCGGCCCTTCGGCGGCGAGGCGGGCGGCCGGCACGGAGAGGAAGCCGGCGCTGACGGTGTGCTCGCCGCCCGCGCCCGGGGTCACCGGAGCCTCGACGTCGGGGAGTTCGGCGCGGGTGCGGACCCCGTCGAGGAAGGCCTGCCGCATCCGGTGGTCGAGCAGCACCCCGGCCTCGGTGTCGCTGACCGCGTCGGTCAGCGCCGACAGCAGCCGCTCGCCCGTCTCGCCGTCGGGCGCCAGGACCAGGCCCGGCTTGACGCAGAACTGGCCCACGCCGAGCGTCATCGCACCGGCCAGCCCGGCACCGATCTGCTCGGCGCGCTCCGCGGCCGCGGCCTCGGTGATCACGACGGGGTTGAGGCTGCCCAGCTCGCCGTGGAAGGGGATGGGGTGCGGACGAGCCGCGGCGGCGTCGTACAGGGCACGGCCGCCGCGCACCGAGCCGGTGAACCCGGCCGCGGTGATCAGCGGATGGCGCACCAGGTCGATACCGGCCTGGAAGCCGTGCACCAGGCTCAGCACGCCCTCCGGCAGGCCGGCCTCGGCGGCGGCGCGGCGCAGCAGCGCGGCGCACAGCTCGGAGGTGGCCGGGTGGTCCGGGTGTGCCTTGACGACGACGGGGCAGCCGGCCGCGAGGGCGCTGGCGGTGTCGCCGCCCGGTACCGAGAAGGCGAGCGGGAAGTTGCTGGCGGAGTAGACCGCGACGGGGCCCAGCGGGATCTTGTAACGGCGCAGGTCGGGCCGGGGCGGGGCGAGGCCGGCGTCGGCGTGGTCGATCCGTACGTCGAGGAACGCGCCCTCCTGCACGAGGTCCGCGAAGGACCGCAACTGGTAGGTGGTGCGGCCGAGTTCGCCCGTGAGCCGGCCGGGGCCGAGCGCCGTTTCGGCGTCGGCGGCCTCGATGACCGCCTCGCCCGCGTCGTCGAGCAGATCGGCGGCGCGGCGCAACAGCGCGGCGCGTACGGCGCGGTCGGCGAGCGCGTCCCGGGCCGCGTGGGCGGCGCGGACCACGGTATCCACCTCGTCGGCCGTGGCCTCCACCGCAACCTGTTCGCGCTGCTTCCCGGTTCGGGGGTCGACACTCCAGACTGGTGCTGCTGCTGCCACCGTGCATTCCTCCCGGGCGTGCCTGCCGAGTCGTTCCGAGTCCTGCCGCACATCGGAGGGCGTTCGATATGCTGAACGCTGTCCCAGATGGTGAACAACCGGGACTCTATGGCGGTCCGAACAGGGGGGTCAAGGGCGATGCCAGCTACCGAGACCGGTGGATCTCAGGTCAAATCCGCGGTGCGGACGGTGGAGTTGCTCGAATACTTCGCAGGTCGCCCCGGTATGCACACTCTGTCCTCCGTCCAGGAAGCCGTCGGCTACCCGAAATCCAGCCTCTACATGCTGCTGCGCACCCTGGCCGACCTGGGCTGGGTCGAGACCGACGCCACCGGCACCCGCTACGGTATCGGTGTCCGCGCGCTGCTGGTCGGCACGTCGTACATCGACGGCGACGAGGTGGTGGCCGCGGCCCGGCCGACGCTGGACCGGCTCTCCGACGACACCACCGAGACCATCCACCTCGCCCGCCTGGACGGCACCAACGTCGTCTACCTCGCCACCCGTCCGTCGCAGCACTCTCTGCGCCCCTTCACCCGTGTCGGCCGGCGGCTGCCCGCGCACTCCACCTCGCTGGGCAAGGCGCTGCTCGCCACGTACGGCGACGACCAGGTGCGGGCGATGCTGCCGCCGACGCTCACGCAGCTCACCGAACACACCCTCACCGACCGCGAGCAGCTGATCGAGGAGCTGCACGCGGTGCGCGAGCAGGGCTATGCGGTCGACCGTGAGGAGAACACCCTGGGCCTGCGCTGCTTCGGCGTCGCGATCCCGTACCGCACCCCGGCCCGGGACGCGATCAGCTGCTCGGTGCCGGTGGCCCGGCTGACCCCGGCCCATGAGCAGATGACCAAGAACGCCCTGTTCGACGCCCGCGACCGGCTGA
The DNA here is from genome assembly GCF_043199875.1 of Streptomyces sp. NPDC048516. Taxonomy (NCBI): domain Bacteria; kingdom Bacillati; phylum Actinomycetota; class Actinomycetes; order Kitasatosporales; family Streptomycetaceae; genus Streptomyces; species Streptomyces sp. NPDC048516. The sequence goes on along the minus strand of NZ_JBICWS010000007.1, from coordinate 298,975 downwards.
CGCTGGCCACCCGGCGGCTGTGAGCCCCCTCGGCCAACTCCCTTGCACCTCCCCCTCCCCCATACGGCGGAGGGGGATCGTCGTCGGGGCGGAGGCGCGCCGGGGGCGGCCCGCGGAAGGCTGGACGCCATGAACACCCGTACCGGCCGCCCGGTGCGACGGGCCGGCCGGCGCTGGGTCCATCTGGTGCTGGGCGGCGCACTGTTGATGCCGTTCCATCTGCTGGCGTCGGTCGTGATCCCGCTGCTCGTGGACGGGGCCGACCCGCTGCGCCGGATGGGCTGGCAGTTCGTCGCGTTCGGCGGTGCGCTGCCGCTCGCCGCCCTGGCCGCGCTGCTCTTCCCGCCGCTGCGGCCGCTGGAGGTGGCCGCCGTACGGTCGCTGTGCGCGGTGCCGGCGGAGCGGCTGGCCGAGGGGCCGGCACTCTCCTGGGCGGCCCGGCGGCGTACGGCGCTGTGGTTCGTGGCGCATCTGCTGGCCGGGGGGATCGTCAGCGGAATGTCGCTGGCCGCCCCGCCGGCCGCCGTCCTGCTGCTGGTGCTTCCGTTCTCCGAACCCCTGCAACGGGCCTCGCCGGGATGGCCGGACGCCTTCCACGGTGCGCTGGGGCCGCTCACGGGCCTGGCGCTCCTGGCGCTGGTCGCCGGCACCGCCTGGGGGGCCGGAGCGCTGCTGGCCCGCTGCGCCCCGGTGCTGCTGGGGCCGACGCCCGCCGACCGGCTGGCCGCCGCCGAACGCCGGGCGGCCTATCTGGCGTCCCGCAACCGGCTGGCCCGCGAGCTGCACGATGCCGTCGGACACGCGCTGAGCGCGGTCACCCTCCAGGCGAGCGCGGCCCGCCGGGTGCTGGACGCGGACCCGGAGTTCGCCCGCCGGGCACTGGCCGCCATCGAGGAGACCACCCGCGAGGCGGTCAGCGAACTGGACACCGTACTGGGCCTGTTGCGCGAGGAGGACGGCGCCGACCCGACCGCGCCCGCCCCGACCCTGGACGGCCTGGACGCGCTGCTCGCCCGGACCCGGGCGGCGGGCCTGGCGGTCGAGGCGACGGTCCAGGGGCGGTGCGCGGGGCTGGCCCCGGTGGTCTCGCGGGAGGCCTACCGGATCGTGCAGGAAGGCCTCAGCAATGCGCTGCGGCATGCCGGTCCGGTACCGGTACGGCTCCATCTGCGCCTTGACGAGGGGGAGTTGACGATCCGGGTGGAGAATCCGGTGACCGGGCAGGCGGACGGCTCCCCCGCGGCCGCGGACCGTTCGGGCGGGGGCCGCGGACTGCGGGGAATCGCCGAGCGGGCCCGGCTGCTGGGCGGCGAGGCGACGGCCGCGGCCCACGACGGTGTATGGCGGCTGACGGCCCGGCTGCCGTCGGCCGGGATGACGGGATGACGGGGCGACGAGGCGACAGGGCGACAGGCCGATGAGCAGCGGGACGCGGGAGCACCGGACCGGAAGCGGGGCCAGGGTGAGTGAGCGGGGACAGGGTGAGTGAGCGGGGACAGGGTGAGCGGGGCGTGACCACGAGGCAGGACGGCGACGACCAGCGGTCCGGCGACGGGGGCCGCTCCCGCCCGCTGCGTATCGTCCTCGCCGACGACGAACGGATGGTGCGCACGGCGCTGCGCGCGATCCTGGGCGCCGAGGCGGACATGGAGGTCGTCGGCGAGGCGTCGACCGGCGCCGAGGCGGTGCCGCTGATCCGTGCACTGCGCCCGGACATCGTGCTGATGGATGTCCGGATGCCGGAGATCGACGGCATCCGCGCGACCGAGCAGGTGCTCGCCGGGATGCCGGAGCCGCCCCGCATCATCGTGGTGACCACCTTCGAGAACGACGCCTACGTCTATGACGCACTGCGGGCCGGCGCCAGCGGGTTCCTGCTCAAACGGTCCGGTGCACAGGACCTGGTCGAGGCCGTACGACTGGTGGCGCGCAGCGACTCGCTGCTGTTCCCCGCGGCGGTGCGGCGGCTGGCCGCCCGGCACGCCGGGGAGCGGGCGGCAGCCGAGGCGGTGCGGACGCTGCGGGCCCGGCTGTCCGAGCGGGAGCGGGCGGTGCTGCGGCTGATGACGGCCGGGCTGGCGAACGCCGAGATCGCGGACCGGCTGGGGGTGGGCCCGGCCACGGTCAAGACGCATGTGGCGGGCGTGCTGGCCAAGCTCGGGGTGCGGGACCGGACCCAGGCGGTGATCGCCGCGTATGAGTGCGGGTTCGTCCGGCCGGGGTGACGCGTCCGGAGGGGTGATGGCGCCCGGAGGGGGTGATGGCGTCCGGCCGGGGTGATCAGGCACCGGCCCCTGCCGCGCCGCAAGCGGATTTGCCGGCCCCGTCAAGCGTCTTGACCGGCCATGAACCAGCTCGCTTAGCGTGTCCACACATCTGAATGCTGTCCGTGCATACAGCCTTGCTGTTGAGCCGGAGGAGTCCCCGTCCATGACCGCACCACGCACCGCACCGCGCACCGTCCTGCTGACCGGCGCCGCCGGCGGGCTCGGCACCCTGATGCGTGAGCTGCTGCCGCCCTACGGGTACCGGCTGCGCCTCTTCGACCAGCGGCCCGTCGACACCCCCGCCGGCGAACCGGACGCGATCACGGCCGAGTTGGCCGGCACCGAGGCACTGCGCGAGGCGGTGCGCGGGGCCGACGCGGTGATCCACCTCGCCGGCATCTCCCTGGAGGCCGACTTCGAGCAGATCCTGCGCGCCAACATCGAGGGCACCTACCGCCTGTACGAGGCGGCGCGCGAGGCGGGCATCCGCCGTATCGTCTTCGCCTCCTCCCATCACGCCGTCGGCTTCACCCCGCGCCCCGCGGACGGCTCCGGCGCCCTCCCCGTCGGCACACCCCGCCGGCCCGACACCTACTACGGGCTGTCCAAGGGATTCGGCGAGGATCTGGCCTCCCTCTACTGGGATACGCACGGCATCGAGACCGTTTCGGTCCGCATCGGCTCCTGCTACCCCGTGCCGACCTCGGTGCGGATGCTGTCCATCTGGCTGAGCCCGGCCGACTGCGCACGGCTGCTGCACGCCGCGCTCACCGCGCCGGACGTGGGCCACACCGTCGTCTACGGCTCCTCCGCCAACACCCGCCTGTGGTGGGACCTGTCGACCGCCCGCGCCTTGGGCTACGCGCCGCAGGACGACTCCGAGCCGTACGCGGCACGGCTGATCGCCGCACAGGGCGCACTGGATCCGGACAACCCCGAACACGCCTTCCTCGGCGGCACCTTCTGCACCGACCCGCCCCGGTGGCCACACTGACGGTCCCGCACGGTGGTCGGGCCGGGGTCCCGCCCCTTGCCGCAGCGCCACCGAGCCCGCCGGGGACCGTACGCTCGTGGCCCCTGCCACGCCGCGGAACCCCGGCCGCCCGGGTGGCGTCCTGGTCTGTGTACCCACCCACCGCGCAGGAACGAGGAACGCATCATGGGCATCGTCAGCTGGCTCGTACTCGGGCTGATCGCGGGCATCATCGCGAAGGTCCTGCTGCCGGGGCGGGACCCGGGCGGCATCGTCGGCACGACCCTGATCGGCATCGTGGGGTCCTTCCTCGGCGGCTGGCTCTCCACCAAATTCCTGCACCGCCCGATCCCCAAGGATTTCGGCGAGCCGTCCATGTGGATCGCCTCGGTCGCCGGGGCCCTGGTCCTGCTGATCGCCTACCGGCTGCTCTTCGGCAACTCCCGCGAACGCCGGTGACCGGGCCCGGCGGCCATCCGGCCGCAGGTAATGGAACCGCAAAGGCGAGCCGATCGTTGAGCCCGGCATGACCGCTATGACTCCTGGCTCGAACCTCCCGCTCAACGCCGTGCGGGTGGCGGTGGACGTCACCGCCCCCGTGCGGCTGGACGTGTCGGGCCTGCTGCTCGCCGCCAACGGCAAGGTGCGCTCCGACGACGACTTCGTGTTCTACAACCAGCCCAGCGGACCGGGCGTGACGCACTCCGCGGCAGCCGGCGGCGGTGACACCATCACCGTGGACACCGCCGCGGTGCCCGAGGGCATCGAGAAGATCGTGGTCACCGCGAGTCCGGACGCCCCCGGCGCGACCTTCGCCGGCACGGAGCCGACCGGCACGGTCCGCAACGCCGACGACGGCAGCGTCATCGCCTCCTTCACCCCGCCGCAGCTGGGCACCGAGACCGCGCTGGTGGTCGTCGAGATCTACCGCCGCGGCGGTGCCTGGAAGGTCCGCGCGGTCGGCCAGGGCTATGCCAACGGTCTGGCGGGGATCGCCACCGACTTCGGCGTCAGCGTGGAGGAGCCGGCCGCACCCGCCGCCGCCCCGCAGGCACCCGCCGCCCCGCAGGCACCCGCCGCTCCCCCGGCGCCCCCTGCCCCCGCAGGCCAGTGGGGACCGCCCGCGGGCGCCCCGGCCCCGGTGGCCCCGCCGCCGGCCGCAGCGGCGCCGGCCCCGGCCCCCGCCGCTGCGGCACCCGGCTCCGGCAAGGTCAATCTCGACAAGGGCCGGGTCAGCCTGCAGAAGAACCAGACCGTCTCGCTGGTCAAGGGCGGCCGTCCGCTGCTCACCTCGGTCACCATGGGCCTCGGCTGGGAGCCGGCCTTCCGCGGCAAGAGCATCGACCTGGACGCCTCGGTCATCGCCTTCGGCCCGGACCGCAAAAAGGTCGACAACTGCTTCTTCGGCAAGCTGATGATCCTGGGCGGTGCGATCCAGCACTCCGGCGACAACCTCACGGGCGAGGGCGCCGGCGACGACGAGGCGATCACCGTCCACCTCGGCGGGGTCCCCCCGGAGGTGAGCGGCCTGGTCTTCGTCGTGAACTCCTTCTCCGGCCAGAAGTTCTCCGACGTCGCCAAGGCGTACTGCCGCCTGGTGGACGCCCAGAGCGGCGAGGAGCTGGTCCGCTTCGACCTCACCCACGCCGAACCGCGCACGGGCGTGATGATGGCCAAGCTCATCCGCCAGTTCTCCGGCGAGTGGGAGATGACCGCGCTGGGCGAGTTCGCCGACGCCCGTACGGTGCGCGGCATGGCCAAACCCGCCGCACAGGCCCTGTGAGCCGCTGACGCCGTCGTCCCTGGCGGGCCGCCGCCAGGGACGGAGCGGGACCGAAACCTCCCTGGTGCGGGAGCGGCCAAGGACCGAAAATTGTGCCGTCCCCACCGTCGGAGCCCACCGCCGCTCCCTACCGTCCCCGTCCGGCCGCCGTCCCCGTCCCGCCCGTACCCTCCCGTCCCCCTCCACGCCCTTTGGCCCCGCCCCGTCACGGCCGCCCCGTCCGGCCCGTCACGGAGCGTCCCCCACGGCACGCACGAGGAGCGTTCGATGACGCAGCAGCCGCCGGCCGGCCCCGCGGATCCCCCGGACGGCCCAGAGCCCCCGGACCTTCCCGACCGGGTCGCGCTGACCTACGGCGAGCTCGACCTCAGCACCGTCCCCGCCTTCGCCGGCGGCTTCATCAATTTCGGCTACTGGGCGGGCCTGCCCGGCCCCGCCGGCCGGCCGCTGACCGAGGCCGACCGGGTGCGCAGCGAGCAGGACCTCTACCGTCTGGTGCTCGGCACCTTCGACCGGCCGCAGGGCCGCACCGCCCTGGAGGTCGGCTGCGGACGCGGGCTGGGCTCCGCGCTGGCACTGCGGGAGTTCGGCCTGGGCAAAGTCCTCGGCATGGACGCGCACCCCGACCAGATCGCCCGTGCCCGGGAAGCGAATGCCGGGCTGCTCGCTGCCTCCTCCGACTCCTCCGGGCGGCTGGAATTCCTCCGGGGCGCGGCCGAGCGCATCCCGCTCCCCGACGGCTGTGTCGACTGCCTCTTCTCCGTCGAGGCGGCGCAGCACTTCCGCGAGCTCACCGGTTTCGCCCGGGAGGCGGCGCGGGTCCTGCGCCCGGGCGGCCGGCTGGCGCTGACGACGTTCTTCGCCCGCACCCATGCGGCCGCCCGGGTGCTGCCCACCATGCTGCCCCCGTACGCCGACGGCCTGGACGTCCCGCACGTGGTCGACGAGGTCGCCACGACGCTGAGCGCCGCGGGTCTGCGCGAGGTCCGGGTCCGGTCCATCGGCGACGGCGTCTGGGAGTCCTACGACCGCTATATGGCCCAGCAGCCCGAGCTCCGCGACGAGTGGCCGCGCCGCTACCTGACGGCGTATGAGACCGGGCTGCTGGACTACTACCTGCTCACGGGCGGGGCGGACTGAACCGCCCGCCCGGGGTCGCCGGGGTACGGCTGCCGCTGACGGACCGCCCGACGCCGGGTGACGGCTGCCGCTGCCGGCGCTACCGCTGCCGGCGCTGCCGCTTCCAGGGGCCGGTGATGGCCAGCATGATGCCGGGCTCCTGGATGTTGGCGAACAGCGTGTGCCCGTCCGGGGAGAACACCGGCCCGGTGAACTCGCTGAACTCCGGCTCGTCCGCGGTGCCGATGTTGAGGTCGTTGCGGGCGACCGGGTAGGTCCGGCCGTCGTCGGTGGCCCCGAAGAGGTGCTGGACGCCCTCGCCGTCCTCGGCGATGATCAGCCCGCCGTAGGGCGAGACGGTGATGTTGTCGGGGCCGTCCAGGGCGCCGTCCTTCGACGGTTCCTTGTTGACGCCCAGCAGCACCTTCAGCGTCAGGGTCCGCCGCCGCGGGTCGTAGAACCAGACCTGGCCGTCGTGCTGGACGGGGCTCTCGTCGCGGGCGTACGAGGACACCACGTACGCGCCGCCGTCCGCCCACCACAGGCCCTCCAGCTTGCGGGCGCGGGTGACCTCACCGTCCTTGAACTGCTTGCGCACCGAGACCTTGCGGGCGTCGCGGTCGGGGACCTCTGCCCAGTCCACGCCGTAGACGGTGCCGGCCTTGGTGGCTCGCGAGAGGTCATCGACGAACCGGCCGCCGGAGTCGAAGCACTTGAAGGCCTCCAGCACGCCGGCGTCATCGGCCAGCGTACGCAGCTGCCCGCGGCCGTGCCGGAATCCGTGCGGCGGGGTCCAGCGGTAGAACAGGCCGTTGGGGGTGTCGGCGTCCTCGGTCAGGAAGAGGTGGCCGCGCTTGGGGTCGACGACCACCGCCTCGTGGGCGTAGCGTCCCAGCGCCTTGACCGGCTTGGGATTGCGGCCGGCCCGGAGGTCGTGCGGGTCGACCTCGAAGGCATAGCCGTGGTCCTTGGTCATGCCGTGCTGGCCGGCCTTGTCCTCGTTCTCCTCACAGGTGAGCCAGGTGCCCCAAGGAGTGGTCCCGCCCGCGCAGTTGGTGGAGGTACCGGCGATGCCGACCCACTCGCCGACCGGCGTACCGTCCTTGGCGACCTCGACGACGGTGCAGCCGCCGGACGCCGCCGGGTCGTAGACCAGGCCCTCGGCCAGCGGCACCGGGTGCGGCCAGTCGGCGCGCGGGCCCTTCAGCTCGTGGTTGTTGACGAGGAGAGTCGTGCCGCGGTGGCCGGCGAAGGTGCCGGTGCCGTCGTGGTGGGAGGGGGTGGACTCGCCGCTGTCGAGCTTGGTGACGCCGGTCCGCGTGATGATCTTGTACGAGAACCCGGCGGGCAGCGCGAGGATGCCGTCCGGGTCCGGGACCAGCGGGCCGTAGCCGATGCCGTGACCGTGGCCGTCCGCCGCACCGCCCGGGCCGGCGTCCGGTGCCTCCTCGGCGAGGGCACCGGGCGCGGTGGCCAGCACCCCGACGCTGCCGGCCAGCGTGACCCCCGCGCCGGCGAGGGCGGAACGCTTGGCGAAGTCTCTGCGGGTGAGCGGCATTGTCATCTCCTGGATGGCCGGTTTCTTCATCCCCTGTGCCTGCGCCGCACACGCTCTCGTGCGTCGTCGAACTCCAGTTGAACGCCGCCCGACATCCAGGAAGCAGTTGGGGCCGGTCCGGCGGATCAGGGCCGGGCGTGCCCTGATCCGCTGGACCGGCCCCGGGCGCAGGGGTGTCTCCCCGCGGGGTGGTCCGTCCCGGCCGGTCCGGTTCCGCTAGCCGGACTGCCGCGAACGCGCCTTGAAGGCCGCCTTGCGGGCCTCCTTGGCCGCCTTCTTGTCCGGGTGCAGCCGGCCCATGACCTCCAGGACGTCGGCGGTGGCCGGGTGGTCCACCCGCCAGGCCGTGTCGAAGAACCCGCTGTGCTGCTGGGTCAGCCCCTGCACCAGGTCGCGCAGCTCCCCGGTGGCGTCCTCGTCGGCGCTCTCCAGCTGCGCCGCGATGGTGTCCACCGTCAGCCAGAAGATCATCTCCTGGGAGGGCTCGGGGATGCCGGGCAGCGCCCGCTCGGCGAGCCAGACCCGGGCCAGGCCGCCGAGCTGCCGGTCGTCGAGCACGTCACGCAGCGCGGCCTCGGCGTCCGACGAGACCAGCGAGAGGGTCTGCTGGGCGGCCAGCCGGCGCCGCGGGGCGCGGTCGTCGTCCCCGCGGGCGGCGGCGAGCAGGTCCCGTGCGGCGTCCAGCGGCGTACGGGCGGCGAGCCACAGCTCGGACTCGGCCTGGGCCAGCGCCTCGGGGTAGTCGGGCAGTGCCTCCAGGAGGACGTCGGCGCCCTTGTCGGCGAGGTCGCCGACCGCCGGGGCGTCGACCCCCGCGTCCAGCATCCGGGCGCGTACCGCGTAGACGCCGAGCGGGGTGAGGCGGACCAGGCCGTAGCGGGAGACGTCCTCGTCCGTCAGCGGCCCCGCGGCGGAAGTCCCCTCGGAGGAGCCCTGGGCGAGGACCGCCTCGCCGTCCTCGTCCAGCTCCTCGATCAGCGCCTCGTCGACGGGCTGGTAGGCGACCAGACCGATCGGCTCCAGCACCCGGAACTGGTCGTCCAGGCGCATCATCGCCTCGGAGACCTCTTCGAGGACGTCGTCGGTGGGCTCGCCCATATCGTCCGGGACGATCATGGAAGCGGCCAGCGCGGGCAGCGGAACGTCCTGGTCAGGGCGCTCGTTCAGGGCCGTGAGCAGATAGAGGTTGCCGAGGATGCCGTCCAGCAGCTCGGCCTCCTCCTCCGGGTTCCAGTCGATCGCGTCCAGGTCGAGTTCGCCGCCCTCGGTGAGCTGGTCGGCGAGATCGGCGAGGTCGGGGGCGGCCGCATCGGCGAGCACGGTCTCCATGCCGCCCAGCCAGATGTCGAGGATGTCCTGCGGGCTGCCGGACGTGAGCAGGCCGAGCTCGTCGCCGGGGGTGGCGAGGCCGGCGGCGGCATCGTCGGGGAGGTCGGCACCGTCCTCGCCGTCGGCGCTCTCCTCGATCTCCACGAGTCCGGTGTCCACCGCCAGCTGCCAGGCCTCGGCGGTGTAGGCGGCGCCGTCCTCGTCGCCGGCCAGGCCCAGGTGCTCGGTGGCGGCGGCCAGCGGCTCGTCGAGGATCTGGCCGCCGACGCCGACCGGGACACCCCGTTCGGCCCAGCGGGCGAGCTTCGCGGCGCGGGCCAGCAGGGGAGCGCTCAGCGCGTCCCTGGCCAGTTCCGCTTCGGAGTGCAGCCGCACCGGCGGCAGGGTGGGGCGGTCTGCGGACATCGGGTGCTCAGCTCCTCGGACGGACTACGGCTGCGGGTACCTCCCAGCGGTGGCCGGGAGAGTCGCCGCCCCAGCGTAGACGGAATTCGCCGTAACCCGGACGGTTCACCCGCGCGTCCCCTGCCGGTCACCGGGCGAAGCTTGACAACTCCCCTGTGTGCGCAAGAGATTGACGCAGATCGACGCGCGTAGCGCGCGCCGGCCCGGCTCCGCACGCACCTTCACCGGCCACCCCCCATATACCTCGGAGGCATCCATGCCGTCCCGTCGTTCACTCCGCAGACCGGTCACCCTCGGCGCGGTGATCTGCGCCGCCCTGGCCGGCGGACTGCTGACCGCCACGCAGTCCGCCTCCGCCGCCGGCACCCGGATCCACGACATCCAGGGCAGCACCCGCATATCCCCGCTGGCCGGACAGCAGGTCAGCGAGGTGCCCGGCACCGTCACCGCGATCCGCTCGTTCGGCTCGGCCCGCGGCTTGTGGGTGCAGGACCCGCACCCGGACAAGAACCCCGCCACCAGCGAGGCGGTCTTCGTCTTCACCGGCAAGGAGACGCCGAAGGCCGCCGTCGGCGACGCGATCACCTTCTCCGGCACGGTCAGCGAGTACTACCCGGGCGGCAAGGACGCCGGTCTGCAGTCCGTCACCGAGATCACCGGTGCGACCTGGAAGACCGTCTCCTCCGACGCCCCGCTGCCGGCCGCCTTCAAGCTCAACCCGGCCTCGGTGCCGAATCGTTACGCCCCCTCCGCGGGCGGCAACAGCATCGAGTCGCTGAAGCTGCGCCCCTCGTCGTACGCCCTGGACCGCTACGAGTCGCTGGAGGGCATGCGGGTCTCCGTCTCGAACGCCCCGGTCGTCGGCCCGACCAGCAGCTACCACGAGCTGTGGGTGACCGCCGAGCCCGGCCACCACCGCACCGCCCGCGGCGGGGCGCTCTACGGCTCGTACGCGGACCCCAACGGCGGCCGGGTCAAGGTGGCGTCCCTGATCCCGTTCGCGCAGCAGCCGTTCCCGGTCGCCGACGTCGGCCAGGCACTGTCCGGCACCACCGCCGGGCCGCTGGACTACGACAACTTCGGCGGCTACACCCTGCAGGCCACCGAGCTGGGCAAGGTCACCGGTCAGAGCCCCGCGCCGGAGACCACCCGCAAGCAGAAGTCCGATGAGCTGGCGGTGGCCACCTACAACGTCGAGAACCTGTCCCCCGCCACCCCGCAGGCCAAGTTCGACCGGCTGGCGAAGGCGCTGGTGCAGAACCTGTCCTCCCCCGACGTCGTGGCGCTGGAGGAGGTCCAGGACGACAGCGGCCCCAAGGACAACGGCGTGGTCACCGCCGGGGAAACCCTCAAGAAGCTGACCGAAGCCGTCAAGGCGGCCGGCGGCCCGGCGTACGAGTGGCGGCAGATCGACCCGGTCAACGACCAGGACGGCGGCCAGCCCGGCGGCAACATCCGCACCGCGTTCCTGTTCAACCCCGAGCGGGCGTCCTTCACCGACATCAAGGGCGGCGACGCCACCACCCCGGTGAAGGTGGTCGGCGACCACGGCAAGGCCTCGCTGTCCGCGTCCCCGGGCCGGATCGCGCCCACCGACGAGGCATGGAAGACCAGCCGCAAGCCCCTTGCCGGCCAGTTCTCCGCCAAGAGCCGTCCCGGCAGCCGGGTGTTCGTGATCGCCAACCACTTCAACTCCAAGGGCGGCGACCAGGGCCTGGACAGCCGTTTCCAGCCCCCGGCCCGCAGCTCCGAGACCCAGCGCACCGCCCAGGCCCGCCTGGTCAACACCTTCGTCAAGGATCTGCTGGCCAAGGACCCGAAGGCCGGTGTGGTGGTGGCCGGTGACCTCAACGACTACCAGTTCTCGCCGGCCCTGAAGGACCTCACCGCCGGCGGCGTGCTCACCGACCAGGTGCGCCGGCTGCCGGCCGCCGAGCGGTACGGCTACGTCTACAGCGGCAACTCACAGGTGCTGGACCACATGCTCACCAGCCGTCCGCTGACCCGGTCCGACTACGACATCGTGCACCTCAACGCCGAGTACGCCGACCAGGCCAGCGACCACGATCCGCAGGTGCTGCGCATCAAGCCGTAGCACGCGGCATGTCACCCCGTGTGACGCTCCGGTCACCCGCCTGGCCCACGCCGGGGGGCCAACTGCCGCGGGTGGTGCGGTACTGGGCATGTAAGAAACATTCGGCGAGACATAGGGAGTCATCATGCCGAAGTCCCAGAACCGTAAGTCGGGCAACAAGGACCGTGCCGCCGAGCGGCGCACCGACCAGCGGAAGCCGAAGTCGTCGGAGGAGTCCGCTTCCGAGCGGACCCAGGACCTGAAGCGTTCGCGGAATGGCCTGACTGGCGCGTGATGGGCCTGTGATGCCCGAGCGGCCGTCGCACCGGAAGGCGCGGCGGCCGCTTCATGTTCCGGCCCCGATGCCGGGCGTAGCGCTGCTCAACGAAACAGCCGGCACGACTAAGTGGACGTGAAATATGAGGCGCCCCCAGATTCCTGGCATGGAGACCATGACCACTCCCCTCACACCCCCGGCGGCCGCACCGCCCTTCGGCCGGGTCGCGACCGCCATGATCACGCCGTTCACCGCCGACGGAGCGCTCGACGCCGACGGTGCCCAGCGGCTCGCCACCCATCTCGTCGACGACGGCGGCTGCGACGCACTGGTGCTGAGCGGCACCACCGGGGAGTCCCCGACGACCTCGGACGCCGAGAAGGAGACCCTGCTGCGGGCCGTGGCCGAGGCCGTCGGCGACCGGGCCCGGATCACCGCCGGGATCGGCACCAGCGACACCCGCCACTCCGTCGCCCTGGCCCGCAGCGCCGAACGGGCGGGCGCCCACGGCCTGTTGGTGGTCACGCCCTACTACTCACGGCCCACCCAGGAGGCCGTCGTCCACCACCTGCGGACGGTCGCGGACGCCACCGGACTGCCGGTGATGCTCTACGACATCCCGGGGCGCACCGGCACCGCGCTGGCCGCCGGAACGCTGCTGCGGCTGGCCGCCCATCCGCGGATCGCGGCGGTCAAGGACTGCGCCTACGACCCGCTGAAGTCGGCGAAGGTGCTGGCCGCGACGGGCCTGGCCTACTACGCGGGCTGCGACGAACAGATCCTGCCGCTCCGTGCGCTCGGCGGCTCCGGCTGTATCAGCACCGCCGGCAATGCCGCGCCGCGGGCGGTGCGGGCCGTACTGGACGCCTTCGACGCCGACGACACGGCCGGGGCGACCCGCCGTCAGCTCGCGCTGATCCCGCTCATCGAGGCGGTGACCGGCGGCGAGAACCCCGGCGCGGTCACCGTGAAGGCGCTGCTCAACCACCTCGGCCTGCCCGCGGGGCCGGTCCGCGGCCCGCTGCTGGCCGCGGATGCCGAGCTCACCAGGCGGCTGGCGGACGCGCTGCAGACGACCCTGGACCGGACTGCGGACGGGGATACCGCTGCGGTGCCTGCGGCTGTCCCTGGTTAGCGGGGAAGGGCGGGGGCGCCGCCCCGAAGCCGCCCGGGGCTGCCGGCTGCGCGTACGGCGCGCCCGGCTGTCCGTACGGCGCACCGGCGGCCGGGCCGTGCCCCGCCGCGGCTTCGTCCCGGTCCGGCGCGGGCGGTTCCTCCTCGTCCGCCACCAGGTCCCGTACCAGCAGCGTCGCGCCGGCCACCGCGCCCGGCATCAGCACCACCGCGACGAACGGGATCAGGAACAGCAGCACGACCGGGGTGCCGAAGCCGACCGCGAGCGCCTTACGGCCCCGCAGCAGCCGCAGCCGCTCCCGCACCGGAATGTCCCGGCGCTGCATGGCCACCGAGGTCAGCTCGACGGCGAGGAAGAAGCCGGAGACGCAGAAGCCGATGGCGGGGATCACCGTCTGCCCGAGGAAGGGCACGAACCCGAGGGCGAACAGCAGGATCCCGAAACCGGCGGCGCGCAGCAGCACATGGACGCTGTCGCGCAGGGCGATCCAGATCTCCTGCCACAGCGGGCGGTCCGGGGACGGCGGGCAGTGACCCTCGGACTCCTCGACCTTCTCCGACAGCGACTCGTAGAAGGGGTCGCCGATCAGCAGGGTGACGGCGGTGAACGTCAGCACCGACAGCATCAGCCCGCCGGCGAACAGCAGCGCCACGAAGACTCCGCGCAGCAGCCCCTGCCAGGGCGAACCCCAGCCGTCGGCGAACGGCGTCGCCCAGGCCGCGATATCGCCGGACCAAAGGGCGAGCACGGTGAGCAGCGCGGCGTACAGCACCAGCGCGATCAGCGCCGGAATCAGCCCGAATCCCCACCACCGGCCGTGCCGGGCGACCCAGCGCTGCCCCGTACCCAGATACCGCATCCCCGCTGCAAGATCACGCATAGCGCAAAGCCTAGCGGCGCCCGTCCGGGGCGGTGACGGGGGCCGTGCCCCAGGGGTGCGCATACCGTGCGGGCCGTGCGGAGGCGGCAACGGAAGCGGCAACGGAAGCGGCCCGGCGGATCTCCCGCCGGGCCGCTGACGCTGCCGTGCAGGGCCGGCCGCACGACCGGCCGCCCTGCCCAGGACCTCAGTTGTGGCTGTGCAGCACCTCGTTGAGGCCGCCCCAGGTCGCCTTGTTCGGGCGGGCCTCGACGGTGCCGGTGGTGGAGTTGCGGCGGAAGAGGATGTTGTCCGCGCCGGAGAGCTCCAGGGCCTTGACGATCTGGCCGTCGGGCAGCGTGACGCGGGTACCGGCCGTCACGTACAGCCCGGCCTCGACGACACACTCGTCGCCGAGCGCGATGCCGATGCCCGACTCCGCGCCCAGCAGGCAGCGCTCGCCGATGGAGATGATCTGCTTGCCGCCGCCCGAGAGGGTGCCCATGGTGGAGGCGCCGCCGCCGATGTCGGAGCCGTCGCCGATGACCACGCCCGCGCTGATCCGGCCCTCGACCATGGAGGTGCCCAGCGTCCCGGCGTTGAAGTTGACGAAGCCCTCGTGCATGACGGTGGTGCCGGCCGCGAGGTGCGCGCCCAGGCGCACCCGGTCGGCGTCCGCGATCCGCACCCCGGTGGGTGCGACGTAGTCGGTCATCCGGGGGAACTTGTCGATGCTGGTGACCATCAGATGCAGCCCCTCGGCGCGGGCGTTCAGCCGCACCGTCTCCACCTGGTCGACGGCCACCGGGCCCAGCGAGGTCCAGGCGACGTTGGACAGCAGCCCGAAGAGGCCCTCCAGGTTCTGCCCGTGCGGCTTGACCAGCCGGTGGCTGAGGAGGTGGAGACGCAGGTAGCCGTCGTGCGCGTCCAGCGGCTTGTCGTCGAGGGAGGAGATGACCGTACGGACGGCGACGACCTCGACATCACGGACCGGGTCGGGGCCGATCGCCTTGAGCACGGCGGCGCCCAGCAGTTCGGTGGCGCGCTCGTCGTCAAGGCGCTCGGTGCCGGCCGGGCCGGGCGCGCCGACCAGCTCGGGCGCCGGGAACCAGGTGTCGAGAACGGTGCCGTCGGAGGTGACGGTGGCGAGCCCGGCGGCGACGGCGCCGGTCGTGGGGGAAGCGGAAACAGCAGCATCGGTCATGTCCGAAACCTAACCGGAGGGCGCCCGCCGAGGCGAACCGGTCTCAGCGGCCGGGCCGGGCCGTGCGGCTCCTTCGCCGGTCCGCCGGGGCTCGTACGACGGCCGGTCCTGCTCAGCCCAGCACCCCGGCCAGCCCGGCCCGCACCGCCTCGGGGTCGAAGGGCTGCCCGGTCAGCAGATGCTGCAACACCAGCCCGTCGGTGAGGGCCACCACCGTCCGCGCCGTGCGCAGATCGCCGATCCGCTGTCCGAGCAGCCGCACCATCTCGTCCAGGCACTCGGCGGCGATCGGCCGCACCGCCTCGTGCCGCAGCGCCGCCAGATACAGCTCGTACTCCAGCTCCATCCGCCTGCGGTCACCGGTCAGCGTGTCCTCGACCAGCCTCGCGACCTCCTCCGCGAGCGGTGCCGCCGGGTCGATGCCGTCGACCCAGCGTGCGAAGCCGGCCAGGCACACGGCGTTGGACTGCCGCAGCGCGGCGACCAGCAGCTCGTCCAGGGTCGCGAAGTGGTACGTGGTCGAGCCGAGCGGCACATCCGCCGCGGCGGCCACGGCGCGGTGGCTGAGCCCGGCGATCCCGCGCTCACCGACCACGGCGATCGCCGCATCGATGATCCGCTGCCGCCGGTCCGGATCGTAGCGCCGGGCCATCAGTACGCCCCGCCCAGATTCAGCACCACGACCCCCGCGATGACCAGCAGCACCCCGAGGATCTTCAGCGCACTCGTGCTCTCCCCCAGGAACACCATCCCGATCGCGGCGATCAGCGCCGTTCCGGCACCGGCCCAGATGGCGTACGCGGTGCCGACGCTCATCGATTTGAGCGTCTGCGCGAGCAGCGCAAAGGCGAGCAGATAGCCCAGCGCGGTGGCCAGCGAGGGCCACAGCTTGCTGAAGCCGTCGCTGTACTTCATCGCGGTGGTCGCGAGCACCTCGGAGAGGATCGCGCCGGCAAGCGTCACATAGACCATGCGTACGAGCGTACACAACGTTGCGTACGGGCGTACATATGTGTGCGGTCCATTCCGTCCGGCCGTTCCGTCCGTTCGTTCATCCGCCCGCCCGCCCGTCCGCCCGCCCGCAACGAGATACGGCCGTGCCCGCCAGTGGTGACCACTGGCGGGCACGGCCGTATCGCTCAGGAGATCCCGTCAGACGTTGAAGCCCAGCGCGCGCAGCTGCTCGCGGCCGTCGTCGGTGATCTTGTCCGGGCCCCACGGGGGCATCCAGACCCAGTTGATCTTCAGTTCGTTGACGATGCCGTCCGTGGCGGACTTCGCCTGGTCCTCGATGACGTCCGTCAGCGGGCAGGCCGCGGAGGTCAGCGTCATGTCGATGGTGGCGATATTGGCCTCATCGACGTGGATGCCGTAGATCAGCCCCAGGTTGACGACATCGATGCCCAGCTCGGGGTCGACGACGTCGTACAGCGCCTCGCGGACCTCTTCCTCCGAGGCCGGCTTGGTGGTGGTCGGGGTGTCGGTCATGCGGTCTTCGCCTCCTCGGAGAGGGCCTTGGCCGTGGCGTCCTTCCAGGCCATCCAGCTGAGCAGCGCGCACTTCACACGCGCCGGGTACTTGGAGACACCGGCGAACGCCACCGCGTCCTCCAGAATCTCCTCCATGGCGTCATCCGGCTCGACCTGCCCCTTGGACTGCATCAGCTCCAGGAAGGTCTCCTGGATCTTCTGCGCCTCGCCGAGCTCCTTGCCGACCAGGAGGTCGTTGAGCACCGACGCGCTGGCCTGGCTGATGGAGCAGCCCTGGCCCTCGTAGGACACATCCTCAATCGTCGCGCCGTCGAGCCGCACGCGCAGCGTGATCTCGTCACCGCACGTGGGGTTGACGTGGTGCACCTCGGCGTCGCCGTCCCGAAGACCGCGCCCGTGCGGGTGCTTGTAGTGGTCCAGGATGACGTCCTGGTACATGGAATCCAGCTTCACGGCTCAGTCAGTCCTCGTCCTCATCCGCTGTGCTTGTTAACCGGCTGTGTCTTTTTAACCGAAGAAGTTGCGGACGTGCTCCAGGCCCTCGACCAGGGTGTCGACCTCGGCGGGCGTGGAGTACAGATAGAACGACGCTCGCGTGGTCGCAGGAATTCCGAAGCGCAGGCAGACCGGCCGTGCGCAGTGGTGGCCCACGCGGACGGCGATGCCCTGCTCGTCCAGCACCTGGCCGACATCGTGCGGATGGATGTCGCCGAGCGTGAAGGAGAGCGTCGCCCCGCGGTCCTCGGCCGTGCTCGGGCCGATGATGCGCAGGTCGGGGACCTCCAGCAGCCGCTTGACGGCGTACTCGGTGATCGCGTGCTCATGCGCGGCGATCTGGTCCATGCCGATCGAGGCGAGGTAGTCCACGGCCGCGCCGAGGCCGACGGCCTGGGCGATCGGGGGCGTACCGGCCTCGAACTTGTGCGGCGCGGGCGCATAGGTCGAGGAGTGCATCGAGACGGTCTCGATCATCTCGCCGCCGCCGAGGAACGGCGGAAGGTCCTCCAGCAGCTCCTGGCGGCCCCACAGCACACCGATGCCGGTCGGACCGCACATCTTGTGGCCGGTGAAGGCCACGAAGTCGGCCTGCAGCGCCTGCACGTCCAGCACCATGTGCGGGGCGGCCTGCGAGGCGTCGATGCAGACCAGCGCGCCGACCTCCTGGGCGCGGCGGATGATCGTCTCGACCGGGTTGATGGTGCCCATGATGTTGGAGACCAGCGTGAAGGAGACGATCTTCGTCTGCTCCGTGATGACCTCGTCGATGTTGGACAGGTCCAGACGTCCGTCGTCGGTGATGCCGAACCACTTCAGCTTCGCACCGGTGCGCTGCGAGAGCAGCTGCCACGGGACGATGTTGGAGTGGTGCTCCATCTCCGTGATGACGATCTCGGTCTCGCGGTCCACGCGGTAGGGCTCATCGGCCCAGCCGAGCATGTTGGCCACGAGGTTGAGCGACTCCGAGGCGTTCTTGGTGAAGATCACCTCATCGCGGCTCGGGGCGTTGATGAAGGCGGCCACCTTGTCACGGGCGCCTTCGTACAGCGCCGTGGCCTCCTCGGCGAGCACATGCACGCCGCGGTGGACGTTGGCGTTGTGTCGTTCGTAGTAGGCGTTGAGGGCGTCGAGGACCTGACGCGGCTTCTGGGAGGTCGCCGCGTTGTCCAGGTACACGACCTTCTTCCCGTCATGGATCTGACGATCCAGGATGGGGAAGTCCTTACGGATCGCCTCGGTGTCGAGGAGGCCCGGCAGCTGTGTCACGCGGTTGCGCCACCCTTCGTGTACTCCTCGTAGCCCTCGGCCTCCAGCTTGTCGGCGAGCTCGGCGCCGCCGGACTCGGCGATCCGGCCGTTGGCGAAGACGTGGACCTGGTCAGGCTTGATGTAGCGCAGGATGCGCGTGTAGTGGGTGATCAGCAGGGTGCCGACCTCGCCGGTCTCGCGGACGCGGTTGACGCCCTCGGAGACGGTGCGCAGCGCGTCGACGTCCAGACCGGAGTCGGTCTCGTCGAGGATCGCGATGGCGGGCTTCAGCAGCTCCAGCTGAAGGATCTCGTGGCGCTTCTTCTCACCGCCGGAGAAGCCCTCGTTGACGTTGCGCTCGGCGAAGGAGGGGTCCATCTGCAGGCGCTCCATGGCCTCCTTGACCTCCTTGACCCACAGCCGCAGCTTGGGGGCCTCGCCGCGGATCGCGGTCGCGGAGGTCCGCAGGAAGTTGGAGACCGAGACGCCGGGCACCTCGACCGGGTACTGCATGGCGAGGAAGACGCCGGCGCGGGCGCGCTCGTCGACGGACATCTCCAGGACGTTCTCGCCGTCGAGGGTGACGGTGCCACCGGTGATCGTGTACTTGGGGTGACCCGCAAGGGAGTAGGCGAGGGTCGACTTGCCGGAGCCGTTGGGGCCCATGATGGCGTGCGTCTCGCCCTGCTTCACGGTCAGGTCGACGCCCTTCAGGATCTCGCGCGGGCCGTTCTCGGCCTCGACGGAGACGTGCAGGTCGTGGATCTCAAGCGTTGCCATGGGGAACTCAGGACTCCTGGGTGACGGAGACGAGCACGTCGTCCCCTTCGATCTTGACGGGGTATACGGGGACGGGGCGCGTCGCGGGCAGACCGTTCGGCTTGCCGGTGCGCAGGTCGAAGCTCGAACCGTGCAGCCAGCACTCGATCGAGCAGTCCTCGACCTCCCCCTCCGAGAGGGAGACGTTCGCATGCGAGCAGATGTCGTTGATCGCGAACACCTCGCCCTCGGTGCGGACCAGGGAAACGGGCGTGCCGTCGAGCTCCACCCGCTTGGGGGTGTCCTCCTCCAGCTCGCTCAGCGCCGCTGCGCGTACGTACGTCATGCCGCGGACGCTTCCAGCTCGGCCTCGATCTTGCTCATCAGACGCTCTTCGACGTCCGGGAGACCGATCTGCTGGACCAGCTCGGCGAAGAAGCCGCGGACGACCAGACGGCGGGCCTCGTCGGCCGGGATACCGCGGGCCATGAGGTAGAAGAGCTGCTCGTCGTCGAAGCGGCCGGTCGCCGAGGCGTGGCCGGCGCCGACGATCTCGCCGGTCTCGATCTCCAGGTTGGGGACCGAGTCGACCCGCGCGCCGTCGGTGAGGACGAGGTTGCGGTTGAGCTCGTAGGTGTCGGTGCCGGTGGCGGACGCCTGGATGAGGACGTCGCCGATCCAGACGGCGTGTGCGTCGTCGCCCTGGAGCGCGCCCTTGTACGTGACGTTCGAGCGGCAGTTCGGCGCCTCATGGTCGACCATGAGGCGGTGCTCCTGATGCTGGCCCTGCTCGGTGAAGTAGAGGCCGTAGAGCTCGGCCTCGCCACCGGGACCGGCGTAGTTGATACGCGGGTGAAGCCGCACGACGTCGCCGCCGAAGGTGACGACCACGGACTTGAAGCTGGCGTCCCGGCCGACGAGGGCGTTGTGCTGCCCGACGTGGACCGCGGTGTCGTCCCAGTCCTGGACCGAGACCACCGTCAGCTTGGCGCCGTCGCCGAGGAGGTAGTCGACGTTGGCGGCCAGCACCGCGTCACCGGTGTGGTCGATGACGACGACCGCCTCGGCGAACGCGCCCAGCTCGATCACCTGGTGGCCGAAGGCGGTGCCGCCCTCGCCGTGCACGGTGATCCGGATCGGCTCGGGCAGCACGGTCTCCTTGGGGACCGTGACGACCGACGCCTTCTCGAACGAGCTGTACGCCTGCGCGGCGACCCGGTCGACGGGCGTGCCGGCCTTGCCGACCCGCGGGTCGGCGCGGTCGACCAGCTCGTGGGTGACGCCCTCGGGAGCGGTGATGTCGATCTTCAGGTCGGGACCGCCCGCCTCGGCGCTGCCGTCGTGCAGGCCCTTGAGACGCGCGAGGGGCGTGAAGCGCCACTCCTCCTCGCGGCCGTGCGGCACCGGGAAGTCCGCCACGTCGTAGGACGGCGGGGCGCTCATCCGGGTGGCGACGGTGGACTCCGCGGCCACCGCGATGGAGCCGGTGGTCATGGAACCCGCCGGTGGGGGTCCCCCCGCCCGAGCGGAGCCGGGAGAGGGGGAGTTCTGAGCCTCAGCCATGGCTGTCGTCTAGCTCGCTTTCTTGAAGAGGACGCTGCCTCGTGAATCCGTTGCTGCCTGGTGGCCGGGGGTCAGCCGACCGCGCCTTCCATCTGCAGCTCGATCAGCCGGTTCAGCTCCAGCGCGTACTCCATCGGCAGCTCACGGGCGATCGGCTCGACGAAGCCGCGCACGATCATCGCCATGGCCTCGAACTCCGTCAGGCCACGGGCCATCAGGTAGAAGAGCTGGTCCTCGCTGACCTTGGAGACGGTCGCCTCGTGCCCCATGGAGACGTCGTCCTCGCGGACGTCGACGTAGGGGTAGGTGTCCGAGCGCGAGATGGTGTCCACCAGGAGGGCGTCACACAGCACGTTGGACTTGGAGCCCGCGGCGCCCTCGCCGATCTCGACCAGGCCGCGGTAGGAGGTCCGGCCGCCGCCTCGCGCCACCGACTTGGAGACGATGTTGGAGGAGGTGTTCGGCGCCATGTGGACCATCTTGGAGCCGGCGTCCTGGTGCTGGCCCTCGCCCGCGAAGGCGATGGACAGGGTCTCACCCTTGGCGTGCTCGCCCATCAGGTAGACCGCCGGGTACTTCATGGTCACCTTGGAGCCGAGGTTGCCGTCGACCCACTCCATGGTCGCGCCCTCGTAGGCGACGGCGCGCTTGGTGACCAGGTTGTAGACGTTGTTCGACCAGTTCTGGATGGTCGTGTAGCGGCAGCGGCCGCCCTTCTTCACGATGATCTCGACGACCGCGGAGTGCAGCGAGTCCGACTTGTAGATCGGCGCCGTGCAGCCCTCGACGTAGTGGACGTAGGCGTCCTCGTCGACGATGATCAGCGTCCGCTCGAACTGGCCCATGTTCTCGGTGTTGATCCGGAAGTAGGCCTGCAGCGGGATGTCGACGTGGACACCCTTGGGGACGTAGATGAACGAGCCGCCGGACCACACCGCGGTGTTCAGCGACGCGAACTTGTTGTCGCCGACCGGGATGACCGTGCCGAAGTACTCCTGGAAGATCTCCGGGTGCTCCTTGAGCGCGGTGTCGGTGTCCAGGAAGAGGACGCCCTGCTCCTCCAGGTCCTCACGGATCTGGTGGTAGACGACCTCGGACTCGTACTGCGCGGCGACACCGGCGACCAGGCGCTGCTTCTCCGCCTCGGGGATGCCGAGCTTGTCGTAGGTGTTCTTGATGTCCTCGGGCAGGTCCTCCCAGGAGGCGGCCTGCTGCTCCGTGGAGCGGACGAAGTACTTGATGTTGTCGAAGTCGATGCCCGACAGGTCCGAGCCCCAGTTCGGCATGGGCTTCTTGTCGAACAGCTTCAGACCCTTGAGGCGGAGCTTGAGCATCCACTCCGGCTCGTTCTTCTTCGCCGAGATGTCGCGGACGACGGCCTCGGAAAGACCGCGCTTCGCGGAAGCGCCGGCCACGTCGGAGTCGGCCCAGCCGTATTCGTACTTGCCCAGGCCCTCGAGCTCGGGGTGAGCAGTCTCCGTGGGGAGCGTCATGCGGGGTTCCTCCCGGCCGTGCTTGCAGATGCTGTGGTGGTCTTGCTGGTGCGTGCGGTGCTGTGAGCGGCCTTGCCGGCACCGGCCTTCGGGATGAAGGTCGTGCACACCCCGTCGCCGTGGGCGATGGTGGCAAGCCGCTGTACGTGGGTCCCGAGCAATCGGGAGAAGACCTCGGTCTCCGCCTCACACAGCTGCGGGTACTGCTCGGCGACATGGGCGACCGGGCAGTGGTGCTGGCAGAGCTGTTCACCGAGCTGGGGATTGGGGGCGCTGCGCGCCGTAGCAGCGTACCCGTCCGCGGTCAATGCCTTCGCCAGGGCCTCGGTACGGGCCTCGGGCTCCGCGCTCTCGACCGCCTTGCGGTATCCCTCGGCCTGGGCGGCCAGCCGTGCGCGGGCGAATGCCGCGACGGCGGCCTCGCCCTGCTCGCCGCCTCCCGCGCTCTGCGCGATCCAGCGCAGCGCATCGGAGGCGAGCTGGTCGTAGGCCTGGTCGAAGGCGTCCCGCCCGCAGTCGGTGAGGGCGAAGGACTTCGCCGGGCGGCCGCGGCCACGCGCGCCGTAGACGCGCTTCTCGCGGGGCTCGACGACGCCCTCGGCGGCCAGCGCGTCCAGATGCCGGCGCACCGCGGCCTGGGTCAGCCGCAGCCGCAGGGCCAGCTCGGCCGCGGTGGACGGACCGTGGTCGAGGATGGAGCGGGCGACCCGGTTGCGGGTGCCCTGCTGTTCGTCGTGCGGCGCCGGGACGGGCGCGGCGCCCGCCCCGGGCTGCGCGGTCTGCTCGGGCGCGGAGGCGGCCGGCCCTGCGGTCCGGTCGACCGCGGGCCCTTCCTGATCCTCGCTCGCGTATTTCACAACGTCATTGTTGCGTAATTCGCCGAAGCGACACAAGCCTCGTCCGGATCACGGACGGGTGGCCTCTATCACTTAGGCTGCCCTAAATTCAAGTACCTTCCGAGCCCCGAAAGCACTGCCGACCTGCGACGGGACGGTCCCGCCAGACGGGGCGCACCGGGGCGCGCGGCGCGGAGAAATTGCCCGGGCCGCACACCGCCGGATTGCGTACCCCGGCGCGGAAAAGCACCGGCGCCCCCATTGAAGAACGCCCCGCCACTCTCCGTAGACTGCCCGCCATGCGCAGCACCTCCCCGGGGAGCGACCCCCGGCCCCCCGGACGAGAGCCTGCCGTCGAGATCGTCGGCCTGGTCAAGCGATACGGGGCCAAGACCGCCGTGGACGGGCTCGACCTGACCGTCGCGCGCGGCGCGGTGACCGCCGTGCTCGGCCCCAACGGCGCCGGCAAGACCACCACGGTCGAGACCTGCGAGGGCTACCGCCGCCCGGACGCCGGCCGCGTCCGGGTCCTGGGCCTGGACCCGGTCGCCGACGCCGCGGCGCTGCGTCCGCGGATCGGCGTGATGCTGCAGTCCGGCGGCGTCTACCCGGGCGCCAAGGCGGAGGAGATGCTGCGGCACACCGCCACCCTGCACGCCCACCCCCTCGACGTCGGCGGGCTCATCGACCGGCTCGGCCTGGGCAGCTGCGGCCGGACGCCCTACCGGCGGCTGTCCGGCGGCCAGCAGCAGCGCCTCGCGCTGGCGATGGCCGTGGTCGGCCGCCCCGAACTCGTCTTCCTGGACGAGCCGACGGCCGGCCTCGACCCGCAGGCCCGGCACGCCACCTGGGACCTCGTACGGGAGCTGCGCGCCGACGGCGTCAGCACCGTACTGACCACCCACTTCATGGACGAGGCCGAGCAGCTGGCCGACGATGTGGCGATCATCGACGGCGGCCGGGTGATCGCCCAGGGCACCCCGGACGAGCTGTGCCGCGGCGGCGCGGAGAACAGCCTGCGCTTCACCGGCCGCCCCGGCCTCGACATCGCCTCGCTCCTCAAGGCGCTGCCCGCCGACAGCGCCGCCGCGGAACCGGCCTCCGGCGTCTACCGCGTCCACGGCAAGGTCAACCCGCAGCTGCTGGCCACCGTCGCCTCCTGGTGTGCCCAGAACGGCGTGATGCCCGACGCGATAGCCGTCGAGCGCCACACCCTGGAGGACGTCTTCCTGGAGCTCACGGGCAAGGAGCTGCGCGCATGAATCACGGCCACACCACTCACGGCCGGGGGTCCGGGGGGCGCCCCCCGGGCAGGCACAGCCTGGAGCTCACGGGCAAGGAGCTGCGCGCATGAATCACGGCCACACCACCCACGGCCGGGGGCCCGGGGGTCGCCCCCCGGGCAGGCACAGCCTGGAGCTCACGGGCAAGGAGCTGCGCGCATGACCGCTCTCGAGGCCGGGCACGGCAACGCCGCCGGCACCGGTACGTTCACCCCGCGGCCCGGCGCCGCCCCGCTGCCCCGGATGATCCGCGCGCAGGCGGCCCTGGAGACCAGGATGCTGCTGCGCAACGGCGAGCAGCTGCTGCTGACCGTCATCATCCCGACGCTGCTGCTGGTGCTGTTCTCCGCCGTCGACATCATCGCGGTGCCCACCGACACGGCCGGCGGCGCGGGCAGCTCCGTGGACTTCCTGGCGCCCGGCATCCTGGCGCTCGCCGTGCTGTCGACCGCCTTCACCGGCCAGGCCATCGCGACCGGCTTCGAACGGCGCTACGGCGTGCTCAAGCGGCTCGCCGTCTCGCCGCTGCCGCGCTGGGGGCTGATGACCGCCAAGACCTGCGCGGTGCTGGTCACCGAGGTGCTGCAGACCGCGCTGCTGACGGCCGTGGCCCTGGCGCTGGGCTGGTCCCCGCACGGCAACCCGCTCGCGGTGGTGCTGCTGCTCCTGCTGGGCACCGCCGCCTTCTCGGGCCTGGGCCTGCTGATGGCCGGCACGCTCAAGGCGGAGGCCACCCTCGCGGCGGCCAACCTGGTGTTCTTGCTGCTGCTGGTCGGCGGCGGCGTGATCGTCCCGCTGGACAAGTTCCCCCAGGCCGCACAGAGCGTGCTCGGGCTGCTGCCGATCGCGGCGCTGTCCGACGGGCTGCGCGACGTCCTCCAGCACGGCGCCCAGATCCCCTGGCGGGACCTGGGCATCCTGGCGGTCTGGTCGGTGCTGGGGCTGGGCGCGGCGGCCCGCTTCTTCCGCTGGGAGTGAGCCGCCGGGCGGCCGCGCCGCCGAGCGGTTCCCGGCGGGTCCCTCACCCGGCGCACCCCTCGTGAAAACTTGCACAAGGCCCCGCCTACGATGTCTCCCGTGCCGAACACGCTGAACCCCCTTGAGCTGATCGCCCGCCGCTGGCAGCCGTCCGCCGCCTTCGTGCGCCGGGCCGCGCTGGCCACCGTCGTGATGGCCGTGATCATCGTCGTCACCGGGGGCGCCGTCCGGCTCTCCCAGTCCGGACTGGGCTGCTCGACCTGGCCCAAGTGCACGCCGGACAGCCTGACCCCGACCGCCGCGATGGGCATCAACGGGATCATCGAGTTCAGCAACCGCATGCTGACCGATGTGCTGTGCGTGGTCGTCGGGGTGTTCATCATCGCCGCCCGCGCCCGTCACCCCCGGCGCCGCTCGCTCACCCGCCTCGGCTGGGCGCAGTTCTGGCTCGTCATGACCAACGCCGTCATCGGCGGCATCACGGTCCTCACCGGCCTGAACCCGTACATCGTCAGCTCGCACTTCCTGGCGGCCACGGGCCTGCTCACGGTCGCCGTGCTGAGCTGGAAGCGCGCCTGCGAGGGCGACGAGACGCCACGCGAGCTGGTCGCCCGCCCCGTCCGGCAGCTGGCGTGGCTGCTGGTGGGGTCGGCCGCCGCGCTCACCGTCATCGGCACGGTCGTCACCGGCGCGGGCCCGCACGCGGGCGACGCGAAGAAGGTCCACCGCATCCCGCTGGACTGGCAGGAGATCACCCAGCTGCACGTCGACTTCGTCTACATCGTCGTCGGCCTGACCGTCGCCCTGTGGTTCACCCTGCGGGCCGTCAAGGCCCCGGCCGCCCCGCGCCGGAAGGTCCTGGAACTGCTCGCCTGCCTCGCCCTGCAGGGCGTCATCGGCTACGTCCAGTACTTCATGGGCCTGCCCGAGATCGTCATCGGCTTCCACATGCTGGGGTCGGCCCTGGTGTGGGTCGGTGTGCTGCGGGTCTGCCTGTCCTTGCGCGACCGCGGTCCGCTCCTGGAGGAGGGCCCCGGCGAGCCCGCCCCCGCGGGCGAGACCGGGGCACCGGAGCCTCAGCCGGCCTCCGCGCTCAGCCGGTAGATCCGGCGCGCGGTCCCCGACCCGACCATCTCGGTGATCCGGCGCCCGTCCTCGGCGCCGCACAGCCCCTCGTCGGCCCACTCCCGTACGAGGCGGCCCATGGCCCGCAGAAAGAACCGGGCGCCGGTCACATACAGCTCGGGCAGCCCGCGGGCACCCGAGGAGAACAGCAGCTTGCCGAACGGCGCCCGGCCGAGCGTGTCCTCGGGGCGGGGTCCGGCGTCGGCGTACACATGGGCGTGCACCGCGGCGAGCTCCGCCGCCCGCCGGTGGTGCGGCACCCGCGGCAGCAGGACGAGAGCCGAGCCGATGCCGGCCGTGGCGCGCAGGAAGCCCGCCAGCGGCCGCGGATCCGGGCAGTGCAGCTGCACCGGCAGACCGGTCGCCACGGCGCTCCACAGCAGATGCCGTACGAGAGCGGGCTCCCCCAGCCGCTCCCCCGGACGGCGGCCGCGCAGCCAGCGGTCCGCGGCGCGCCGCACCTCCCCGGCTTCGGGGGCGTGCCCGTCGCAGTGGGTGGCACCGGAGGCGAAGGCGGTGGTGTGCTGGGCCGCGGCGTACAGGGCCTCGGCGGTGTAGCCGAGGAAGGAGTCGACGCTGCCGGAGGTGTCGGCGACCTGCTCGGCGAGCGGTTCGAGCCGGACGACCTCGTGGGCCCCGGCTTCCGCGGCGGTGGCCAGTTCGCCGGCCGAGGTCAGGGCGCCGGGAGTGCCGGCCTCCAGCAGGAACGTGCCGATGCCGGAGCCGCGCAGCAGCAGACGGCCGGCCCGGTAGGCGCCGACCTCACGCCTGCGGGCCAGGTAGCGGGCGGGCGGGCACTGCGGCTCCAGGCCGAGCAGCGGGGGGCACCAGCGGCGTATCGCAAGACCGGTGAAGCTGTCGAAGTAGCTGGTGCCGGCGGGGGCCGGGCCGTGGGCGCCGACCGCGGCGGCGAGGTGGGTCTCGAAGGAGCCGAGACCGAGCTCACCGTGCACCGCGCCGTGGCTGTGCTGATCGATGAGCGGTGGAAGGCCGTCCATCCGCTCCTCCTCGCCGTAGGCCCGCCGGGCGCGGCCGGAGCGCCGCGCCCGGTGGGCTTAACGGGCGAGGAGGTGGTGAGGTATCGGGCTCCGCTTCCGGCGTGCGCTCCGGCGCACGGCGCCCGGCACCGGATCGTCAGCCGTTGGCCGGACCGCCCACCTGGATGCCCGCCATCCGGGACCACTCGTAGCGGCCGGTGCGGACCTTGGCGGCGAGGTCGCCGTCGAAGTCGTCGTGGAGCGTGAGGCCGGCCTTGTCGGCGGCGTCCTTGGCGGAGCCGAAGGTGTCCGCGACGAGGTTGCCCCACTCGCCGTCGGCCCCGACGAGCGCGATCCGGGTGCGGCCCCGGCCGATGTGCGCGAGCTGGCCCTCGGCGCTGCCGCCGTGCGTGGCGGCGAAGGCGCGGATCTGCTTGGCGAGCCGGTCGGCGTGCTTGCCGGCCCTCTTGTCGGTGCGCGTCGCGGCCTTCACGCCGGCCGCCGTCTCCGTCTGCTCGTCCGCCTGCTGGGTGTCTGCCATACCGACATGCTACCCATCGGTAATCAACGAAGGAAGGGATCCACGGCGACGGCGACGAACAGCAGCGACACATAGGTGATGGACCAGTGGAACAGCCGCATCTCCTTGAGCTTGGCGCCCGTGATCCCGGCCTTGGCGCGGGACTGCAGACCGTGCGCCTCCTTGAGCCAGAAGGCGCCGCAGGCGACCGCGACGACGGTGTAGAACCAGCCCGTGTAGCCCAGCGGCTGCAGCAGCAGCGAGACGGCCACCATCACCCAGCTGTAGGCGACGATCTGGCGTGCGACGACCTTGTTGCCCGCCACGGCCGGCAGCATCGGCACCCCGGCGCGCTCGTAGTCGTCCTTGACCTTCATCGACAGCGGCCAGTAATGCGGCGGCGTCCAGAAGAAGATGACGAGGAAGAGGATGAACGAGGCCCAGGAAACGGAATTCGTCACCGCCGACCAGCCGATGAAGACCGGCATACAGCCCGCGATGCCGCCCCAGACGATGTTCTGGGACGTACGCCGCTTGAGGATCATCGTGTAGACGACGACATAGAAAAGCAGCGCACCGAGCGACAGCATCGCCGACAGCGGGTTGACGAGGAACCAGAACAGGGCCGTGGAACCCGCCGCGAGCGCGGTCGCGAAGACCAGGCATTCGCGGGGGCTCACCATGCCGGTGACCAGGGGACGCTGGGACGTACGGTCCATCAGCGCGTCGATGTCGCGGTCGAGGTACATGTTGAACGCGGCGGCGCCGCCGGCGGAGAGATAACCGCCGACGCAGGTCACCAGCACCAGCATCAGATCCGGCACGCCCTTGGCCGCCAGGAACATCACCGGCACCGTGGTCATCAGCAGCAGCTCGATGACGCGCGGCTTGGTCAGCGCCACGAACGCCTTGACGCGCGCCCCGAACGGCCGGTCGCCGGGACTCCCGGGGTCCTGGGAGAGCTCCCCCACAGCCTTGACGGCGTGGGAGGTGCCCCCACCCGCAGGACGGGATTCGACGGCCGTCACGCACACCCCTGGAAGTAACATCAGCGGCCTCTGCCGCGGAAGAGATAAGGCCTGCAAGCCCGTCCGGCCGTGAATACCCGGTGAAAGGCTTGCGCGTACCACGCCACTTTAGACGTTGGCCATAAGGCGATCTTCGCGGGGGTGGGGTCGTGTTGGGTGCCGGGCCACGGGGGCGACGGCATCTATTCCCCGGTGACCGCCCGGCGTTCGGGAGGCGAACGCGACCGCCGCCCGGCAGTCTGGTCGTAGGGCCCTCACCTCAGGGCCGGGAATGCCCCCCGTGCTGATGTGGTTGCCCGAAGCGACAGGTGCCGTGACACCTACGCACCGACTGAGCGCCGAAAACACCGACTGAGCGTCGAAAAGACGCACGCACTTGCGGGGGTAGGCTCGACACCGCCTGGCGGACATACCGTCCGCGGCATTCGACATGTGGAGAGGAGCCCTGACTCAGGGTGAGCACCAAGCCGACCACCACAGATCTCGAGTGGACCGAACTGGATCAGCGGGCAGTGGATACGGTCCGTGTCCTGGCCATGGATTCCGTGCAGAAGGTCGGTAACGGCCATCCGGGTACGGCCATGAGCCTGGCTCCGGCCGCCTACCTTCTCTTCCAGAAGCTGATGCGGCACGACCCGGCGGACGCGAACTGGACCGGACGCGACCGGTTCGTCCTCTCCGCGGGCCACTCCAGCCTGACCCTCTACATCCAGCTCTACCTCGCCGGCTACGGCCTGGAGCTGGACGACCTGAAGGCGTTCCGCACCTGGGAGTCGAAGACCCCGGGCCACCCCGAGTACGGCCACACCACCGGCGTGGAGACCACCACCGGCCCGCTGGGCCAGGGTGTCGCCAACGCGGTGGGCATGGCGATGGCCGCCCGCTACGAGCGCGGCCTGTTCGACCCGGAGGCGCCCGAGGGCAGCTCGCCCTTCGACCACCACATCTACGCCATCGCCGGTGACGGCTGCCTGCAGGAGGGCATCTCCGCCGAGGCCTCCTCGCTCGCCGGCCACCAGAAGCTCGGCAACCTCATCATGCTGTGGGACGACAACCACATCTCGATCGAGGGCGACACCGAGACCGCGGTCTCGGAGGACACCTGCAAGCGCTACGAGGCCTACGGCTGGCACGTGCAGCGGGTGGCCCCGAAGGCGAACGGCGACCTGGACCCCGAGGCGCTGTACCACGCCATCGAGGCGGCCAAGGCCGAGACCGGGCGCCCGTCGTTCATCGCGATGCGCTCGATCATCGCCTGGCCGGCCCCCAACGCCCAGAACACCGAGGCCGCGCACGGCTCGGCGCTGGGCGACGAAGAGGTCGCGGCCACCAAGCGGGTCCTCGGCTTCGACCCGGAGAAGTCCTTCGAGGTCCCCGAGGAGGTGCTCGCGCACACCCGCGCCGCCCTCGACCGCGGCCGTGACCTGGAGAAGGAGTGGGGCAAGAGGTTCGCCGACTGGCGCACCACCAACCCCGGGCACGCCGCGGAGTTCGACCGGGTCGCCGCGGGCGAGCTGCCCGCCGGCTGGGAGGACCACCTCCCGTCGTTCGAGACCGGCAAGGCCGTGGCCACCCGCGCCGCGTCCGGCAAGGTGCTGCACGCGCTCGGTGCGGTCATCCCCGAGCTGTGGGGCGGCTCCGCCGACCTGGCGGGCTCGAACAACACCACGATCGACAAGACCTCGTCGTTCCTGCCCGAGGGCAACCCGCTGCCGGGCGCGAACCCGTACGGCCGCACGATCCACTTCGGCATCCGTGAGCACTCCATGGCCGCGGAGATGAACGGCATCACGCTGCACGGCAACACCCGGGTCTACGGCGGCACCTTCCTGGTGTTCTCCGACTACATGCGCAACGCCGTCCGGCTGTCCGCGCTGATGCACCTGCCGGTGACCTACGTGTGGACGCACGACTCCATCGGCCTGGGCGAGGACGGCCCGACCCACCAGCCGGTCGAGCACCTGGCCTCGCTGCGTGCCATCCCGAACCTGAACGTCGTCCGCCCGGCCGACGCCAACGAGACCGCCATCGCCTGGCGCGAGATCCTGGGACGCTGGACGAAGGAGTACGGCGTGGGGGCCCCGCACGGCCTCGCGCTGACCCGGCAGGGCGTGCCGACGTACCCGGCCGACGAGAACACCGCCAAGGGCGGTTACATCCGGTTCGAGGCAGAGGACGCCGACGGCAAGAGCACCACGCCGCAGGTCGTGCTGATCGGTACCGGTTCCGAGCTGCAGCTCGCCGTCGAGGCGCGCGAGCAGCTGCAGGCCGAGGGCGTGCCCACCCGCGTGGTGTCGATGCCGTCGGTCGAGTGGTTCGACCAGCAGGACCAGGCCTACCGCGACAGCGTGCTCCCGCCGTCCGTCAGGGCGCGGGTCGCCGTCGAGGCCGGCATCGGTCTGACCTGGCACCGCTTCGTCGGTGACGCCGGGCGCATCGTGTCCCTGGAGCACTTCGGTGCCTCGGCCGATGCCAAGACCCTGTTCCGCGAGTTCGGCTTCACCGCCGACGCGGTCGCCTCCGCCGCCCGCGAATCGGTCGAAGCCGCCGCGCGCTGACGCCCGCACACGACAAGTAGGAGATGCAGAACCCATGACAGACGCACTCAAGCGCCTCTCCGACGAAGGCGTCGCGATCTGGCTGGACGACCTGTCGCGCAAGCGCATCACGTCCGGCAACCTCGCCGAGCTGATCGACCAGCAGCATGTCGTCGGTGTCACGACGAACCCGTCGATCTTCCAGAAGGCGATCTCCTCGGGTGACGGCTACGAGCAGCAGCTCGCCGACCTCGCCGCCCGCAAGGTCACCGTCGAGGAAGCCATCCGCATGATCACGACGGCGGACGTCCGCGACGCCGCCGACATCCTGCGCCCGGTCTTCGACGCCACCGGCGGCCAGGACGGCCGGGTCTCCATCGAGGTGGACCCGCGCCTGGCGCACCACACCGTCCCGACCATCGCCGAGGCCAAGCAGCTGGCCTGGCTGGTGGACCGTCCCAACACGCTGATCAAGATCCCGGCCACCAAGGCGGGCCTCCCGGCGATCACCGAGGTGATCGGCCTGGGCATCAGCGTCAACGTCACCCTGATCTTCTCGCTGGAGCGCTACCGCGAGGTCATGGACGCCTACCTGGCGGGCCTGGAGAAGGCCAAGGCCGCGGGCCTGGACCTGTCCCTGATCCGCTCGGTCGCGTCGTTCTTCGTGTCCCGGGTGGACACCGAGATCGACAAGCGCCTGGAGAAGCTGGGCACGGACGAGGCCAAGGCCCTCAAGGGCAAGGCCGCACTGGCCAACGCCCGACTGGCCTACCAGGCGTACGAGGAGGTCTTCTCCTCGGAGCGCTGGGCCGCCCTCGACAAGGCCGGCGCCAACAAGCAGCGTCCGCTGTGGGCCTCGACCGGCGTCAAGGACCCGGCCTTCAAGGACACCCTGTACGTCGACGAGCTGGTCGCCCCTGGCACGGTCAACACCATGCCCGAGGCCACTCTGGAGGCCACCGCCGACCACGGCGGGATCACCGGCGACACGGTGCGCGGGACGTACGACGCCGCCAAGGCCGACCTGGCGGCGACCGAAAAGCTCGGGATCTCGTACGACGAGGTCGTAAAGGTCCTGGAGGACGAGGGCGTGGAGAAGTTCGAGGCGTCCTGGAACGACCTGCTCAAGTCCACGGAGGCGGAGCTCAAGCGCCTCGCTCCCTCGGAGGGCTGATCTCCCTTGTCTGATGCACACGGAGCCAACCCGCTTCGTGACGCCCTGGACCGACGGCTCCCGCGTATCGCGGGGCCGTCGGGCCTGGTGATCTTTGGCGTCACGGGCGATTTGTCCCGTAAAAAGCTGATGCCCGCCGTCTACGACCTGGCCAACCGCGGTCTGCTGCCGCCGGGTTTCTCGCTCGTCGGGTTCGCCCGCCGGGAGTGGGAACACGAGGACTTCGCGCAGGAGGTGTACGCGGCGGTCAAGGAGCACTCGCGTACGCCGTTCCGCGAGGAGGTCTGGCAGCAGCTGGTCCAGGGCTGCCGCTTCGTCCAGGGCAACTTCGACGACGACGAGGCCTTCGAGACGCTGAAGGAGACGATAAACGAGCTCGACAAGGCCCAGGGCACCGGCGGCAACTTCGCCTTCTACCTGTCCGTGCCGCCGAAGTTCTTCCCCCAGGTCGTCCAGCAGCTGAAGAAGCACGGGCTGGCCGACCAGAAGGAGGACTCCTGGCGGCGCGCGGTCATCGAGAAGCCCTTCGGGCACAACCTCAAGAGCGCCCAGGAGCTCAACCGGATCGTCCACGAGGTCTTCCCGCCCCACGAGGTCTTCCGGATCGACCACTACCTGGGCAAGGAGACGGTCCAGAACATCCTGGCGCTGCGGTTCGCCAACACGATGTTCGAGCCGCTGTGGAACCGCAGCTATGTCGACCACGTCCAGATCACGATGGCCGAGGACATCGGCATCGGCGGCCGGGCCGGCTACTACGACGGCATCGGCGCCGCCCGTGACGTCATCCAGAACCACCTTCTCCAGCTGCTCGCGCTGACCACCATGGAGGAGCCCGCCTCCTTCGAGGCGGATGCGCTGGTCGCGGAGAAGACCAAGGTGCTGGGCGCGGTCCGGCTGCCCAAGGACCTCGGCAAGGAGACGGTCCGCGCGCAGTACGCGGAGGGCTGGCAGGGCGGCGAGAAGGCCGTCGGCTACCTCCAGGAAGACGGTATCGACCCCAAGTCGAAGACCGACACCTATGCCGCGATCAAGCTGTCGATCGACAACCGCCGCTGGGCGGGCGTCCCCTTCTACCTGCGCACCGGCAAGCGTCTCGGCCGGCGCGTCACCGAGATCGCGGTGGTCTTCCAGCGTGCCCCGCACTCCCCCTTCGACCGCACCGCCACCGAGGAACTGGGGCAGAACGCCCTGGTCATCCGGGTGCAGCCGGACGAGGGCGTGACCGTCAGGTTCGGCTCCAAGGTCCCGGGCACCTCGATGGAGGTACGGGACGTGTCGATGGACTTCGCCTACGGCGAGTCCTTCACGGAGTCCAGCCCCGAGGCGTACGAGCGGCTGATCCTCGATGTGCTGCTCGGCGACGCCAACCTCTTCCCGCGCGTGGAGGAGGTGGAGCAGTCCTGGCGGATCCTCGACCCGATCGAGGAGTACTGGGAGAAGCACGGCAGGCCCGCGCAGTACCCGGCGGGCAGCTGGGGCCCCGCCGAGGCGGACGAAATGCTCGCACGAGACGGACGGAGCTGGCGTCGGCCATGAAGATCGATTTGACGGAAACCACGTCCAGCAAGATCAACAAGGCGCTGGTCGAGGGACGCCGCGCGATCGGCACCCCGGCCATAGGCATGGTGCTCACCCTCGTCATCGTCACCGACGAGGAGAACGCCTACGACGCGCTGAAGGCGGCCAACGACGCCTCGCGTGAGCACCCCTCGCGCACCCTCGTCGTCATCAAGCGCGTCAGCCGGTCGCCGCGCGACCGCGCCAAGGCCCGCCTCGACGCCGAGGTGCGGCTCGGCACGGACGCCGGCACCGGCGAGACGGTCATACTCCGGCTCTACGGCGATGTGATCGACCACGCCCAGTCGGTGGTGCTCCCGCTGCTGCTGCCGGACGCACCGGTCGTGGTCTGGTGGGCGGTGAACGCCCCGCTGGACCCGGCCAAGGACCCGCTCGGCGCGCTGGCCCAGCGCCGGGTGACCGATGCCTACGCCGCCGAGCAGCCCATCGAGGAGCTGGCGGCGCGCGCGGACACCTACACCCCGGGTGACACCGACCTGGCCTGGGCCCGCATCACGCCCTGGCGCTCGATGCTGGCCGCGGCGCTCGACCAGGCCCCGTGCACGGTGACCTCGGCCGAGGTCACCGGCGAGGAGTTCAACCCCAGCTGCGAGCTGCTTGCCATGTGGCTGGCCGACCGGCTGCAGGTCCCGGTCACCCGCAAGGTGTCCGGCGGCCCGGGGCTGACGGCCGCACGGATGGAGTCCAGCACCGGTGCGATCGTGCTGGACCGCCCGGACGGTTCGCTGGCCACGCTCTCGATGCACGGCCAGCCCGACCGCGCGGTGGCGCTCAAGCGGCGGGACACCGCCGAGCTGCTGGCCGAGGAGCTGCGCCGGCTCGACCCGGACGAGATCTACGCCGGCGCCCTGAAGTACGGCGTGGACCGGATCGGTGACGGCACGGACGGGCAGCCGGCCGGCGGGGAGCCGGAGGCCGGCAAGGACGCACCGGCCAAGCCCGCGGCGAAGAAGGCAGCCAAGAAGGCAGCCGCCAAGTGAGCGCTCCACAGGTCGTCGTCCACCGCGACAAGGAGCTGATGGCCAAGGCCGCGGCGGCCCGGCTGATCACGAAGATCGTGGATGCCCAGGCCGCCCGCGGCTTCGCCTCCGTGGTCCTGACCGGCGGGCGCAACGGCAACGGGCTGCTCGCGGCCCTCGCCGAGGCGCCCGCCCGCGACGCCGTGGACTGGTCCCGGCTCGACCTGTGGTGGGGCGACGAGCGGTTCCTGCCGGACGGCGATCCGGAGCGCAACTACACCCAGGCCCGGCAGGTGCTGCTGGACAGCGTCCCGCTGGACCCGGCCCGGGTGCATCCCATGCCCCCGTCGGACGGCCCGTACGGCAAGGATGCCGACGCCGCCGCCGAGGCGTACGCGGCCGAACTGGCCGCCGCCGCGGGCCCCGAGGACCACGGGCCGGTGCCCTCCTTCGACGTCCTGCTGCTGGGCGTCGGCCCGGACACCCATGTGGCCTCGCTCTTCCCCGAGCTGCCCGCCGTCCACGAGCAGGAGCGGACGGTGGTGGGGGTGCACGGCGCCCCCAAGCCGCCGCCCACCCGCACCTCGCTGACCCTGCCCGCGATCCGCGCGGCACGGGAGGTCTGGCTGCTGGCGGCCGGTGAGGACAAGGCCAACGCCGCGGCCATCGCGCTCTCCGGCGCCGGGGAGGTCCAGGCTCCGGCGGCCGGCGCACGGGGCCGCAGCCGGACCCTGTGGCTGCTGGACGGGGCGGCGGCGGCTCAACTGCCGCGCGGCCTCTACCCGCCGGCGTCGGCCTGAACGACGCAGCAGGAGCCGATGTGAAGGCCCCGCACCCTGAAGAGGGGGTGCGGGGCCTTCGGCGTCGCCGTGGTCACCGGGCCGCGCCGCCGGTGATCCCGGCGATCCCGGCGACCGCGGCGATCAACGCCCGCGCAGCTCCCGGTACTTGGCGACCAGGCCGGCCGTGGAGGCGTCGAGGCCCGGCACCTCGGCGCCTTCCGTCAGGGCCGGTTCGACGCGCTTGGCCAGGACCTTGCCCAGCTCCACGCCCCACTGGTCGAAGGAGTCGATGTTCCAGACCGCGCCCTGGACGAACACCTTGTGCTCGTAGAGCGCGATCAACTGGCCCAGCACGGAGGGGCTGAGCTCACCGGCCAGGACGGTGGTGGTGGGCCGGTTGCCCGGGAAGGTCTTGTGCGGCACCAGCTCCTCGGCCACGCCCTCGGCACGCACCTCCTCGGGCGTCTTGCCGAAGGCCAGCGCCTGGCCCTGGGCGAACAGGTTGGCCATCAGCAGGTCGTGCTGGGCGACCAGGCCCGGCTGCAGATCGTCGACCGGCCGGGCGAAGCCGATGAAGTCGGCCGGGATCATCTTCGTGCCCTGATGGAGCAGCTGGTAGTAGGCGTGCTGGCCGTTCGTGCCGGGAGTGCCCCAGACGACGGGGCCGGTCTGCCAGCCGACCCGATGGCCCTCGCGGTCCACGGACTTGCCGTTGGACTCCATGTCCAGCTGCTGCAGGTAGGCGGTGAACTTGGAGAGGTAGTGGCTGTAGGGCAGCACGGCATGCGACTGGGCGTCCCAGAAGTTGCCGTACCAGATACCGAGCAGGCCCATCAGCAGCGGGGCGTTCTCCTCCGGCGGGGCGCTGCGGAAGTGCTCGTCGACGAGGTGGAAGCCGGCCAGCATCTCGCGGAAGTGCTCCGGACCGATCGCGACCATGAGCGACAGGCCGATGGCGGAATCGTAGGAGTAGCGGCCGCCGACCCAGTCCCAGAACTCGAACATGTTGTCCGTGTCGATGCCGAACTCCGCGACCTTCCCGGCGTTGGTCGACACCGCCACGAAGTGCTTGGCGACGGCCTCCGTCCCGGCACCGAGACCGGTCAGCAGCCAGTCGCGGGCCGAGGTGGCGTTGGTGATGGTCTCGATGGTGGTGAAGGTCTTCGAGGCGACGATGAACAGCGTCTCGGCCGGGTCCAGATCGCGGACCGCCTCGTGCAGATCGGCACCGTCCACATTGGAGACGAAGCGGAACTGCATGTCCCGGTGGGTGAAGGCGCGCAGCGCCTCGTACGCCATCGCCGGGCCCAGGTCCGAGCCGCCGATACCGATGTTGACGACGGTCTTGATGCGCTTGCCGGTGTGGCCCTTCCAGTCGCCGGAGCGGATCCGGTCGGCGAAGGTTCCCATCCTCGTCAGGACGTGGTGCACCCCGGGGACGACGTTCTCGCCGTCGCTCTTGATGGCCTCGGAGGCGGGGGCGCGCAGCGCGACGTGCAGGACGGAGCGCCGCTCGGTGATGTTGATCTTCTCCCCGCGGAACATCGCGTCCCGCAGCTGGGCCACCCCCCGCGCCGCGGCCAGGTCGCGCAGCAGCCCCAGCGTCTCGTCGGTGACCAGATGCTTGGAGTAGTCCAGGTGCAGATCGCCGACCTGGAGGGTGTAGCGCTCGGCGCGCCCCGGATCCCGCTCGAACAGCTCGCGCAGATGTACCTGCGCCAGCTGCTCCCGGTGCTTGCTCAGCGCGGTCCACTCAGGCAACTGATCGAGCCTGCTGCGGCCTTCTGCGTTCATCTCGGACATCAGCCTTCTTCATCTCGTACCGGCCCCGCCGTCTCCCAACCTAATTGATCAGCG
Organism: Streptomyces sp. NPDC048516; assembly: GCF_043199875.1. Taxonomy (NCBI): domain Bacteria; kingdom Bacillati; phylum Actinomycetota; class Actinomycetes; order Kitasatosporales; family Streptomycetaceae; genus Streptomyces; species Streptomyces sp. NPDC048516. The sequence continues at coordinate 261,305 of NZ_JBICWS010000007.1, read as the reverse complement.
CGCGGTGGGGGCACCTCCCACTCGAGCGAAGCCGAGAGAGGGGGAAGGCAGCTGTCCACCACCGGACCAGGTGCTGTCGGGGGCCTGAAGAACAGGTATCAGCGCGACGGTGCCCAGGGCCAGCAACGCGGCGGCCAGCAGCGCCGGACTGCGGGGACCGTACACCCCGGCGGCCACGCCCCCGAGCAGCGCGCCGAGCGGTGTCCCGGCGACGGAGACCGTGCGGAACGCGGCGCTGACCCTGCCGAGCATCCCGGCCGGGCTGCGCTGTTGTACGACGGTGGTCTCCAGCACGTTGACCACCATGGAGGCGAAGCCGAACAGGCCCAGGAAGACGGCCGCGGCCGCCGGAGAGCGCAGCGTCCCGAGGCCCGCCAGCACCACGGTCTGGAGCGCCCCGGCGATCAGCAGGGCAGGGCCGCCGCCCCCGGCCGCGGCGATCGCCCGCCGTGCGAGGAGGCCGCCCAGCACCATCCCGATGCCGTACCCGGTCGTCACGGCCGCATAGCCGAAATCCCCGGCGCCCAGCCAGCTCTTGACGACCACCACCAGGGTCGCGACCAGCGCGCCGAGGCCGATGTTGGCCAGCGCCACCGACAGGCAGAAGGCACGCAGCACCCGGTCGCGCCACAACTGCCGTATGCCGTCGGCGATGTCGTGCCGCAGGGTGCGTCCCGCGACGGCCGGACGGGCGGCCGGCGGGCCGGTGCGCAGCGAGGCGACCAGGGCGGCCGCAAGGAAGTAGGTGGCCGCGTCGGCCAGGAACGGGAGTGCGGCGCCGAGCGCGAGGAGCACCGGAGCGAGCGGCCCGCCGATGAACCGTCCGGCCACCTCCTGGCAGGTCATCAGGCGCGCGTTGGCACGGCCCAGCTCCTCCTGGGGCACCACCGCGGGCAGCAGGGCCGTGGCGGCGTTGTCGAAGAGCGTCTGGAGGGTGGTGAGCGCAAAGGAGAGGGCGAGCAGCAGCCCGATGCCCACCCGGTCGAGCGCCACGGCCAGGGCGAAGCCGGCCATCAGCAGCCCGCGCAGCACATCGACCGCCCACATCGCCCGCCGCTGGTCCACCCGGTCCGCCACCGCACCACCCAGCAGCCCGAAAAGCAGCCAGGGAACGAAGCCGCAGGCGGTGACGAGCGAGATCAACAGCGGGGAGTCGGTCAGGGCGTAGGCGAGCAACGGCAGCGCCATGCCGCGCAGTGCGTCACCGAAGCGGGAGACCGCGGCGGCGCCACACAGCCGGCCTAAGCCACCGCCCCGGACGAACGCGCCGGCTCCCGCCGCACGGTCCCGCTCCGCGCTCCGCGCCGTGCCCCTCCCCGTGGCAGCATCCGCACCTGCCTTCCTGTGTGCCATCCCGCCCCCGTCTTCCGTCTCGTGCGCATACGGAAAACGGTACGGGCGACCACTGACAGCGGCCCTCGGGCAACTTCCCCATCCGCTGCCTCAGATGAGCCCGGTCCGGCCGGTTGGGCCGGTCCGGCCGGTCGTGGAACGAGCGCGCGGCGCAGACGTGGAACGGGCGCGGCGCAGACGTGGAACGGGCGCGGCACGGACGCGGCACAGGACCGGCTCGCGACGGCCTGCCAACGCGGCCGGCCCGGCCGGAGGGGGTGCGTCCCCTCCGGCCGGGCCGACCGAGATGAGCTGGTCCGTCAGATTTCGCCGCGGAGCTTGGCGAGCGCCTCCGCGAGGATCGCCTCGCCGTCGGCGTCGCTGCGGCGCTCCCGGACGTAGGCGAGGTGGGTCTTGTAGGGCTCGGTGCGCGGCGGGTCCGGCGGGCTTTCCCGGTCCTTGCCTGCCGGGAAACCACAGCGCGGGCAGTCCCAGGTGTCAGGAACCTGCGCGTCGCCGGCGAAGCTGGGCTGCGTCTCGTGCCCGTTGGAGCACCAGAAGGAGATGCGGGTGCGCGGCGCGGACTCGCCGCGCTCGGCCTCCCCCATCGGCCCCGCCCCGACCCGACTTCCTCGGATCGCGTTGCCACTTGCCACGGTTGTAACTCCCTGCGTCATGGTGCTGCACAGCCTCTCGCAGCAGCTGGGCTGCGGAACGCCCCAGTCTACGTAAGGCCCAACGCGCGTCCAGTGGCTGGAGTTACCCGTCCGAGGACGCCTCCCTCATGATAGGCCGCGCCTCCGACGCCTTGTCAGTTGCCGAGCTTCATCAGGATGCCGAGCACGACGATGCAGGCGAACCAGAGCAGACCGATCACGATGGTGATGCGGTCGAGGTTGCGCTCGGCGACCGAGGAGCCACCGACCGAGGACTGCATGCCGCCACCGAACATGTCGGACAGGCCGCCGCCCTTCCCCTTGTGCATGAGCACCAGCATCATCAGCAGCAGGCTGAAGACGATGAGGGCGATCGAGAACCCGATGACCACGGCTGGACCAACTCTCTAGGACTGACGGACGGAGGTAAGGATCAACGATATCGGTAACAAATGGTGCGGGGCCGGGGACGGCGCTGCTGCACCGGTCCCGGCCCCGACAGGGTACGACGAGGGCTCCCCCTCGTCATAGCTGCTACTGGTCGCGGAAGCGGACGATCTTCACAAACTCGTCCGCGTCCAGCGCCGCGCCGCCGATCAGCGCGCCGTCGACGTCGGGCTGCGCCATGATCGCGGCGACATTGCCGGACTTGACCGAGCCGCCGTACTGGATGCGGACCTTGTCGGCCAGCTCCTGGCTGTAGAGCTCGGCGAGGCGGCCGCGGATGGCACCGCACACCTCCTGCGCGTCCTCGGGGGTGGCGACCTCGCCGGTGCCGATGGCCCACACCGGCTCGTAGGCGATCACGACGGTCTCGGCCTGCTCGGCCGGGACGTCCTTGAGGCCGCCGTCGACCTGGGCGAGGGTGTGCGCGACCTGGTTGCCGGCCTTGCGCACGTCCAGGCCCTCACCGACACACAGGATCGGGGTGATGCCGTGCTTGAAGGCGGCCTTGACCTTGGCGTTGCAGATCTCTTCGTTCTCGCCGTGGTACTGGCGGCGCTCGCTGTGGCCGACGGCCACGTACGCGCACTTGAGCTTGGACAGCATCGAGCCGGAGATCTCGCCGGTGTAGGCGCCGGAGTCGTGCGCGGAGATGTCCTGGGCGCCGTACTTGATCTTGAGCTTGTCGCCGTCGACCAGCGTCTGCACCGAACGCAGGTCGGTGAAGGGCGGCAGGACCGCGACCTCTACGGCGTCGAAGTCCTTGTCGGCAAGGGCGAAGGCGAGCTTCTGGACGTGGGCGATGGCCTCGAGGTGGTTGAGGTTCATCTTCCAGTTGCCCGCCATCAGCGGGGTGCGGTCAGTCACGTTGTTCAGTCCTCCAGAGCGGCGAGGCCGGGCAGCGTCTTGCCTTCGAGGTATTCGAGGCTGGCGCCGCCGCCGGTCGAAATATGGCCGAATGCATTCTCGTCGAAGCCCAGCTGGCGAACGGCGGCGGCCGAGTCACCGCCGCCGACGACGGTGAAGGCGTCCGAGTCCAGCAGGCCCTTCGCGACGGCCGCGGTGCCGTCGGCGTAGTCGGGGTGCTCGAAGACGCCCATCGGGCCGTTCCAGAAGACGGTGGCCGCGTCGGCGAGCTTCGCGGCGTAGAGCTCGCGGGTCTTCGGGCCGATGTCCAGGCCCTCCTTGTCGGCCGGGATGGCGTCCGCGGCGACGGTCTCGGGGTGGGCCGGGGCCTTGGTCTTCAGGTCCGGGAACTCGGACGACACCAGGACGTCGACGGGGAGGACGAACTCCACACCGCGCTTCTCGGCCCGCGCCAGGTACTCCAGGCAGGCCGGCACCTGGTCCTCCTGGAGCAGCGAGATGCCGACCTCGTGACCCTTGGCCTTGAGGAAGGTGTACGCCATCCCGCCACCGACCAGGATGCGGTCGGCCTTCTCGATCAGCTGGTCGATGACGGCGAGCTTGTCGGAGACCTTGGCGCCGCCGAGCACGACGGCGTAGGGGCGCTTGACGTCCTCGGTGAGCTTCTTCAGGACGCGCACCTCGGTGGCGATCAGATCGCCGGCGGCGTGCGGAAGGCGCCGGGGCAGGTCGTAGACGGAGGCGTGCTTGCGGTGCACGGCACCGAAGCCGTCGCCCACGTACAGGTCCGCGAGGGCGGCGAGACGGTCGGCGAAGGCGGCGCGCTCGGCGTCGTCCTTGCTGGTCTCGCCCGCGTTGAAGCGAAGGTTCTCCAGCACGGCCACCTGGCCGTCGGCCAGCGCGGCCGTCACGGACGCGGCGGACTCACCGACCGTGTCGGTCGCGAACGCCACGGCCTGCCCGAGGATTTCCCCCAGCCGCTCGGCGGCGGGACCCAGCGAGAACGCCGGGTCCGGGGCGCCCTTGGGACGGCCCAGGTGGGAAGCGACGATCACCTTGGCGCCGCGCTCGACGAGCTTGGCGATCGTCGGGGCAACGGCGCGGATCCGGCCGTCGTCGGTGATGGTGGTGCCGTCCAGCGGCACGTTCAGGTCGGCGCGGACAAAGACCCGCTTACCGGCTACCTGGAGGTCGTCGATCGTCTTCATGAGGAATGACTCCATCACATGGGTCGGTCGGTCGCGGAACGGGGCTCGTGCGACGCCTCATCGCGTCACACGAGCCCCGTCCCCACATCTCGGTGTCCCGGGTGTCAACCAGGGATCAGAGCTGGCCGCCGACGAAGGTGGTCAGGTCCACCAGGCGGTTGGAGTAGCCCCACTCGTTGTCGTACCAGCCGACGACCTTGACCTGCTTGCCCTGCGACATGGTCAGCTGGGAATCGAAGGTGCAGGACGCCGGGAAGTTCACGATGTCCGAGGAGACGATCGGGTCCTCGGTGTACTCGAGGACGCCCTTGAGCTGACCCTCGGCGGCCTTCTGGAAGGCGGTGTTGATCTCGTCCTTGGTGACCTCGCGGTCGAGCTCCAGGACCAGGTCGGTGACCGAGCCGGTGGGGACGGGCACGCGCATGGCGATGCCGTCCAGCTTGCCCTTGAGCTGCGGGAGGACCAGGGCGGTGGCCTTGGCGGCACCCGTCGAGGTCGGAATGATGTTCTCCGCGGCGGCGCGGGCGCGGCGCAGGTCGCTGTGCGGGAAGTCCAGGATGCGCTGGTCGTTGGTGTAGGCGTGGACCGTGGTCATCATGCCCTTGACGATGCCGAAGTTCTCGTCGAGAACCTTCGCCATCGGCGCCACACAGTTGGTGGTGCAGGAGGCGTTGGAGATGACGTGGTGCTGGGCGGCGTCGTACTTGTCCTGGTTGACGCCCATCACGATGGTGATGTCCTCGTCCTTGGCGGGCGCGGAGATCAGGACCTTCTTGGCGCCGGCCGCGAGGTGCTTCTCGGCGTCGGCCTTCTTGGTGAAGATGCCGGTCGACTCGATGACGATGTCGGCGCCGAGCTCGGCCCACGGGAGGTTGGCCGGGTCGCGCTCGGCCATGGTCTTGAAGGTCTGGTTGCCGACCGTGATGCTGTCGTCGGTGTGGCTGACGGGCTGCTTGAGACGACCCAGGATGGTGTCGTACTTCAGCAGGTGGACCAGGGTGGCGTTGTCGGTCAGGTCGTTGACACCGACGATCTCGATGTCCGCACCCTGCTCCAGGAGCGCACGGAAGTAGTTGCGACCAATGCGGCCGAATCCGTTAATGCCTACGCGGATCGTCACGAACCGATCTCCTCGTTGGTGCGCCGGCGCAGTTACCGGCGAGCTGTATGGGATGTCCCCGACCGCCTCCGACCCTACCCCCTGCAAGAGACGTACGTGACATTGACATCGACGCCGAAAGGTGCTCAAGTGAGCGCCCTTCAGCCCCTCTGACGTCCGCCTTTACGCGCCCCCTCGGCGCCCCTGCACACAGCGGCGCCCCCGGCGCCCGATACGGGCGCCGGGGGCGCATACGAGGAAGGACCGGGCTCCGTTTCAGCCCACCATGCCCTCGGCAAGTTCCTCGGTGAGGTTGGACTCGGTGCCGGGGATGCCCAGGTCCTGGGCGCGCTTGTCGGCCATCGCCAGCAGCCGGCGGATCCGGCCGGCGACGGCGTCCTTGGTCAGCGGCGGGTCGGCGAGGGCACCCAACTCCTCCAGGGAGGCCTGCTTGTGCTCCATGCGCAGGCGGCCGGCCGCCGCCAGGTGCTCGGGGACCTCCTCGCCCAGGATCTCCAGGGCCCGCTGGACCCGGGCGCCCGCGGCGACGGCGGCGCGCGCCGAACGGCGGAGGTTGGCGTCGTCGAAGTTGGCGAGACGGTTGGCGGTGGCCCGCACCTCGCGGCGCATCCGCCGCTCCTCCCACGCCAGCACCGACTCGTGGGCGCCGAGCCGCGTCAGCAGCGCGCCGATCGCGTCACCGTCACGGACGACGACGCGGTCCACGCCGCGCACCTCACGGGCCTTGGCGCCGATGCCGAGCCGGCGGGCGGCGCCGACCAGCGCGAGCGCCGCCTCGGGGCCGGGGCAGGTGACCTCCAGGGACGAGGAGCGGCCGGGTTCGGTCAGCGAGCCGTGGGCCAGGAAGGCGCCGCGCCAAGCCGCCTCGGCGTCGCAGGTCGCGCCGGAGACCACCTGTGGTGGCAGCCCGCGGATGGGGCGGCCGCGACCGTCGACCAGACCGGTCTGGCGCGCCAGCTGATCGCCGCCGGCCACGACCCGTACGACATAGCGGCTGCCGCGCCGCAGGCCGCCGGGGGCCATCACCACCAGGTCGGAGCCGTGCCCGAAGATCTCCAGGATGTCCTTGCGCAGCCGCCGGGCGGCGATGCCCGTATCCAGCTCCGCCTCGATCACGATGCGCCCGCTGACCAGGTGCAGACCGCCCGCGAACCGCAGGATCGACGAGACCTCCGACTTCCGGCAGCAGGTCCGGGTGACGGGGAGCCGGGAGATTTCATCCTTCACCGCTGCCGTCATCGCCATGGGCCGATCCTTCCATGCATCCGAAAAATACGGTCGTACGCGGCTGCCAGCAGCTCCGGGTCGTGCCGGTCGGGGGCTCCCCCGGCGCTCGACCGGGCGTCGTCTCCTTGTGCGGCGACCGCCGCCAGCTCGACCTCGCTGCCGACCAGCTGCTTCGCGGCAACCGTCAGACCTTCGATGTCGGGCACGGCGGCCTTGTCGGCCAGCACCACGTCGAAGGCGAGTTTAGGGGCGTGTCGGGCCAAAACCTCCAAATGACGCTGCGGGGAGAAGCCATCGGTTTCGCCCGGTTGGGGCGCAAGGTTGAGCGAAAGGACCTTTCGGGCCTTGGTCTCCTCCAGTGCCTCGCGCAGCTCAGGCACCAGCAGATGCGGGATCACGGAGGAGAACCAGGAGCCCGGTCCGAGCACCACCCAATCGGCGTCACGTACGGCGGCGACCGCCTCGGGGACGGCCGGCGGGTCCTCGGGGACCACGTGGACGGACTGCACCTCGCCGCGGGTGAGCGCGACGGTGGCCTGGCCGCGGACCGTGGTGATCGCGTCCGGGCGGCCCTCGTCGTGGCCCTTGACCTGGGCCTGGAGCTCCAGGGGCACCGCCGACATGGGCAGCACCCGGCCGTGCGCGCCGAGCAGCTTGCCGACCAGGTCGAGCGCCTGGACATGGTCGCCGAGCTGCTCCCACAGGGCGACGATCAGCAGATTGCCGACCGCGTGGTCGTGCAGCTCGCCCTCGCTGGTGAAGCGGTGCTGGATCACCCGGGACCAGGTCTGGCCCCAGTCGTCGTCGCCGCACAGCGCGGCCAGCGCCTTGCGCAGGTCGCCGGGCGGCAGGACGCCCAGCTCGTCACGGAGGCGCCCGCTGGAGCCACCGTCGTCGGCGACCGTGACCACAGCCGTCAGGTCACCGGTGATACGGCGCAGCGCGGTGAGTGAGGCGGACAGGCCCATGCCGCCGCCCAGTGCCACCACCTTGGGGGTGGCCCCCTTCGTCATACGGCCGCTGGGGACGAAGCGCCGGACCCTGCGCAGCCGTGGCGCACGCCCGCTCACTCGCGCCCCATGTCCCGGTGGACGACGACGGTTTCCACCCCTTCGGAAACCAGCCGGCGGGCAAGCTTCTCGGACATCGCGACGCTGCGGTGCTTGCCGCCCGTGCAGCCCACGGCGATGGTCACATAGCGCTTGCCCTCACGGCGGTACCCCTCGGCCACGATCCGCAGCAGCTCGGCATAGCCGTCCAGGAACTCCTTGGAGCCCGGCTGGCTGAAGACGTAGCTGGAGACCTCGTCGTTGAGACCGGTGAAGGGGCGCAGCTCGGGGACCCAGTGCGGGTTGGGGATGAAGCGGCAGTCGATGACCATGTCGGCGTCGACCGGCAGGCCGTACTTGAAGCCGAAGGACATGACCGTGGCGCGCAGCTCGGGGACCTCTTCGCCGGCGAACTGGGCGTCCATCTTGGCGCGGAGTTCGTGGACGTTGAGGCTGGAGGTGTCGATGACCAGGTCCGCGTCGCCGCGCAGCTCGCGCAGCAGATCCCGCTCGGCCACGATGCCGTCGACGATCCGGCCGTCACCCTGGAGGGGGTGCGGGCGGCGCACCGATTCGAAGCGGCGCACCAGGGCCTCGTCGGAGGACTCCAGGAAGACGATGCGGCGCTTGACGTTCTGCGCGTCGAGGGTGGCCAGCGACTCCTTGAGGTTGGCGAAGAAGCGGCGGCCGCGGACGTCCACGACGACCGCGATCCGGGCGACATTCCCCTGCGAGCGGGCGCCCAGCTCGACCATCGGAGCGATCAGCTCGGGCGGGATGTTGTCGACGACGAACCAGCCGAGGTCCTCCAGACACTTCGCGGCCGTACTGCGGCCGGCACCGGACATCCCGGAGATGATCACCAACTCGGGGATCGCGGCGCTCTCGCCCTGGTCGGTCGTGCCCGTGCTCACCTGTGCACCGTCTCTCTCGGATTCCTGCGCTTCGTGCGGTGTACTCATCGTTCCTGCCCCCGTTCTGCCGACAACGCGGCCGGTGGGGCCCCGTCATCTTCCATGATCTCTCCTGTGGCGGTGTTCACCGCAGGGGCGGACGGTGCCGCCCCCGCCAGCGCCGCGGCGACCGTCTCCGCGGTCTTGCGGCCGACGCCCGGGACCTCGCAGATCTCGTCGACGGTCGCGGCCCGCAGCTTCTTCACCGAGCCGAAATGCTTGAGCAGCGCCTGGCGGCGGGTGTCGCCGAGGCCGGCGACGGCGTCGAGCGGCGAGGACTTCAGCCGCTTGCCGCGCTTGCTGCGCTGATAGGTGATCGCGAAGCGGTGCGCCTCGTCGCGGACGCGCTGGAGGAGGTAAAGGCCCTCGCTGCTGCGCGGCAGCACGACCGGGTCGTCGTCCTCGGGCAGCCAGACCTCTTCCAGGCGCTTGGCCAGGCCGCACACGGCGACATCGTCGATGCCGAGCTCGTCCAGGGCCCGGCGCGCGGCCGCGACCTGCGGGGCGCCGCCGTCGACGACCACCAGCTGGGGCGGGTAGGCGAAGCGCTTGGGGCGGCCGTCCTCGTCGGTCGGGCGGCCGGCCATGGGGTCCGGCTCCAGCTCGTCGGGGTGCGCCGTGCCGGAGCCGGTGCCGGTGCTGGTGCTGGTGCTGGTGCTGGTGCTGGTGCTGGTGCCGAGGGTGATGCCGGGGGTGACGCCGGGGCCGGGGGTGATACCGCCGGTGCCGTCCGTGACTCCGGCGGCGTCCGGGACTCCGGTGGCGTCCGGGACTCCGGTGGCGTCCGGGACTCCGGTGCGGTCCGTGGCCCCGGTGCCGGGGGTGGCTCCGGTGCCGGCGGTGATGCCGTTGTCGTCCACGCGGGCGTCGACGGAGGGCTCCTCCGTCCACTCACCGGACTTCTGCTTCTCCTGGAGATAGCGCTTGAAGCGGCGGCCGATGACCTCGTGCATGGACCGGACATCGTCCTGGCCCTGGAAGGTCTTGATCTGGAAGCGGCGGTACTCGCTCTTCCGGGCGAGACCGTCCTCGAAGACCACCATCGAGGCGACCACGTCATCGCCCTGGAGGTGGGAGATGTCGAAGCACTCGATGCGCAGCGGCACCGCATCCAGGCCCAGGGCCTCGGCGATCTCCTCCAGGGCGCGGGAGCGGGTGGTGAGGTCGGAGGCGCGCTTGGTCTTGTGCAGCGCCAGGGCCTGCTGGGCGTTGCGGCCGACCGTGACCATCAGGTCCTTCTTGTCGCCGCGCTGCGGGATGCGCAGCGAAACCTGGGAACCGCGGCGCTCGGAGAGCCACTGCGCGATCGGCTCGACGGGCTCGGGGAGCGCCGGGACCAGGACCTCCTTGGGGACGGCGTCGCCGCGCTCCTCGCCGTACAGCTGCTGGAGGGCGTGCTCGACGAGACCGCTGGTGGTGACGGCCTCGACCTTGTCCGTCACCCAGCCTCGCTGGCCGCGCACCCGGCCGCCGCGGACGTGGAAGATCTGGACGGCGGCTTCGAGTTCGTCCTCGGCGAGGGCGATCAGATCGGCGTCGGTGGCGTCGGCGAGCACCACGGCGCTCTTCTCCATGGCCCGCTTGAGCGCCCCTATGTCATCACGCAGCCGGGCGGCGCGTTCATACTCCATCTCCTCGGCGGCCTCCTGCATCCCGCGCTCCAGGCGGCGGAGGTAGGCGCCGGTCCGGCCGGCCATGAAGTCGCAGAACTCCTCGGCGAGTTCGCGGTGTTCCTCGGCGGAGACCCGGCCGACACAGGGTGCCGAGCACTTGCCGATGTAGCCGAGCAGACAGGGGCGGCCGATCTGGGCGGAGCGCTTGAAGACACCGGCGGAGCACGTCCGCACCGGGAAGACCCGCAGCATCAGGTCGACGGTCTCGCGGATGGCCCAGGCATGGCCGTACGGACCGAAGTAGCGCACGCCCTTCTTCTTGGCGCCGCGCATGACCTGGACGCGCGGGAACTCCTCGTTGAGGGTCACCGCGAGGTACGGATAGCTCTTGTCGTCGCGGTACTTGACGTTGAAGCGCGGGTCGAACTCCTTGATCCAGCTGTACTCGAGCTGAAGCGCCTCGACCTCGGTCGAGACGACGGTCCACTCCACGGAGGCCGCGGTGGTGACCATCGTGCGCGTACGCGGATGGAGGCCGGCCAGGTCCTGGAAGTAGTTGGCCAGGCGCTGGCGCAGGCTCTTGGCCTTGCCGACGTAGATGACCCGGCCGTGTTCGTCGCGGAACTTATAGACCCCCGGCGAGTCGGGGATCTGTCCCGGCTTGGGTCGATAGCTGCTGGGGTCTGCCATGCACACCACCCTACTGACCGGGACCGACAATCACCGTTCCCAGGCCGTCCCCGATCCTGGCCCGGCGGCGCGGGCGCAGGGCGTCGGGCCGGGGGAACGGCCGGACGGGAGGCGGCCTGCCCGCCGCACCGACGGCATGTGACGGTCAGGCGGACCGGTCAGGCGCTGCGCCGCCTGCGCAGCGCCGCCGAGGCGGACAGCCCCAGCGCGAGCAGGGCGGCGGCGCCCGCCACGCTCGTGGCGGCGGTCACCGGCAGACTGTCGCCCGCGAACGCACCCGCCGTGACGGGGCGGGGTGCGCGGGGCTCGCGGCCGGTGGCCGGGGCCGCGGCCACCGGCCCGTGGCCGCCGGCCCCGCCGCGCCGGTCGTACGCGGAGCCGGGGAGCTTGTCCCCGTAAACCCGCGCCACCCTCTTCCGATAGGCGGCGACTGTGGTCCCGTGCGCGCCGACGGCCCTGCGGGCGTCCGCGTCCAGTGGCTCGATCCGCTCGCCGTGCTGCACGTACCAGGCGTCGGTCCGCGGCTCGTGGAAGACCGTGCCGCCCTTCGCCCGCGCGGCCCCTGCCGCGGTGTAGCGCCTCTCGTCGTCGCCGGTGGCGATGGTGACGACCTTCCAGCCGGCGCCCCGCCGTGCGGTCCGCACCGAAGCCGTGCGGCCGTCGCCCGCGACGGCCTTGTGGGCGAAGAACTCCAGGCGGGCGACCGGGGCTCCGGGCCGGCCACGGACGAAGTCCGGTGACAGGACGTGGACGGGGACGGCGGCGCCCTCAAGGTGCGGTGCGGCCTGCGCGCTACCGGGGGCCACGGCGCGCCCGCCGCCGCGCTTGCGTCCGGCCGCGAAGAACCGGGCGAGGGCGTCCAGGGTGGCGGGGGCGGTGGCCGCCGCATGGGCGGCGGCGACGCTCGCCGGGGCCGGGGCCGGGGTCCGTGGCACGGCGAAGGGCGCGGCCGACGCGAGGTGCGGGGTGAGGCCGAGGAGGGCCATGAGGGACGTGCCGGTGGCGACGGCGCGAAGGGCGGTGCGGACGGCGGTGCGCTTCGTCATGGCCTCAGGCTCCTATCCGGCACTGGGTGTGTGTCCAGGAGAAGGAGCTGCCGTTCACGTAGTAGTCGAAATCGCCCCAGTTGTAGCGCTTGTTGGCCGACCGTGGATCACACAGGTACGCCCTGTGGCGATCCGTGTCATATCCGTGGATCACATGCGTATGGCCACTGCCGGAGGCCCACTGGATCCGGATCCCGACGGGCCGGCCGGCGCCGGTCTCGTCCCGCCGGCTGTCGTAGCGGCGCCAACCGGTCACGTACGAACCGGAGTTGACGCCCGCCCAGTCGACGGCGTTCTGCGCTTTGCCGAGGTGGCTTGGCCGTTGGGGCAGGCGGTGCCCGTCCAGCACCGGTTGGCCTGCTCCTGGGCTGTATGGCGATGCCGAGGCGGTGGGCGGCGCGGCCGGCAGCCGGGTGGGCGGCCGGCAACCACGTGGACGGCCCGGCCCGCAGCCAGGTGAGCGCCGCGGCCGGCAGCCTGCTGCGGGGGAACGGCCCGCGCCTCAGCCCGCGATCAGCTTGCCGTCCTTGGCCTTGACCGGGACCTCGGGCAGCGGCTCGGACGCCGGCCCCTGGATGACCTTGCCGGTGGTGACGTCGAAGCGGCTGCCGTGGCAGGGGCAGCTGCCCTCCTTCTTCTCGACCTCGGCCAGGATGCAGCCGGCGTGGGTGCACTTGGCGCTGAAGCACTTGTAGGTGCCCTTGGCGGGCTGCGAGACGACGAGCCGGTCCTCGCGGTAGAGCTTGGCGCCACCGACCGGCACCTCGGCGGCGGCCCCGAGATCGACCGGCCCCGCGGGCTGTGCCGGGGCGTTCGCGCCCGAGTCCCCCGGCGAGCAGGCCGCCAGGCCGAAGCCGGCGGCGCCGGCGAGCGCGGCCCCCCGCAGCACGGTCCGTCGGGCGGGGGGCTGGCTCATGGCTGCTCCAGAGGTCAGGGCATCAGTGGGGGGCGGCTCCCGACGATACCGGCACAGATCGCTCCGCTTCCGGCCGGGCCTGGCGCCCCCGCAGCAGGTCCTGCTCGATCTCCTCCAGGCTGCGGCCCTTGGTCTCCGGCAGCAGCCGCTGCACGAAGAGGAACGCCAGCAGGGTCGTCCCGGCGAAGAACAGGAAGTTGACCCCGGCGCCCCAGGCGTGCAGCAGCGAGGGGAACACCAGCGCCACGATCATGTTGAACAGCCAGTTGAAGAGCACGCACAGGCCGACCGCGGACGCCCGGATCCGCATCGGGAACAGCTCGGGCAGCATTACCCACTGCACCGGCCCCCAGGAGATCGCGAAGGACGCGATGTAGAGCGCGATCCCCCCGAGGGTGAGTACGGACAGCAGCGCGCCGTAGCCGAGGCCGGAGAGATTGGTGACGGCCAGCAGCACCATCGCCGCGCACATGCCCAGCGCGCCCCACAGCAGCAGCGGCTTGCGCCCCTTGCGGTCGATGAGCCGCATCGCCGGAAGCGTCATCAGCATGTTGAGCAGGCCGATGCCGACGTTGGCGAGGATCGCGCCGCCGGAGCCGAACCCGATGTCGGTGAGCAGGGTCGGCGCGTAGTAGATGATCGTGTTGATGCCGACGAAGTTCTGGAAGAGGACCAGCAGCATCCCCACCACGAACACCGGACGCAGCCGTGGTGACAGCAGCCGCCGCAGCGTCAGCGGCTCGCTCTGCGCCCGCTCGGTGCGCTCGGCCCGCTCGATCTCCGCCAGCTCCTCCCCCGCCGCGCCGGCGTCGCCGCGCAGCCGGGTCAGCACCGTACGCGCCTCGCCGGTGCGGCCCTTGCCCACCAGCCAGCGCGGGCTCTCCGGCTGGGTGAGGATGCCCAGCGCCAGGATCGCGGCCGGGATCACGCCGAGGCCGATCATCCAGCGCCAGGCCTCGGCGTCGGCCAGCAGGTAGTCGGTGACGTACGCGACGAAGATCCCGACCGTGACCAGCAGCTGCATCAGGGACGTCAGCCCGCCGCGCAGCTGCTTGGGGGCGAGTTCGGTGAGGTAGAGCGGGACGACGACGGAGGCGATGCCGACGCCGATCCCGATCACGAACCGGAACGCGATCAGCGAGGCGGGGCCGAAGGCGAAGGAGGCGCCCAGCGTGCCGAGGATGAAGACCCCGGAGGCCGCGAGGATCAGCCGGCGGCGCCCCCAGGAATCGCTCAGCCGCCCCGACAGGCCCGCGCCGAGCATGGCGCCCACCAGGAGGCCCGAGACGACCAGGCCCTCCAGGAGCGGGCTGAGGGCGATGTCGTTCTTGATGAAGAGCATGGCGCCGGAGATGACTCCGGTGTCATAGCCCCACAGGATGCCGCCGAGGGCCCCGAAGACCCAGATCAGCGCGTTCTTGATGCGTGCGGGCACGGCGGTCAGCCCTTCTGCGGGGCGATGTGGATCTTGCGGCCGGTGCCCGCCCGGAACCGGGCCACCGCCTCGTCGAACCCGTCCAGACCGTAGACGTCGCTGACCAGCGAGTCGACGGGGACGGCGCCGAGGCCGGCGGCGAGCACATCGATGGCGGGCTGGAAGCTGTGGTGCACCGCCATCGAACCGATGATGTCGATCTCGTGGTGGTAGACGCGGTACGGCGAGAAGGAGGCCGCGCGCGCCGGGTCGGCGACGCCGAACTGCAGGAAGGTACCACCGCGGCGCACCCGGCCCAGCCCGTCCTCGATGGCCGCGACGGCGCCGGTCGCATCGACCACGACCTCGAAGCCGGGCGCCCGGCCGAGCCGGTCGGCGCTCGTCACGGCCGCGTCGACGCCGAAGGACTCGGCGAACGCCAGCCGCTGCTCGTTGAGGTCCACGACGGACACCGAGGCGGCGCCAGCGGTCCGTACGAGGGCGGCCATCAGCAGGCCCATGGTGCCGGCGCCGTAGATCAGATAGTGCTCGCCGGGCCGGCGCGGCAGCCGGCTCAGGCCGTGCACCGCGCAGGACAGCGGCTCGACGAGTCCCGCCGCGGCCTCCGAGAGACCGTCGGGCAGGAGGTAGCAGCAGCGTGCGGGCACGGCGACCAGCTCGGCGAAGCCGCCGGGCCGGGTGACGCCGATCGCGGTGTAGTCCTCGCAGAGGTTGCCGCGGCCGATCCGGCAGTAGTGGCAGGCGCCGCACGGCATGTTGGGGTCGACCGCGACCCGGTCCCCGACCGCCCGGCCGGTCACCGCCGCGCCCACCGCCACGATCTCGCCGGTCAGCTCGTGCCCGGGCACCAGCGGATAGACCGCGGCGGGCAGCTCACCGCCGAGGAGGTGCATATCGGTGCCGCACAGCCCGCAGGACGTGACGCGCACGACCACCTCATCGGGCTCCGGGCGGGGGTCGGGCAGCTCGGTGGCAGCGGCGCTGCCCCCCTTGCCCGGTGCGGTGACCACGAGAGCGCGCATCGGCGCCTCCTCACGACGTCGTGCGGGATGGCAATGCCGGGAAGGTAGCTTGGACGTAAACGCTTACGCAAGCGTTTACGTTTACGGTGGAGTGCTCGTAATGTGGTGGACTCGCGGGATGGGGCCATGGGAGGCCGCGGCACCGACGGGGTGCCGCACGCCCGGGGAGGAAGAGCCGGATGACGACGATGACGGATGTGGCACGGCGTGCGGGGGTCTCCGTCGCCACGGTCTCGCATGTGCTGAACGACACCCGCCCGGTGCGGCCCGGCACCCGTGCCGCGGTGCTCGGCGCCATCGACGAGCTCGGCTACACCCCCAACACCCTGGCCCGCTCCCTGGTCACCTCCCGCACCCGCTCGATCGGCCTGGCGGTCTCCGCGATCAGCAACCCGTACTTCACCGAGATCCTCCAGGGTGTCGAGGCCGGCGCCCTGGAGGCCGGCTACAGCCTGCTGATCGCCGATCCGCACGACGACCCGCGGCACGAGCACAAGGTCGTCCAGCTGCTCCACGAGCGACGCGTGGACGGCATGATCGTGGCACCGTCCGCGGAGCCCGCCGAGATGGTGGAGTATCTGGCCCGCCGTGAGGTGCCCACCGTGTTCCTGGACCGGCTGGTCGGCGACGATCACGACCAGGTGTGCGCCGAGAACACCGGCCCGGTGCGTCAACTGGTCGGGCACCTGGCCGAGTCGGGGCACACCCGGATCGGTCTGGTCGCCGGCCTGCCCGGCCTGAGCACGACCACCGAGCGGGTCCAGGGCTACCGCGAGGGCCTGCGCGCCCACGGCCTGCCCTTCGCACCCGAACTCCTCGCCGGCGGCAACTCCGAGGCGGCGGGCGCCCAGAGCGCCACCCACCATCTGCTGGCCGCCCCCGAACCGCCCACCGCGATCATCACCGCCAACAACGCGATGACCATCGGCACCCTCCGGGCCCTGCGCGAGCTCGGCCTGGACGTACCCCGCGATATCGCGCTCGCCTGCTTCGACGACTTCTCGTGGGCCGATCTGTTCACGCCGCGGCTGACCGCGATCGCCCAGCCCAGCAAGGACATCGGGGCGGCGGCGGTCCGGCTGCTGCTGGAGCGCCTGGCGGAGCCGGACCGGCCCCCGCGCACCGTCCGCCTCCCTTGCACCTTTGTGCACCGTACGTCGTGCGGCTGCGCCGAACCCGCCCCGGCCACGCCCCCGGCCACCCAGGAAAGGAACCCCATCCCGTGATCGTCGTCGCCGGCGAGGCGCTGATCGACCTCGTCCCCAGCCCCCAGGCCGCTCCCCCCTCCCGCCAGGGCACGGAAGGGGCTCCCACCTCGGACGACCGGTTGCCGGCGCTGCTGCCGCGGCGCGGCGGCGGCCCGTACAACACCGCGGTCGCGCTGGGACGGCTGGGCTCGCCGGCCGCGTTCTGCTCCCGGATCTCGACCGACAGTTTCGGCGAGGCGCTGCTCCAGGGGCTGGTCGGCGGCGGCGTCGACACCTCCTTGGTGCAGCGCGGCAGCGAGCCGACCACCCTCGCCGTGGCGGACATCAGCCCGGACGGGTCGGCGGGCTACGGCTTCTATGCGGACGGCACCGCCGACCGGCTCTTCACCCTGCCGCCCGCGCTGCCCGCCGGGGTCCGTGCGCTCTCCCTGGGCACCTGCTCGCTCGTGCTGGAACCGGGCGCGAGCGCGTACGAGTCCCTGCTGCGCCGCGAGGCCCGGCGCGGCGTCTTCACGGCGCTCGACCCCAACATCCGGGCCGGTCTGATCCCGGACCCGGACGCCTACCGGGCCCGCTTCCGCTCCTGGCTCCCCGACCTCGCTCTGCTGAAGCTGTCGGAGGAGGACGCCCTGTGGCTGGCCGGTGCCGGGGACGGTGCCGGGGACGGCGCGGCGCCGGGCGACGCGTGGGAGACGGTCGCCGCGGCGGCGCAGGAATGGCTGGCTGCGGGGCCCGCGGCTATCGTCCTGACCCGTGGGGGCGACGGTCTGACGGTGCTGAGGCGCGGCGGCGGTGAGCTGACGGTCCCCGGCGAGCGGGTCACCGTCGTCGACACCATCGGGGCCGGCGACACGGTCAACGCCGCGCTCCTGCACCGCCTGGATGCCCATGGCGCCCTCTCGTACGCCGCAGTCGCCGCTCTCGGTGACGACGACTGGCGGGACATCCTGCGCTTCGCCGCCCGCGCGGCCGCCGTCACCTGCTCCCGCGCGGGCGCGGAACCGCCGTTCGCCACGGAGTTGGCGGCGTAGGCGGCGTAGGCGGCTCAAGGCGGTGTAGAGGACCAGCAGCGGGGCTCGTTAGCGGACCAGCAGCGGGGCGGGGCCACGGCGCCGGCCGGGAAGCGGCGGCGCGGCGGAGCTTCTTCGTCCGCTTCCTCCGTACCCTTCCGCTTCCTCCGCATCCTTCCGCTTTCTCCATACCGAAGCGGGCCGCCACCGTCTCTCGTACGGAGAGCGGTGACGGCCCGGCGGGAACCGGCCGACGGTGTCAGGTGGCCTTGCGGGCCCGTGCCGTCGTCTTCTTGGGCGGGGCCGCGGTCTTCCTGGCGGCCGTCTTCTTCGCCGCGGCCTTCTTGGCCGCCGGCTTCTTCGCGGTGGCCCCCGCCGGCGCGGCATCGCTGACGCGGTCGCCGAGGATCTCCCGCAGGAACTTGCCGGTGTGACTGGCCGGGATCGAGGCGACGCCCTCCGGGGTGCCCTCGGCGACGACCAGACCGCCGCCGTTGCCGCCTTCGGGGCCCATGTCGACGACCCAGTCCGCCGTCTTGATCACATCGAGGTTGTGCTCGATGACGATCACCGTGTTGCCCTTGTCCACCAGGCCGGACAGCACATTGATCAGCTTGCTGATGTCGTCGAAGTGCAGACCGGTGGTCGGCTCGTCGAGGACGTAGACCGTGCTGCCCGTCGAGCGCTTCTGGAGCTCGCTGGCCAGCTTGACGCGCTGCGCCTCACCACCGGAGAGCGTCGGCGCGGACTGGCCGAGCCGGACGTACCCGAGGCCGACCTCGTTGAGCGTCTTGAGATGCCGGGAAATGGTCGGCACCGCCTCGAAGAAGCTCAGCGCCTCCTCGATGGGCATGTCCAGCACCTCGGCGATGGACTTGCCCTTGTAGTGGACCTCCAGCGTCTCCCGGTTGTAGCGCGCACCGTGGCAGACCTCGCACGGCACATACACATCCGGCAGGAAGTTCATCTCGATCTTGATCGTGCCGTCGCCGGAGCAGTTCTCGCAGCGGCCGCCCTTGACGTTGAAGGAGAAACGCCCCGGCAGATAGCCGCGGACCTTGGCCTCCATCGTCTCCGCAAAGAGCTTGCGGACATGATCGAAGACGCCGGTGTAGGTGGCCGGGTTGGAGCGCGGGGTACGGCCGATCGGCGACTGGTCGACATGCACGACCTTGTCCACCAGGTCGTCGCCCGCCACCCGGGTGTGCCGGCCCGGGACCGACTTGGCGCCGTTCAACTCGCGTGCCAGGTGGGTGTAGAGGATGTCGTTGACCAGCGTCGACTTACCGGATCCGGAGACACCGGTGACGGCGGTGAACACTCCGAGCGGGAAGGAGACGTCGATGTCGCGGAGGTTGTTCTCCTTCGCGCCGTGGACCGTCAGCTGCCGCGACGGGTCGGCGGGCCGCCGGATGTCCGGGGTCGCGATGACCTTCTTGCCGGAGAGATACTGGCCGGTGATCGACTCCTTGGTGGCCAGCAGCTGCTTCATCGGGCCGCTGTGCACGACCTTGCCGCCGTGCTCGCCCGCGCCGGGGCCGATGTCCACCACCCAGTCCGCGACCTTGATGGTGTCCTCGTCGTGCTCGACGACGATCAGGGTGTTGCCCATGTCGCGCAGCCGCACCAGGGTCTCGATCAGCCGGTGGTTGTCGCGCTGGTGCAGGCCGATCGACGGCTCGTCGAGGACATAGAGCACGCCCACCAGGCCGGAGCCGATCTGGGTGGCGAGGCGGATGCGCTGGGCCTCACCGCCGGAGAGGGTGCCGGCCGCGCGGTTCAGCGAGAGGTAGTCCAGGCCGACGTCGACCAGGAACTTCAGCCGCTCGTTGACCTCCTTGAGGACCCGCTCGGCGATCTTCTTCTCGCGGGCGGTGAGCTTCATGTCCCGCAGGAAGTCGGCGCAGTCGCTGATCGACATGGCCGCGACCTCGGCGATCGACCTCTCCTGGACCGTGACGGCGAGCACGATCGGCTTCAGCCGGGTGCCCTCACAGGTCGGGCAGGGCACCTCGCGCATATAGCCCTCGAAGCGCTCCCGGCTGCTGTCGCTCTCCGCCTCGGAGTGCCGCCGCTTGACGAACGGGACGGCGCCCTCGAAGGGGGTGGTGTAGGCCCGCTGGCGGCCGTACCGGTTGCGGTAGCGCACCTCGATCTGGGTCTTGTGGCCGTTCAGCAGCGCCTTCTTGGCGCGGGCCGGCAGCCCGGCCCAGGGGATGTCCGTACGGAATCCGAGGGCGTCCGCGAGCGCGCCGACCAGGCGGCCGAAGTATTCCTTGGTGTGGCCGTGCGACCAGGGGTGGATGGCGCCCTCGTCGAGGGAGCGGTCCTCGTCGGGAATGATCAGCTCGGGGTCGACCTCCATGCGCGTACCGATGCCGGTGCAGTCCGGGCAGGCGCCGAAGGGCGAGTTGAAGGAGAAGGAGCGGGGCTCCAGCTCCTCGAAGGAGAGATCGTCGTAGGCGCAGTACAGATGCTCCGAGTACATCCGCTCGCGCTGCGGGTCGTCCGCGTCCAGATCGACGAAGTCGAGGATGACCATGCCGCCGGAGAGCCCGAGGGCGGTCTCGACGGAGTCGGTCAGCCGGCGCTTGGCGGTCTCCTTGACCGTGAGGCGGTCGACGACCACCTCGATGGTGTGCTTCTCCTGCTTCTTCAGCTTCGGCGGCTCGGAGAGCTGGATCGTCTCCCCGTCGACCCGGGCCCGGCTGTAGCCCTTCGTCTGGAGGTCGGAGAAGAGATCGACGAACTCGCCCTTGCGCTCGCGCACCAGCGGGGAGAGCACCTGGAAGCGGCTGCCCTCGGGGAGTTCGAGCACCTTGTCGACGATGGCCTGCGGCGACTGCCGGGCGATCGGCCGTCCGCACTCGGGGCAGTGTGGCTTGCCGATACGGGCGAAGAGCAGACGGAGGTAGTCGTAGACCTCGGTGATCGTGCCGACCGTCGAGCGCGGGTTGCGCGACGTCGATTTCTGGTCGATCGACACCGCGGGGGACAGGCCCTCGATGAAGTCCACATCGGGCTTGTCCATCTGCCCGAGGAACTGCCGGGCGTAGGAGGAGAGCGACTCGACATAGCGCCGCTGCCCCTCGGCGAAGATCGTGTCGAAGGCGAGCGAGGACTTGCCCGACCCGGAGAGCCCCGTGAAGACGATGAGGGAGTCGCGGGGGAGGTCGAGCGAGACGTTCTTGAGGTTGTGCTCGCGAGCGCCACGGACGATGAGACGGTCGGCCACGCCGGTCGGCACCTTTCTTGGAGGGGGCGGGGGCCGCGGCTCTGCGTCCGCCGCGCGGTGGATGAGCAGAGGCAACGGAGCGGAGCGGAGCCCCCGCCCCAGGGTATGGGGCCCGCCGCGGCACTGTCTTTGGGATGCCACACACGAGCCTATAGCACGCGCATTCGATTTAGGGGGTTCGCAAGCCCTCTTCACCCGAACGTGTGGCGGCCCCACAATCTTCCCGCCCCGCCGCGCACCCGCGCTCGCCGTACGCCTCCCACGCCCAGTGCGCCTCCCACGCCCAGTGCGCCTCCTGCGCCCCGCACGGCCGCGGGACCGGACGGACTCCCCTCAGGCGACACCGGACAGCGCACGCTCCAGCGCGTCGAAGGTGCGTCGCAGCACCTCCGCCTGTTCAACGGCCACCTCGTCCACCGGGTCACCCCCGAACTGCCGGGCCAGCGCTTCGGCACCCGCCGCCCGGATCCCCGCGACGATCAGCGCCGCGGCCAGCCGGGCATCCGGGCCGGGGCGGTCCGCTTCGCCGCCCGCCGCCTCGGCCAGCAGCGCGGCCAGCGTGTTCTCCACCTCCTCGAGCGCCTCCCGGCCTCGCGCGCGCAGCGCCGGCGAGTCCAGCAGCGTCCGCCAGAAGTGCTCGAACCCCTCCCCCACGGCGGCCAGCGGATGCCGCTGTGCCAGCAGCCCGAGAGCGAGCCCGCGCAGCGCGGCGAGCGGCGACTCGTCCGCGCCGCGCCCGCGGACGGCGCGGGTGATCAGCTCCCGGGCCTCGGGGACCCGGTCGAGGAACAGGTCCTCCTTGCGCGGGAAGTAATTGAAGACCGTCATCGTGGACACCTCGGCGGCGCGGGCCACCTCTGCGACGGTCACGTTGTCGAACCCCCGCCGGATGAACAGCAGCGTGGCCTCGCCGGAGATCCGCTGCCGGGTACGCAGCTTCTTGCGCTCGCGCAGCGTCAGCCGCCCGTCGCCCTCGGTGAAACCCGCCTCCTCCCACCGGTCGCGAGGCCCCGCCTCGTCACCGCCGCGCCGCTCTTCGTCCGTCACGACATCCTTCATGGCCGGAAGTTTAGACCCGCATTTAGTCACTACAAATTTATAGTGACTACACTTTCCTCCATGAACCATGACGCGGACGTAGTGGTGGCAGGGGGCGGCCCGGTGGGGCTGATGCTCGCCTGCGAACTCGCATTGGCAGGCGTGTCGGTCGTCGTCCTGGAGCGGCTGACCGACGTGGATACGACCATCAAGG
The DNA here is from genome assembly GCF_043199875.1 of Streptomyces sp. NPDC048516. Classification (NCBI taxonomy): domain Bacteria; kingdom Bacillati; phylum Actinomycetota; class Actinomycetes; order Kitasatosporales; family Streptomycetaceae; genus Streptomyces; species Streptomyces sp. NPDC048516. The sequence goes on along the minus strand of NZ_JBICWS010000007.1, from coordinate 239,022 downwards.
CAGGGGCGGTCAACTCCCCCACGGCAGAGGCCCTTTACCGGCGCGGGATGCTGCCCGCCCTGGCGGCCGCCCAGCGCGACGCGTACGACAGGGTCAGCTCGTTCGTGCGGCAGCGCCAGGCCGCCGGCGCCACCGGGATGAAGCAGCCGCCGAAGTTCGCCGGGCACTTCGCGGGCATCATGCTGCGCGGTGACCTGCTGGACGGGTCCGACCCGGACTTCGACGGCACCGGGGCCGCCGCCGAGGTCGGCCTCGTACCCCAGGAAGCCCTGGAGCGGCTGCTCGGCGCCCGCGCCGCCGAGCTGGGCGTCGACCTGCGCCGCGGGGTGACCCTGACCGGCTTCGACGCCGGCGAGGACGGTGTGCACGTCCACACCTCGGGCGGGTCGCTGCGCACCGGCTGGCTGGCCGGCTGCGACGGCGGCCGCAGTACCGTCCGCCGGCTCGCCGGCTTCGCCTTCCCCGGGACGGCCCCGGAGATCACCGGCCATCAGGCCCTCGTCGAGATGACCGGCGCCGATGCCCTGGGTGCCGGCTGGAACTTCACCCGGACGGGGACCTACGTCCACGGCCCGGTGCCCGGCCGGATCCTCACCGTGGAGTTCGACGGGCCGCCGGCGGACCGCGAATCCCCCGTCACCGCAGAGGAGTTGCAGGCCTCTTTGCGGAAGGTGTCCGGGGTCCCGGACGTCACGATCCACGCGGTGCACTCGGCGACCCGGTTCACCGATAACGCGCGCCAGGTGCCCGATTACCGGTCGGGGCGGGTGCTGCTCGCCGGTGACGCGGCGCACGTGCACTCGCCGTTCGGCGGCCAGGGGCTGAACCTCGGCATCGGCGACGCCATGAACCTCGGCTGGAAGCTGGCCGCCACGGTGCACGGGTGGGCACCGCAGGGGCTGCTCGACAGCTACACGGCCGAGCGGCACCCGCTGGGGGCATGGGTGCTGGAGTGGACCCGGGCCCAAGTGGCGCTGATGCGGCCGGAGTCGCACGCGCGGGCGTTGCGCGGGGTGATCGCCGAATTGACCGGGACGGCCGCCGCCACGACCTTCTTCGCCAAGAAGATCTCCGGCGTGTGGCAGCGCTACGACCTGCCCGGCGACCATCCGCTGACCGGCCGCAGCGCGCCCGACCTGGAGCTCGGTGACGGCACCCGGCTCGCGGACCATCTGCACGGCGGGCAGGGGCTGTTGCTCGATCTCGCCGGGGACGTTGAGGTGCGCAAGCACGCCGCCGGATACGGCGGCCGGATACGGGTGGTCACGGCGAGCTGCCCGGGGCGGCCCGGTCCGGCCGGCCTGCTGGTGCGTCCCGACGGCACCACCGCCTGGGCGGGGGACGCCCCCGGCGGCCCGGACGGGCTGGACGCCGCACTCCGGCTCTGGTTCGGGACGCCCGCCGAAGCGGCGGCCTGACCTCCGGGCCCCGGGGACCGTGCAGACAGGCCCTGGCCGTATCGATCACGACTGCTGACCACGCGCGTGATCAATGCACCTGGCGGGCGGCGCAGACCGGCGGATCCTTCAGCCCGACGCGCGCCGCCCGCTCCGCCCGCGTACGCCTCGATCGGAGCCGGCCCACTCCCGAACCCGCCCCGACGGCGCTAGCGTCGGACCATGACCCTCACCCCGCCTGACTTCCCGCACGATGTGGCAGCGGTCCGAGAGGCCACCGACCGGCTCCTGGTCTCGGTGAGCAAACTCGACGACGCGGCGATCGGCGAGCCGTCGCTGCTGCCCGGCTGGACCCGCGGCCATGTCCTCTCCCATCTGGCCCGCAACGCGGACGCGCTGGGAAACCTCCTCACCTGGGCGCGGACGGATGTGCCCACGCCGATGTACGCCGGCCCCGAGGCCCGTGCCGCCGATATCGAGCGGGGCGCCGACCGCCCGCTGGCGGCGCATCTGGAAGATCTGAGGGAGTCCGCGGCGCGGTTCGACAAGGCGATGGACGCCTTGCCGCGGGACCGCCGGGCCTACCAGGTCGAGATGCGCAACAACGTCGTCGAACGGGCCGACCGGCTGCCGCTGCGCCGGCTGGCCGAGCTCGAACTGCACCATGTCGACCTCGGCGTGGGCCACACCCTCGACCAGCTCTCCCCCGACTTCGCCGAGCGCCAACTCGCCTTCCTGGCCACGGTCAAGTTCGCCGGTCACCCGGATCTGCCGCCGCTGGAACTGCGGTCCGACGACGGCCGCCGGTGGCGCACCGGCCGCCTCGCCACCGGGACGGGCGCCGGGGAACGGCCCGTGGTGGTGACCGGCTCCGCGGTCGCGCTGGTGGGCTGGCTCACCGGACGCGGCGGGGACGGCGCACTCGACGGTCACGGCTCCGTCCTGCCCGCGGTGCCGCCGCTCTAGAGTGGTCCCATGGGCTACAGCGGAGCAGTGAAGGTCGGCGGACCGGCCGACGTGCACGAGCTGACCGACCTGATGATCTCGAAGGTCGCGGTCGGTCCGATGGACAACAACGCCTATGTGCTGCGGTGCCGGGCGACCGATGAGCAGTTGCTGATCGACGCGGCCGCCGAACCGCACACCCTTCTCGCACTGATCGGCGACAGCGGTATCGGCTCCGTGGTCACCACGCACCGGCACGGCGACCACTGGGGCGCGCTGCGCGAGGTCGTCGACGCGACGGGTGCGCGGACCTACGCGGGGCGATACGACGCCGAGGGCATTCCCGTCCCCACGGATGTACTGGTCGAGGACGGCGACACCCTCACCGTCGGCCGGGTCGAGCTGACCGCGCGCCATCTGGTCGGGCACACACCGGGCAGCATCGCGCTGGTCTACGACGACCCGCACGGTGCCCCGCATCTGTTCACCGGGGACTGCCTGTTCCCCGGTGGCGTCGGCAACACCTTCGGCAGCGCCGAGAACTTCACCCGCCTGATCGACGATGTGGAGCGCAGGCTCTTCGGCGAACTTCCCGACGAGACCTGGGTCTATCCGGGCCACGGCTTTGACACCACGCTCGGCGCGGAGCGGCCGCACCTCGCCGAGTGGCGCGAGCGCGGCTGGTAAGCCAGGCAACAGCGCACCGCAGGGTCCACCGGGTCCTCCCCCGAAGGCCCCCTACGCATGACAGCGCCCGGTTCGCGCTCCGGTCAGGAGCGGGAACCGGGCGCGCGTGCGCCGTGCGGACCGGCGTCAGACGTCGATGCGCTCCTTGACCGCCGCGTCGGCCGCGGCCTGCTTCTTCGAGGCGCGCAGGCTGGTGATCGTCGTGACGATCAGGACGGCACAGATGACGCCCAGCGACACCGGAATGCCGATCTCCGGAACGGGCACCCCGGACTCGTGCAGGGCGTGCAGCACCAGCTTCACGCCGATGAACCCGAGGATGACCGACAGGCCGTACGAGAGGTGGACCAGCTTCTTGAGCAGTCCGCCGATCAGGAAGTACAGCTGCCGCAGACCCATCAGGGCGAAGGCGTTGGCGGTGAAGACGATGTACGGGTCCTGGGTGAGGCCGAAGATCGCCGGGATGGAGTCCAGCGCGAAGAGGACATCGGTGGTGCCGATCGCCAGCATGACGATCAGCATCGGCGTCATCAGCCGCTTACCGTTCTCGACGACGAACAGCTTGGTGCCGTGGTACGTGTCGGTCGACGGGACGCGCTTCTCGACCATCTTGAGGAAGCGGTTCTCCTCGAACTCCTCGTCCTCCTCCTCGGCGCGGGCCTCCTTGATCAGCTTCCATGCGGTCCAGATGAGGAACGCGCCGAAAATGTAGAAGACCCAGGAGAAGTTGGCGATGATCGCGGCGCCCGCGCCGATGAAGCCGGCCCGCAGCACCAGCGCGATCAGCACGCCCACCATCAGCACCCGCTGCTGGTAGATCGCCGGGACCGCGAACTTCGCCATGATCAGTACGAAGACGAAGAGGTTGTCGACGCTCAGGGACTTCTCGGTGATGAAGCCCGCGAAGAACTCACCGGCCGGCGCGGCACCGCCGAACAGCAGCAGCCCGAGCCCGAAGAGCCCGGCGAGCGCGATCCAGACACCGGTCCAGATGCCGGCCTCCTTGAGGGAGACCTCGTGCGGTTTGCGTCCTCCGATGAAGAAATCGGCGGTGATCAGGGCGCACAGACCAAGGATGGTCAGCACCCACAGGTTCAGGGAAACGTCCACTGCTCCTCCGGCAGAGTCGTACGGCACTTACAGCGTCGTCGCTGCCGGAGGTCTCTTCCGCCCCGCTCCGCCGGACGGGGGAACGGGGCCGACGCCCCGGGATCGCGTCACACTCGCAGTCCGTGATGACGGGTACGTCGTAGCGGGAATACTCCCCTCCGCACCAGAAGCGTAAAGGAAGGGCAAGGAATAGTAAAGAAAAATACAAAGGGCCTGGTCAGGGCGATCGACGAGCGGCCGCTACCCGGCCGAGCACCTCCCGCACCACCTGACTTCCCTTCGGGACGAGCGGGGGCTCGTACGTCCAGGCATGACCGACCCAGGGGTCGGCGAGATGGGCATCGGGCACCGGTGTGATCCGTAGCAGCGAGCGCCACAGCGGGTCGAGGAGCGGACCGTGGTCCCGGGCCTGGGCGCGGTCGGCGACCATCATCAGATGCACGCCGACGGCCGGCCCCTCGTCGGCCAGGTAACGCAGCCGGGTGAGGGCGCGGTCGTCGAAGCCGTGCGGGAAGTCGTGCACGATCAGCAGCTGGTCGGCGGTGTCGAGATCCGGCGGGAGGGAATCCGCTGCGCGGTGGCGCACGGCCATCTGGACGAGGTCCACCCGTCGTGTCAGCGCCTCCAGCACCGCGGTCACGCCCTGGGCGCCGGGCGCCGGGGCGGCGGGCAGCACACCGCTCTCCACCAGCGGCGCGAGTGCGGGCGCGGCGGTACCGCCCGGGTCGATGACCTGGACCGCGAAGTCACCGGCGGGGTGGATGGCGAGCAGCCGGGCGGCGATCGCCACGGCCGTCTCCATGGCCAGCCGGCGCAGTTCGGCCTCGTCGGGCGGCCCGTCCGTGAGCGCGCTGCCCAGTTCCCGCCGGGGAATGTCGCGCCCGGGGTCGGGGCCGGTGCCCGCGGCGAAGGAATCGGGCCCGCTGTCGATCCACAGCCCGCGCTCCAGGGGGAGGCGTACGAGCATGGGAATGCGCAGGTCGAGCACTTCGGGGAGGTGCAGATCGCCCAGGCGCAACGCCAGCGGACGCGTGGACGGGGCCTGGTAGCCCTGCCAGACGGGGTTGTCCCAGCGGGCGAAGGCGGGCGGCAGCGCGGGCTCGACGACCGCCGACTCGGCGGCGAGCTGTGCGAGGTCACGGTCGAGGGCGGCACGGGCCTGGGTGACGAGGGCGGCGTGCTTGTCGCGGGCGGCGGCACGGGCGTCGTCGGCGGCCGTGCCGAGGCGGTTGCGCGGGTCGGACAGGGCCTGGTCGAGCTCCTGCTCCAGGCGCGACTCGGCGAAGCCGGAGGCGCTGCGGTAGGCCGCGACCGAGCGGGCCAGGTCCTCGAACATCCCCCACACCTGGTTGTAGAGCCGCTCCTCCATGCTCCAGCCGGCGGCGTCACCGGCCACGGGCAGCGGGGGGCCGTCGGGCGGGGCGGTGGCGGGGCCGCCGTCCGGCGAGGAAACGGGGGCGGCTGGTGCCGGACCGCCGGGTGCGGGGCCGGTCGGTGCGGGGGTGGCCGGTGCGGGACCGGCCGGTGCGGCACCGGCCGGTGCGGGACCAGCTGCTGCAGGGGCGCCGCGGCGCTTCGGATGGCGGTAGTCGACCGGGCCTCCGCCCGCGGGCGCGGGCGCTGTGCCGGTGGTTCCGGCCCCGGCCTGCGCTTCGGCCCCGCCCTGCGCTTCGGTTCCGGGGGCGGTTCCGGGTCCGGTCCCCAAGAGTGCCGGGCCGTCAGATGCGGGAGGGTGCGCGGGGGACGGCCGGGCCGGGGCGGCCGGGCCGGGCCCGGGCCGTTCGGACCGGCTCGCCGCCACGGGGGCGGGCGCCGGGACCGCGCGGGCCCGTCCCCGGCTGACCGCTTCCTCGATCTCCGCGGCCAGCTCCGCCGCCTGCGGCAGGCCCTGGTCGTCCAGCATCGCGGTGAGGCCGCCGGCGTACCCCTGGCCCACGGCGCGTACCTTCCAGCCGCCCTGCCGGCGGTAGAGCTCCACGGCGACGACGGCGGACTCGGCGCCCAGGCCGGTGACGGTGTAGCGGGCGAGGCCGGTGCCGTCGAGGCCGGTGACCGTGACGGCGGGCGCGGCGGCCGGCCCGAAGGTGCTCAGGGCGCCGGCCCCGCCGGTCAGTGCCAGCAGCACGCTCACCCGGTGGACGGCGGCGGGCAGCGCGTCGAGGTCCACCGCGATGCGGTGCTCGGCGGCCGCCTGACGGGGAACCTCGATGCCGGTGCGCCGCGGCGCGCCAGGGTGGGCCACCGCCTCGGCGCCGGCGAGCCTGCCCTGCTCGTCGCCGAGGGTGACCCCGGCCATGACGGGAGAGCCCGCCGTCACCCGGATCTCGACCCGCGTCCGGTCCAGTGGATGGTTCTGCCCCCGGACCAGCTCGGCCGTCATCGTTGTTCCCCCTGGTGGTTGTGGCATGCCGGGCCCTGCCCCGGGCGCGGGCCCAGGGGTTCGACGGCGCGGCCCGGTACGCGCCGCCGCGGCGGTGGTGGCCGGACGGTGCTGACTACAGGTGCGGCACGATCGCCGGCACGAGGTCCTGGAAGGTGCGGCCGACGGAGGGCTCACCGATGGCGGTCATCTGCCAGCCGTCGCCGACGCGGTGCACCTTGGACATGACCTGTGCGGTGTAGTCGCCGCCGCCCGTCAGGGTGTACCGGGCCAGCTCCTGGCCCGTGGTCTCGTCGACCAGGCGGCAGAACGCGTCCTGCACCTCGGCGAACGTCTGGCCGGTGAAGGAGTTGACGGTGAACACGATCTGGTCGATGTGCACCGGCACCCGCGCCAGGTCGACCAGGATCGCCTCGTCGTCGCCCCCCTGGCCCGCGCCGCCGACCAGGTTGTCGCCGGTGTGCCGGACCGCGCCGTCGTCACTGACCAGGTGCTGGAAGAAGACGACGTCTATCGGCTTCTTGTCGGCGAAGAGCACCGCCGAGGCGTCGAGGTCGATCTCGCTGGTCCGCCTGCCGAACAGACCACGGCGCGGCGCCGAGCGCCACCCCAGCCCCATCCGCACCGCGGTCAGGCTTCCGCCGTCGGACTTCTGCAGGCTGATGCCCTGCCCCTTGGACAAATTGACCGACACGCGACGTCCCCTCTCTGTACTGTCCCCGCCCCGCTTTCCGGCGGCCCCTCGACCCTACGCACGACGACGGGCCGGGGGCGCGCCGGACCCGCGTTTGTGGCGCTTCTGCAACACACCGGGCGCCGCCGGCCGACACCCGCTCACGTGCGGCGATGCCGCACCAGGGCGGGCGGAGGCAACCACGGTGGACACCCCGCACCGCCCCGGTACTCCCCGCTCAGCTCCTGTCGCGGCAGCTCATGCCGCTCCGCCCGCGCCGATCGCTCGTGCCGATCCGCCGTCGCCGTTCCCCCTCACTTCACCCCGGCCTCCCTCATTTGCCGCAGCTCCTTCTTCAGTTCGCCCACCTCGTCGCGCAGCCTGGCGGCGACCTCGAACTGCAGCTCCGCCGCCGCGGCCCGCATCCGCTCCGTCATCTCCTCGATGAGCGCGGCAAGTTCGGCGGCGGGACGGTCCGTCAGCTCCGCGCCTGCCTTGCCGCCCTTGCCCTTCGCGGCCTTCCCGCCGAGCGCCGGCACCGGCGCCTTGCCCTGGGCCTCCTTGGCGTCGCCGCCCTTGCGGTACCCCGTGCCCAGCAGCTCGCGGGTGTCGATCTCCTCGCGGGCGAGAGTGGCGACGATGTCGCCGATCTTCTTGCGGAGCGGCTGCGGGTCGATGCCGTTCTCCTTGTTGTACGCCAGCTGCTTCTCCCGGCGGCGGTTGGTCTCGTCGATGGCCTTCGCCATCGCCGGGGTGACCTTGTCGGCGTACATGTGCACCTGTCCGGAGACGTTCCGCGCCGCACGTCCGATGGTCTGGATGAGCGCCGAACCGGACCGCAGGAAGCCCTCCTTGTCGGCGTCCAGGATGGCCACCAGGGAGACCTCGGGCAGGTCAAGGCCCTCCCGCAGCAGGTTGATGCCCACCAGGACGTCGTACTCACCCGATCGCAGCTCACGCAGCAGCTCCACCCGGCGCAGGGTGTCCACGTCGCTGTGCAGATAGCGGACCTGGATACCGAGCTCGAGGAAGTAGTCCGTGAGGTCCTCGGCCATCTTCTTGGTGAGGGTGGTGACCAGGATGCGCTCGTCCTTCTCCGTGCGCGTACGGATCTCGTGCACCAGGTCGTCGATCTGCCCGTCCGTGGGCTTGACCACCACTTCCGGGTCGACCAGACCGGTCGGGCGGATGATCTGCTCCACGAAGCCGTCGCCCCGGGAGAGCTCGTACTTCCCGGGGGTCGCGGACAGGTAGACGGTCTGGCCGATGCGCCCCAGGAACTCCTCCCACTTCAGCGGCCGGTTGTCCATGGCGGACGGCAGCCGGAAACCGTGCTCGACGAGGGTGCGCTTCCGCGAGGCATCGCCCTCGTACATGGCACCGATCTGCGGGACCGTGACATGCGACTCGTCGATGACCAGCAGGAAGTCGTCGGGGAAGTAGTCGATGAGGGTGTTGGGCGCGGAACCGGGCTCGCGGCCGTCCATGTGCATGGAGTAGTTCTCGATGCCCGAGCAGGAGCCGATCTGACGCATCATCTCGATGTCGTACGTGGTGCGCATCCGCAGCCGCTGGGCCTCCAGCATCTTGCCCTGCTTCTCCATCGTGGTGAGGCTGTCCGCCAGCTCGGCCTCGATCCCGGCGATAGCCCGCTCCATCCGCTCCGGCCCCGCGATGTAGTGGCTGGCCGGGAAGATGTACAGCTCCCGGTCCTCGCTGATGACCTCGCCGGTGAGCGGATGGAGGGTGGACAGCGCCTCGATCTCGTCGCCGAACATCTCGATCCGCACGGCCAGCTCTTCGTACACCGGGAAGATCTCGATGGTGTCGCCGCGCACCCGGAAGGTGCCACGGGTGAAGGCCACGTCGTTGCGGGTGTACTGGATGTCGACGAAACGGCGCAGCAGCGCGTCACGGTCGAATTCGTCGCCGACCTTCAGCGGCACCATCCGGTCGACGTACTCCTGCGGCGTACCCAGGCCGTAGATGCAGGACACCGAGGCGACCACGACGACATCACGCCGGGTGAGCAGCGAATTCGTCGCGGAGTGCCGCAGCCGTTCGACCTCCTCGTTGATGGAGGAGTCCTTCTCGATGTACGTATCGGACTGCGGGACGTACGCCTCGGGCTGGTAGTAGTCGTAGTAGGAGACGAAGTATTCGACGGCGTTGTTCGGCAGCAGCTCGCGGAATTCGTTGGCGAGCTGGGCCGCGAGGGTCTTGTTGGGCGCCATGACGAGCGTCGGGCGCTGCAGCTTCTCGATCATCCACGCGGTGGTCGCCGACTTGCCGGTACCGGTTGCACCGAGCAGGACGACGTCCTTTTCACCCCCGCGGATACGCCGGTCGAGTTCGGCGATGGCCGCGGGCTGGTCGCCGTTGGGCTGGTAGGGGCTGACGACCTCGAAGGGCGCCACCGTGCGTTCGATGTTTGATACGGGCCGCATGGCATCCACCGTACGACTCGGCACTGACAATCGAGGCGCCCAGCGCACTGACCTGCGGTTTCGGGGTGTGTGGCAGGACTGGTTCCGGGCGACGGGCGGTGCACGGCGGACGGCGGGGCGGCCGCGAGCGACGGGCGGCACACAGCGGCGGGACGGCGGGCCGGTGGGCCGGCGGGCGGCGGGCGGCGGGCCGCACCGGAGCGCGGGACACCCGGGCCGGCCGTGCCCCTCGCGCGCGGGAGACGCGCGGGACGCGTGAGGCACCCGGGACACGCGGGAAGGCGGCCCGCCTTCCCTCCGGGGCCGGGGGCGAGGCCCGGGCCCGGCGTCCAGGTCCGGTGTCCAGGCCCGTGAGCGCGACGCGCCCACGCACGGCCCCGGCGCGGCGGACCACCCCGCGACGTGTCCGGCCAAAACCGTTCAGGCGCACGACGGGTGACGCATCATCGGTCAAGATGCGCGGATGCCGAGGCTCCGGCAAGTTGGACGGCGTCGGGGCGTACGTCTGTGGCACGGCCAATCCGGGCATCCTGCAGCTGCGTGTCGCTCCGCGACGGAAAACCGGCCACTCCCCGTTCAGCGCCCGGCCACCACACGACCGCCTCCCGCTACGGCACAGCTGCGAGCCTCTGCCCGTCCGACCCGGTTCACGTCACTTCACGTCAGCTCACGTCCACGACGTCACGAGGAGTCCGTATGCGTATTCGCCCCGTCGCCACCGTTGCCGCCGGTGCGCTCATGGGTCTGTCCGCGCTCGCCCTCTCCACAACCGTCGCCCAGGCCGCACCGGACGGACGCCCTCCGGTGACGATCGCTCACCGCGGCGCCTCGACGTACGCGCCCGAGAACACCCTCTCCTCGATCGACGCGGCCGACCGGCTCGGTTTCGAGTGGGTGGAGAACGACGTCCAGCGCACCAAGGACGGCGAGCTGGTGATCCTCCATGACAACTCGCTCGCCCGGACGACCAACGTCGAGCAGGTCTTTCCCGGCCGCTCCCCGTGGAACGTGGCGGACTTCACGCTCCGTGAGATCGAGAAACTGGACGCGGGCAGCTGGTTCGGACCGAAGTTCCGCGGGGAGCGGGTGCCGACCCTCGAGGACTACATGGACGAGGTCGAGCACAACGACCAGAGTCTGCTGATGGAGCTGAAATCGCCGGAGCTCTACCCCGGCATCGAGCGGCAGACCCTCGCCGAGCTGCGCCGCGGGGGCTGGCTGGACCAGGGGCACGTCAAGCGCCGTCTGATCATCCAGAGCTTCAACGCCGACGCCCTCAAGACCGTGCACCGCCTGCGGCCGGACCTCAAGACGGGCTTTCTCGGCAACCCGTCCGTCGCCGACCTCCCGAAGTTCGCGAGGTACTGCGATCAGATCAACCCCGTCCACACGGCGGTCACCCCGGAGTACGTCGCCGCCGTGCACGGTCTGAAGGGCCCGCACCGCCGGCCGCTGGACCTGTACACCTGGACCGTCGACGACGCGGCAACCGCGGTCAAGGTCGCCGGGCTGGGCGTCGACGGCATCATCACCAACAAGCCCGACGTGGTGCGCGACGCGGTCGGGGGCGACGACGACTGAGCCGGAGCCGGCGGGGAGCGGGCCCCGGTGACGGCAGCCGGTCCGTTCCCCGCCGCATTGTCAGTGGTGCGTCCTACCCTGGTCAGGTGACGGATTCCGAGCAGATTGCGCGTCCGGAGGAGCCGCCGGACGCCACACCGGAGGCAGCGCCAGCGGCGGGGGCAGCGGCAGGGGCGGCAGCCCGGCGCGACTGGGCCTGGACGCGGCTGGAGACCCCGATCGGCCCGCTGCTGCTCGCCGCGACCCGGGAGGGCCTGGTCCGCGTCGTCTTCCATGCCGACGGGCCAACGGCCCGCCGGGAGCTGACCCGTCTGGAGCAGTTCTTCGGCGGGGCGCCGACGGCCTCGGTCCCTCATCCGGCGACGGCCGCGGCCGAGCTCACCGCCTATTTCACCGGAGAGCTGCGGTCCTTCACCGTCCCCCTGGACTGGTCGCTCGCCGCCGGCTTCGCCGCCCGGGTGCTGCAGGCCCTGGCCGCCGGGGTCCCCTATGGCGGCGTCGTCGGCTATCAGGACCTCGCCGACCGGGTCGGGGAACCGGGCGCCGCCCGCGCGGTGGGCGCCGCGATGGGCGCCAATCCGCTTCCGGTCGTCGTCCCCTGTCATCGCGTCGTCGCCAGTGACGGCGGCATCGGCGGCTTCGGCGGTGGGCTGGAGACCAAGCGTCTGCTGCTGGCCCTCGAAGGGGTGCTGCCCGCTCCGCTCTTCTGATCGTGACCGTCGTCCGCCCTCGCCGAGGCCGGCTCCTACGAAGGGCAGTCCCATGTCCCGTCAGATCGCTCTGCTCCGCGGCATCAATGTCGGCGGCCACAACTCCTTCCCCAAGGCGAAGCAGCTGGCGCTGGCCGAGTCCCTGGGCCTCCGCGAGGTCTCGGTGCTCCTGCAGACCGGCAATATCGTCTTCGCCGACCCCGGTACCCCACCGCAGGAGACGGCCCGGGTGATCCACGACCGGATCACCGCCGAACTCGGCCTGACGGTGCCGGTCGTCGTCCGGACCGGCGACGAGCTGGCCGCCGCCGTCGCCGCGAATCCGTTTCCGCAGGCCGTAGCGGATCCCAAGAGCCTGCATGTCACGTTTCTGTCGGCGGTGCCGGCCGACACGTCCCGGCTGGATGCGCTCGACGCGGCCGCGTTCGCGCCCGATCAGTACCGGCTGACCGGACGCGAACTGTATTTGTGGTGCCCCGGCGGCATCGGCCGCTCCAAGCTCGCCGACGTGGTGAGCCGCGCCCGGCTCGGGGTGACGGCGACGGCCCGGAACTGGAACACCGTCACCAAGCTCCTGGCCCTGGCCGACGCCTGAGTTCCACAACGCGTCAGTCCGGCGCCCCGGAGCTTCGGCACGCCGGAACTCCGGGGCCCGGGAGTCCCGCCGTCAGCGCCAGCCGTAGCGCTCGCGCAGCCGGTTGACGACCAGGTTGAAGCGGCCCCGGTCCAGCGCGCAGGCCTCGCGTCGCATCCCGGCCGGGTGCACCCGCAGCACCCGGTCCACGGCCACCCACGAGTCGCGCCCCGCGCGGTCCCAGGGACCGGCCCCGAGGGGGACCCACTCCCGGTCGTTCTGGTGCCGCTTGCTGGACAGCTGCACGGCCAGCAGCGTTCCGCCGGTCTCGCGGGCGACGACCAGCACGGGGCGGTCCTTGCCCCGGCCGTCGTTCTCCTCGTAGGGCACCCAGGTCCATACGATCTCGCCGGGGTCCGGGTCGCCGTCGGGGTCGGGCGCATAGGTCGTCGTCACGGTGCCGACGGACCGCGGGCGGGCCTCCACGGTCGCGGTGGGCCCCTGGCTGCCGGGCAGCACGGTGGACTCGTCGGATGCATTGAATGAAGTGGTCACGGACTCACGCTAACCGCCGCCGCCGGCGCGGTGATCAGCGGTCCGCGCCCAGTCGTCCGGCTCGGTTGTCAGTGGTCGGCCGTAGGGTTTCTCCCACGGTTTCTTCCACGGGGAAAGGACGGCCGTGGGGGCGGGGGACGCAGGCCGGGCCGGGCCCTCAGAGCGGTCCGCTCCAGGCCGGACGGCGGGGATCATCGGCCCGTACGACCACGTCCGCCGCCTCCTCGGGCCGGGTCTCGGCCTCGTAGCGCGCAAACGCGGGCAGGGTCCAGCGCGCGTCCTGCGGAGTGCGGCGGGCGAGCGCGGCCGGTGACAGCTTCAGATGCACGGAGAGATCGAAGGGGAACCAGTGGCCGAGCAGCAGAGGGCCGTGCAGCAGCAGGACGCCGCCGGGCGGCAGCTCCACGTACGCGCTGCGCGTCGCCCGGTCCGCCACGGGGTCCCACAGATCCGGCAGCACCCGCCCGGTGCCGCCCGCGTCCAGCGGCTGGAACACCTCACGCCACAGGGCCTGCCGGTCGAACCACTCGTCGTGGTAGGCGTCGGGGTCCTCGCGGCCGTACTCCAGCCGCAGCGAGGCGGGGCGCAGAAAGCCGAAGGTGCCGGCCTTGTGCACCGCCCGCCCCCGGATCCGCAGCGCCTCGGCGAGCCGCCCGGCCAGCTCGCCCGGCGCGGCGGCGGGCGCCCCGTCGAGGGCCACCCGCAGCCAGGGGCTCCCGTCCTTCGCCGGCATCGTGGCGATGCGCTCGGCGAGCGCGTCGGTGAGCCGTTCCCAGGTGATCGCTTCGAGCCGCACCCCGCCATTGTGCCCGGCAGCCCGGCGCGGGACGTCGCACGGCGCCGCGGCTCAGGCCTGGTCCGCGGACGGCCGGGCGGCTCCGTGGCGGCTCAGTTCGGCCGCCGCCTCCTTCGTCGCCTCGATGACGCCGCCGGGGGCCACCGGCATCACGGACTTGAGCTTGAGAAGCAGCACCGCTCCCATGATGGAGCCGTCCCACATGATCGGCGCCGCGCAGGAGTTCCAGCCGGCCATGCACTCCTCGTACCCGAGGGCGTGTCCGAGGTCGCGCACCTCGGCCAGGGACTCCGCCAGCGCCTCGTTGTCCCGGTAGACACCGGGTCCCGCCTGGTCGGGGACGGGCTCGGCCAGCACCCGCTGCTGCAGCACCTCCGGCAGGTAGGCGAGGATCGTCCGCCCGGAGGCACCGGTGCGCAGCGAACGCGTCACGGACAGCACATCGCGCGGGGTCATCCCCAGCTCCGCGAGGTCGGAGTCGCCAACGGCCATGTCGACGCACTGCCGTTGCGCGCCGGAGAACGGCGCCACCATGTAGAGGAACGCCAGCCCGTCGTCGGTGGCCGCCCGCAGTTCACTCAGCACCGTCTGGGAGGCCGCACCGTCGAGGCGGTGGTCGAGCGCGGTGAAGGCCAGCTGGGCCGCCGAGGTGCGCAGCCGGTAGAGGCCGCGGTCCACCCGTTCGAAGATGCGCTGGTAGATGCCGGACTGCAGGATGCGGTAGACGACGGAGTCGTCCAGGCCGGTGAACTCCGCGATCTCCCCCGGGCCGTGGGCGGATCCGCCCAGCTCGGCGAAGGCCGTCTGGACGAGGAAGACCCGCTCGGCATGGCCGGATCCCGACCCCCGGGAGCCCGTGGACGACGTGCCCTTGGCCGCCTGGCGCGCCTTCTTGGCGTGGCCCGCGGAACGCGGCGCCGTGCCGGTGGCGGGTGCGGCGGCCGAGGCCGAACCGCCCGTGGCTGCGGTGCTGTTGCCCATCGTGTGCTCTCTCCCCTGGCAGTGGTAGGCGCCCGAAGGCGCACGGCAGGTGCGCTGCGGGCCGCCGCCCCCGCCGGCCGCGCCTCCCGGCGGCCGTTCCCGGGGCCCGCTCCCGCAGGCGTGGTGCCCGTCCGGCACCCCGGGCTAACGGAATTACCGGGCGACGTCGAGGGCCAGCTTTCCGGTCGGGGTGCGTGCGGCCAGATCGTGGTGCGCCCGTGCCGCCTCACCGAGCGCGTAAGCGGTGCCGGTCAGCGGCTTGAGGGTGCCGTCGGTGACCGCGTCGAACAGCGCCCGCATGGACGTCGGCAGGGCCGTACGGTCCGCGTAGAGCTGCGGCAGCCAGAAGCCGGAGACGGTGATGCTCCGCTCCATCAGCTCCCGGGTGGGCACGCTCGCCAGGTCGCCGCCGGCGTACCCGTAGACGGCGAGGCGGCCGCGCGGTGCGACGGCGGCGAGGGTCCGCTCGAAGGTGGCCCCGCCGGTCATCTCCAGCGCCGCCGCGACCGGTCCGCCGGCCGCGTCCAGGATGCGCTCGGTCAGGTCCTCGGCGGTCGAGTCGACCACTGCGTGGGCGCCCAGTTCCTCGGCCAGTTTGCGCTTTTCCGCAGAGCCCGCGAGGCCGATGACCCTGGCTCCGGCGTGCGCGGCGAGCTGGACGGCCAGCGAACCGACGCCGCCCGCGGCGGCCGGTACGACGACGGTCTCGCCCTCGGTCAGGCGCAGCGAGGTGAACAGCAGATGCCAGGCGCTGTTGCCCTGCAGCGCCAGCGCAACGGCCTGCTCGTCGCTGATGGCGTCGGGGACGTCCCAGGTCACGCGGCGGTGCAACAGTGTCCGCTCCGCGTATCCGCCACCGCGGCACAGCCCGACGACGCGGCGTCCGCCGTCCGCCGTCCCCACGACCTCGTTCCCGGGTACGTACGGCAGCTCGACGGGCGCGAGATAGGAGTCCCCCCGTACGTGCACATCGGCGTAGTTGATGCCGGCCAGGGACACCTCGACCAGCGAGTGGCCGGCGCGGGGCGCGGGCTCGGGAACCTCCTCGAGCCGCAGCACGTCCGGGCCGCCGAATTCTCGCATCACAATCGCGCGCACGACTCTCCCTCGGGTTCTCCAGTGCGGTGCCCGCACAGGGTAGGCAGGCCGGCCATCTGTCCGTCGGTACCCGATCATTTCCCGCCAACCCTGCGGGACTTCGCGTGCCGCCGTCCCTCCCCTCACGAGATATTCCGGCCCGTCTTTCTCGCGTTGCGAGAAAGCGCCGCAGCGGTTTCCGCCCATTGCACCGTTTTGCTGCAGATCTACCCATCGGTATCTCCGGGGTGGCCACCACGCGCCCCTCTCTCAAACCCGGCTGTCGGATGTGATCGCCGCCGCCTACGATCCGGAAGGGTGTCCGCCGTTGACCGGATGTGACGGCTGCGTCCCCCGGGGCAGAGCTCATGTGACGAGGCAGTTGTGCTCGCCCGCCCCACCCGGTGATACGGGCGGGTGGCACAGGAGGACGTGGCGGTGCGCGGGGCGACGCAGGCACGGCCTGAGGGGGAATCATGATGGGGAAATCGGGGGGCGGCAGGCCGGCGTACGCGTCGGCCTGCCGGGACCCACAACGCGCGCAACCGCTTCCACCGGTACCTCTGCGCATGCTGCGGACCGCATCCGCGTCCCTGCCGTTCTCGTTGACGGCTTCGTTCACCGCCGTCACCGACGCCGTCATCGCCGCCGCGCGCCGGCGTTCCCGACCGCATGCGGCACCGCCCTTTCTGGACGTGGCACGCACTCGCAGGGAAACCGTGCTCCGCCGCCGAGAAAGGGACTGCCCATGAACGGATCGAGCACGACGAGCAGCAACGGGCTCCAGTTCCACCACCCCTACCTCGCCGTGGTGCTGGGCGGCGGCTTCACGGGCATGCTCGCCGCCGCGGCGCTGTCCGAACACGCCGACGTCATCGTCGTCGAGCGCGACCGGCTGCCGCGGACCCCCGCCGGGCCCACCGACCTTCCGCGGGCCCGGCACGCCCATCTGCTGACGGCGGACGGCGCACGGCTGATCGATGCCCTGCTGCCCGGCAGCGTCGAACGCTGGCTGGCCGAGGGCGCCCGCAGGATGCCGAAGCCGGCGAAGTTCACGGACCGGCACCCGGCGGGCCGGTTAGGCCGACGGGCACGCGCGGAGCATCTGATCGCCTGCTCCCGCGATCTCCTCGACCGGGTCATCCGCCAACAGGTGCCGGCCCTGACGGGAGTGAGCGTCCTCGACGGAACCGAAGCGGCCGGGCTCATTGGCACCGCGGAACACATCACCGGCGTGCGTGTGCGGGACACCACCACCGGCGCCACGTACCGTCTGGATGCCGACCTCGTCGTCGACGCCACCGGCCGGCACTCCACCTCCCGGGAGCGGCTGGCCTCGCTGGGACTGCCCACCGCGCACGAGGACCTGGCGGACTGCGGCATCGTCTCGGCGACCCGTATTTTCCGTGCCCCCGACGGCATGGAGAACTGCCCGGTGCTCACCACCCGTTCGGCGTTCACCACGCCGTCCGCCGGCGCTGCCGCGCCACGGCGCCCGGTTCCCGGCAAGACCGCGACACTGGTCCCCATCGAGGGCGGGCGCTGGCTGGTCACGCTCACCGGCACCGGGGACGACCGGCCCTGCGAACACGCGCGCCGGTTCGTGCCGTTCGCGCGCCGCACGGGTACCGGCGTCATCGGTGACCTCATCGCGGACGCCGAGCCGCTGAGCGAGGTGCGACTGTCCCGCGACACCACCAGCCGGTGGCGGCGTTATGAACAACTGCCGTCCTGGCCGACGGGATTCATCGCGCTCGGCGGTGCCGTGGTCTCGCTGGCCCCCGACTGCGGTCAGGGCCTGGCGCTCGCCGCCCATGGTGCCGCGGTGCTGCGCGGGGCACTGAGGCGGCACGGGATCGACGAGCCGGCGCTTGCCCGGAAGGTGCAGCGGAGCCTCGGCCGCCTGGCCCGGGCACCGTGGTCGCTGGCCACCGGCACGGTGCTCCCCTCCCCCGCCGCCGGCCGGTCCGCCGTCAGCCGCGCCTACCTCGATGCCGTCACACCCTTCGCTCCGGCGGCCCCGGTCCTGCGCCCCTCCGCCGTACTCGGCCTGCTCCGGAATGCGGCACGGACCGGGCCGGCGGCAAGCGGTGCGGCGGGCGGACCGGCCTCACCGCAGGCGCTCCCGCCTCCCCGGCAGGCCCCGGCCGGCCCCGCGTCGTCCGCCGCCCCGCTTCCCCCGGCAGCGGCCGGTGCCGCCTCCGCCGTCGCGGCGACGCCCGCGGCCACGCTCTCCGCCGTGCCGCCCGCTCCGGGACAGCCCTCGCCGCCGCCCCTGCCCCACGGCTCACAGCCCACCCCCAGACGCCTCCCGCGCCTCGGCTTCGGGCCGACCGCACTGCGCCGCATCGGCGGGGCCGGCCGGCGGAAACCGGCCGACGGCTGAGGCCGACCGACGGCTGAGACCGCCACTGCGTATGCGGCGCCCCGCCCGTTGCCGGGACAGCCCTCGGCGCCGTCCCGGCAACGGGTCAGGTGCCCCCGGTCGCGGTGGCCTCCCGGGAGGGTGCCGGCAGTCCCAGGAGACGGTGGGCGAGGGCGAGCGGTGCGTGGGAAGTGCGGGGAGGGGCGGGGGCCTTGGCCCGGTGGGCGGGGAGGCGTTCGACGGTCGTGGTGCCGGTGTCGGATTCCAGGGTCGGCGCATAGCCCGCGGCGCGCAGGGCGTCCAGGGTGGCGGCCGGCGGCCGGCCGCTGACCAGGACGGTCGGGGCGATGGCCCGCAGCCCGAGGTCACGCAGGGCACGGTGCGCGGCAAGCTCTTCGACCAGGGCCTCGTCGTCGGAGCGGATGCAGCAGGCGGCGGGCAGGACACGCATCCGGCCATGGGAGCGGGCGGCGTCCTGGACGAGGTAGCCGAGCGGTTGCGGCAGGGTGCCGGTCGCCGAGGCGCGGGCGAGGTCGTCGAGGAGGGTTTCGGCGCAGTGGCCGGCGTCCAGCGCACGGCGTACGGAGCGGGGGGTGAAGCGCCAGGTCACGGCGTGGCCTTCGGATTCCCGGTCGGCCGCGGCGGCGAGCAGTGCCTGGAGCGCGGCGGCGGGGCGGCCGGGCACGACAGCGGTCAGGTCGGCCTGGAAGTGGGCCTGTTCGAGGAGCGGCGGGAGCAGATCGCCCAGCGGCTCGTCCAGGGAGCTCGGGTCGGCGAGCAGCGACCGGCCGAGGGGGGTGAGGGTACCGTGGGCGACCAGCCCCAGACAGGCGGCCTCGTGGAGGGTGTGGGCGGCGCGTTCCCCGGCCATCGGCCGGCGGGTGACGGCGAGGGGGCGGTGCCAGTCCGCGGCCCCGAGCAGGTCCTCCCACGGGGTGCGGGTACCCGCCTCCTGCTGTGGGGGCTCCGTGAACGGCAGTGGCGGAAGAGGATTCCCCCCGCCGAGGGGGGCTGCGGCCAGGGCGGCGAGGAGCGCGTGCCGGAGGGCGGGGGCGTGCCGGTCGTGGCCACGGACCAGTGCGGTCGGGGTCTCGCCGGCCGGGGTATGGGTGGGGATGTCCCACAGCCCCGACCAGGCGGCCAGGAGCGGGGCGAGGCGGGCGCCGGGCGGGCGGGCGAGCCAGTCGTCGTAGGCGCCGGTGGGCAGTGCGGTGATGCCGGACGGGCTACGGGTCAGCGCGATCAGGCCGGCTGCCAGCGCGAGGTCGAGGAGGAGGCGGGCGTGCGGTTCGGTGGCCCCGGCCGCCTTGGCCAGCCGCTTGATCTCCCGTACGGCCAGCCCGCCCGACTTGCGCAGCGCGGCGGGCTGCGTCGCCAGGGCGGCCAGCAGACGGTCGGCGGTGGCGGCGAGGGTCGCCACGGAGGCCCGGGATTCGTCGTGCGGCGAGGTCGGGGGGACGGTTGCGGCGGGCGCCCCGGGAGCGGCGGTGTCGTCCGGCGGGGGCTGCGGGGCGTGCGCGAGGAACGGGCCGAGGTCGTGGGCGGCCAGGAGCTGCGGGGCGCGCGGCGGCACGACGATCGTGCCGTCCTCGGTCGGCGCGGCGAGTCCGTCCTCGCAGAGGTGGCGCAGTGCGGATTCGGCGGCGGTGCGCGCTGGTCCGGGTGAGGCGGCCCCGAGCGCGGCGAGGACGTCCTCGGGCGGGACGGGTGCGCTGGCCAGATGCGCGAAGGACAGCCGGTGGGCCATCAGGGACTGGTAGTCGGCGCCCGGGGCCGGGGCGGCGGGGCCTGGGGCGTCGCGCCCGGCCCGCTCCTGGCTGATGCGGGCGGTGGCGGCGAGCACCTGGAGCCGGGGGTGGTCGAGGTGCAGCACCAGGTGGTGAAGGGTTTCGTAGGACCACAACGCCTGGGCCAGGCCGCGGAGTTCGGTGGGGGCGGGCCGGCGGGCGAGCGGTTCGGCGTGCCGGCTGAGGAGCGCGGCGAGCTGCTCGGGGGTGCGCCGGGCGAGGGATCGGGTGACAGCGTCGAGACCTTCCACGGCGTCGAGGTTAGTCATCGCGCGAGCAGGGTGGTGAGGGCGCCCACGGGGTCGGGGTCCGCGGGGCCGGTGGGCCACCAGTCCTCGGTGCCGGGCTCGGATTCGTACGGATACCAGCGGTGGTCGTGGCCGAAACGGAGCTGGATGCCGCGCTCCGCGTCGGTGAGGTGGTTGTGGCGCGGGCGCAGGGCGGGGAGATCCGCGGCGAGCAGGGCGCTGCGGGCCCGGTCGAAGTCGCCGGCCGGCGGGTTCCAGGCGGCTTCGAGGAGGGCGAGGCCTTCGCGGCCGCCCTGCCGCCAGGCGGCGACCGAGCGGGCCACGTCCGTGGTCGACCGGCCGGTTGCCGCGGCGAGGTCGCGGTAGAGGGCCCGGGTGGCGGACGTCAGGCCGGCGGTGGGGTGGGCGGTGGCCGCCAGGCGGACGGCGTCCTCCCATACGGGCAGCGCAGGGAAGGGGCTGTGGACGGGCGGCTGTCCGCCGGCGGGGTGCCGCCCGTCGCTGGGGCGCCGCCCATCGCCGGGGCGCCGCCCGTCCCCGGAGGCCCTTCCGTCGCCGGGGCACGCGGATCCGGCGGCGGACACGCAGGCATGGGCACGGGCCGCGGCGTCGGCTGCCAGGAATTCGAGGGCCGCGGGGTCGAAGGGGAGGTGGTCGGCATCCGGCAGGGCGGGCGGCCGGCCGGGGCGGGGTGGGGCCGGCAGCGGTGGAGGGAGCGGCGGGCGGGGGCGGTCGGCGAGCGCCGCCCTGGCGAGGACACCGGGGAGAGCCTGCGGCCCGGCCGCTGCCGCGGGCTCCCCGGGCCCGCCGGCAGCCGCCGCGGCCCCCGGTGCGGTGACGGGGTGAGGGGTTCCGCTTTCGGGTGCGGGGCGGTGCGAGGCCGGCTGGGTGGCCGCGGGTGGGTGGGCACGGGCCTCGCGGGCGGTGAGGGCGGCGTTGCGGCGGGAGAGCGCGTCGAGGAGTTCGCGTTCACCGCGGCCGCGCATCAGCAGCAGGACGAACGGGTCGGCGTCCAGGAGGCGGGCGACCTGGAAGCAGAGCGCGGCGGCGTGCTTGCAGGGCCTGCCGTGGTCGGGGCAGGAGCACCGGGGGACGAGGTCGCCCGGCCCCGGGAGGAGGCCCGCCCCGTCCTCGGCCAGGGCTTGGGGCAGTTTCTTGGCCAGCAGGGCGGTGAGCTGTCCGGGCTCCGCCGCGATGGCGTCCAGAAGTCCGTCCCACTCCTGGTCGGTGAGGGGTTCAAGGCGGATTTCCGCGCTGTAGGGGCGGGGTCTGCTGCCGCGTACGGTGGCGACGATGCGGCCCGGGGTGACGTTGATGGTGTCGACGTGGCCGTCGCGGGCGTAAGTCCGGCCGCGGGCGAGCCGGGCGCTGTCGAGGGCGGTGGTCTCCAGCGCGTCCAGCCATGCGCTGCCCCACCAGGACTCGGCGAACAGCCCGCGGGCTCCGGTCCGGGCCGGCAGGGGCGGGAAGGTGCGCGAGCGGTCCGCGCGGGCCAGCCGGTCCGCGGCGGCGGCGCGCCCGGAGGCGGGTCGGGGGGTCATCCGGGCCTCCTGAGGGAGACGAGGTCGGCCAGTTCGGCGTCGGACAGTTCGGTGAGCGCACTCTCGCCACCGGAGAGCACGGCGTCGGCCAGTGCCCTTTTGGCGCTCAGGAGTTGGGCGATGTTGTCCTCGACCGTGCCCTCGGCGATCAGCCGGTGGACCTGGACGGGCCGGGTCTGGCCGATGCGGTACGCCCGGTCGGTGGCCTGCTCCTCCACCGCCGGATTCCACCAGCGGTCGTAGTGGATCACGTGTCCCGCGCGGGTCAGATTCAGGCCGGTGCCCGCCGCCTTCAGGGACAGCAGGAAGACCGGGGCGTGACCCGACTGGAAGCGGTCGACCAGCTTCTCCCGTTCGGCGACGGGGGTGCCGCCGTGCAGGAACTGCACCGGGATGCCCCGGTGGGTCAGATGGCGTTCGAGCAGCCGGGCCATGCCGACGTACTGGGTGAAGACCAGGGTGGCGCCGCCCTCGGCGAGGATGGTGTCCAGGAGTTCGTCGAGGAGTTCGAGCTTCCCGGAGCGGGCGGCGAGACCGGGCGCGGCCTCCTTGAGGTACTGCGCCGGGTGGTTGCAGATCTGCTTGAGGGCGGTGAGCAGCTTCATCACCAGGCCGCGGCGGGCGATGCCCTCGGCGGACTCGATCCGGGAAAGGGTCTCGCGGACGACGGCCCGGTACAGCGCGGCCTGTTCGCGCCCCAGCGCCACCGGGTGGTCCGTCTCGGTCTTGGGCAGCAGTTCGGGGACGATGCCCGGATCGGACTTCTTACGGCGCAGGATGAACGGGCGCACCAGCCTTGCCAGCCGCTCGGCCGCCCGCGCGTCCTCGCCGCCCTCGACCTCCCGGGCGTGCAGCGCACGGAAGGTCTTGAGGGAGCCCAGAAGCCCGGGCGTCGTCCAGTCGAGGAGAGCCCACAGCTCGGAGAGGTTGTTCTCCACGGGCGTGCCGGTGAGGGCGATCCGGGCGGGGGCCTCGATGCTGCGCAGCGCCCTGGCCGTCGAGGAGCGCGGATTCTTCACATGCTGGGCCTCGTCGGCGACGATCCAGGCCCACGCGTGTCCGGCCAGTTGGGGGGCGCTGCTGCGCATCGTCCCGTAGGTCGTCAGCACGAAGCCGCCCGCCAGGCCGTCGAGACTGCGGCCGGCGCCGTGGAAGCGGCGTACGGGGATACCGGGGGCGAAGCGTTCGATCTCGCGCTGCCAGTTGCCGAGCAGGGAGGCCGGGCAGACGACCAGGACCGGTGCGCCGGGCCGGCGGTGCAGATGGAGCGCGATGACGGTGAGGGTCTTGCCCAGTCCCATGTCGTCGGCGAGGCAGCCGCCGAGACCGAGGGAGGTCATGGTGTCGAGCCAGGCCGTGCCCCGTAGTTGGTAGTCACGGAGGGTCGCCCGCAGCCCGGGCGGCTGGGGCAGGGGCCGTGCCTCGGCGGTGAGACGGCCGCGCAGCGCGGCGAGGGCGCCCTCGGGCACCACGTCGACTTCTTCGCCGTCCACCTCCGCGGTGCCGTTGAGCGTCGCGGCAAGGGCCTCGACCGGGTCCAGGTAGCCCAGTTCGCGTTTGCGGGCCTTGCGGACGAGCCCGGGGTCGACCAGAACCCACTGGTCACGCAGCCGGACGACGGGGCGATGCGCCTCGGCGAGGGCATCCATCTCCGCCTCGCTCAACGGCACCCCGTCCATCGCCACCTGCCAGCGGAACTGCAGGAGTTCACGGGTGTCGAAGAAGCCGAAGCCGTCCGCGGCGGAGCCCGGTGCCGGGCGCAGCACCGCCGTCGCGGTCAGGCCGCGGGCCAGTTCCCTGGGCCAGTGGACGGCCACCCCCGCGGCGCCCAGGCGTGGCGCGGCTTCTCCCAGCAGTGCGTACAACTCGTCCTCGCTGAGCGCCAGTACGTCGGGAACCGGCTGCTCCAGGAGGCGGGTGAGCGGGGGCCAGACACGGGCGGCGCGCCGCAGGGCGAGCAGGGTGTCGACACGGGAGCGCGGCCCGAAGGAGGCGGGCTCTTCGCCGTCCCACAGTCCGCGGGCGTCCGTCACCAGGGTGGGGTCGGTGAGGCTGTGCACCTGGAGGACGGCGGCCGCCGCACTGCGCACTTCGGCTCCGCCCTCCCCGCTCTCCTCCCCCCGGTCGAAGAGCTTGTGCGCGGCGAGATCGAGGCGCAGGGAGAGGCGCACCCCGGCATCGACGCCGGCCGCGACCTCGGCGGCCCAGTCCCGGGCGCCGGGAAGGTGCTGGGGCGCGCTCGCGGCGAACGGGGCTCCGGCGACCAGCCGGGCGGCGGGGGTCCGCGGCAGTGTGTCGGCGACCGCGTCCACGAAGAGCCGTACCAGGGCCGCCGGGTCGTACACCTGGAGCGGGCGGCTGCCGGCGATCGGTACGGCGTGGGCCTCGGCGGGCATGGCGGCGGCGACGGCCCGGAGGTGCGCGATGTCGTCGGGGTCCAGCGGCCCGGCGCGCCAGGCGTCGGTGTCCTCGGCGGTCAGCCCGGGGAGCAGCCTGCCGCGGGCGGCGAGATGCAGCGCATGCAGGGTGGCCGCGCCCCAGCAGGCGGCGGCCGGGTGGGCGGCCGGGTCGTGCCGGGCACGGACCAGCAGGGGGACGGCCTCGGCCAGGGGAAGCAGCACGGCGGGGACCGTGCGGCTGCGGGCGCCGTTTCCATGGCGGCGGGCGATCGTCAGCTGCCCCGGCCCGGCGGTCCCGTCGCTGCCGGGCGCGGCCTCGCCGTCCTCCCCGGTGCCGACGTCCGGGAGGGGGCCGCCGTCGGGCCGCCACAGAGCGACCTTTCCGGCGCGCGGGGGCCGGCCGGGCCGGGCGGGCAGGAAGACCGCGGCGCAGCGAGCCTGCACAGCCCCGGTTTCCCCGCCCTCCCCCAAGCCTCCGGACCCGGCCGTGGGCAGGTCGCGCAACGGCCGGGACTCCCCCGCCGCCTCCCACCGCCTGGTCATCCCATTCCTCACTGCTCGGTCGTTCGCTGCGCGGTCGTGCGCTGCTCGATCACTCACGGCGCGGTCGTGCACTGCTCGGTGATCCACGGCCCGGTCGTGCACTGCTCGGCGATCCACGGCCCGGTCGTGCACTGCTCGGCGATCCACGGCCCGGTCGTGCACTGCTCGGCGATCCACGGCCCGGTCGTCCACTGCTCGATCGTGCACCGCGTGGATCCTCCACCCCGGCCGCGGCATCCGCAGAACCTGCCGCGAACGGCCCGATCCTGCGCCTCCGACCTGCGAGTCTACGGTCGCACGCAGCACGTCTTCCGCTTCCCTCCCCAGGGATCACACCTCCCTCGGAGCGCCGGGCACCGAGGCCCCTGCCACGCGCCATGACCGCACCGGCACACCTCTCGTCCGCGCGCGCTGCTCGCCGCACGTCGCAGGAGCCGATCGAGAGATGACACTGCCTGCCGCCCCCTTCCGCCGCGGTCCCTGCGCTTCCTGACCGATGGAAGCAGACAGCACTGACAATCCGTCCCGACCAGGCCTTTCGCGCGCAGGCCGGGAGTTATCCACAGGCCGCGGGAATCCCTCTCGCCCCCGGCCCGAAATCCGCTACGGTGAGCGACATCATCACTCTCAGTAATCAATTGGCGACGACGAGGAGCCCGGCATGCACCTCCCCACCCCCGAACAATCCGCCGCGGCGGAGGCCTTTGTGACCGGCGCGCATCTGGTGATCCAGGCCGGCGCCGGGACCGGCAAGACGACCACCCTGGCGATGCTCGCCCGCACCGCGCGGCGGCAGGGCCGATCAGGCCGGTACCTCGCCTTCAACCGAGCGGTCACGCGCCATGCCGCGCGGACATTCCCCGCCGAAGTGTCCTGCACGACCGCCCACTCCCTCGCCTACACCGCCGTGGGCAAGCGCTACCAGGCACGCATGAACGCCCCCCGGCGCGCAGGATGGCGCACGGGCGCCGCCCTGGGCATCGACGAAGACATGACCCTCCCCCTCGGCACACGCAAGGTGACCCACAAGGCGCTCTCCTACACGGCCCTGCGCACCGTCACCCGTTTCTGCCGGTCGGCCGACCAGGAGATCGCGCCCCATCACGTCCCGCCCCTGCGCGGAGCCGAATCCGCGCCGCTGCACGCACAACTCGCCGCTCTCGTCCTGCCCTACGCGCGCAAGGCCTGGGCCGACCTGCAGCATCCAAACCACGGCGTCGTCCGCTTCGAGCACGACCATTACCTCAAAATGTGGGCGCTGCGCGAGCCCGTCATCCCGGCGGACTTCCTGCTCCTGGACGAGGCACAGGACACCAGCCCCGTGGTCGAGCAGGTCTTCACGGCCCAGCGCGACCACGCTCAACTGGTGCTGGTCGGAGACTCCGCCCAGGCCATCTACGGCTGGCGCGGCGCCCGCGACGTCATGACCGGGTTCGACGGCAGACAGCTCAGTCTCTCCCGGTCGTTCCGCTTCGGTCCGGCGCTTGCGGCCGAGGCCAATCGCTGGCTCACCATCGTCGGCGCCCCGATCCGGCTCACCGGATCGCCCTGCCGGGAGACGGAGTTACGCAGGGTCTCCGAGCCAGAGGCGATTCTTTGCCGGACAAATGTGGGAGCGATGGCGGAGGTCATAGGACAACTGGAGGCGAACCGCCGGGTCGCCCTCGCCGGCGGCGGCCAAGCACTCGGCGCTCTCGCCCGCGCCGCGTACGACCTCGAGGCCGGCCGCCGCACCGGCCACCCCGAGCTGATGCTTTTCGAGACCTGGGCCGAACTGCGCGAGTACGCGGAGTCCGACCCGGCCGGGCGGGACCTGCTCCCCTTGGCGGAGCTCGTCGACGAGCACGGCACGGAGGCGCTGCTCCACGCCCTGGACCAGCTCTCACCCGAGGACTCCGCCGAGGTGACGGTGTCCACGGCGCACCGGGCCAAGGGCCGGGAGTGGGAAAGCGTGCGCATCGCGGACGATTTCACGGGGCCCGACGACCTCGACGAACCCGACGAGGACGGGACCCCGCTGCCCGGCCCGGTCGACCTGGACGAGGCGCGCCTGGCCTACGTCGCCGTGACCCGTGCCCGCTCGCTCCTCGACATCGGCGGACTGTCCTGGATCAACAGGCACCCCGCCGGCGACCCGCTCCCCGCCTCGTTCCCCGGCCCGTGCCCCACCGGAGGGCAAACCGTGGAACAGCCGGTGGAAGGAGCGGAAAGAACAGCGCCCAGCGGGGAAAGAGGTGCCGGAGACAGGTGACTGGCCGACCGATCGGGAGGATCCTGGAGGTGGGAGATGGGTGCCGATGCGTACGGGAAATGAGCCCCTTCAGGCACGCAGCCCGCTGAGAATCCGCTGCGGACTGGCGCTGTGGGGGTTGCTGTGGGCGATCGCCGGAACCGTGGCCTTCGTCGATACCGGGCGACCGGAGTGGGCAGCGGCCTGTGCCGCGCTGGCCCTGGTGGCGGCCGCGGACCTGGCCGTGGTGATCCGCCACATCCACCAGGGACCGCACTACCAGCCGGGAAAGGACATACCGCCGTACGCCCCCGACCGAGGGCGCAACGACGCGTTCGGCATACGGAACGGCCCCGGCAGGAGACGGGACAGCAGACCGTGAGCACCGCGGTGCGGGGCGCGACGTAACGCGTGCGGCGAAGGCGGAGCGCCGGAGTGGTCCGCGGGCACCACGACGTGCCGGTTGGTGTGGCGTATCGCATCCGGTGACAGCTGGCGGCGCCCGTGTGCGGCAAAGGCGGGCGCCGTGGCGGCCGCTGTCGGCGGGAGCAATCGACGCGGACGGCCCGATCGGCGCGATCGACGCGATCGACGCGTTGACTACTCCGGACCGGCGTCCGGGTGGCCGTGATCACGATAGCCGTCACCGGTCCCGTCCCCGTTGCCGCTGCCGTCGCCGCTGCTCGGTCCCGGCGCGAAGCGAGCGGCTTCGATGAACTCCGGGCGCGGTTCGAGAGCGGCTGCCAGCCGGAAGTGACGCAGCGCCTCCTCGGCGCGGTCAGCACGCTCCAGGGTGCGGGCGAGTGCGAAGTGCGCGAAGGCGTTGTCCGGCTCGCGTTCCAGCACGATCTGGAACTCGAGTTCCGCAGGCCGCAGTTGAGCGGCGAGGAAGAAGGCACGGGCGCGCAGCAGCCGGGCCGCGGTGTTCTCGGGGTGCGCGGTGATGACCGAGTCCAGCAGCCGGATCGCTCCGCGTGGGTCGCGGGCCGCCAACAGCTGCTCCGCGGCGCGGAAGTCGATGACATGCGTCTCGGGGCTGCTCTCGGGCACGGCTGCTCCTCTCCGTCGCCGTCGGGACATGCATCAGCCACGGACCGTACGGCGTTACCTGCTGCACAACATTCCCATCGGCCGCGGCATTCCCCGGCCGGCATCACTTCAACCGGGGCGCCCGGCCCCCGGTGCAAGCACAGCCGGCCGGGCCGGCGGAAGAGCACCGCCGGCCGCTCGCCACCGGCCCGGCGCTCGATCCTGGCTTGGCCTTCGCGCCAGGTCCGCTTCCCTACAGGCTGATGTGGTACGCCTTGCGCAACGTCTCGTGCACGGTCCACCGTGTGCGGTCGCCCTCGCGCAGGACGCAGGCGTCGCCGGGTCCCACCTCCAGCACCGAGCCGCCCTCGACCTCGATGGTGGCGCGCCCGCTGACGACCACGAACAGCTCATTGGCCTCGGTGTCCGTCACCACACCTGGCGTGATCTGCCAGATTCCGCGGATCTGCTGCCCGTCGGGGGACTCCCACAGCACCTTGCCCGTCACCACCGGCTCGCCGGCGACGATCTGCGAGGGGTCCAGCGGGTCAGGTTCCAGATCGGCGTCCGCGATGCCGGGGATGTTGACCACGAACGAGGCGGGCGCCGGGTCACCGGCAACGGGCGGCGTGGCGGCCGCGGCAACCGAGCCGGGGCCGGAGCCCGGCTCCGTTGTACGGGCGGGCCCGGTCGCGGAGTTCGTGGCGTCAAGGTCGGAAGCAGCAGTCATGGCGGCGAGGTTACCCTCCGGCCTCAGGCGCTCCGCAGCCGCTCCCATACGGCGCGGACCTGGGGTTCCAGCGCGTCCAGCGGCCCGTCGTTGTCGATGACGAGATCCGCGACGGCCAGCCGCTGTTCGCGGGTGGCCTGGGCCCCCATCCGTGACGTGGCCTCGTCCTCCGCCATACCACGCAGCCGCACCAAGCGGTCCAGCTGGGTCCGCGGCGCGGCGTCGACCACGACCACCAGGTCGTAGAGCGGTGCCAGGCCGTTCTCGGTCAGCAGCGGGACATCGTGCACCACCACCGCGTCCGGCCCGGCCGATGCTTCGAGTTCGGCCGACCGTGCCCCCACCAGCGGGTGCACGATCGCATTCAGCGCCTTCAGCTTCCCGGGATCGGAGAACACGATCCGGCCCAGCTTCGGCCGGTCCAACGTGCCGTCCGGTGCGAGTACGTCGCTGCCGAACTCCGCGACCACTGCCGCCAGTCCGGGCGTTCCCGGCTCGACGACCTCGCGTGCGATCTTGTCCGCGTCCACCACCACCGCGCCGTACGACGCCAGCAAGCGCGAAACCTCACTCTTGCCCGCGCCGATTCCGCCGGTCAGCCCCACCTTCACCATGGGCCCACGCTATACGCTGCGCCCGGACGACAGGAGCGCAGGAGGCCGCTCCCGCTCTCACCCTCCGGCCTCCCCCAAGCCCGGCCTCGCTCACGACCTGTCCTCACCCACGCCCCACGCCCCACGCCCCGGCAGGTTCCGGCTCGCTCAGGCCCCGCCCGCGCCGCCGTCGCCCTCGCGCTCCGCCAGGAAGCGCTCGAACTCTCTGCCGATCTCATCGGCCGACGGCAATTCCACCGGCTCGGCCACCAAGTTCCCCCGGCTCTCCGCCCCGGCCACCGCGTCGTACTGATGCTCCAGCCCGCTGACCAGCGCGACCAGTTCCTCATCGCCCTCCGAGATCTGCCGCTCGATCTCCTCCTGCGTCCGCAGAGCCTCCGTACGCAGCGAATGCGCGGCGCCCGGCAACACCAGCCCGGTCGCCGCCGTCACGGCCTCCAGCGCCGTCAGCGCGGCATCCGGATACGCGGACCGTGCGATGTAGTGCGGTACGTGCGCCGCCACGCCCAGGACGTCGTGTCCCGCCTCCGCCAGCCGGAACTCGATCAGCGCCTCCGCGCTGCCGGGCACCTGCGCCTCGTCGAAGAAGCCGCCGTGCCCGGGCATCAGATCGGTGCGGTTGCCGTGCGGGGTGATGCCTACGGGACGGGTGTGCGGCACGCCCATGGGGATGCCGTGGAAGTTCACCGAGAGGCGTACGCCGAGGCGTTCCACGATCTCCTTCACGGCGGCCCCGAAACGCTCCCACTCGACGTCCGGTTCAGGCCCGGAGAGCAGCAGGAACGGCGCGTCGGTGGTGTCCCGTACGAGCCGCAGCTCGATGCCCGGGGTCTCGTAGGCGGTCCAGCGGTTGCGCTCGAAGGTGAGCAGCGGACGGCGGGCGCGGTAGTCGACGAGGCGGTCGTGGTCGAAGCGGGCGACGACCTGGTTCGGCAGGCCGTCCAGCAGCCGTTCAACGATCTGGTCGCCGGTCTCGCCGGCGTCGATGTACCCGTCGAAGTGGTACAGCAGCACCAGTCCGGCGGAGTCCCTGGAGGCGATCGCCTCCACCTCCGCGAGCCCGCTCGGCTCCCATTCGTACATACCCTGGGGATCCAACACAGTGACTGCTCCTCCTCGTTCTCCTCAGCGGCAACGCACGATCCCGCGCGGGCATTCCCGATTCCCGGTGACGCGGAAGCCCCCTGCCTCGCACATGCCCCGGCGCAGGCCCGGCCGGCGGTCCGATCCGGCCCCCTCCCGCCGGCGAGCCCGGCCCACCGCGCCTCACACGCCTTCAGAAACCTGCACTCGCCCGGAGGAACCTCAACTCACCCCAGAGGGAGCGGGGTCGCCTCCGCACCCACTGCCCCCGGCCCGCACCTCCGGCCTGCACCTCCGGCCTGCACACCCGGCCTGCACACCCGGCCTGCACACCCGGCCGGAGCGCCGCCGCCGCCCCCGGCCGCCTACGCGCCTGCTGCCTACGCCCCTGCCTGCCCCGCCTGCGCGGACACGACGAAGGCCCGCTCCCCACCGGGGAACGGGCCTTCGTCTATCGGCTAGTGCCTATCGGCAAGAGCTCAGCTCTGGCCGCCGGCCAGCTTCTCGCGGAGCGCGGCAAGGGCCTCGTCCGACGCCAGGGCGCCGGAGTTGTCCGCCGACTCCGAGGAGTAGGAGCCGCCGCCACCGGCGTTGCCGCCGCCGGTCTGGCCGCCACCCTGCGCCGCCGGCGCCGCAGCACCCTCGGCCGCAGCCTGCTCGTCGGCCTCACGGGACTTGATGACCTGAGCCTGGTGCTGCTCGAAGCGCTGCTGCGCCTCGGCGTACTGGTTCTCCCAGGCCTCGCGCTGGGTCTCGTAGCCCTCGAGCCAGTCGTTGGTCTCGGGGTCGAAGCCCTCGGGGTAGATGTAGTTGCCCTGGTCGTCGTAGGACGCGGCCATGCCGTACAGGGTCGGGTCGAACTCGACGGCCGACGGGTCGGCGCCGAAGGACTCGTTGGCCTGCTTCAGCGACAGCGAGATCCGGCGACGCTCGAGGTCGATGTCGATGACCTTGACGAAGATCTCGTCGTTGACCTGGACAACCTGCTCCGGGATCTCGACGTGGCGCTCGGCCAGCTCGGAGATGTGGACCAGGCCCTCGATGCCCTCGTCGACGCGCACGAACGCACCGAAGGGAACGAGCTTGGTGACCTTACCCGGGACGACCTGACCGATCTGGTGGGTCCGGGCGAACTGCTGCCACGGGTCTTCCTGGGTCGCCTTGAGCGACAGGGACACGCGCTCGCGGTCCATGTCGACGTCCAGGACCTCGACCGTGACCTCCTGGCCGACCTCGACGACCTCGGACGGGTGGTCGATGTGCTTCCAGGACAGCTCGGAGACGTGGACGAGACCGTCGACGCCGCCCAGGTCCACGAAGGCACCGAAGTTGACGATGGAGGAGACGACGCCGGAGCGCACCTGACCCTTCTGGAGGGTGGTGAGGAAGGTCTGGCGGACCTCGCTCTGGGTCTGCTCCAGCCAGGCACGGCGGGACAGGACCACGTTGTTGCGGTTCTTGTCCAGCTCGATGATCTTGGCCTCGAGCTCCTTGCCCACGTAGGGCTGGAGGTCGCGGACACGGCGCATCTCGACCAGAGAGGCCGGGAGGAAGCCACGGAGGCCGATGTCGAGGATGAGACCACCCTTGACGACCTCGATGACGGTACCGGTGACGATCCCGTCCTCTTCCTTGATCTTCTCGATGGTGCCCCAGGCGCGCTCGTACTGGGCACGCTTCTTCGAGAGGATCAGGCGGCCTTCCTTGTCCTCCTTCTGGAGGACCAGGGCCTCGATCTCGTCGCCGACGGCAACGACCTCGTTGGGGTCGACGTCGTGCTTGATCGAGAGCTCGCGGCTCGGGATCACACCTTCGGTCTTGTAACCGATGTCGAGCAGGACCTCGTCCCGGTCGACCTTCACGATGACGCCGTCGACGATGTCGCCGTCGTTGAAGTACTTGATCGTCTCGTCGATCGCGGCGAGGAAGGCTTCCTCGTTACCGATGTCGTTGACCGCAACCTGCGGGGTGGTGGCGGTGGTCTCGGTGCTGCTCGTCATGTGGGTAAAGGCTCCGGTGCGGACATTGAAGTCGTAGGTACTGCTACGCCGAGAACCCGTATCGCCTCTGCATAAGCCGGACAGTGTCAAAGGCGCATTCGCCGGAGGCCCGCAGATGCCTGAGCATCCGGAGCGACCCGAAGATCGCCTCAAAACCGAGGGGACATACATACAGATGCGAGCGCGGCCTGCTCCGTCTGAGGCGCGCAAGCCCGCAGCGCAACTTGTAGCATACGGGGGCAGCCGGACCCGGTCAATGCGCGAACGCGCACACCGGGGGCAGAACGCCCCATAACCGGCACACACGATGTTCCGCGAGGTCGAACGGCCTCACAGTCCCTGCAGCAACAAGCAGAGCGAACTTTACGACGACGGGCGCGATGAACCAAGAGCACGAGCCGGAGGCGACTCGCCGTGACGCCTCGGACACCGAAAGCAGCCGGGCCAGCCGGGGCTGGTGGGACAGCAACGCGGACGAGTACCAGAGCGAGCACGGTGCCTTCCTCGGGGACGACCGGTTCATCTGGGGCCCCGAGGGGCTGGACGAGGCGGACGCCGCGCTGCTCGGGCCGGCGGCCGAACTCAAGGGGCGCCGGATCCTGGAGATCGGAGCCGGTGCGGCGCAGTGTTCCCGCTGGCTGGCGGCGCAGGGCGCGCTCCCGGTGGCGCTCGACATCTCCCACCGGCAGCTGCAGCACGCCCTGCGGATCGCCGGCGGACCGGGCGGGGACGCCCTCGATCTGGTCGAGGCGGACGCCGGGGCGCTGCCGTTCCGCGACGGCGGTTTCGACCTCGCCTGTTCCGCGTACGGCGCGCTGCCGTTCGTCGCCGATCCGGTGCGGGTGCTGCGCGAGGTGCGCCGGGTTCTGCGGCCGGGCGGCCGGCTCGTCTTCTCCGTGTCGCACCCGATCCGCTGGGCCTTCCCCGACGAGCCGGGGCCCGAGGGGTTGTCGGTGGGGGCTTCCTATTTCGACCGCACGCCGTACGTCGAGCAGGACGAGTGGGGCCGGGCCGTGTACGTCGAGCACCACCGGACGCTGGGCGACCGGGTACGGGACGTGGTGGCGGCCGGATTCCGGCTGGAGGATCTCGTGGAGCCGGAATGGCCCGAATGGAACACCCAGGAGTGGGGCGGCTGGTCCCCGCTGCGCGGGCATCTGATCCCGGGGACGGCGATCTTCGTGTGCTCGGCAGTGGCTCCCTAGCGGACCGGTGGTGTCCGGCTTACGGATTTCGGAACCAGTGGCGCCGACCGGGCGGCCGGCGGTGCGGTGCGGCACGGCGGACTTGGCGGTGCCGCCGCGGCGTGGCGACCGGTGGTGCCGGTGCGGAGCGGGCGGCTGTCACGGCCGGCGCGGGCGCTCGGGCCGGTGCCGTCCCGGGGCAGCCGGCCGGCGGGCCCTGCCGGGGCGGCAGACTGGGGGCGTGATCCGCCGTGACGCCCTTGACCAGCTGCCCGTGCGTACCGCGCTGCCCGCACTGCGCGCCGCCCTCGACGGGCCCGGTGCCGCGGTGCTGTGCGCGCCGCCGGGCACCGGCAAGACGACGCTGGTGCCGCTGGAGCTGGCGGGCCTGACCGGCGAGGGGCCACAGCGGCGGGTGCTGGTCGCCGAGCCGCGCCGGATCGCGGCGCGCGCGGCCGCGCGGCGGATGGCCTGGCTGCTGGGCGAGAAGACCGGGGACCGGGTCGGGTTCACGGTGCGCGGGGAGCGCCGGGCCGGGCCCCGTACCACCGTGGAGGTGGTGACGACCGGGGTGCTGCTGCAGCGGCTGCAGCGCGATCCGGAGCTGGCCGGTGTGGATGTGGTGGTCCTCGACGAGTGTCATGAGCGGCATCTCGACGCCGATACCTCCGCGGCGTTCCTCCTGGACGTACGGGAGACCTTGCGGCCCGAGCTACGGCTGGTGGCGGCGTCGGCCACGACGGATGCCGGGGGCTGGGCGCGGCTGCTGGGCGGCTCGCAAGGCCCGGCACCGGTGGTCGAGGCGGCGGGTGTGTCGCATCCGGTGGGGGTCGTGTGGGCGCCCCCGGAGCGGCCGGTGCGGCCGGCCCATGGGATGCGCGTCGATCCGGCGCTGCTGGCGCATGTGGCGGTGGTGGTGCGGCGGGCGCTGCGCGAGCAGACGGGTGATGTG
This sequence comes from Streptomyces sp. NPDC048516, assembly GCF_043199875.1. Lineage (NCBI taxonomy): Bacteria > Bacillati > Actinomycetota > Actinomycetes > Kitasatosporales > Streptomycetaceae > Streptomyces > Streptomyces sp. NPDC048516. The sequence goes on along the minus strand of NZ_JBICWS010000007.1, from coordinate 204,404 downwards.
CTGTGTTTCCTCCCCGGTGTCGGGGAGATCGGGCGGGTCGCCGGGGAGCTGGCCGGGGTGGACGCCGAGGTGCTGCAGGTGCACGGGCGGGCCCCGGCCGAGGTGCAGGACGCCGTACTGGCGGGCGGGGACGGCCTGCGCAGGGTGGTGCTGGCGACCTCGGTGGCGGAGTCCAGCCTGACCGTGCCGGGCGTGCGGGTGGTGGTGGACAGCGGGCTGGCGCGGGTGCCGCGGACGGATCATGCGCGGGGGCTCAGTGCGCTCACGACCGTGCGGGCCTCCCGGGCCGCGGGCCGGCAGCGCGCCGGCCGGGCGGGGCGTGAGGCGCCGGGGGTGGTGTACCGCTGCTGGCCGGAGGGCGAGGACGGGCGGCTGCCGGCGTTCCCCGATCCGGAGATCAAGGTCGCCGATCTGACCGCGTTCGCCCTGCAGGCGGCCTGCTGGGGCGATCCGACGGCCGGTGGTCTCGCCCTGCTCGACGCGCCGCCGGCCGGCGCGCTGGCCGCGGCACGGGAGGTGCTGACGGCGATCGGCGCGGTGGACGGGGCCGGCCGGGCAACGGCGCGGGGGGTACGGATGGCGCGGCTCGGGCTGCACCCCCGGCTGGCGCGCGCCCTGCTGGACGGCGCACCCGAGGTCGGCGTGCGCCGCGCCGCGGAGGTGGTCGCCCTGCTGAGCGAGGAACCGCCGCGGGCGTACGGGGATGATCTGGCGGCCGCGTGGCGCACCGCACGGCGGGGCGGCGATGGGTACGCGGCGCGGTGGCGGCAGGAGGCGCGGCGCCTGGCGTCGGCGGCCGGAGAGCCGCGGGCCGGGTCGGGCGCGGACGCCCGCGCGGGAGCCGGATCCGGGACGGGCGCGGATCCCGGTGCCCGACGAGCGGGCGCGGAGCCCGGTGCCGCACGAGGCCGGAAGACCGCCGAGGGCGCGGACGGGCGGGCGGCTGCGCTCGCCGGCAGCGGCCGGGGCGGGGCCGGGAGCGGGGGCGGCGCGGCGGCAGCGGTCACCGACGATGCGGTCGCCGGCCTCCTCGCCGCGTTGGCCTTCCCTGAGCGGGTGGCATGCGCCCGCGGGGGCGGGAGCTACCTCATGGCGTCGGGCACCGGGGCCGAGTTGGCGGGGGCAGGGGCGGGTCCGGGGGTGCGGGCCGGACGAGGGCACCGCGCGGGACCTTCGGACGGCGACGGCGGATCGGGGCTGCGGGATGCGAAGTGGCTGGCGGTTGCGGTGGCGGACCGGCCGGTGACGGCGGTGTCGGCGCGGGTGCGGCTCGCGGCGGTGATCGACGAGGAGACGGCATGTGCCGCGGCGCGGGCGCTGTACTCCTGTGGTGAGGAGGTGGGCTGGGCGGACGGTGACGTGGTGGCCAGGAGCGTGACCCGGCTGGGGGCGATCGAGCTGGCGTCCCGGCCGCTGACCGCGCCCGATCCCGGGCTGCTGCGGGACGCGGTGATCTCGGGCCTGCGGCGGGAGGGGTTCGGCCTGCTGCGGTGGCCGCCCGGGGCGGCGTCGCTGCGGCAGCGGCTGGCGTTTTTGCACCGGGAGCTGGGCGCGCCGTGGCCCGATGTGTCGGACGCGGCGCTGCTGGAGCGCGTCGAGGAGTGGCTGGGGGTGGAGCTCGGCCGGTCGCGGCGGCGGGCCGACCTGGCACGGGTCGATGCGGGGCAGGCGCTGGCCCGGCTGCTGCCCTGGGCGACCGGTGAGGCGGCGCGCTTCGACGAGCTGGCACCGGAGCGCATCGAGGTGCCGAGTGGTTCGCGGGTGCGGGTGGACTACGAGGGCGAGCAGCCCGTGCTGGCCGTCAAACTCCAGGAGCTGTTCGGCCTGCAGGAGTCGCCGCGGGTGGCCGGCGGGCGGGTTCCCGTGCTGGTGCATCTGCTGTCCCCCGCGGGGCGTCCGGCCGCCGTCACGGCGGATCTCGCCTCGTTCTGGCGGGACGGATACCGGTCCGTACGCGCGGAGTTGCGCGGGCGCTACCCCAAGCATCCCTGGCCGGAGGACCCTTCGGCGGCCGAGCCGACCCGGCACACCTCGGCGCGGCTCAAGCGCGGCTGAGCGCGGGGCCGGAGGGGCGCGGAGGCGGCTCGCCGGCGTCATGTGTCCACGCTACGGGCCGGCACTGACAACGCCGTCGCCGGACGACGGCGGCGCGGGGGCGGGCGCCTTGCCGGCCGGGGCGCGAGGGCGGCGGCCACGGGCTTCGAGGCGCAGGCTCAGGGCGAGCAACGCGGCGCCGAGGACCAGAAATCCCCAGGGGAGGTAGCGGGTGAGCCACAGGACGAGGGTGCGCTGCGAGGTCACCAGGGCCACGGTGGAGTCGATGTAGTCGCCGCGCATCTTCACATGGCCGGCGAACGCGGTGACCTTGCCGCCCCCGGGCAGCAGTTGGCCGCCGCGCAGCTCCTCCTGGTGGATCTCCTGGCCGTTGACGGGCGCGCCGGTGACCGGCTCCACCCAGAACATCCGCTTGGTGGTGTACCAGCGGGTGGTGCCCATCTTCTCGACGGACTGCGGGGTGATGCCCTTGACCGGCATCTTCTTGGGGAAGGGCACCTTGGTCCAGGGGACGGTCTGCTCGAAGTAGTAGACCTCCAGGCCGCGGAACGTGCGGGTGTCCCTGTAGTGGATGGGGGCCGAGGTGCGGGCCTGGGGGTCGAAGTAGGCGTAGTCGCGCTTCTCGGTGAGGAACGGCCACTTGTACTCGATGCCCTCGCGGCGCACCGGGTCGCCGTCGACCATCTCGCCGGTGGCGTGTACGGGTTCCTGGGAGTGTGCGTCGAAGAGGTAGCGCTCGGGGATTTCGGAGACCATCTTGCCGTCGGGACCCACGACGTAGGACAGCGCGTCCCAGACGACGACATCGCGGCCGGCGGACTGCTCGATGCGCTCGGACGCGGCGACATCGCCCTTGAGGGTCTGCACGATGGTGACCTCGGGGACACGCTCGGCCTTCATCGTCCCGTAGTTGAGGAGGGTGGCGGGCCTGGCCTCCAGGACCATGTCCTGGTACTGGCCGGGCGGGATCTTGGCCAGCCGCGGAAAGGCGTACCACCGCATCAGCGGGGACAGGGCGGTGAAGAAGACGGCGAGGGCGAGCAGCACCAGGCTCGCCGGGCGGCGCATCCCTCGCGCTTCTCCGCCCCGGCCGGGGCCCGCGGTGACGGAGCCGGCCCGGGGCGCGGGGGCGGTCCCCCAAGTGGGCACAGTGCGGCGCATGGCGGTGGCGTCCCTCCCTCAGGGGTGCTTGGGGACGGTGGTCAGCAGCGGCTTGGGCGAGGTCGTACCGCGGGGTGCGCCGATCGCCGCGAGGGTGAGCACGAGGGCGAGCGCCGCGGCAAGTCCGGCCGCGGCTGCTGTCAGGGCGCGCATGGTCGGCCTCCCGGGAGCTGATACAGCGTCAGGGCGGGGGCACCGTAGCAACGGGCGGCCGAGATGAGAACACGTGGCACCGCCGTCCTGCCCTGGACGGCGGGCAGGACGGCGGTGGCGGGCCGGCGCGGCGGCCGGCCCGGCTGGTCGGCCCGGCTGGATGGCCCGGCCATGGACCCGGGACCGGTCGGCACGGTGCCGGACCGGCCCGCGCGGCGACGGGCCGGGAGTCCGGTCAGGAACCGGTCGGGGCGGCGACCTTCAGCTTGATGGTGAGTACGGCGCCGTCGGCGGTGGTCAGCTGCAGCAGGAACGTACCGGCGTGCGTATCGGTGTAGATCTTCGGGAGCTTCAGCAGGCCGTGGGCGTCGGTGGTGAGCCCGGTGAGGGTGCGGACCGGCTGGTCCTTGTCGTCGCCGGTGGCCGCGGGGTCCTTGAAGTAGGGGCCCTTGTCGTTCTCCTCGGGCTGCTTCGGGTCGTCGGTGACCATGGTCGCGGTGACCGCCGCGCCGGGCGCGCTCTTGCCCTGGTAGGTCGCCTTGACCTCGACCGCGTCCTCGGCGAAGGCCTGCCCCGCGGTCGCCGTCAGCTCCTTGTCCGAGGTGCGGAGGAGCTTGTCGGCCTTCGGGGCCGGCTTGGCCTTGACGGTGGCGCCGAAGGCGACGGCGGGGGTGGTACGGCCCACGGCGGTGGCCCGGATGGTGAAGGCGCCCGCCGCGTCGCCCGCACGCAGCGTGGGAGCGGTGGCGAGGCCGTCCTTGTCCGTCCGGACGGTGACGGAGGTGGCGTTACCGGGGAAGCGGGCGCCGGTGGTCTTGGGCAGGGTGAAGCGGACCGGGGCGCCGGCGACGGCCTTGCCGGCGGCGTCCTTGGCGCGCACCCGCGGCGACGCGGCGAACTCGGTGCCGGCGAGGGCGCTCAAGTCCTTGTCGCCGACCCGTTCGAGAGTGGTGAGCCGGGTGGGCTCGGTGGGCGGCTTGGGGGTGGGCTTGGGGGTGGGCTTCGGGGCCGGCTTCCCCGTATTGCCGCCCGGGGTGTGGCCGGTGCCGTCCGAACCCCCGGGCCCGCCGGGGCGGTCCGGCTTGCCGGTGCCCGGTCCGCCGGACCCCGGATGCCGGCCCGGTGCGGGAGAGCTGCGGTGGGGGCGCGTGGCGTCGCCGGTACGGCCGCCGCCGTGGCCGCCGGACGTGCCGGCGCCGTCGCGGTGCACCGGAAGGACGCCCCGGCCGTCCGGGACCTCATGGGTGCCCTTGCGGTAGAACGCGTACCAGGACAGCACCGTCCGCAGATACTCCTCGGACGCGTTGTAGCCGAGGATCGCCCGGTCCAGGTCGCCCTGGACCGATAGATCGCGGCCGCCGGCGCAGAGATAGCGGCCCGCGGCGAGGGCCGCGTCGAAGACGTTGTGGGGGTCCTTCTTGCCGTCGCCGTTGCCGTCGGCGCCCCAACCGGCGCCGTCGGGCCCGCCGTTGGACCAGGTGGAGGGGATGAACTGCATCGGTCCCACGGCACGGTCGTGGGTGAGGTCGCCGTCGTAGCGACCGCCGTCGGTGTCCTTGATCAGGGCGAAGCCGTGGCCGTTGAGCTGCGGGCCGAGTATCGGCTGAAGGGTGGTGCCCTCCGCGTCGACGGCACCGCCGCGCGCCTGTCCGGACTCGACCTTGCCGATGCCGGCCAGCAGTTGCCAGGGCAGCCGGCAGCCCGGATCAAACGCGCCGACCGCCGAGGCGGCCTTCTTGTACGCGGCCAGGACGGTGGCGGGCAGACCGGCTTCGGCGGGCCCGGTGCCGACGGCGGGGCCCTGACCGGTGTGGTGCGTAGCGTGCGGCGGTACCGGTCTGTTGACGGGCGGCCGGTCGGTGAAGTACGCGGAACCACCGTCGATGGGGGTGTCGGCGGGTGGAGTGGGCTTCTGTCCCTTGGCTGCCGAGGCCTCGGTGGCGGCAGGTGCCTGAGAGGCGGTCAGGGTGGCAAGCACCACGGCCGCCACCGCTGTCGAGGCCGCTCCCCTCCGGAGCCGCCTTCGGAATGTGGCTGCCATACGTGGTTCCCCTCCGCGTTGCCCTACCGCGTCCCTGACGCGGTGTTGCGCTCCCCAGCGCTCCAACTCAGGCGACACTACGACAACTCGGGCCCGGCATCTACCACCAACATCGGACACATAATGATCCGAATCGATCCAGGAGAGGCGCCATGCCGTTCACGCTCAGTCATGCCGCTGCCGTGCTTCCCGCCGTCCGGCGGACCGGCGCGGCGCGTGGTCCGTTGGTCGCCTCGGCTCTCGTGGCGGGTTCGTTCGCCCCGGACATGACCTACTACGCGGCCGGTCCGGTTCCGGGCGCCATGGAGTTCGGCGAGGTCACCCACTCGCTGCCCGGCGTGCTGACCGTGGACATCCTGGTCACCGCGGCGCTCGTCGGCATCTGGCTGCTGCTGCGCGAGCCGCTGCTGACGCTGCTGCCCCGGCGGTGGCAAGGCCCGGTCCATACGCTCCTGCGCGGGCGGCCCTGGCGCCCCCGAGGTGCCCGCGAACTCGCCGCTCTCGCGGGCTGGTTCCTCCTCTCCGCGGTCCTCGGGGCGGCGAGCCATGTCGTCTGGGACGCCTTCACCCACCCGGGCCGCTGGGGCATCCGGCTGGTACCCGGACTGGACCGGGTGGTGGGCGGCCTGCCGGTCTATGCGTATCTCCAGTACGGCACCTCGGCACTCGCGCTGGCGGCGATGGGCGCGTTCGTGTGGGCGGCCCTCCGGGGGCGGGGCGGCGGCGCGGCGGCTGCCGGGGCGCCCGTGCCGGTCGCGGTGCCGGTGCTGACCCTACGGCTGCGGCTGCTGCTGTCCGTCCCGCTCGTGCTGTGCGTGGTGGCCGGCACCGTGCACCGTGTGCTGCGGGCACGCGCCGTATACGGTCCTGCGGCGGTCGCGGCCGACTACCTTCCGTCCGCGCTCTTCGGCGCCGGGGCCGGCCTCGCCCTCGGGCTGCCGCTCTTCGCGGTGGCCGTACGACTGCTGCACCGCCGCGCCCTCCGCACCCGGGCGACGGGCGGCGCCGGCCGGCCACCGCTGCCCGCGGCGCAGCCCGTGCCCCGGGGGGTGTCGCCGTCGGGTGCCTCAGCAGCGTCGCCGAACGCCTCGGCCCGCGCCGAGTGACGGCACCCGCCGGCTTGCTGCGCACCCCGCGCCCGCCGCACCCGGCGGGCTACTCGACGAGCGCCGGGCCGGCCGGCGGCACCGGGGCCGGGGCCGGGGCGGCCGGCGGCACCGGGGTCGGGGCCGGGGCGGCCGGCGGCACCGGGGTCGGGGCCGGGGCGGTGCGCCGGGCGGCCCGCAGCAGGAAGGCGCCGCAGACGAAGCCGATGGCGGCCGCCAGCAGATGTCCGACGGTGGTGAAGTCGGGCGGCCCCCCGCTCCAGTCGGCGCCGAGCACCGGCCAGGCGACGACACCGGCCGCGGCGAGCCACCGGGCCCGGCGCATCAGGAGCGCCCCCGTCGCGAGCACCGCCTCGGCCCCGTAGCTGATGCCGAAGTCGGGGGCGTGCCGGACGCTGTCCGGGTACCAGCCGTGGGCGAGGGCCACAAGGATCAGCGGCACGGTGAGCAGCGTGGCCGCGAGATGCCCCAGGACGAAGATGCCGTAGGCACGCCCCGGTCCGTACCGCCGTTCCAGCCACGCCAGGCACACGATGACACCCAGGCCGAGCGTGATGAGCGTGCCGGCGAAGGCCTCCGAGGTGACCTCGGTCAGCGTGCCGTCGAAGAACAGCATGCTGCCCGCCAGCACCCGGAGCGGACGGTCGTGGAGATTGTCCAGGTGGGTACTGACGGCGAGCACCACTCGCTGTGCCTCCGCCGTGGACAGCACCGCGGTGCACCACAGATGGGTCGACAGCAGCAGTCCGGCATAGCCGGCCGTGACCGGGCTGCGGGAGACATAGGTGCCCAGAGCCCGGGCCGCACGGCGCATCACGGGGTGATCAAAGCAGGTGCTTCCGCGGTGAACAAGATCCATGGCGCGTCCGGCGACGACCGGGTCCTGCGCCGTGACGAACGGAACGGAACGGAAGCGGCCGCAACGCGGTGCCGTACGCGCCGGGTTGCGGGCGGTGCGGGCGGTGACGCCGTGGTGTGTCCGCGCCGCCACCGCCCGCTTCCCGCTCAGTGCGCGGCCGACTCCCAGTCCTTGCCGGAGCCGACCGAGACATCCAGCGGTGCGCTCAGCTGGACCGCCGCGGCCATCTCCCGGCGGAGCAGTTCCTCGACCTTCGCGCGCTCGCCGGGGGCGACCTCGACGACGATTTCGTCATGGACCTGGAGCAGCATCCGCGACCGCAGCTCGGCGGCGCGCATCGCCGCGTCGACCCGGAGCATCGCGATCTTGACGATATCGGCGGCGGTGCCCTGGATCGGGGCGTTCAGCGCCATCCGCTCGGCCATTTCGCGGCGCTGGCGGTTGTCGCTGTTGAGGTCGGGGAGGTAGCGGCGGCGGCCGAGCATGGTCTCGGTGTAGCCGGTGGCGCGGGCCTCCTCCACCGCACGCTGGAGGTAGTCGCGCACTCCGCCGAAGCGCTCGAAGAAGTTGTCCATCAGCTTGCGGGCCTCGTCGGGCTGGATGCCCAGCTGCTGGGAGAGGCCGAACGCCGACAGGCCGTACGCGAGGCCGTAGGACATCGCCTTGATCTTGCGGCGCATCTCCGGGTCGACCTTGGTCTTGTCGACCGAGAAGACATGGGAGGCGACGGTGGTGTGCAGATCCTCGCCGGAGGTGAACGCCTCGATCAGGCCCTCGTCGTCGGAGAGGTGCGCCATCACCCGCAGTTCGATCTGGCTGTAGTCGGCGGTCAGCAGCGACTCGAAGCCCTCACCGACGACGAACCCGCGGCGGATCGCCCGGCCCTCGTCCGTACGCACCGGGATGTTCTGCAGGTTGGGGTCCGTGGAGGACAGCCGTCCGGTGGCCGCCACGGTCTGGTTGAAGGTGGTGTGGATACGGCCGTCGGCGCCGATGGTCTTGATCAGGCCCTCGACGGTCGTCCGCAGCTTGGCCTGCTCACGGTGCCTGAGCATGATCACCGGGAGCTCGTTGTCGGTCTGCGACGCCAGCCAGGCGAGGGCATCGGCGTCGGTCGTGTAGCCCGTCTTGGTCTTCTTGGTCTTGGGCAGGCCCAGCTCACCGAAGAGGACTTCCTGCAGCTGCTTGGGCGAGCCGAGGTTGAACTCGTGGCCCGCGGCGGCATGCGCCTCCTTGACGGCCTGCTGCACCGCCCCCGCGAACTGCTGCTCCATCCGCTCCAGCCAGCCCCGGTCCGCGGCGATGCCGGCCCGCTCCATCCCGGCCAGCAGCTCGCTGGTCGGCAGCTCCACCTCGCGCAGCAGGTCGGCCGCGCCGACCTCCGCCAGCTTCGCCTCGAACGCCGTCCCCAGGTCGAGGACCGTACGGGCCTGCACCATCAGGGCATCCGCCTCGGCCTCCTCGTCCGCGCCGAAGGCGAGCTGGCCGTCGCCTGCCGCGGCCGGGGCGAGATCACGCCCCAGGTATTCGAGCGACAGCGCGTCCAGCGCGAAGGAGCGGCGGCCGGGCTTGACCAGATAGGCGGCCAGGGCGGTGTCCATGGAGACGCCCTCGATGCGCCAGCCGTGCTCGCCGAAGACCCGCATCAGGCCCTTGGCGTTGTGCATCACCTTGGGCCGGGCGGCGTCCGCACTCCAGGCGGCGAAGGCCTGCTCGTCGGCCTCGTCGAGCTGGGCGGGGTCGAACCAGGCGGCCGGGCCCGCGGGGGCCGCCAGCGCCACCTCGGCGACGCTGCCGCTGCCCAGCGTCCATACGTCGACCGTGGCCACGCCCAGCGGGCCCGTGCCGTGTTCGGCCAGCCACGGAGCGAGTTCGCCGGTGCCGAGGACCGTGCCGTCCACCTCGACGCCCGGGGCCGGGGCGGCTTCCTCGGCGGCCTCGGCCGCTCCGGGGTCGACGGCGTGCAGCCGGTCGCGCAGGCCCTGGTTGCGGATCTCCAGCCCGTTGAGGAACACCGTGAGCGCTTCGCGGTCGTATGCCTCGCGGGTCAGCTCCGCCGGGCCGCACGGCAGCGCGACATCGCGCACCATCTCCGTGAGCCGGCGGTTGAGCTTCACCGCTTCCAGGTGCTCGCGGAGGTTGACGCCCGCCTTGCCCTTGACCTCCTCGGCGCGCTCCACCAGCTCGGCGAACGAACCGAACTGGTTGATCCACTTCGTGGCGGTCTTCTCGCCGACGCCCGGGATGCCGGGGAGGTTGTCCGACGGGTCGCCGCGCAGCGCGGCGAAGTCCGGGTACTGGGCGGGGGTCAGGCCGTACTTCTCGAAGACCTTCTCCGGGGTGAAGCGGGTCAGCTCCGAGACGCCCTTGGTGGGGTAGAGGACCGTGACGTCGTCGGAGACCAGCTGGAAGGAGTCGCGGTCGCCCGTGACGATCGAGACCTCGAAGCCCTGGGCGGTGGCCTGCTCGGTGAGCGTGGCGATGACGTCGTCGGCCTCGAAGCCCTCGACCGCGAACCGCTTGACGTGCATCGCGTCGAGCAGTTCACCGATCAGCTCGACCTGGCCCTTGAACTCGTCGGGGGTCTTGGAACGGTTCGCCTTGTAGTCGGCGAACTCCTCGGACCGCCAGGTCTTGCGCGAGACGTCGAAGGCCACCGCGAAATGCGTGGGCGCCTCGTCGCGCAGGGTGTTCGCGAGCATCGACGCGAAGCCGTAGATCGCATTGGTCGGTTGTCCCGTGACGGTCGTGAAATTCTCCACGGGCAGGGCGAAGAACGCCCGGTATGCCATGGAATGCCCGTCCATCAGGAGCAGGCGGGGGCGGGCGCCCGCCGCCGCCTCGGTGCCGGTCGCTTCGCTCTTCTTCGCTGCCTTTGCTGCCACGCCCCCGATCCTGCCACGCCCCACTGACAATCCCCGCCGCGGCGGTGACGGCTCCCCGCCGCAGACGCCCCCACTCGCCCCTGCACCACCCTCCGCGTCCGTGACAGGATCAGATGCGTACAGCAACGATCCGCTGTGTACAGCAAACGATCCGCCGCACCCGGCGGAGCGAGCAGCAGCTCAGGCTCAAGGGAGAGCGTCATGGCAGGCAAGCCGCCCGCGTCGGACCCCGTCCAGGACGCGCCCCAGGTCAGCGAACCCCAGCACTCCGCCGTAGGGCTGCCGGCGATCACCCACGCCCTGCGCATCTCCCAGCAGCAGATGGGCGTGCGCCGTACCGCCCTCACCCTGCTGCGCGTCAACCAGCGCGACGGCTTCGACTGCCCCGGCTGCGCCTGGCCCGAGCCCGACAAGCCGCACACCGCCGAATTCTGCGAGAACGGCGCCAAGGCCGTCGCCGAAGAGGCCACCCTGCGCCGGGTCACCCCGGACTTCTTCGCCGACCACTCCGTCGCCGACCTCGCGACCCGCAGCGGCTACTGGCTCGGCCAGCAGGGCCGCCTCACCCACCCCATGTACCTCCCCGAGGGCGCCGACCACTACGAGCCGGTGACCTGGGAGCGGGCCTTCGACATCATCGGCGAGGAGCTGACCGCCCTCGGCTCCCCCGACGAGGCCGTCTTCTACACCTCCGGCCGCACCAGCAACGAAGCCGCCTTCCTCTACCAGCTCTTCGCCCGCGAATTCGGCACCAACAACCTCCCCGACTGCTCCAACATGTGCCATGAGTCGTCGGGCTCCGCGCTGACGGAGACCATCGGCATCGGCAAGGGCAGCGTCCTCCTGGAAGACCTCTACCGGGCCGACCTGATCATCATCGCCGGGCAGAACCCGGGCACCAACCACCCCCGGATGCTCACCGCCCTGGAGAAGGCCAAGGCCGGCGGCACGAAGATCATCTCGATCAACCCGCTGCCCGAAGCCGGCCTGGAGCGCTTCAAGAACCCGCAGACCCCGCGCGGCCTGGCCGGCGGCGGCACCGCGCTCACCGATCTCTTCCTCCAGGTCCGCCTCGGCGGCGACCAGGCGCTCTTCCGCGCCCTCAACCGCCTCCTCCTCGACACCGACGGCGCCCTCGACGAGGACTTCATCGGCGCCCACACCCACGGCTTCGAGGAGTTCGCGCAGCAGGCCCGCGCCGACGACGACTGGGACGAGACGCTGCGCGCCACCGGCCTGACCCGCGCGGAGATCGACCGCGCCCTGGCCATGATCCTCGCATCGCGCCGCACCATCGTGTGCTGGGCGATGGGTCTGACCCAGCACAAGCACTCCGTCCCCACCATCCGGGAGGTCGTCAACTTCCTCCTGCTGCGCGGCAACATCGGGCGTCCCGGGGCCGGCGTCTGCCCCGTACGCGGTCACAGCAACGTCCAGGGCGACCGCACCATGGGCATCTTCGAGCGCCCCGCCCCCGCCTTCCTCGACGCCCTGGAGAAGGAGTTCGGCTTCGCCCCGCCCCGGGAGCACGGACTCGACGTCGTCCGCGCCATCCGCGCCCTGCGCGACGGGCAGGCCAAGGTGTTCTTCGCGATGGGCGGCAACTTCGTGGCCGCCACCCCTGACACCGACGTCACCGAGGCCGCCGTGCGCCGCGCCCGGCTGACCGTGCACGTCTCCACCAAGCTCAACCGCTCGCACGCGGTCACCGGCGCCCGTGCGCTGATCCTGCCGACCCTGGGCCGCACCGAACGTGATGTACGGACCGGCCCGGACGGGAAGCCCACCGAGCAGTTCGTCACCGTCGAGGACTCCATGGGCATGGTGCACGCCTCCCGGGGCCGCCTGGCACCCGCGAGCCCCCAGCTGCTGTCCGAGACGGCCATCGTCGCCCGCCTGGCCCGCCGCGTCCTGGGCGAGGAGAGCCGCACCCCCTGGGAGGAGTTCGAGAAGGACTACGCGACGATCCGCGACCGCATCGCCCACGTCATCCCGGGCTTCGAGGACTTCAACACCAAGGTCGCCCGCCCCGGAGGCTTCGCCCTCCCGCACGCCCCCCGGGACAGCCGCAGCTTCCCCACCGCCACCGGGAAGGCCAACTTCACCGCCGCGCCCGTCGAATACCCCGCCGTCCCCGAAGGACGGCTGCTGCTGCAGACACTGCGCTCCCACGACCAGTACAACACCACCATCTACGGCCTCGACGACCGCTACCGCGGCATCAAGAACGGCCGCCGCGTCGTCCTCGTCCACCCCGACGACGCGCGCGAACGGGGCCTGGCCGACGGGGCGTACACCGACCTGGTCAGCGAATGGACGGACGGCAGCGAGCGGCGCGCGCCCGGCTTCCGGGTGGTGCACTACCCCACGGCCCGCGGCTGCGCCGCGGCCTACTACCCCGAGACCAATGTCCTCATCCCGCTCGACCACACCGCCGACACCAGCAACACCCCCGCGGCCAAGTCCCTGGTGATCCGCCTGGAGAGCCCCCGCGAGGACTGACCGCCACCGGGCCGGCCGGCGGGAACGACAACCCCGCGCTGAGCGCTTGCTCAGAGGCCTGATAGGAACAGGCACGGATCGACGACGATCACGGGCGAGCGAACGGAGCCGTAGGCATGGGTGAGCAGAGCACGACCAAGTTTCCGCAGGAGATCCTCGACCAGTGGGCCGGCCTCGGCCTCGACCTGCCGTCCTTCTTCTCCGCCGGGCACCTCGGCGAGCGGATGAGCGTGCAGGTCACCGAAGCCGCCCCCGAGCGCGTCGTCGGCACCATGCCGGTCGAGGGCAACACCCAGCCCTACGGACTCCTGCACGGCGGCGCCTCCGCCGTCCTGGCCGAAACCCTCGGCTCCGTCGGCTCCATGCTGCACGGCGGCCCCACCAAGATCGCGGTGGGCGTCGACCTCAACTGCACCCACCACCGCGGCGCCCGCTCCGGTCTGGTCACCGGCGTCGCCACCCCCGTACACCGCGGCCGGTCCACCGCCACCTACGACATCGTCATCACCGACGAACACGACAAGCGGGTCTGCACCGCCCGCCTGACCTGCATGCTGCGCGACACGGACGCCGACGTCTACCGCGGCTGACCCGCACCGGCCGGCGGACCGCCGGCCGCCCTCACGGCCCCGCACCCGGATTCCGGGAGCGGGGCCGTACGCATTGCCGTAACCCTGCGTAACACGCGCGGCCCGCGGCGACGGCAGCAACTCCCGTCCCCCGCACGGCCCCCGGCACCCCCGCGCGCACCGCATCCGCTATCCGGACGCTCCTCCGTCACCGCACGCCCCATCCCCCCGTGGAAGTGCGAGTTCACCCTCCGCACCGCGTTCGCCCTCCGGTGTAAGGACCATAACGGCATAACGCTCATCGAAGGTCATAACAAGAGCGTCACATCCTGCTCAGCGCCTCTGCCGGTGCGACGAACACCGCTCTAGAGTCACCGCCAGTCACCGCGCCGCCGGGTGCGCTGCAAGCACGGACCCTGTACAGCCCGTACAGCCCGGCGAGCGAAACGGCCATGCGACAGTCGTGGCCGCGCCAGGGAAAGGACTGATCGTGCGTCACCGTTCCTTGCTCATCCTCACCACCGCAGTCACCACCGGCGCCCTCACGCTCTCCGCGTGCGGTTCGCGCGGCGACGACACCAAGAGCGGCGAAGGAAAGTCCACGGTCGTCATCGGCCTCGACGCCCCCACCACCGGCGAGCTCTCCGCACTGGGCCTGGGCATCCGCAACTCCGCCCAGCTCGCCGTCAACACCGCCAACAAGGCCGGTGAGGTCAAGGGCGTCAGCTTCAAACTCGAAGCCCTGGACGACAAGGCCCTCCCCAACGTCGGCCAGCAGAACGCCACCAAGCTCGCCGGCGACAAGGGCGTCCTCGGCGTCATCGGCCCCCTCAACTCCGGCGTCGCCCAATCCATGCAGCAGGTCTCCAAACAGAACAACCTCACGCTGATCTCCCCGGCGAACACCACCCCCGACCTCACCCAGGGCAAGGACTGGAAGCAGAACAAGCGCGTCCGCCAGTTCCCCACCTACTTCCGCACCGCCACCACCGACGAGGTCCAGGGCGCCTTCGACGGCCAGTACGCCTGGGAGAAGATGAAGGCCAAGAAGGCCTACGTCATCGACGACCAGAAGACCTACGGCGTCGGTCTCGCCTCCTCCTTCAAGGACCAGTTCGCCAAACTCGGCGGCAAGATCGTCGGCACCGAGCACGTCAGCCCCGACGACCGCGACTTCAAGGCCGTCGTCTCCAAGGTCAAGTCCGCCAAACCCGACATGGTCTTCTACGGCGGCGAATACCCCGCCTCCGGCCCCCTCAGCCAGCAGCTCAAGGACGGCGGCGTCACCGCCCCCGTGATGGGCGGCGACGGCATGTACAGCAGCGACTACATCAAGCTGAACAAGAAGGCACAGGGCGACTACGCCTCCTCCGTCGGCAAGCCCGTCGAAGAGCTCCCCTCCGCCAAGAAGTTCATCGCCGACTACAAGGCAGCCGGCTTCAAGGAGGGCTACGAGGCCTACGGCGGCTCCACCTACGACGCCACCTGGGCCGTCATCCAAGCCGTCAAAAAGGTCGTCGAAGCGAACGACGGCAAGCTCCCCGACGACGCCCGCAAGCAGGTCGCCGACGCCATGAACAAGGTGACCTTCGACGGCGTCATCGGCCCCATCGCCTTCGACAAATACGGCGACACCACCAACACCATGATCACCGCCTACCAGGTCGACAAGGGCGCCTGGGCCTCCCGCTTCAGCGCCGAATTCAAGAAGTTCGACAAGAGCTGACCGACCGCACCGCACCGCACCACCTCACCCCGGGCCGCGCCAGGACGCACCAATGACCCTGGCGCGGCCCGTGGCACACCAAGAGCACCGGGGCACACCGGAATCCGTTCCGCTCCTGCGCACCCCCGGCCTGGATCTCTCCTTGCCGGGCGGTCCGGAGGCCGCGCTCCCGGCCCGGCCTCGATCCCCCGCTCCCGGCCGGCCCGGACGCCTCACGCCCAGCCGGCCCGGACCCCTCGCAGCCGGCCGTTCCGGATCCCTCACACCCGGCTGGCTCCGATCCCGCATCCCGGCTGGCTCTGGCCCCTCACACCCGGCCGTTCCGGATCCCCCACACCAGCCGTTCCGGATCCCCCACACCCGGCCGTTCCGGATCCCTCACACCCAGCTAGCTCCGATCTCTCACACCCACCCAACGGAGGCCCCGCGGTGAGCGAACTGCCGCAACAGCTGGCCAACGGACTCATCCTCGGCGCGATGTACGGACTCATCGCGATCGGCTACACGATGGTCTACGGAATCGTCCAGCTCATCAACTTCGCCCACGGCGAGATATTCATGGTCGGCGGCTTCGGAGCGCTCAGCGTCTTCCTCGCTCTCCCCGCCGGCACCCCTCTCGCCCTCGCCCTGCCGGTCATGCTGCTCGGCGGCATCGCCGTATCCGTCCTCGTCGGCATCGCGGCCGAACGATTCGCCTACCGACCGCTGCGCGGCGCACCCCGCCTCGCCCCCCTCATCACCGCCATCGGCCTGTCCATCGCCCTCCAGCAAGCCATCTGGAAGTGGTACCCCGACGGCAAACAGGCCCGCGTCTTCCCCCAGTTCAAGGGCCACGCCTTCGACATCCTGGGCGCCACCGTCCAGCGCGGCGACCTCTTCGTCCTCATCGCCGCCCCCACCTGCATGATCGCCCTCGGCTTCTTCGTCGCCAAAACCCGCAGCGGCCGCGCCATGCAGGCCACCGCGCAGGACCCCGACACCGCCAAGCTCATGGGCATCAACACCGACCGCATCATCGTCCTCGCCTTCGCCATCGGCGCCGCCTTCGCCGGCGTCGCCGCCGTCGCCTACGGCCTGCGCACCGGCGAGGTCCAGTTCCGCATGGGCTTCATCATGGGCCTGAAGGCCTTCACCGCAGCCGTGCTCGGAGGCATCGGCAACATCTACGGAGCCATGCTCGGCGGCGTCGTGCTCGGCATCGCCGAAGCCCTCGCCACCGCCTACATCGAGGAAATACCCGGCATGGAGCAATTCGGCGGCGGAGCCTGGAAGGACGTCTGGGCCTTCGTCCTCCTCATCCTCGTACTCCTGTTGAGACCACAAGGCCTCCTGGGCGAACGCGTCGCGGATCGGGCGTGATAGCGATGACCACGAACACCACCACACCCCCCGCCCGCGGCCTGTTCCCCCTCGCGGAACGCACCGCGCGTCTCCTCACCGCCGCGGGCGCCCTCGCCACCGCTGCCACCACCGGCCTCGCCTGGACCTGGAGCAGCGACTTCCCCGGCGACCTCACCTACTACTTCTCCCCCGCCGGACTGCAGGTCGTCACCCTCGCCGGCGGCGTCCTCACCCTGCTGTTCGCCCTCGCGGCACTCGGCATCCGCGGCCTGCAGTGGCTCACCCCCGCCGGACGCAACGCCCCCACCCTCCTCGCGGCCCTCGCCACCTTCGCCGCCACCTGGTTCACCCTCATCGCCATCGCCGTCCACCTCCACGGCCTGGTCAACCTCGAACCGGGCGGCGCCCTCGCGGCCGTCACCTCCCTGCTCACCCTGGCCGGCGCCCTCGCCCTGCCCCCCGACCGAGCCGGCGACCGGCCGCCCTCGGGCCCCTGGCAGCGCTTCACCGCCACCCTCACCGCCGGCCCCCTGCGAAGCCCCACCCGCGAACTCCCCTCCTGGGCCGAGATCCTGGTCATCGCCGCCGCCTTCGCCGCCGGGCTCCTCGTCTTCACCTACGGCATCGACACCGACGACGGCGCCCCCTTCGTCGGCTACCTGCTCTTCATGGCGCTCGCCGTCCCCGCCCTCCACCGGGCCGGACTCACCGCCCGCCTCACCGCACTCACCCGCACCCACCGCCCGGTGGCCCTCGGCGCGGCCTTCCTCTCCGCCGCCTGCTTCCCGTTCACCCAGGACACCGACCAGTACACGATCATCGGGGCCAACATCCTGATCTTCGCCACCGTCGCCCTGGGTCTCAACGTCGTCGTCGGCCTCGCCGGCCTCCTCGACCTCGGGTACGTCGCCTTCCTCGGCGTCGGCGCCTACGCCGCCGCCCTCGTCTCCGGCTCCCCCGAATCCGCCTTCGGGCTCCACTTCCCCTTCTGGGCGGCCCTCCTCACCGGCGCCGCCGCCTCCCTCGTCTTCGGCGTCCTCATCGGCGCACCGACGCTGCGCCTACGCGGCGACTACCTCGCCATCGTCACCCTCGGCTTCGGTGAGATCTTCCGCATCGCCATGCTCAACCTCAACGGCACCACCGGCCCCGACATCACCAACGGCGCCATGGGCATCCCCAACATCCCCAACCTCGAAATCTTCGGCTTCAACTTCGGCGAACCCCACGTCATCCTCGGCATCCCCCTCGCCACCTACGGCAACTACTACCTGCTGATGATCCTCGTGACGGCCTTCGTCGTTCTCGTCTTCCGGCGCGCCGCCGCCTCCCGCATCGGCCGCGCCTGGATCGCCATCCGCGAGGACGAAACCGCCGCCATCGCCATGGGCATCAACAGCTTCCGCCTCCGCCTCCTCGCCTTCGCCCTCGGCGCGGCCCTCGCCGGACTCGCCGGCACCGTCCACGCCCACGTCGTCACCACCGCCACCCCCGAACAGTTCCAGTTCGCCGGCCCCCAGCCCCCCAACTCCGCCTTCCTCCTCGCCGCCGTCATCCTCGGCGGCATGGGAACCCTCAGCGGACCCCTCGTCGGCGCCGCCCTCCTCTTCCTCATCCCGGCCAAGCTCGACTTCATCCAGGACTACCAACTCCTGCTCTTCGGCATCGCCCTCGTCCTCCTCATGCGCTTCCGCCCCGAAGGCCTCATCCCCGACCGCAGGAAACAACTCGAATTCCACGAAACCGGCCAACTCGACGTGCCCGACCAGCGCCTCCCCGACGCAGACGCCACCCTCGGCGCCACCCAGGCAAAGGCGTGACGACCATGACCACACCCTCCAGCCTCGCACCCGCCACTGACACCGAGACCGTCCTGCGAGCCGACGGCGTCACCATGCGCTTCGGCGGGCTCACCGCCGTACGCGGCGTCAGCCTCACCGTCGGCACCGGCGAAATAGTCGGCCTCATCGGTCCCAACGGCGCCGGCAAAACCACCTTTTTCAACTGCCTCACCGGCCTCTACGTGCCCACCGAAGGCACCGTCAGCTACCGAGGCACCCGCCTCTCCCGCAAGCCCCATCTCGTCACCCAGGCCGGCGTCGCCCGCACCTTCCAGAACATCCGCCTCTTCGCCAACATGACCGTCCTCGAAAACGTCCTCGTCGGACGGCACACCCGCACCAAAGAAGGCCTCTGGTCCGCACTCCTGCGCGGCCCCGGCTTCAAAAAGGCCGAACGCAGCAGCGAACAACGCGCCATGGAACTCCTGGAATTCACCGGCCTCGCCCACAAACGCGACCACCTCGCCCGCAACCTCCCCTACGGCGAACAACGCAAGCTCGAAATCGCCCGCGCCCTCGCCAGCGAACCCGGACTGCTGCTCCTGGACGAACCCACCGCCGGCATGAACCCCCAGGAAACCCGCGCCACCCAGGACCTCGTCCTCGCCATCCGCGCACAGGGCACCGCCGTCCTCGTCATCGAGCACGACATGCGCTTCATCTTCAACCTCTGCGACCGCGTCGCCGTCCTCGTCCAGGGACAGAAACTCGTCGAAGGCACCGCCGAGGTCGTCCAGGCCGACGAACGCGTGATCGCCGCCTACCTCGGCACACCCGTCGAGGGCATGCCGACGCCGGACGACGCCACGGACCCGGACGGCACAACAGGTTCGCACTCCACAACAGCTCCGGACGGCACAACAGGCCCCGCAGCCGGGACGGAAGAACCCGACGGGCCAGGAAAGCCCGAAGGACCAGGAGAACCCGGCGCAGCAGACGGGACGACCCCACCAGACCAGCCGGCCCAGGGACAGACCGGAGACACCCCATGACCGCACTGCTCCAAGTCGAGGACCTCCGCGTCGCCTACGGCAAGATCGAAGCCGTCAAAGGCATCTCGTTCTCCGTCGAAGCAGGACAGGCCGTCACCCTCATCGGCACCAACGGCGCCGGCAAAACCACCACCCTGCGCACCCTCTCCGGCCTCCTCAAGCCGCTCGCCGGCAAGATCACCTTCGACGGCGAACCACTCGACGGCGTCCCCGCCCACAAGATCGTCGAACGCGGCCTCGCCCACTCCCCCGAAGGCCGCCGCCTCTTCCCCCGCCTCACCATCGCCGAAAACCTCCAGCTCGGCGCCTTCCTCCGCAAGGACGCCGGCGACATCGAGAAAGACATCCAACGCGTCTACGAGCTCTTCCCCATCCTCGGCGAACGCAGCAAACAAGCCTCCGGCACGCTCTCCGGCGGCGAACAGCAAATGCTCGCCATGGGCCGCGCGCTGATGTCCCGCCCCAAACTCCTCATGCTCGACGAGCCCTCCATGGGCCTCTCCCCGATCATGATGCAGAAGATCATGGAAACCATCCGCGAACTCCGCTCCCAAGGCACCACCATCCTCCTGGTCGAACAGAACGCCCAGGCCGCGCTCTCCCTCGCCGACCAAGGACACGTCATGGAAATCGGCCGCATCGTCCTCTCCGGCAGCGGCGACTCCCTCCTCCATGACGAATCCGTCCGCAAGGCCTACCTCGGCGAGGACTGAGAGCCGCGGACCGCGGACTGACCACACCACCTCGCACGACGAGCGGCCCCGCACCGATGGTGATCGGTGCGGGGCCGCTCGCACGCTCAGGACGAGCCGGACTCCTCCGGACGAGCCGGACTCCTCCGGGCTACTGCTCCTTCTGCTGCTTCTTCTGCTCGGCGTCCTCGATGACCGCCTCGGCCACCTGCTGCATCGACAGCCGGCGGTCCATCGACGTCTTCTGGATCCACCGGAACGCGGCCGGCTCCGTCAGCCCGTACTGCGTCTGCAGAATGCTCTTCGCCCGGTCCACCAGCTTCCGGGTCTCCAGCCGCTGCGTAAGGTCCGCGACCTCCTGCTCCAGCGTCCGCAGCTCGGTGAACCGGCTCACCGCCATCTCGATCGCGGGAACCACATCGGTCTTGGAGAACGGCTTCACCAGATACGCCATCGCGCCCGCGTCCCGCGCCCGCTCCACCAGCTCACGCTGCGAGAACGCGGTCAGCATCAGCACCGGCGCGATGCTCTCCTCGGCGATCTTCTCGGCCGCCGAGATGCCGTCCAGCACCGGCATCTTCACGTCCAGGATCACCAGATCGGGACGGTGCTCCCGGGCCAGTTCCACGGCGGTCTGCCCGTCCCCGGCCTCACCGACGACGGTGTAGCCCTCTTCCTCCAGCATCTCTTTGAGGTCGAGACGGATGAGGGCCTCGTCCTCGGCGATCACGACGCGCGTGGTCAGCGGCGGGACGTGCGACTGATCGTCATCGGCGACGGGCTGCTCGGGCTCGGCGGCGCTCACGGGACTCCTCATTCCAGGCAGGTGGTGCTCCATGAGCCTACCTAGCTCCTGTAAGGTGGTCCCACAGCAGGTGGGCGTTAACCTTGGATTCCGCTGGCCCCGGTAGCCCAATTGGCAGCAGGCAATGGATTCAAAACCCATACAGTGTCGGTTCGAGTCCGACCCGGGGCACTTTTCCTTCGATTCCAAGGTCATCTGAACTTGAGGAAAGTTCGCTCGATGGAGCGAACGAGTACTCGAACAGTGGCCCGGTGTCTTCGCCCCGGCCAAGCTCGCTTCCATGTACGACCGGGAAACCCGCGAGCACGCGCTCTCTCTCGTCGCCCAGGGCCGCAGCCTCAATTCCGTGAGCAAGCAGACCGGGATATCCCGCTTCGCCATCCGATCCTGGCAGACCCGCATGGAACCGGTCTCACGCAAGACGGAATGCCCGCGATGCGAGCCGGTACCGCGGCCACCCGAGGCGACGACGGCATACGCCTACTTACTCGGCCTCTACCTCGGCGACGGCTGCCTCAGCAGGCAGCCTCGACGGCACGGATATGTGCTGCGCATCGCCTGTGCGGATGCCTGGCCGGGTCTGATCGTCGCGTGCCGCGAGGCGGTGAAAGCCGTCCGACCGGCGAACAGCGCGTGCATCGTCCAGCGCGAGGGCTGCGTCATGGTGACGAGTTACAGCCACCATTGGCTTTGCCTCTTCCCTCAACACGGCCCCGGCAAGAAACACGAACGACGGATCGCCCTCGAAGACTGGCAGCAACGGATCGTGGACGAGCACCCCTGGGAGTTCCTTCGCGGACTCATCCACTCCGACGGCTGCCGGATCACCAACTGGGCCACCCGCACGGTCGCCGGACAGCGGAAGCGCTACGAATACCCGCGGTACTTCTTCACCAATATGTCCGCCGACATCATCCGCCTCTGCACCGACACCCTCGACGCAGTCGGGGTCGAGTGGAAACCCGCCCGGCAATCCCGCAAAGCCGAGAACATCTCCGTGGCCCGCAAAGCCTCCGTCGCCCTCATGGACCGACACATCGGGCCGAAGTACTGACGGGGACGGCAGTCAGGTACCTCGGCCCAGCGGAATCTCGGTGCGGGTGGGGCTACTTCGGGGAGTCGTCCTCGCCGATGTGGTGGACGCGGACGAGGTTGGTGGAGCCGGGGACTCCGGGCGGGGAGCCGGCCGTGATGATGACGACGTCGCCCTTCTGGCAGCGGCCGAGCCGGAGAAGCTGCTCGTCGACCTGGGCGACCATCTCGTCGGTGGAGTTGACGGTCGGGCCGAGGAAGGTCTCCACGCCCCAGCTGACGTTGAGCTGGGAACGGGTGGCCGGGTCGGGGGTGAAGGCCAGCAACGGGATGGGCGAGCGGTAGCGGGAGAGGCGGCGGACGGTGTCGCCGGACTGGGTGAAGGCGACGAGGAACTTGGCGCCGAGGAAGTCGCCCATGTCGGCGGCGGCGCGGGCGACGGCGCCGCCCTGGGTGCGGGGCTTGTTGGCCTCGGTGAGCGGCGGGAGGCCCTTGGCGAGGAGGTCTTCCTCGGCGGCCTCGACGATGCGGCTCATCGTCTTGACGGTCTCGGTGGGGTACTTCCCGACGCTGGTTTCGCCGGAGAGCATGACGGCGTCGGTGCCGTCGATGACGGCGTTGGCGACGTCGGAGGCCTCGGCGCGGGTGGGGCGGGAGTTGTCGATCATCGAGTCGAGCATCTGGGTCGCGACGATGACCGGTTTGGCGTTGCGCTTGGCGAGTTTGATGGCGCGCTTCTGGACGATCGGGACGGTTTCGAGGGGCATTTCCACGCCGAGGTCGCCGCGGGCGACCATGATGCCGTCGAAGGCCGCGACGATGTCGTCGATGTTGTCGACGGCCTGGGGCTTTTCGACCTTGGCGATGACGGGGAGGAAGCGGTCTTCCTCGCGCATGATCCGGTGGACGTCGTCGATGTCGTGCCCACTGCGGACGAAGGAGAGGGCGATGATGTCGGCGCCGTAGCGCAGGGCCCAGCGGAGGTCGTCCTGGTCCTTGTCGGAGAGGGCGGGGACGGAGACGGCGACGCCGGGGAGGTTGAGGCCTTTGTGGTCGGAGACCATGCCGCCTTCGACGACCCTGGTGCGGACGCGGGGTCCGTCGACGTCGGTGACCTCTAGGGTGACCTTTCCGTCGTCGATGAGGATGCGTTCGCCGGTGGTGACGTCGGCGGCGAGGCCGTGGTAGGTGGTGCCGCAGATCTGGCGGTCGCCTTCGACGGCGGGTTCCACGGTGATGGTGAACTCATCGTCGCGTTCGAGAAGTACAGGGCCTTCGCGGAATCGGCCGAGTCGGATCTTCGGGCCTTGAAGGTCCGCGAGGATGCCGACACTGCGGCGGGTTTCTTCGGAGGCTTTGCGGACCCGGTCGAATCGCGCCTCGTGTTCGGCGTAGGTGCCGTGACTGAGGTTGAAGCGGGCAATGTCCATTCCGGCGTCGACGAGCGCTTTGATCTGCTCGTACGAGTCGGTGGCGGGTCCCAGTGTGCAGACGATCTTTGCTCGGCGCATGCTTCGACCCTATGACTTACCGGGCGGTAGGGAACGGTAGGGAAGTGACTGCTCAACGAGCGCTTGATGAAAGGCTGTTGACAAGTAATGGAATGGGCGCGACAGCGCTCCGATGAGCGGGAATTCATTCCATGCGCCTGGTCTCACAGTACGGGGCGGGTCATCGTAAAGCGTGCGTTGACATGGGCATGGACGGCTTGACGCTGGGGTTCGAGATCGAGGGCCGGGGCGGATTCCTGGACGGCGGCGCGACCGTATCCGGCGAAGCCGCGCATGCCGGGGGCCTGGGCGGGGGCGCTGCCCTCGGCGCCGAGGTCGGCGATCTCGAGGAGGGCGTCGAGGCGGGCGCCGAGGGCTTCGGCGTATTCGCGGGCGCGCTGGACGGCTTCGCGGACGGCTTGGGTGCGGGCGGCGCGGTGGGCGGGTGAGTCGGGGCGCAGGCCCCACCACGGGCCGTCGACGCGGGTGAGGTCGAGGTCGGCGAGGCGGGTGGTGAGTTCGCCGAGAGTGGTGAAGTCGTTGAGGGTGGCGGTGTGGGTGACGCGTCCGAGGTAGGCGCGGACGCGTTCGTGGCGGCCTTTCTCGGTGAGCTGGGGGGTGAGGCTGAAGGCGCCGGTTTCGAGTTTTTCGATGGCGTCGCCGTAGCTCTTGATGAGGGTGAGGGCCTGTTCGTTGCGGCGGGTGAGGTCGGTGAGGGCGGCGGTGCGGTCGGTGCCGCGGGCGCTGACGGTGACGGCGATGCGGGCGATTTCGGGGGCGACGTCGAGGCGGGCTTCGCCGCGTACGGCGAGGCGGGGGGTGTCGGGGGTGCCGTACGGGAGGTCGGTCGGGGTGGTGCCGCCGGCGGGGACGGCGGGGGTGGGAGACGTGGCGGTGGGGTCGGTCATGGTGGCTCCCGGGTTTCGGGGTGGGCGTCCGGTGTGTCTGGCGCGTTCGGTGCGTTCGGTGCGTTCGGTGCGTTCGGTGGGGCGGGCCGCCGGGTGCAGCGTGTGGGTGCAGGGCGCGTGGGTCCCCGGCGTGCAGGTGCGGGGCGGGTGGGTCCGGGGCGGGTGGGTGCGGGGGCGTGGGTGGTGAAGGGTCGCATATCGGGGTGGGGCGGGGTGGGGTATCCGGGGGAGCCGGGCGAGGGGTGTTGCGCGGGGGACGGCTGCGCCAGAATCTACGCGCGTCGTCCCGCTGTGTGGCGGCGCGCATCGGCGTTTTGGC
This sequence comes from Streptomyces sp. NPDC048516, assembly GCF_043199875.1. Classification (NCBI taxonomy): domain Bacteria; kingdom Bacillati; phylum Actinomycetota; class Actinomycetes; order Kitasatosporales; family Streptomycetaceae; genus Streptomyces; species Streptomyces sp. NPDC048516. Next base: position 179,927 of record NZ_JBICWS010000007.1, on the reverse strand, counting down.
GTTCATCCAAGGGAGTTGGCATGTCGCTCGACCGTAGGAAGTTCTTGGGGCGTTCCGTGGTGACGGGGGCCGGGATGGCGCTCGCGGGGGCGGCGGGCGCGCCGGCGGCCGGGGCGGTGGAGGCCCGGGACGCGGGTGACCACGGTGGCCGCGGTCATCGGGGGGAGCGGTACGCCTTCACGGTCATGGGCACGACGGATCTGCACGGCAATGTCTTCAACTGGGACTACGCCACCGGCGCGGAGTTCGACGATGCGGCGCACAACGATGTCGGTCTGGCGAAGATTTCGACGCTGGTGACGCAGGTGCGGCGGGAGAAGGGCCGGCGGCACACGCTGCTGATCGATGCGGGTGACACGATTCAGGGCACGCAGCTGGCGTATTACTACGCCAAGGTGGATCCGATCACGGATCCGGACGGGCCGGTGCATCCGATGGCGCGGGCGATGAATGCGATCGGCTATGACGCCGCGACGCTGGGGAATCATGAGTTCAATTACGGCATTCCGGTGCTGCGGAAGTTCGAGGAGAGCTGTGATTTTCCGCTGCTGGGGGCGAATGCGGTGGACGCGAAGACATTGCGGCCGGCGTTCCGTCCGTATGTGCTGAGGCGGTTGCGGTCCCCGCACGGCCGGGAGGTGACGGTGGCGGTGCTGGGTTTGACGAATCCGGGGATCGCGATCTGGGACAAGGCACATGTGCAGGGAAAACTGGCGTTTCCGGGGCTGGTGGAGCAGGCGGCGAAGTGGGTGCCGAAGCTGCGGTCGATGGGCGCGGATGTGGTGATCGTGGCGGCACATTCCGGGATGAGCGGTACGTCGTCGTACGGGGATCAGTTGCCGTATGTGGAGAATGCGGCGGCGTTGGTGGCGGAGCAGGTGCCGGGGATCGATGCGATGTTGGTGGGGCATGCGCATGTGGAGGTTCCCGAGCGGCGGGTGGTGAACAAGGAGACGGGCCGGGAGGTGGTGCTCTCGGAGCCGCTGAAGTGGGGGCAGCGGCTGACGCTCTTCGATGTGGCGGTGGAGTGGCATCGGGGGCGCTGGGAGGTGGCGTCGGTCGCCTCGCGGGTCCTGAACTCGAATGCGGTGGCGGAGGACGCGCGGATCACGGGGTTGCTGCGGGCCGAGCACCGGAAGGTCGTGGCGTATGTGAACCGGGTGATCGGCCGGTCGAAGGCGGAGATGACGGCGGCCGAGGCGCCGGTGAAGGACACGCCGGTCCTGGATTTCATTGCGTTCGTGCAGGCGGAGGTGGTGCGTAAGGCGCTTGCGGGGTCGGCGTATGCGTCGTTGCCGGTGTTGTCGCAGGCGTCGTGCTTTTCGCGGACCGCGAGGGTGCCGGAGGGGGATGTGACGATCCGGTCGATGGCGGCGCTGTATCCGTTCGACAACACGCTGGAGGCGCGGGTGTTGACGGGTGCGCAGGTGCGGGCTTATTTGGAGTTTTCGGCGCGGTATTACGTGCGGACGGCGGCCGGTGGTCCGGTGGATCCGTCGAAGGTCACGAATGCGGACGGTACGCCGGATTACAACTATGACGTGGTGAGCGGCGTCTCGTACGAGATCGATATCGCCAAGCCGGCGGGGCAGCGGATCGGGAAGCTGATGTTCGGCGGGAAGCCGTTGGATGATGCGGCCCGGTTCGTGCTGGCGGTGAACAACTACCGGGCGAGTGGTGGCGGTAATTTCCCGCATGTGGCGGCCGCGGAGCAGGTGTGGTCGACGTCCGACGAGATCCGGAATTTGATCATCGGGTGGGTTCAGGAGAGCGGGCAGATCGATCCTGCCCAATTTGCCTCGGTGGACTGGAAGCTGACGCGGGACGGGGTGCCGGTGTTCTGACTTCCGGTGGACCGCCAGGGGCCGCCGGGGGGCGCCGGAGGCACGGGCGGAGGGGGCGCCGTCCGGGGCCGGCTGCGGTCTCTTCCTGGGCCCGGCGCTCCCCCGGCTCCCGTGGGCCTGGTGGCGGGTGGCGGGTGGCAGGTGGCAGGCGGACGTGGGTGGCAGGGGCCGGTGTCAACGGCGGGGGACGAGGGTGGAGCCCTGGCGGGGGACCATGCCGGTGCGTCCCGTCGACGGCTGGGGGAGGCCGAAGCTGGTGAAGGCGGTGCGGCTGGGGAGGGGGTAGGGGGTGTTGCCGGTGACGGAGTTGAGGATGGTGGCGCTGCGCCAGGCGGCGAGGCCGAGGTCGGGGGTGCCCACGCCGTGGGTGTGGGTTTCGGCGTTCTGGACGTAGACCGAGCCGGTGACGGCGGGGTCGAGGACGAGGCGGTGGTCCGCCTCGATGCGGGGGCGTGCGCCGGAGTCGCGGCGTACGTAGGGGTCGATGGCGGCGAGCAGGGTGTCCATGCGGCGTTCGCGGTAGCCGGTGGCGAGGATGACGGCGTCGGTGGTGAGGCGGGAGCGGGTGCCCTGCTGGATGTGGTCGAGGTGGAGTTCGACCTTGGTGGTGCCGACGCGGCCCGCGGTGCGGACGAAGACTCCGGGGGTGAGCGTGGCGTCGGGCCAGCCGCCGTCGAGGGTGCGGCGGTAGAGCTCGTCGTGGATGGCGCCGAGGGTGGCGTGGTCGATGCCCTTGTGGAGCTGCCATTGGCCGGGGACGAGGTCGTCGCGGACGCGTTCGGGCAGGGCGTGGAAGTAGCGGGTGTAGTCGGGGGTGAAGTGTTCGAGGCCGAGTTTGCTGTATTCCATGGGGGCGAAGGCGGGGGTGCGGGCGAGCCAGTGGAGGCGTTCGCGGCCGGCGGGGCGGGCGCGGAGCTGGTCGAGGAAGATTTCGGCGCCTGACTGGCCGGCTCCGATGACGGTGACGTGGTCGGCGTCGAGCAGGCGCTCGCGGTGGTCGAGGTAGTCGGCGGAGTGGATGACGGGGACGGCGGGGGCCTCGGCGAGAGGGCGGAGGGGGACGGGGACGTGGGGGGTGGTGCCGATGCCGAGGACGAGGTTGCGGGCGTAGGTGCGGCCCAGGGCTTCGGCTTCGCCTTCGGTGTCGAGCTGGGTGAAGTCGACTTCGAAGACTTCGTGTTCGGGGTTCCAGCGGACGGCGTCGATCTGGTGGCCGAAGTGGAGGCTCGGGAGGTTTTCGCTGACCCAGCGGCAGTAGGCGTCGAATTCGGCGCGGTGGAGGTGGAAGCGTTCGGCGAAGTAGAAGGGGAAGAGCCGTTCGCGGGTCTTGAGGTAGTTGAGGAACGTCCAGGGGCTGGCGGGGTCGGCGAGGGTGACCAGGTCGGCGAGGAAGGGGACTTGGAGGGTGGCGCCGTCGATCAGGAGGCCGGGGTGCCAGTGGAAGGCGGAGCGCTGGTCGTAGAAGGCGGTGCGGAGGGAGGTGAGGGGGTGGGCGAGGGCGGCGAGGGAGAGGTTGAAGGGGCCGATGCCGATGCCCGCGAGGTCGAGGGGTTCACCGGGGCTCGTGGTGTCGGTGGTGAGGGGGGTTTCCGGGTGCGGGGTGGCGCTCATCGAGGCGTGTGGCCTTCCACGAGTTTGAGGAGGGTGGTCAGGTCTCCGGGTTGGGTGTGGGGGTTGAGGAGGGTGGCTTTGAGCCAGAGGCCGGTGGGGGTGGTGGCGCGGCCGAGGACGGCCTGTCCGTCGGTGAGGAGGGTGCGCCGGATGGTGGCGAGGGTGGTGTCGTCGGCGCCGGTGGGGCGGAAGAGGACGGTGCTGAGGGCGGGGCGGGAGTGGAGCTCGTAGCGGGGGTGGGCCTCGATGAGGTCGGCGAGGGTCTGCGCGGCGGCGAGGGTGCGGTCGACGAGTTCGCCGAGGCCGTGGCGGCCGAGGGCTTTGAGGGTGACGGCGATTTTGAGGATGTCGGGGCGGCGGGTGGTGCGCAGGGAGCGGCTGAGGAGGTCGGGGAGGCCGGCTTCGGTGTCGTCGTCGGCGTTGAGGTAGTCGGCCTGGTGGGTGAGGGGGGCCAGGGTGGCGGGGTCGGGAACGGCGAGGAGGCCGGCCGCGACGGGTTGCCAGCCGAGTTTGTGCAGGTCGAGGGCGACGGTGTGGGCGCGGGCGAGGCCGTTCAGTGCGCTGCGGTGGGTGTCGCTGAAGAGGAGGGCTCCGCCGTAGGCGGCGTCGACGTGGAAGCGGGCGCCGTGCCGGTCGGCGACGTCGGCGAGGGCGGGGAGGGGGTCGAGGGCGCCGGAGTCGGTGGTGCCTGCGGTGGCGGTGAGGAGGACGGGGCCGGTGCGGCCGGCGAGGTTGGCGAGGCAGGTGTGGACGGTGTCGGGGGTGAGGATGCCGTCGGGGGTGGGGAGGGTGAGGGGTTCGGGGAGTCCGAGGAGCCAGGCGGAGCGGTGGATGCTGTGGTGGGCGTTGGCGCCGCACACGATCTGGAGGGGCGGGGCGGGCCGGTGGGGGTCGGTCGCGGTGCCGCCGGGGGCGGTGGCTTCGCGGGCGAGGAGGAGGGCGAGCTGGTTGGATTCGGTGCCGCCGGTGGTGATCAGGGCGTCGGGGCGGGTGGCCCGGGGGTAGACCAGGGCGGCGAGTTCACGGCTGGTGAGGGCTTCGAGGGCGGAGGCGGCGGGGGCCTGGTCCCAGGAGTCCATGGAGGGGTTGAGGGCGCCGGCGGCGAGGTCGGCGGCGGTGGCAAGGGCCAGGGGCGGGCAGTGCAGATGGGCGGCGCAGTGGGGGTCGGCGGGGTCGGCGGCGCCGGCGGCGAGGGTGTGGACGAGGGTGCGCAGGGCGGTGTGCGGGCCGGTGCCGTGGTCGGGGAGCAGGGGGTGGCAGGCCTCGCGTACGGCGCGGGTGACGGTGGCGGGGCCGCCGGAGGGGAGGGGGCCGGCGCGGTCCTCGGCCCCGGTGGTGAGGGCGTCGAGGACGGTTTCGAGGAGGGGGCGGAGTGCGCGGGGGCCGTTGGTGCCGCCTGCGAGGGCGGTGCCGGCAGGGGGCACGGGCATCAATGTGCTCTTCTGTCAGGGGAGTTGGGGCGCCGATCCCATGCGGACCAGCCCTTAGGCAGCCCAAAGTTACTTTCCCTGTACAGTCGGTATCCACTGGTTGCGGTCATACCACCCGTAAGTGGTACGGGTGTACCGCAGATGTTCGGGTGCCGTCGGCCTCCCGGCCGCGGCGGTTTTCCGTCCGGGGCCGGGGCCGCACCCGTCTCACGTTGGCCGCGCGGGCCTGCCGAAGGGGGTCTCCCCCGGGTCAGGTGCCGACGTAGGCCGCGAGGTGCTCGCCGGTGAGGGTGGAGCGGGCGGCGACGAGGTCGGCGGGGGTGCCCTCGAAGACGATCCGGCCGCCGTCGTGGCCGGCGCCGGGGCCGAGGTCGATGATCCAGTCGGCGTGCGCCATGACCGCCTGGTGGTGCTCGATGACGATGACCGACTTGCCGGAGTCGACGAGCCGGTCGAGCAGGCCGAGCAGCTGCCCGACATCGGCGAGGTGGAGGCCGGCGGTCGGTTCGTCGAGGAGGTAGACGCCGCCCTTCTCGGCCATGTGGGTGGCCAGCTTGAGCCGCTGCCGCTCGCCGCCGGACAGCGTGGTGAGCGGCTGGCCGAGGCCGAGGTAGCCGAGCCCGACGTCGGCGAGCCGGCCGAGGATACGGTGCGCGGCCGGCGTGCGTGCCTCGCCGTCGCCGAAGAACTCTTCGGCCTCGGTCACCGACATCGCGAGCACCTCGCTGATGTCGCGGCCGCCGAGGTGGTGGTCCAGGACCGATGCCTGGAACCGCTTCCCTTCGCACTCCTCGCAGGGGGAGGCGACACCGGCCATCATCGCCAGATCGGTGAAGATGACGCCGGCGCCGTTGCAGGTGGGGCAGGCACCCTCGGAGTTGGAGCTGAACAGTCCCGGCTTCACGCCGTTGGCCTTGGCGAACGCCTTGCGGATCGGGTCGAGCAGTCCGGTGTACGTCGCCGGGTTGCTCCGTCGTGAGCCGCGGATCGGGGCCTGGTCGACCGACACCACGCCCTCGCCGGCGGCCCCCGCCCGCCCCGGCAGCGACCCGTGGACGAGCGAGCTCTTTCCGGAGCCGGCGACGCCGGTGACGACGGTCAGCACCCCGAGCGGGAGGTCGACGTCGACGCCGCGCAGGTTGTGCGTCGTCGCGCCGCGGATCTCCAGCCTGCCGGTGGGGATGCGCACGGTCTTCTTGACGGCGGCCCGGTCGTCGAAGTGGCGGCCGGTGACGGTGCCGCCGGCCCGCAGCCCCTCGACGGTGCCCTCGAAGCAGACCGTGCCGCCCGCCGCACCGGCGCCGGGGCCCAGGTCGACGACGTGGTCGGCGATCGCGATGGTCTCCGGCTTGTGCTCCACGACGAGCACCGTGTTGCCCTTGTCCCGCAGCCGCAGCAGCAGGTTGTTCATCCGCTGGATGTCATGGGGGTGCAGGCCCGTGGTGGGCTCGTCGAAGACATAGGTGGTGTCGGTGAGCGAGGAGCCGAGGTGGCGGATCATCTTGACGCGCTGCGCCTCGCCGCCCGACAGCGTGCCCGACGCCCGGTCGAGCGAGAGGTAGCCGAGGCCGATCTCGGTGAACGAGTCGAGCGTCTGTTGCAGCGCGGTGAGCAGGGGCGCCACCGACGGCTCGTCGAGGCCGCGGACCCAGGCGGCCAGGTCGCTGATCTGCAGGGCGCAGGCGTCGGCGATGCTGATGTCGCCGATGCGTGACGACCGGGCCCCCTCGCTGAGCCGGGTGCCCTCGCACTCGGGGCAGGTGGTGAAGGTGACCGCCCGCTCCACGAACGCCCGGATGTGCGGCTGCAGCGCCTCCTTGTCCTTGGACAGGAACGACTTCTGGATCTTGGGGATCAGCCCTTCGTAGGTGAGGTTGACGCCCTCGACCTTCACCTTGGTCGGCTCCCGGTGGAGGAAGTCGTGCATCTCCTTCTTGGTGAACTTGCGGATCGGCTTGTGCGGGTCGAGGAGGCCCGACTCGGCGTAGACCCGCACGGTCCAGAAGCTGTCGGACTTCCAGCCGGGGATGGTGAACGCGCCCTCGGCGAGCGACTTGGAGTCGTCGTAGAGCTGGGTGAGGTCGATGTCGGAGACCGTGCCGCGGCCTTCGCAGCGCGGGCACATGCCGCCGGTGCGGGTGAAGGTCGCCTTCACCGCCTTGCGGGCTCCGCGCTCGACGGTGATGGCACCGCTCGCCCGGACCGAGGGGACGTTGAAGGCGTACGCGCCGGGCGGGCCGATGTGCGGCTTCCCCAGCCGGCTGAAGAGGATGCGCAGCATCGCGTTGGCGTCGGTGACGGTGCCGACGGTGGAGCGCGCGTCGGCCCCCATCCGCTGCTGGTCGACGATGATCGCGGTCGTCAGCCCTTCGAGGACGTCGACCTCGGGTCGGGCCAGGGTCGGCATGAAGCCCTGCACGAAGGCGCTGTAGGTCTCGTTGATCAGCCGCTGCGACTCCGCGGCGATGGTGTGGAAGACCAGCGAGCTCTTGCCCGAGCCGGAGACGCCGGTGAACACCGTCAGCCGGCGCTTCGGGATCTCGATGCTGACGTCCTTGAGGTTGTTCTCGCGCGCGCCGTGCACGCGGATCAGATCGTGACTGTCGGCGGCGTGCGGTGCGGGCGACTGCGGGTCCGTCCTCGTGACCTTGCTCATCGTGTCTCCATCCGGGAGGAGGGGCCGCCTTCGCGGTCTCCGTCGGCGTCGCCTGGTTCGGTCTGACCGGCTCCGAGCGTAACGTCTGATTTTGCTGTGCCGGAGGGGTCGCGCAACGGGCGGCGCCCACCGCGCCCGTCTGACCGGCGGCGGCCGGCCGGGCCGGCACGAAGCCCGCCCGGCCGGCGCGGCGCTCAACGGTCCTGAAGCAGCCCGAGGACGTTGCCGTCGGGGTCGGTGACGGTGGCCACCAGGCGGCCGCCGCCGACCTCGTGCGCGGGCTCCTTCACGGTGGCGCCCGCGGCGGTCACCTCGGCCAGCTTCGCCTCGATGTCCGGCACGTGCCAGTAGGCCACCGGTGCGGTCATGCCCTGCGGTCCGCCGCCCGGCACCAGTCCGATGTGCTGGCCCGCGGCCTCGAAGCCGACGTAGTAGGACTCGTCGGCCTGCGGCGGCACGCCGAGCAGGGCGGCGTACACCGCCTTGGCCGTCGCCAGGTCGGACACGGGGTGCAGCACGGTCTTGATTCCCTGGGTGGCAGAGCCGGTCATGGTCACTCCTGGAGTCGTGGGGCAAATAGCCCGGTATGTCCCATCGAGCTTAAGGACGAACGAGATGCCCGGGTACCGACATGCCGGACCGGCCGGTCGCCCCGGCCGTGAGCGGGGCGACCGGGGTGTCCCTCCGTATGCCGTGCCCTGCTGCCGGGAGGCGGGGCGCGGGGCAGGAACCGGAACAGGGTGGGAAGAGGGCCCCGGCTAGGCGCCCCCGGCCGCGGCGCGTACCTTCAGCGCCCTGCGCAGATCATCGAGCTGGTCGATGAGCTTGCGGCGCAGGGCGGGTGCCGGGTCGCCGTCGGTGAGGCAGGCCTCGCCGCGCCGGAGGGTGTCCTCCTCGACGAAGACGGCGGGGAAGGCGTAGCGGCCGGCGGCATCGGCGAGGGCGGGGCCGCGGGCGGCGGCGAGGGCGGGGACCTCGGTGAAGTAGCGGGCGACGTACGGGCGGAGCAGGTCGTGCTGTTCGGGTGCCCAGAAGCCGGTGGCGGTGGCGGTGAAGAGGTAGTTGGACAGGGCGGCTGTGCCGTCGGTGGTGAACAGGGCGTCCCAGGCGGCTTGTTTGGCGGCCGGGTCGGGGAGCGCGGCGCGGCAGCGGGCGGCGCCCTCGCGGCCGGTGGCGCTGGGGTCGCGGGCGAGTTCGGCGTCGATGGCGGCGCGGAGTTCGTCGAGCGGCGACGCGCCGAGGGTGGCGAGCCGGCCGAGGATGCGCCAGCGCAGTTCGGGGTCGAGGCGGGGGCCGCCGGGGACGCTGCCGTCGTCGAGCCAGTCCTGGATGCCTTCGGGAGTGGTGGCGCTGTCGATGAAGGTGCGGACGGCGGTGAGCCGCAGCCCCGCTTCCGAGCCGTGTTCGGGGCCTTCGGTGCGGCGGAGTATGTCGCGGCTGAGGGAGGTGAGGGTGGCGAGGGCGGTGCGGCGTTCGGTGCGGGGCAGGTAGCGGTCGGCGATCTGGGTGCGGGCGAAGGCGAGGACGCCTTGGACGACGGCGAGGTCGGTTTCGTAGGGGAGGTGGGTGCGGGCGGCGTCGAGGTAGGCGGCGGGGGCCAGTTCGCCGTCCCGGACCATGTCGCGGGCGGCGTTCCACACCACGGCGCGGGTCAGCGGTTCGGGAAGTCCGGACAGGGCGCCGAGGGCGGCGTCCCAGGAGACGGGGTCGAGGCGGACCTTGGCGTAGGTGAGGTCCTGGTCGTTGAGCAGGAGCAGGGCGGGGCGGCCGCCCGTGGCGGAGTGGCCGCCGCCGTCGGGCACGTCCCAGGACAGCGGCTCGCGCGGGACGAGGCGGCCCGGGGTGGTGCGGTCGTGGTCGTAGAGGCCGACGGTGAGCCGGTGCGGGCGGATGCCGTCCTGGCTTCCGGTCTGCTCGACGGACACGCTCCAATGGCCGTCCGCGCCTTCTTCCACGACGGGGGTCAGGGTGTCGACTCCCGTGGTGCGCAGCCAGCGCCCGGCCCAGGCGTGGACGTCGCGGTCGGTGGCGCGGGAGAGCGAATCGATGAAGTCGGCGAGGGTGGCGTTGCCGAAGCGGTGCCGGGCGAAGTGGTCGTTGATACCGGCGAGGAAGTCCTTCTCCCCCATCCAGGCGACGAGTTGGCGCAGTGCGGAGGCACCCTTGGCGTAGGAGATGCCGTCGAAGTTGGTGAGCGCCGAGGTGGTGTCGGGGACGTCCTCGGGGGCGGGGGCGACGGGGTGGGTGGAGGGGCGCTGGTCGGCGTCGTAGCCCCAGCCCTTGCGCGCGATGGCGAAATCCGTCCAGGTGTCCTTGAAGCGAGTGGCTTCGGCCAGGACCTGGTAGCCCATGTATTCGGCGAAGGACTCGTTCAGCCAGATGTCGTCCCACCATTGGAGGGTGACGAGGTCACCGAACCACATATGGGCCATTTCGTGGGAGACGACCATGCCGCGCGTCTGGCGTTCGGTGTCGGTGACGGCGGAGCGGAAGACGAATTCGTCGCGGAAGGTGACCAGGCCGGGATTCTCCATGGCCCCGGCGTTGAACTCGGGGACGAAGGCCTGGTCGTAGGAGTCGAAGGGGTAGGGCTCCTCGAAGATCTGGTGGTAGCGGTCGAAGCAGCGCCGGGTGAGGTCGAGGATTTCGTCGGCGTCGGCGTCGAGGTACGGGGCCAGGGAGCGGCGGCAGTGGAGGCCGAAGGGCAGTCCGGCGTGTTCGGTGCGTACGGAGTGCCAGGGTCCGGCGGCGACGGCGACGAGGTAGGTGGAGATCAGCTGGGTGGGGGCGAGGGTCCAGTGGCCGGGGTCGCCTTGGGTGGCGATGCCGTTGCCGAGGACGGTCCAGTCGGCGGGGGCGGTGACGGTGAGGGCGAAGACGGCCTTGAGGTCGGGCTGGTCGAAGGCCGCGAAGACGCGCTGGACGTCCTCCATGAAGAGCTGGGTGTAGGTGTAGGTCTCGCCGTCGGCGGGGTCGGTGAAGCGGTGCATGCCTTCGCCGGTGCGGGAGTAGCGCATGGTGGCGTCCACGCGTAGTGCGTGCTCGCCGGGGGTGAGGCCGGTGAGCGGGAGGCGGTTGCCGTCCAGGGCCGCGGGGTCGAGGGGGCGGCCGTCGAGGGTGGCGGAGTGCAGCTCGGCGGGTTTGACCTCGACGAAGGTGTCGCCGTCTGCGTGCGCGGTGAAGTGGATGACCGTACGGGAGGCGAAGTGGTCCTCGCCCCGGGTGAGGTCGAGGGCGATCTCGTAACGGTGGACGTCGATGAGCCGGGCTCGGGTCTGCGCCTCGTCGCGCTGCAGTGCGGGCATGACGTCATGCTGCCGTAACGCGGGTGGGCGGTGCATCCCTGTTCTGCGGGGTGAGGTGGGGGCGTTCGTTGTCTGCGGGTGCGTTGGGGCCGGGCGCGCAGTCCCCCGCGCCCCTGTGGGGCGCGCACCGGCCGTTGTTCGGTGCGGCTGCGTGGGGCTCGCTCTCGGGCGGCTTAAGTGGTTGCCGCGGGGGTCGGAGGGGACGCACCGGAGCCCGTCCGACCCACCACCCACAACGAATAGGCGAACCGGCCCCAGCCACCGGCAACCCGCACCCGGCCCACGCAGCAAAGCGACCCCGTGCCCGGCGCCGGCCACGGGCCACGCGCACGGATTCAGCCAGCCCCCGTCAGCCGTTCCACCCCCTGACCAGGGGCGGGTCATCCGGGTCGGGGACCTGTGTGGACCAGCCGCCGGGTACGTTGCGGACCTGGCGGTCGCGGAAGCGTACGGGGGCGGTGCCGACCCGCCGGGTGAACAGGCGGCTGAAGTACGCCGGGTCGTCGTAGCCGACCCGGCGGGCCACCGCCGCCACCGGGAGTTCGGTTCCCGCCAGGAGTTCCTTTGCGCGGCCCAGGCGTATGCCCAGCAGGTAGTCCTTGGGGCTGCAGCCGGCGCCGCGGCGTACGGCGGTGCGCAGCTCCACGGGGGTCATACCGTGCCGGGCGGCGTGTTCGGCGACCGAGAGCGGGAGGAAGGCGTCCCGGGCGAGAGCCTGGAGGACCGGGTCCCCGTCGGCGTCGGTGTCGGCGCGTGCCCTGCGCAGGGCGACGAGGAGTTCGTGGACCGCGGCCGAGGTCTCCACCTCCAGCAGGGGGTTGCCCCGCCGCGCCGCGCGGGCGATCCGTCCGATGGCGGTCCGGGCCGGCCCGGTGTCCGCGAGCGGTACGAGCGGGCGGTCCGGTTCGATGTAGCCGAGTTCGGTGTAGGTCGCGGCGGCCGGCCCGGTGAAGTCGACGAAGCTCTCGTCCCAGCCGGTCTCCGGGTCGGCGCCGTAGTGGTGCGGCACCCCCGGCATGATCCACAGCAGGGCGGGGGCGGTCACCGCACGGCGCCGGCCGTCGGGGGCGGTGAACCAGCCGCGGCCGGCGCTGATGACGATGGCGACATGGTGGTCGAGGGTGCGCGGACCTACCGTGGGCAGGGTGCCGTGCTGGAGACCGACTCCCAGGCACACCAGGCCGAGCCGGTGGTGGACCGGGCTCGGGGTGAAGTAGCGCATCCAGGTGTGGTACACGTCCGGGCCTCCCGTCGCTCCGTACCGCTCCTCCGCTCCGTACCGCTCCGCCGCTCCGTACCGCTCCGTCGGACCGTCGGACCGTCGGACCGTCGAACCGTCCAAACAGATCCGATCTTTGTCCATGGACCGTCACACCGCCAGAGGGCAAGGGTGACCGGTGACCGGGTGCGCCCGGCCGGTGGCGCACGGGAGACGACACAGGGGCGGGTGACGTGACGCAGTTCGAGGCGGGCGAGCGGGACTTCATGCTGGACGGGCGGCCGGTGCGGCTGCTGTCCGGGGCGATGCACTACTTCCGCGTGCACGAGGCGCAGTGGGACCACCGCCTGGCGATGCTGCGGGCGATGGGCCTGAACTGCGTGGAGACCTATGTGCCGTGGAATCTGCACGAGCCGCGGCCCGGCGAGTTCAGGGACCCGGAGGCGCTGGGGCGGTTCCTGGACGCGGTGCAGGCGGCGGGGCTGTGGGCGATCGTCCGCCCGGGACCGTACATCTGCGCGGAGTGGGAGAACGGCGGGCTGCCGCAGTGGCTGACCGGGCCGCTGGGGCGGCGGGTGCGGACGCGGGATGCGTCGTATCTGCGGGCCGTGGACGCCTGGTTCGGGCGGCTGCTGCCGCAGGTCGTGGCGCGGCAGTGCACGGCGGCGGGGCCCGGCGGCGCGGGCGGCGGGCCGGTGATCATGGTGCAGGCGGAGAACGAGTACGGCTCGTACGGCAGCGACGGGGTGTATCTGGCGCACCTCGTGGAACGGCTGCGGGCGCTGGGGGTGCACGTGCCGCTGTTCACCTCGGACGGGCCCGAGGACCACATGCTCAGCGGTGGTTCGGTTCCTGGCCTGCCGGCCACCGTCAACTTCGGTTCGGGGGCCGGGGAGGCGCTGGCGGCGTTGCGGCGCCATCAGGACCGGGGGCCCTTGATGTGCATGGAGTTCTGGTGCGGGTGGTTCGCGCACTGGGGGCAGGAGCACGTGCCGCGCGCTCCGGAGGATGCCGCGGCGACGCTGCGGGAGATTCTGGAGTGCGGCGCTTCGGTCAATATCTATATGGCGCACGGCGGGACGAATTTCGGCGGGTGGGCGGGGGCGAACCGCGCGGGCGAGCTGCATGACGGGGTGCTGCAGCCGACGGTCACCTCCTACGACTACGGGGCGCCGGTCGATGAACGCGGGCGTCCCACGGAGAAGTTCTGGCGGTTCCGCAAGGTGCTCGCCGAGTGGGCGGACGGGCCGTTGCCCCGGGTGCCGGAGCCGCTGCGGGTGCTGGCGGAGCCGGTGTGTGCGGTGGTCGGTGAGTGGGCGTGCGCCGGGGACGTGATGGAGGTGCTGGGCGGTGCGGAGAGGGAGGGGGGCGCTCCGGCCACGTTCGAGGAGCTGGGGGTGGACCGGGGCGTGGTCCGCTACCGGGTCGGGGTACCGGGGCCGCGTGGCCCCCGTCCGCTGCGGGTGAGCGGGCTGCGGGACCGGGCGGTGGTGTGGGTCGACGGGGTGCGCGCGCCGGTGGTGGACACCGAGGACGCCGTGCTCGGGGAGGTGGCCGGGCCGGCGTCGGTGGAGTTGTGGGTGGCGTCGCTGGGACGGGTCAACTACGGGCCGCGGCTCGGTGAGTCCAAGGGGATCACGGGCGGGCTGCTGCACGAGCGGCAGTTTCTGCACGGCGTGCGGTCCCGGGGACTGCGGCTGGATGCGATGGAGGAACCCGGGGCGTTGGCCAACGTTCCGTTCCGGGAGGTGGAGGAGGCGGGCGGGGCCGCGGGGCTGTACCGGGGGACGGTGACGGTGGCCGGGCGGCCCGGGGACGCCGATCTCGCGCTGCCGGGGTGGCATCACGGTTTCGCCTGGATCAACGGTTTCTGTCTGGGGCGCTATTGGGGTCTCGGGCCGCAGCGGACCCTGTACGTCCCGGGCCCGGTGCTGCGCGAGGGCGCCAACGAGCTGCTGTTGTGGGAGTGGGAGGGCGCCCCGGCCCTGGTGGGTGACGAGGCGGGGGCGCCCGGTCTGTATCCGTGCGCGGGCGGGCGCTGAGCGGTCCCTGGGGCGGCGGGGGCGCCGCCCCAGGGCGCGTCAGATCTCGCGTACCTCGAAGGAGTCCAGGACGAACTCCGCGGTCGCGTCATCGGCCACCTTGCGCAGCCCCACCCATGCCTCGCCGTCGGCCGGTGCGGTGAACTCGTAGGCGTGGGTGGCGGGTTGGGTGGCGACGGGCAGCGGGGTGCGGTTCAGTTCGCGGGAAGCGGGTGTGTCGACGGCGGTGACCCAGGCGTACTGGCCGGCCTTCTCGTTCTCGTAGCGGAAGGTGACGCGGTAGCGGCGGCCGGGGGTGAAGCGGACGGTGTGCGGAACCGTCCGGTAGACGAGTCCGGTGTTCTCGCCGCGTGACTTGAGCGACTGGCCGCCGTCGATGACGTCGTCGATGGCCTTGCCGTTCCAGCCGCGCCGGGTGAACGGGGCGTGCCGCTGGGCGATATGGGTGCGGGGGTCGGTACTGCCGCCCGCGTCACCCTTGACGAAGACGCCCCAGCCCTGGGGCACGTGCTCGAAGTCCTCGTAGGCCAGGGTGCCCTGCTTGGTGGTGGGCCGGGCCGGTACGACGCGGAGGTTGTCGAACCTGACCCGGGCCCGGCCGGCCGCCGCGGTGAGGGTGAGGGTGACCGGGCCGCCGCCCCCGGGGACGGTGAAGTGGGTGAAGAGGCGCTGGAAGCGGGTGCCGGACTTGCGGTCGGCGGCGACGTAGTTGCCGGCGGTGGAGGTGTCGGTCCAGTTGGCGGCGGTGACGCCGTCGGCGGTACGGACCTCCAGGGCGGCCCGTCGCCGCTCCCCCGCCGTGGCGCCGACCTCGACCTGCACGGAGGCGGCGTAGCTGCCGGGAGCGAGCCGGGCGAGTCGTTGGGCGACGGTGGCGGCGGTGCCGGCGTCGATGACCAGCTCGTAGTCGCCCGTCTTGCTGAGCCGGACGGAGGCCGGTCCGGTGACCTGCCGGCCGGCGAGGTTCCCGGAGTGGAAACCGGGGTCGGTCAGGGGTGTGCCCTCGCCCCAGACGGGGTCGCGCTGCACCGGGGCTTTGGCGCGGTGCACGACGTAGGCGACACCGGGCCGGGCGGTGAGGGTGATCTTGCCGCCGCTGACGGGGCGCCGGGTCTCCGCGGTACGGCCCTGGTCGGTGAGCCGGTAGGCGTAGACGGCGGCCGCGCCCGCCCAGCCGCGCGGCAGCGTCCAGGTGGTGGTGCCGCCGTGCGGGTTGTAGTGGTAGAGGCGGTGCGGGTCGGTGGCCCGGCGGGGTTCCCAGGGGAGCAGGTAGGTGCCGTCGTCGTAGACCAGCCGGCCGTCGGTGGTGATCTTGCGGGTGCCCTCGGCGTCGCTGACGGAGGTCTTGGTGGGGCCCTCGAAGGTGATCTCGTGGGCGTCCCAGGTGCTGATCGGGTACGCCTGGAGGTACTTGGCGGGCAGGGCGTCGGTCCAGATGATCGTGTGGAACGCGTTCCAGTCGGTCTTGCCCACCCAGCCCTCGAAGTTGCCCATCCGGGCGTTGCCGAGCAGCGTGGGCCATTTGTCGGCGAAGACGTCCTTGTGGTGGTGGCGCAGGAAGCGGATGAGCCGGGAGTTGATGCCGCGGGAGGTGTCGGGGCCGTAGTCGGTCTCGTTCGCCCAGTGCGACCACAGGGCGGAGCGCTCCAGGCCGTGGCCCCATTCGGTGGCGACCTGCCAGCCCTGGTCGCGCAGGTGGCGCTGCAGCCGGTCGGAGTTCCAGCCGGACTCGCGGAAGACGTCGAGGTAGACGGTGTTGAGGGCCGGGTCGGTCTCCTTGCGCAGTTGCGCGAAGCGCCGGGCGATGTCGCCGGAGAGCAGATCGCGGCGGGCGTCGATGCGGTAGGACTGGTCGAGCCAGTCCCACTGCTTGTCGTTCTTGTCGACCAGCTTCTCGGAGAAGGCGTGGGCGACGGGGTAGGACTCGGTGGCGTTGACGTGCACCGCGAAGTCGCTGTTCCACTTCTTGCCGGCGCGGAGCAGGGCGTTGAGGTCGGCCAGGCCGCCGGCCCGGGTGTTGTAGTTGCCGCCGTAGTCGGGGTGGGCGGAGTCGTGGCCTTCGGACTGGTAGCCCTTGAGGAGGGTGAACTGCCGCAGCCCGTCGGTGGCCAGGGCGATCCGCTTGATGTGGTCGAGGGTGGCGAGGAACGGGTTGGTGGCCTGGCTGGCGAAGTTGAACGGGATGTGCGGGACGACCCGCAGATGCTGTGCGTCGGCGCCCAGCGGCATGACCATGATGTCGCGCAGCGCGATGGCGGCGTCCTGCCAGTCGGTCTTCCCGTCGCCGTTGCGGTCGCCGGTGACGATGACGGTCGCGTACGGCAGCGGGTCGGTGGCGCCGGGGGCGCCTCCCGCTCGTGGGGGTCCCCCCGGTCGAGCGAAGTCGGGAGTGGGGGAGGAGTCGGGAGTGGGAGACGGCTGCCCGGCCGCCCTGTGGGTCCACTGGCCGCAGGACAGCTGGGCCTTGACGAAGCCGTCGCCCTTGACGGTCTGCCGCCAGAGGCGGCCGTTCTCCCAGCTGGTGGCCCCGGTGGGCCGGTCGTAGCAGGTGTTGGTCTCGACGGCGCCGGCCAGCGCGTCGGTGGCGACCACGGCGTAGGCGCATCCGGTGGGTGCGGCCTCGGCGGGGGTGGCGTCGGTGACCTGTACCAGGGTGTCGCCGCTCTTGGCCTTGTCCAGTTCGATCCGGGCGGCCAGCAGGACGGCGCCGGGCTGGTCGCTGCGGACGCTCAGCAGGGCGAGGCCGGGAATCTCCAGGGTGCCGATGCGCAGCGCCGGGGTGTCGGTGATGCCGGTGACCCGCCAGGTCGTGCGCCGGTCCCGGACGGCGATCTCGACGGTGATCCTGGTGCCGCCGTCGAAGCCGAGGGTGTAGGTGGCGCGGTCGGCGCGGGTGCGGTGGGTGACGCGGGGGGTGTGGGCGGTGCCGTCGAGAAGGACCTGGGTGACCGGGGTGTCCTGGCCGTGCAGGACGGCGCCGGTGCCGCGGTCGGTGTAGGAGACGATCCGGGGGAAGGCGCTGTCGACCCGGACCTCCAGCGCCTCGGACCGGAGCACCGCCTCGCCTCCGCGGGGTGCGGCGGTGGCGGAGTGCGTCCCGAGCGGGAGGGCGCCCGCCGCCCCGGCGAGCGCGGTGGCGGCGACGACGTTTCTTCGGCTGGGCCCGCGCGGGGCGCCGGTCTGTTCGTTCACGCGCACGTCCTCCTTCGTACCTGCACTGCCTGTCGGCGGACAGCGTGCTGCGCGTGCGGGTGGTGCGCCTATGGACAAAGGAGGGGCAGGTGTTGGACAGATGTGGGGCGCCGTCGGGGGCGGCGGGGGCGGGCGGGAAGCGGGGCGGTCCGGCGGCCGGTGCGGCGGGAAGCGGGGCGGACCGGGGGGAGCGGGGGCGGCCGGTGCGGCGGGAAGCCGGTGCGGCCCGTACGGCCGGTGCGACCCGGGGGCCTCAGGCCGTCGCCCCGCTGTCGAGGGGCAGTACGGCGGTGAGTTCCCAGCCGCCCTCGGCCGCGGGGCCCGCGAGGAGCCGTCCGCCCATCGCCTCGGCCCGTTCGGTGAGCCCGGCCAGTCCGAAGCCGCCGCCGCGGGCCTGTTCGCCGAGGCGGGCCGGTCTGCCGCCGTCGTTGGCGATGCGCAGCTCCGCCCCGAAGGGGACGGACCGCAGGCCGATCCGTACCGCCGTGGCATCCGCCGCGTGCTTGCGGACATTGGTCAGCGCCTCGCGGACGATGCGGTAGACCGCCGCGGCCACATCGTCGGGCAGCGTCTGCGCCAGGCCGGTGTCGACGGAGAGGACGACCGGCGGGCCGGTGCGGGCGAACGCCTCGGTCAGCGCCCGGACCTCGGCGAGCCCGGCGACCGGGTGGGGGTGTGCCCCGTCCTCGCGCAGGACCCGCACCAGCCGGCGCATCGCGCCCAGCGCCTCGCTGCCGGAGGCCTCGATCCGTTCGAGGGTGGCACCGGCCGGCCGGCCTTCGAGAGCGGTGAAGCGGGCGGCGCGGGCCTGGACGACGATGCCGGTGACATGGTGGGCGACCAGGTCGTGCAGCTCCCGCGCCAGCTCCAGGCGCTCGGCGGCCCGGACGGCCGCGAGATCGCGCAGCCGCCGGGCGTCCTGCCGGCGCCAGATCGCCGCATACGCGGCGACGACCACGGTCAGCACGGCGGAGACGACGGTGAACAGCCCCGGCCGGACGTCCCGCAGCGGGGCGAGCACACAGGCCAGGCCCAGCAGCGGACCGAGGACGGCGGCGGTGCGGCCGGGCGCCCGCCGGACCACGGCGCCGAGCAGGACGAGCAGGGCGATGCCCTCGCCCAGGCCCCACACGTCCCGTGCGTGCGGTCCGGCGATCAGCACCGCCGACGCGGTGAGGGAGACCGCGGCCGCGGTCCACACCCGCCCGGTCAGCGGGATCCGGTCGGAGGGCACCGCACACAGACCGACCACGGTGCCGGCGGCCGTCACGATCAGGTGTGGCCGGGCGGGCTGGTGTGCCGTCGCCAGGGTCTCGAACCCGACGAGGAGCAGCAGTGCCACCGCGAGGGCGGCCCGGGCGGCGACGGTTTGCCGCGGACGGGTCTTCGCCCCCCGTGCCGGCCGGCTGCCCAGGGCGGCCCACCGGGCGCGCACCGGGATGCGGCCCGGGACGCGCCGTGTCCCGGTGCGCTCGCCGTGCTCGCTCACGGGCCGCCGGAGGACAGACCGCTCTCCCAGGCCCAGAAGGCGATCTCGACCCGGTTGCGGGCGTCCAGTTTGGTCTGCACGTTCGCCAGATGGGACTTGACCGTGGACAGCGACAGATACAGGGCGCCGGCGATCTCGGCGTTGGTCCGGCCGCCGGCCAGCGCCCGGACGACATCCCGTTCGCGGCCGGTCAGCGGCTCGGAGGGGGTGCGGGCCGGCGCCCGGCCGTTGCCGCCGGCCGGGGACAGCTCACGCAGCAGCCGGGCGGCGACCGAGGGCGAGAGCAGGGAGTGGCCGACGGCGGCGGCCCGAACGGCCTCCACGAGCAGCGCGGGGCTGGCGTCCTTGAGCAGGAAGCCCGAGGCGCCGCCGTCCAGCGCGGCCTGCACGTATGCGTCCAGGTCGAAGGTGGTGACGATGACGATCCCTGGGGTGTGCCGGACCTCGGGGCCGCCGGGCGTGCGCTCGGTCAGCCGCCGGGTGACCTCCAGCCCGTCGGTGCCGGGCATCCGGATGTCCAGCAGCAGCACATCGGGGCGCAGCCGCTCGACGGCCGCGAGGGCGGCCTCGCCGTCGGTGGCCTCGGCGACGACCTCGATGTCGGGCCGGCTCTCCAGAACCGTCCGGAATCCCATCCGGACCACTTCCTGGTCGTCCGCGATCACCACGCTGATCGGCATGTCGTTCCTCCTGGGCGCCCTCGGGGTAGCGGGCCGGTCTCCGTCTCTCCGGGCGGCGTCACCGTCTCCCCTCCGGACGGCGTGTCCTTCTTCCCTCCGGGCGGCGAGTCGTTCTCCCCTCCGGGCGGCGGTGTTCGGGCCGCCGCGGCCGGGGACGGCCCGGTGCGCCCGGCGGCGGGAGCCTGCCGATCAGCCCCGGACCGCGTTCGGGTGGTCCTCGGCGGGCAGCTCGACGGGGTTGTCCGGGCCGCCGAGCAGCACATAGGCGAGGGTGGCCGCGGAGGCGGCGAGGAGCAGCGCGGCGAGGACCGTCGCTCGGTGGCCGCGGTCACGTGCCGGGGGTCGGGGGCGGGGCTCGTTGCTCATACCGTTCACGGTAGGAAGCAAGTCGCGGGTGGCCCATAGGCCGTCCGGTCATCCGTGACGGCACAAGGCCCGGCCGCGGGCACGAGCTAGGTCCCGCGGCGGACGGACCAATGGCCGTGGCGCGAAGGGACCAAGGTCCCGGACCGAGGCCGGTGGCTTCGGACTCCGCCGAAGGGCCCGGGGATCCACCGCGGATCCCCGGGCCCTTCGTGCAGGTGGTGCGGTTCGCGTGCCGTGCTCCGTGTGCGTGCCGTGCTCCGTGTGCGTGCCGTGCTCCGTGTGCGTGCCGTGCTCCGTGTGCGCGTGGTACGGATCGCGTACGCGGTGTCCGGATCGCTTACGCGGCGCGGATCGCGTACGAGGCGCGGTCAGCCGCCCAGTTCGCCCGCGGCCTTCTTGATGTTCGCGGCGAACGTGCTCACCTCGCTGTAGACACCGGGCTTGCCGGGGCGTGCGCAGCCCTCGCCCCAGGAGACGATGCCGACCTGGAGCCACTGCCCGGCGTCGTCCTTGCGGAACATCGGGCCGCCGGAGTCGCCCTGGCAGGTGTCGATGCCGCCGGTGTCCAGCTTGCCGGCGCAGATCTCGTCGCCGGGCGTCAGCTGGTCGCCGTAGGCCTTCTGGCAGGCGGCGTCATCGACGAACGGCACGGTGGCCTTGAGGAGGTAGCGCTGCTGTTCGCCGCCCTCCTTGTCGGCGCCCCAGCCGGCGATGGTGAAGTCGCCGTTGTTGAGCTTGTCGTCCTCGGCGATCTTCAGCGTGGGCTGGTCGATCGGCTTGGCGAGCTTGATGAGTGCCCAGTCCTTGCCCTTGCCGTTGTAGCCGGGGGCCTGGAGGACCTTGGTGGAGTTCACCTTGACGGCGTGCGAGTCCTCCAGGTCGGCCGCACCCGCGGTGGCGGTGATGGAGGTGTTGTCGCCGCTGCCGTCGACGCAGTGCGCCGCCGTGAGCACGATGTCCTTGGCGTACAGGGCGCCGCCACAGCCCATCGACAGCCGGACCATGAAAGGGAATTCACCCTGGTCGGCCTTGGTGCCGCCGACGACCTTGGTGTGGACCGAGCCGGACGGGCCCGCCGAGGGGGCGGCAAAGGCCGAGCCGGGCTGGAGGCTGACGGCGGCCAGGGCGACGGCACCGAGGGCAAGGGATCTTTTGAGGGGCTTCCGGTAGCTGCGCAACGGGCTTCCTTTCGTGGGGGGTTGCACGTCGATGACGAGCCCATGCCAACACCGGAGCCGGACGTGGCCGCCGCAGAAGGTGTGTGGAGGACGGCCGCACGCCGCAAGGCGACCGGACCCAGTGGGGGATGAGTCCGTAAAGCGCCCTGTGATTATGTGGAGTGGCCGATCGGGGTGACAAGAGTGCGCATCCGGCCAACTCGCTTACCCCACGGGCCCCGTACGGCCCATACCGGACTTTCCCGGCCCCCCGTACAGTGGCCGGGTGACCACGGGCGGCAGTGACATCGAGCACGGATTCCCCCATCTCGACACGGTGCGCGCGGCCGTCCATGCGCTGTTCAAACGCCTGTCGTACGACACGGTGAGCACCTTTGCCACCAGCGTGCTGCCGGTCGATGCGGCCTTCGACGAGACCGAGGATCTGCACCTGGGGGCACAGCGGATCGCCCGGGCCATGCTCCGCCAGCTGCATCTGCCGGACGCGCGGACGGTCATCACGTTCCGGGAGATGGAACACGCCGCGGCGGTCGAACTCACCGCCGGGCCCGAGTACTTCATCGAGCTCAACGACCGCTTCAAGAAGCACCGCAAGGACATCGGCGCCGCGCTGGCCCATGAGGTGATGCATCTGTGCCTGCACCGCCTGGACCTGTCGTTCCCCGGCACCCGGGACAACGAGATCCTCACCGACACCGCGGCCGCGTACCTCGGCGCGGGCTGGCTGCTGCTGGACGCCTACCGCGAGCACGGCCCGTTCTCGCAGAAGCTCGGCTATCTGACGCCGGAGGAGTTCGGCTATGTCCTCGCCCAGCGGGCCGAGTTCTTCGGCGAGGACCCGTCGCCGTGGTTCACCAGCCCGCAGGCGTACGACGCGTACACGGCGGGCGCGGCACGGGCCCGCCGGGACGCCCGCCGGCCGCCGCTCGCCGCCGCCGGCTGGGCCGCCCGGCGGCGCTACGCCAAGGACCGCCGGGCGGCGCAGGATCCGCGGCGCACCGGCCGCCCGCCCGCCACCGCCGACTATGCCTTCGAGGGCCCGCCGCCCCTGCGGGTGTCCTTCCCCTGCCCCGCCTGCCACCAGCGGATCCGCGTCCCGGTCCGTGGCCGCCTGCAGGCCCGCTGCGGGCTGTGCAAGACGCTGCTGGACTGCGATACGTGACGGAGCGGCGGCCGGCGCCCCGGCCGGGCCGGGCCAGGCCGGGCCGCCGGAGCCCGGAGCGGTGTCTGCCCTAGACCCACCCCTCCAGCCCCGCCATGAAGCCGTCGAAGTCGTCGCGGTGGATGGTGTGTCCGACGCCGGGCACCGTACGGACCTCGAAGCCGCGGCCGGTCAGCTCGTCCGCCGCCTGCTGGGAGAAGAGGAACCCCTCCCCCGCGAACTGCACCAGCGACGGGACGACCGGCTTCTCGGGCACATGGTCCTGTCGGTGGACGGCGGACAGCGCGAGGGCGGTGGCGGTGTCCCACTGCGCGATCGTGGCCAGCTCGATGTCGAGGTCGGTGTCGTTCCAGCGCGGGTTGAAGGTGCGCAGCATCGCCCGGTCGGCCCCTTTGAACGCGACGAACAGGCCCGGATCGACGGGCTCCTGGAACCTGGGGAACGACCAGGCCGGGTCGCTGTAGACGGCCCGCCGCGGCTGCAGCCGCTCCACCGCCAGGGACAGTGCCAGGCCGCCCAGTGAATGTCCGATGACGAGCTCGGGGGCGGCGGGCAGGGTCTCCACGAGGTCTTCGGCGTACCGCTCGGTGTCGTAGTCGCCGCGCGGGCTGCGGCCGTGGCCGCGCAGATCGACGGCGAGGACGCGATAGCCCCGGTCGGCGAGCGCCGGAGCGACGCGGTGCCAGGTGCGGTGATCGGACATCAGCCCGTGGACCAGCACCGCGGTCCGCTCGCCGGTGCCCCACTCGTGGGTGTGCAGTTGCATGCCCGTGTCTCTCCTCGCATTCCGCGCTCGCCCGCCTGCCGGTGCTCCCCGGTCCGGTGGCCGGGGCCCGGGCCGCGCCCGCGCGAGATTACCCGTGTCAGCAGGCGGCGGGGATGCGCCGCGCCCCGCGCGGGCACCGTTCAGAGCCAGTCCTTCTCCGGTGTGGCGGCGGCCAGTACGTCCCGGGCGCCGGTGCGCAGGGGGACGCCGTGCGGTACGCAGACCGTCTCGACGTCATCGAGGGCGGCGAGCCGCCGGAAGGACACGATGGCCTCCTCACGTGCGACGTTGAAGGGGCCGAGGACCGCGCGGCGGCCGTCGGGGTCGGTGCCGATGATGTCGCCGGGGAAGAGCAGCCGGCTCGCGGGGAGGTGCAGGGCGATCCCGCCGGGGGTGTGGCCGGGGACGTGCAGCACCCGCACCTCTTCCCCCCAGCCGTCGAGGGTGTCCCCGTCGTGCAGGACGATATCGACCTCGGCGTGGCGCAGCGGCGGCGTCCCGGCGGCCGCCAGGTTCACCATGATCCCTTCGTGCAGGGCCTGTTCCGCGGGGGTCGGCACCGGCGTGGGTTCGGGGGCGGTGCCGCGGATGTACGGGGCGTCGAGCGCCCCGGCCAGGACGCGGGCGCCGGTGGCGGCGGCCAGATCGGCCGCGGAGCCCATGTGGTCCAGGTGGGAGTGGGTGAGCACGATCTGCCGCAGCTGTTCCGGACGGCCACCGAGCGTGGCGAGGGCGTCGAGGATGGCGGGGGCCGAGCCGGGGAGGCCGGTGTCGACCACCGCGTAGCCGTCGTCGGGGAGGGCGACGAGGTACACGTGCCCTACGGGGAAGGGGAGTTGCCAGACGGTGGGGGTGAGCTCGGTGAGGGTGTCCATGGCTCGGACGCTAGCGGGCGGACGGTCCGCCGCCGCCACTGTTTCGCCGTGGGCGGACCGGGTTTCACGGTGGACGGACCGGACGGCGACGCGGCGTCTCCCCGGCCCCGGCGGCACCGTCAGCATCCACGGCAACGGCGGAAAGCGGCCGGAACCTGTCTTGCGCCTGGCACGTCCCATCCGTGACACAAGGAGGCAATGTCATGCGAGGATCCCACCTCTCCCGCACCCGTACCTTCACCGCCGTGCTCGCGCTGGCGGCAGCCGGCGCCGTCGCACTGTCCGGCTGTGGCCAGAATCAGCAGAAGGTGACCCCCGCGGTGCCGCCGAAGAAGCAGGATGAGTTCGAGCGGCGCGCGGACCAGATCGTGCACGACTGGCCGAAGGTCTCCCCCGTTCACGGCCGCCGGCAGGCGCTGCTGCCGCTGGTCGCCGCGCAGCGCCCCGAGAAGACGGGGGCACGGGAGATCACCGTCACCGTCGGGCACAGCGCCTGCGATGCCCGCTTCGGGGCGCGCAGCCAGGAGTCGAAGGACCTTGTGGTGATCACCGGCTGGGGCAAGCGCAAGAGCGCCAAGGGGATGTGCACCGAGCAACTGGCCACCGACAAGGTGACCGTGCACCTCAAGAGCGCGCTGGACGGCCGCAAGGTCGTGGACGCGGCGACGGGCAAGCAGCTCCTCAAGGGCTGACCGGCGGGTGCGGCGTGAGCGCGCGCCCGCTCCGCGGTTCGCCTGCGCGCGCACTCCGCCCACCCCCTAGGCTCACCCGCATGAGCCCTTCCATCGCCCGCAACACCCGCGTCGAGCTGCCCGGACTGCTGGAGTTCGTCCGCCCCCGTCACCGCGCGATCCTGCTCACCCGCCGCGGCGACGGCACCCCGCAGGGCTCGCCGCTGACCTGCGGGGTGGACGACTCCGGACGGCTGGTCATGTCGACGTATCCGGAGCGCGCCAAGGTCCGTAACGTCCGCCGGGTCTCGTCGGTCAGCGTCATCGTGCTGTCCGACGAGTGGAATGGCCCGTGGGTGCAGATCGACGGCGAGGCCGAGGTCATCGACGCCCCGGATTCGGTCGAGCCGCTTGTCGAGTACTACCGCAACATCGCCGGGGAGCACCCGGACTGGGACGAGTACCGGGAGTCGATGCGCCGCCAGGGCAAGTCGCTGATCCGGGTGACGCCGCTGCGCTGGGGGCCGGTGGCGACCGGCGGTTTCCCGGCCCGGCTCGCGGAGGACGGCGACGCGTAGGCCGTGCCGCCGCGGCCCGGCGCCCGGACCGGTCCTGGCCGAGCCGAGCCGAGCCGGGGAAGCCTCAACGGGTGCCGCGGGTACCGCCGTTGACGTTCAGCACCTGGCCGGTGATGTGCCGGGCCGCCGGTGAGGCAAGGAAGGCCACCGTGCCGGTGATGTCGGCGAGGGACCCGGCGCGGCCCACCGCCGCGGCGGCCACCAATTGGTCGCGCCGCTCGTCGGTGAGCTGGTCGCGGAAGAAGTCGGTGCCGGCGATATAGCCGGGCGAGACGACGTTGGTGGTGATGTCGCGGGGGCCGAGCGTCCGGGACAGCCCGATGTTCCAGGAGGCAAGGCCGGCCTTGGCCGCTCCGTAGGCGCCGTTGCCGTGGTCGGCGGCGATCGATCCGAGGTGGACGACCGCGCCGCCGGCCGCGAGCCGGTCGTCCAGCGCCCTGGTGGTCAGCGCGGCGCTGAGCAGGTTGGCGTCGAGGTTGGCACGGAAGTTGCGGGCGTAGGCCGCCAGGTCGGCGGCGTCGTCCGCGTCGAGGTCGGTGTTGCCCCCGGCGTTGTTGACCAGGACGTCGATCCGCTCGGGGAGCCCGGCGAGCAGCGCGGTGAGCGCCCGGGGGTCGGTGTGGTCGCACACCAGTGGGCGCACGGTCCGGCGGCCGGCTGCTGTCTCGTCGAGCGAGCCGGGGCGCCGGCCGGTGACGATGACGTCGTCACCGGCGTCCGCGAAGTGGTGGGCGACGGCGCGTCCGATGCCGGTGCCGCCGCCGGTGACCAGGATGGTGCGTGACATATGCTGAGCTCCGTCCATCACGTTCAGGTCTAAATTTAGAGCTGAACGTACCATCCCCGGGAGGGCCCGTGACAAGAGACTTCGAGGCGGGGGACGACTCCGGCCACCCGGCGGCCCCCGCTTCCCCGTATCCCGTCGAGGAGATCGCCGCCGCCTGGGAACGGGAACGCCCCGGCACCCCGGTCTCCTCCATCGGCATCGTGACGCCGATCTGGCAGCTGGCGAAGCTGCTGGGCGACGACCGGCGCCGGGTGCTGGCCGGCGCCGGGATGGACCCGGCCACCCTCGATCTGCTCAGCGTGCTGCGCCGCAGCGGCGCGCCGTACACCCTGACCACCCGTGAACTCAGCCGCCGCTCCCTGGTCACCGCGGGGGCGATCTCCCAGCGGGTGACCCGCGCCGAGCGCGAGGGGCTGGTCACCCGGCGGCCCGGCGAGGGCCGCCCCCGCACGGTCCTGGTCGAGCTGACCCCGGCCGGCCACGAGAAGGTCGAGGCCACGGTCGGCGAAGTACTGCACCGCGAGGCCGAGTTGACCGACGGCCTGACCCCCGGGCAGCAGAAGCAGCTCGCCGGGCTGCTGCGGATCCTGCTCCAGGACACCCAGCGCAAGCTCGGCGACGACCGGATCAGCCAGGTCGGCGAGGACTGAGCGCCCCGGGGCCGCCGGGCGGCGTCGGGGCGAAGCCGAGGGAGGGGAACAGCGCCTCGTCGGGCAGTCCGAGCTGCGCGCGGAAGGCCGTACGGCCCGCCGCGGTGACGGTGAGGATGCGGGTGGCGACGGCCTTGACGACCCAGCCGCGCTCCAGGGCGTGCCGGTAGAGGGCGGCGCCGACCGCGCCGGAGAGGTGCCGGCGGCGCACCGTCCAGTCGAGGCAGGTGCGGACATGAGCCCGGTGGGCCGCCGAGGGACCGGTGTCGGGGATGCCGAGAGCGGTCAGCCAGCCGGCCCCGTCCACGGTCAGCACCGGGCCGTAGTCCCGCCCCAGCAGGCCGCGTTCGGTCATCGCCTCGACGATGGCGACGCCGAGCGCACCGGCGATGTGGTCGTAGCACGTCCGGGCGTGATGCAGGGCCCTGCGGTGGTTGGCCTCGGCCAGGGAGCGGACCGGGACCTGGCGGTAGGGCGCCAGACCGGCAAGGTTCTCCAGGGTCTCCGCGGCCTCCGGTCCGGCCAGGCGTACGTAGCGCCGCCGCCCCTGCCGTTCCTCGGCGAGCAGGCCTCCGGCGACCAGGAGGTTGAGGTGTTCGGTGGCGGTGGAGGGCGCCACCGCGGCGTATTCGGCCAGTTCACCGGCGGTCCAGGCGCCGCCGTCGAGCAGGGCCATGCAGATGGCGGCACGGGTGCGGTCCGCGAGCAGCGCCGCGAGGGCGGCCAGATCGGGGGTCTCCGCGACGCTTTCCTGATCGGCGTCCCATCGTTTCATGTACACAGAGTAACCTCTGATAACATTTCGGTGAGCACCGAATCAACCGGCTTCTATCCTCAAGGCCATGAAAGTCGCGCTGGAGAAGAGCAGTTCGGTCGTCCCGGCGCTGCTGTCCACGGAGAACGACGACGGGACATTCGTGCTGGTCGAGCTGCGCATCCGGTGGGAGCTCGGGCCGGTCGTCAGCGTCTGGCTGCCGGCCCGCGGCCGGACCGCGCGGAATCTCGCGGTGCGCCCGGACGTGGTCTTCAATCTGCCGCCGGACGGAGCGGGAACCGAGGAGGAGCCGGGCGGCATGCCCTGCTCCACGGATGCGCCGTGGACGGAGCCGTCCGAATTGGTACGGCCGCCCCGACTGGCGCACTGCCCGGTGCAGTTGGAGGCCCGCCGGGTCGGAGAGCGGACGGTCACCGACGGGGCGTGGACGCAGATCGAGGCGCAGGTGCTGCGGGTGCATGCCGATCCGCGGTGGGTGGTGCCGCTGTGCGGCCAACGGCCCGACCTGGATGCCTGGCGTGCGCCGGTGCACGATTTCCGGCCGTCGGGCACTCCCCCGCCACCGGCCGTACCGGCGCCCGCACGGGAAATGGCCCGGCAGTTGGGGAGGCGCTTCCCCGCCGGGAGCGGCGGCGCGTAGCGCGCCCGGGGCGCCGGGCCCGGTCCGGGGGACCGGGCGCGACGGCACAGGCCCGCGGCGCCTGCCCTCCCGGTCGGGGGAGGGGGACAGGCGCCGCGGTTGTTCCGCACGACGTTGTACGGGACATCGGGGGACGGATCACACGGTCAGTGCGCGATCCGTCGGCTTGATGGGAGCCGGCAGGGCGCTGACTCCGGTCAGGAAGCGGTCCACGCCCTTGGCCGCGGAACGG
Source organism: Streptomyces sp. NPDC048516 (assembly GCF_043199875.1). NCBI lineage: Bacteria > Bacillati > Actinomycetota > Actinomycetes > Kitasatosporales > Streptomycetaceae > Streptomyces > Streptomyces sp. NPDC048516. Next base: position 151,779 of record NZ_JBICWS010000007.1, on the reverse strand, counting down.
CCCTCGGCGATGGCCCACACGATCAGCGACTGGCCGCGGCCGGCGTCACCGGCGACGTACACGCCGGGGACGTTGGTGGCGAAGTCCGCGTCGCGGGCGATGTTGCCGCGCTCGTCGAGCTCCAGGCCGAACTGCTCGACCAGGCCGTTCTCCCGGTCGGTGCCGGTGAAGCCCATGGCGAGGGTGACCAGCTGGGCCGGGATCTTCCGCTCGGTGCCGGGCTTCGGCTCCGGGCGGCCGTCCTTGAACTCCACCTCGGTCAGGTGCAGCCACTGGACGTTGCCGTCCTCGTCGCCCTCGAAGTGGGTGGTGGAGACGGAGTAGAGCCGGTCGCCGCCCTCCTCGTGCGCGGAGGTGACCTTGTAGAGCATCGGGAAGGTCGGCCAGGGCTGGTTGGCGTTCCGCTCGTCGCCCGGCTTGCCCATGATCTCCAGCTGGGTGACCGAGGCCGCGCCCTGGCGGTGGGCGGTGCCGACGCAGTCCGCGCCGGTGTCGCCGCCGCCGATGACGACCACGTGCTTGCCCTCGGCGCTGATCGGGGCGACGGTCAGGTCGCCCTCCTGCACCTTGTTGGCGAGCGGAAGGTACTCCATCGCGAAGTGGATGCCGTTCAGCTCGCGGCCGGGCACCGGCAGATCGCGGGAGGTGGTGGAGCCGGCGGCGATGACCACGGCGTCGTAGCGCTTGCGCAGCTTCTTGGCGTCGAGGTCCCGGCCGATCTCCACCTCGGTGCGGAACTTGGTGCCCTCCGTGCGCATCTGCTCGATGCGGCGGTTGATGTGGCGCTTCTCCATCTTGAACTCGGGGATGCCGTAGCGGAGAAGACCGCCGATACGGTCCGCGCGCTCGTAGACGGCGACGGTGTGGCCGGCCCGGGTCAGCTGCTGGGCGGCGGCCAGGCCCGCGGGGCCCGAGCCGATGACGGCGACGGTCTTGCCGGACAGGCGCTCGGGCGGCTGCGGGGTGACGTCCCCGTTGTCCCACGCCTTGTCGATGATGGAGACCTCGACGTTCTTGATGGTCACCGGCGGCTGGTTGATGCCCAGCACACAGGCGGCCTCACAGGGCGCGGGGCACAGGCGACCGGTGAACTCCGGGAAGTTGTTGGTCGCGTGCAGCCGCTCGCTGGCCTCGGTCCAGTCCTCGCGGTAGGCGTAGTCGTTCCACTCGGGGATGAGGTTTCCGAGCGGGCAGCCGTTGTGGCAGAACGGGATACCGCAGTCCATGCAGCGCGACGCCTGCTTGCTGATGATCGGCAGCAGGGAGCCGGGCTGGTAGACCTCGTTCCAGTCCTTGACGCGCTCCTCGACGGGGCGGGTCTTGGCGATCTCGCGCTCGTGGTTCAGGAAGCCCTTGGGGTCAGCCATTGGTCGCCGCCTCCATCATCTTCTCGTGGGTCTCGGACTCGGAGAGTCCGGCCTGCTCAGCGGCGTCCTTGGCGACGAGCACTGCCTGGTAGGTGGGCGGGATGACCTTGCAAAAGCGCGCGGCCGCGGCATCCCAGTCGGCGAGGAGCTTGGCGGCGACGGTGGAGCCGGTCTCCTCCTGGTGGCGCTGCACGACGTCGTGCAGCCACTGCTTGTCGTCGTCGTTCAGCGGGTTCACCGCGTCGACGAGCTCCTTGTTGACGTTGGCCTTGTCGAGGTCGATGACGTAGGCGAAGCCGCCGGACATGCCGGCCGCGAAGTTACGGCCCGTCTCGCCCAGCACGACCGCGTTGCCGCCGGTCATGTACTCGCAGCCGTGGTCTCCGACGCCCTCGGAGACCACCGTGGCACCGGAGTTGCGGACGCAGAAGCGTTCGCCGACCCGGCCGCGCAGGTACAGCTCGCCGCCGGTGGCGCCGTAGGCGAGGGTGTTGCCGGCGATGGTGGAGTACTCCGCCAGGTGGTCCGCGCCGCGGTCCGGGCGGACGACGACCCGGCCGCCCGAGAGGCCCTTGCCGACGTAGTCGTTGGCGTCGCCCTCCAGGCGCAGCGTGATGCCGCGCGGCAGGAACGCGCCGAAGGACTGGCCGGCCGAGCCGGTGAAGGTGATGTCGATGGTGTCGTCGGGCAGGCCCGCGCCACCGAACTTCTTGGTGACCTCGTGGCCGAGCATGGTGCCGACGGTCCGGTTGATGTTCCGGATCGCGATCTGTGCCCGGACCGGCTGGGCGTCCTCGGCGGTGTCCGCGGCCAGGGCGTCGGCGGCGAGCTTGATCAGCTCGTTGTCGAGCGCCTTCTCCAGGCCGTGGTCCTGCTCGATGACCTGGTGGCGCACCGCGCCGTCGGCCAGCTCGGGGACGTGCAGCAGCGGGGCCAGGTCCAGGCCCTGCGCCTTCCAGTGGTCCACCGCGCGGGAGGTGTTCAGCAGCTCGGCGTGGCCGATGGCCTCGTCGAGGGTGCTGAAGCCCAGCTCGGCCAGCAGCTCACGGACCTCTTCGGCGATGAACTGGAAGAAGTTGACGATGTACTCGGCCTTACCGCTGAACCGCTCGCGCAGCGTCGGGTTCTGGGTGGCGATGCCGACCGGGCAGGTGTCGAGGTGGCACACGCGCATCATGACGCAGCCGGAGACGACCAGCGGGGCGGTCGCGAAGCCGTACTCCTCGGCGCCCAGCAGGGCGGCGATGACGACATCGCGCCCGGTCTTGAGCTGGCCGTCGGTCTGCACCACGATGCGGTCGCGCAGGCCGTTGAGCAGCAGCGTCTGCTGGGTCTCGGCCAGGCCGAGCTCCCAGGGGCCGCCCGCGTGCTTGAGCGAGGTGAGCGGCGAGGCGCCCGTACCGCCGTCGTGGCCGGAGATCAGGACCACGTCCGCGTGCGCCTTGGAGACACCCGCGGCGACCGTGCCGACGCCGACCTCGGAGACCAGCTTCACGTGGATGCGGGCCTGCGGGTTGGCGTTCTTGAGGTCGTGGATCAGCTGAGCCAGGTCCTCGATGGAGTAGATGTCGTGGTGCGGCGGCGGGGAGATCAGGCCGACGCCCGGGGTGGAGTGCCGGGTCTTGGCGACCCACGGGTAGACCTTGTGGCCGGGCAGCTGGCCGCCCTCGCCGGGCTTGGCGCCCTGGGCCATCTTGATCTGGATGTCGTCGGAGTTGACCAGGTACTCGGAGGTCACACCGAAGCGGCCGGAGGCGACCTGCTTGATGGAGGAGCGGCGCGCCGGGTCGTAGAGACGGTCCGGGTCCTCGCCGCCCTCACCGGTGTTGGACTTGCCGCCCAGCTGGTTCATGGCGATGGCCAGCGTCTCGTGCGCCTCCTGGGAGATGGAGCCGTACGACATGGCGCCGGTGGAGAAGCGCTTGACGATCTCGGACGCCGGCTCGACCTCCTCGATCGGGATCGAGGGGCGCTCGGAGGCGATGGAGAACAGGCCGCGCAGCGTCATCAGCCGCTCGGACTGCTCGTTCACCCGGTCCGTGTACTGCTTGAAGATGTCGTAGCGGCGCGAGCGGGTGGAGTGCTGGAGCCGGAAGACGGTGTCCGGGTCGAAGAGGTGCGGCTCGCCCTCGCGGCGCCACTGGTACTCGCCGCCGATGTCCAGCGCGCGGTGCGTGGCGGCGATGCCGGAGGCCGGGTAGGCCTTGGCGTGCCGGGCGGCGACCTCCTTGGCGATGACGTCCAGGCCCGCGCCGCCGATCTTGGTGGCGGTGCCGTGGAAGTACCGGGCGACGAACTCCTCGTCCAGACCCACGGCCTCGAAGACCTGCGCGCCGCGGTAGGAGGCGACGGTGGAGATGCCCATCTTGGACATGACCTTCAGGACGCCCTTGCCGAGCGCCTTGATCAGGTTCTTGATAGCGGCCTCGGCCTCGACGCCCGGCAGGAAGGTGCCGGCGCGGACCAGGTCCTCGACCGACTCCATGGCCAGGTACGGGTTGACGGCCGCGGCACCGAAGCCGATGAGCAGCGCGACGTGGTGCACCTCGCGCACATCGCCGGCCTCGACGAGCAGACCGACCTGGGTGCGCTCCTTGGTGCCGATGAGGTGGTGGTGGACCGCGGCGGTCAGCAGCAGCGACGGGATCGGCGCGTGCTCGGCGTCGGAGTGCCGGTCGGAGAGCACGATCAGCCGGGCGCCGTCGTCGATGGCGGCGTCGGCCTCGGCGCAGATCTCCTCGATCCGGGCGGCCAGCGACTCGCCGCCGCCGGAGACCCGGTAGAGGCCGGAGAGGGTCACGGCCTTCATGCCGGGCATGTCGCCGTCGGCGTTGATGTGGACGAGCTTGGCCAGCTCGTCGTTGTCGATGACCGGGAAGGGCAGGGTCACGCTGCGGCAGGAGGCCGCGGTGGGCTCCAGGAGGTTGCCCTGGGGGCCGAGGGAGGAGATCAGCGAGGTGACCAGCTCCTCGCGGATGGCGTCCAGCGGCGGGTTGGTGACCTGCGCGAAGAGCTGGGTGAAGTAGTCGAAGAGCAGCCGGGGGCGCTCGGAGAGAGCGGCGATCGGCGAGTCGGTGCCCATCGAGCCGATGGGCTCGGCGCCGGCCTTGGCCATCGGGGCGAGGATGACGCGCAGCTCTTCCTCGGTGTAGCCGAAGGTCTGCTGGCGGCGGGTGACCGAGGCGTGGGTGTGCACGATGTGCTCACGCTCGGGCAGGTCGGCCAGCTCGATCAGACCGGAGTCCAGCCACTCCTGGTAGGGCTGCTCGGCGGCGAGCTGCGCCTTGATCTCGTCGTCCTCGATGATGCGGCCCTCGGCGGTGTCCACGAGGAACATCCGGCCGGGCTGCAGGCGGCCCTTGCGGACCACCTTGGCGGGGTCGATGTCCAGGACGCCGACCTCGGAGGAGAGCACGACCAGGCCGTCGTCGGTGACCCAGTAGCGGCCGGGGCGCAGGCCGTTGCGGTCGAGGACCGCGCCGACCTGGACGCCGTCGGTGAAGGTGACACAGGCCGGGCCGTCCCAGGGCTCCATCATCGTGGAGTGGTACTGGTAGAAGGCGCGCCGGGCCGGGTCCATGGAGGGGGAGTTCTCCCACGCCTCGGGGACCATCATCAGCACCGAGTGCGGCAGCGAGCGGCCGCCGAGGTGGAGCAGTTCCAGGACCTCGTCGAAGGAGGCGGAGTCGGAGGCGTCCGGGGTGCAGACCGGGAACAGCCGCTCCAGGTTCTCGGCGTTCTCCTTGCCGAAGAGCTTGGTGGCGAGCTGCGACTCGCGGGCCCGCATCCAGTTGCGGTTGCCCTTGACCGTGTTGATCTCGCCGTTGTGCGCGACGAAGCGGTACGGGTGGGCGAGCGGCCAGCTCGGGAAGGTGTTGGTGGAGAACCGCGAGTGGACCAGCGCGACGGCGGTGGCGAAGCGGCGGTCGGACAGGTCCGGGAAGAAGGGCTCCAGCTGGCCGGTGGTCAGCATGCCCTTGTAGACGATCGTCCGGGCGGACAGCGAGGGGAAGTAGACCCCGGCCTCCCGCTCGGCGCGCTTGCGCAGCGCGAAGGCCTTGCGGTCCAGCGCCAGACCGGTGTTCTTGCCGTCGCCGACGAAGATCTGGGAGAAGGCGGGCATGGTGGCGCGGGCGCCGTTGCCCAGCAGCTGCGGGGCGACCGGGACCACCCGCCAGCCGATGACGTCCAGGTCCTCTTCACCGGCGATCGCCTCGATGCGCGCGACGGCGTCGGCCGCTTCCTGGGCATCGGACGGCAGGAAGGCGATGCCGACGGCGTAGGCGCCGGCCTCGGGGAGCTCGAAGGTGACGTTCTCGCGAAGGAATGCGTCCGGCACCTGGAGCAGGATGCCGGCGCCGTCACCCGAGTCGGGCTCGGAGCCGGTGGCACCGCGGTGCTCCAGATTCGTCAGGACGGTGAGTGCCTGCTCGACCAGTGCGTGGCTGGCCTCGCCGGTGAGGGTGGCCACAAAGCCGACGCCACAGGCGTCGTGCTCGTTGCGCGGGTCGTACATGCCCTGCTGGGCAGGGCGGCCGTCCATGGGCGACCAGGCGGCGGCGCTGGCGCTGCTGGTGGTCGCGGAGTGCGTGGACGCAAAACGCATCGGCTCTCCCAACGTCGTCGTGGCATAGGCATTGCCGAGGGACGACGTTGGCCCTCCGCGAAATTTCGTGCAGGTTACAGGATGACTCCCTTCTCAAAAAGCGAAAAGGGGCTTCCAACATGCGGACACCGCACGGGCGGTGAGTCAGTGCACGGACGGAATCCAGGCCGTCCCACAAGGCGGCGTTCGGCGAGCGACGTTGCCCGCGACGCCTGGGCCTTATGCCCGGTCGCCAACAAACCGAAACCGCTGGGTAACGCGGTAATTATGCAGTCACCCGTATGACACGTCAGCCTACGACGGTTCCGAACAGTGCTCCCAGGGCGTACGTCACACCCGCGGCCGCGCCGCCGAGAGCCAGCTGCCGCAGCCCGCTGAACCACCAGGAGCGAGCCGTCACCCGCGCCACCACGGCACCACAGGCAAACAGTCCGGCCAGCGCGAGCAGGACCGCGGGCCAGATCGCGGACGCCCCCAGCAGATAAGGAAGGACAGGCAGCAGCGCGCCCAGCGCAAACGATCCGAAGGAGGAGACCGCGGCGACGGTGGGCGAAGGAAGGTCGGACGGGTCGATGCCCAATTCCTCGCGGGCATGGATCTCCAGGGCCTGCTCCGGGTCCCTGGACAGCTGCGCGGCGACCTGCCGGGCGAGCGCCGGCTCGACCCCGCGGGACTCGTAGAGCGCCGCCAGCTCCTCCAGCTCGTCCTTCGGGTGCTTGCGCAGCTCGGACCGCTCGATGTCCAGCTCGGCCTGCACCAGCTCACGCTGCGAGGCGACCGAGGTGTACTCCCCCGCGGCCATCGAGAAGGCCCCGGCGGCCAGTCCCGCCAGGCCGGTGATGATGATCGTCTGCTGCGACAGCGCACCTCCGGCGACACCTGTCATCAGGGCGAGGTTCGAGACCAGCCCGTCCATCGCGCCGAAGACGGCGGGGCGCAGCCAGCCGCCGTTCACATCGCGGTGGGTGTGGTTGTCGCGGTGGGCCACATGCGTCGGCGCCGCGGCATCCATGATCTCCATGACGGACATATCGGTACCTACTCCCTGCAGCGAGGTGTGGGCCGATGGCGGCACTTCCCCCTCCAACACCTCGAAGCTATGCGCCCATTACCCTCCGCCGCTAGCAAGGAAGGCCGAACTTACCGCGCTGACCTGCGGTTTTTCCTCAAGGGTGGCGATGAGATCCGGGTCACACCCCCTTTTCGGGCCCTCGGGCGGTCCGGCTCAGGGTGCCCTCCGGTGGAGTCGACCGGGTGACCCTGCCGCCCGGGACAGGAGAGGCGGGCCGCCGCGTGGCACGGATACAGCGCAGCGGCCCGAAACCGGCCGGCGCCCCGCGGTCACGGGCGGCGGTCCGGCCCGTACGACAGAACGGCACGCCCATGAGCGCAGCGCACTCCCCGCCCGCGGATCCGGCCGTGCCCGCCGCCGCGGAGGAGGCGATGCGCGACCGGGCCCGCGGCGCGATGCTCGGGCTCGCCGTCGGCGATGCGCTCGGCGCCCCCGCGGAGAACATGAAGCCCTCGCAGATCCGCGCCCGCTGGGGCCGGATCGAGGGGTACGTCGAGGACGACCCGGCCGGCACCGACGACACCGAGTACGCGATCTTCTCGGGGCTGCTGCTCGCCGGGCACGGCTCGGCGCTGACCGTCGCCCATGTCGAGGCCGCATGGCACCAGTGGATCGCGGACCGCGACGAGGGGCCGTTCCGCGGCGCGGGCTTCAGCGAGCGCGGCACCCTGGAGAACCTGCGCCGGGGCCTGGCCGCCCCGATCTCCGCCCAGCACCGGCACGCCTGGAGCGACGGGCTGGCCATGCGCGCCGCGCCGTTCGGGGTGTTCGCCGCCGGACGGCCCGCCGAGGCCGCCCGGCTGGTCGCCATCGACGGCACCGTCAGCCACGACGGGGAGGGGATCTACGGCGGCCGGGCGGTGGCCGCCGGGGTCGCGGCGGCCATGGTCGCCCTCCCCCACGGGCCGTCGGCAATCCCCCGGTCTGCGCTGCTCCCCCGGTCTCCGCTCGGTTCGGCCGGGGGCGCCCCCCTCGGTCCAGGAGGGGCCCCCAACACCGACGCGGTGATCGCCGCCGCGCTGTCCGTCGTACCGGAGGACTCCTGGACCGCCCGCTCCCTGCGCCGGGCGGTCGGCGCCGCCCAGCGCTCCCGGTACGACCCGGGCCTCACCCAGCTCGGCACCGAGCGGGCGGTGCGCTCGGCGGTCGTGGTCGGCGGCTACCCCTGGACGGATCTGGCGCCCGAGGCCGTCGGGCTGGCCTTCGGCGCGTTCGCGGCGGCGCGTGGCGACTTCCGCGGCTCGGTGCTGACCGCGGTGAACATGGGGCGGGACGCCGACACCACGGCGGCCGTGGCCGGTGCGCTGGCCGGTGCGCTGTGCGGCGCCGCCGCGATCCCCGAGGACTGGGACGGGGCCATCGGCCCGGCGCGCGGCAGCTGTCTGCCGTCGATGGCGGGCTACCACGTCCTGGACATCGCGGACCTGCTGACGCCGCAGGTGGACGGGGCGCCTGCCGCCGCGCGGCGCGGGGCCGCCAGCGGCATCGGGGCGGGGATCGGCCTCGGCGCCGGCAGCCGCCTCGGCGCCGGCAGCGGCCTCGGCGCCGGCAGCGGCCTCGGCGCCGGCAGCGGGCTCGGCGCCGGCAGCGGGCTCAACGCCGGCAGCGGCGTCGCGGCCCGGACGGGGGCCGGGTGACCTGCGGGCCCGCCGCGCGGGACGCCGCCGCCTTTGCTCCGGAAGGCCCCCCGGACACCGCATGCGCCCGTAGCCGTATCGAAGGGCTGCTGCTCGGGCTGGCCGCGGGCGACGCCGCCGGATGGCCCGCGGCCCGGCACCGGGCGGCGCGGATGCCGGAGTGGACCCGCCGGCTGACCCGTGAGCTGGACACCTTCGCCGAGCAGAACGCGACCACGACGCTGCCGGTGCCGATCGCGCTGAACCAGCCGCCCGAGCCGCTGCGGCTGGGTCCCTCCGACGACGCCGAGTGGGCGGCCTTCACCGCCGAGTCGGTGCTCACCGCGGCCGGTGCGCTCCTCAGCGACCTGGGCCGGGACCGCCGGATGCGCGCCGCGATCGACCTCGCCTGGAACGCCCTGGCCGGCGAGGTCGCGGCGGCCGCCGACCGGGCACCCGAGGTGGAGTCCGCCGTGCTGCCGCTGCGCGCCCGGATCTCGGTGCGGGCCGGGCTCGGCAACCTCGCCGCGGGACTGCGGCCGCCCGCCACCGGCCACGACAACCCGCACTTCTTCGACGACGCGGCCTGTGTACGCGCCGCCGTACTGGCCGTGGTGCACCCCGGCGAGCCGTCCGCCGCCGCCGACCTGGCCGAGTACGACGCGCGCTACACCCAGGACGGCGACGGGGTGCACGGCGCCCGGGCGATGGCCGCCGCGGTGGCGGCCGCGCTGGGCGGTGCGGCGGCGGGCGGCTGTGTGGAGGCGGCCCTGGACCAGCTTCCCGAGGGCACCGAGATCCGCCGCAACGCCCTGCACGCGGTCCGGCTCGCCCGGGCCTTCGCCACCGACGGCCGGAGCCGTCCCGGCCGCTTCGGCACCGCCTTCGCGCTGGTGCCCGTGCTGGAGCACGAGATCGTCGACCACGTCTACAGCTACGGCATCGCCGCGGCCGAGACCGTCCCGGTGGCACTGGCGCTCGCGCTGGCCACGGACGGGCTGGTGGCCGAGGCGGTACCGGCCGCCGCCTGCCTCTCCCGGGTCGCCGACTCCGCGCCGGCCCTGGCCGGGGCCCTGACCGGAGTGCTCGGCGGTGCCCACGCCCTGCCCCGCACCTGGCGCGACGCCTGCCGGGTGCTGTCCGGCTGTGCGCTGCCACGGCTGGCCGGCACGGACCTCGTCGAACTGGCCGGGCTGCTCGCCGGTACGGAACTGACCGCCCCCGAAGCCACCGGGACGGCCGTCCCGCCGGCTCTCCCCGATGCCGTCCCCGGCGCCCTTCCGGCCGCCTCCCTCTCCCCCACCGTGGAAGGACTCACCCGCACATGACGTACGCAAGCGAGCAGACACCGGCCGCGGCGCGAAATGCGACACCGGCCGCGACACCGGAGACGCCGGATGCGCCGGACGCCCCCGGAGCGGGGGCGCCCCGGGCCGTCCGGACCCTCCCGGCCCGCACCGTCCCCCCGGTCGCCGAGCCGTCGCCCACGGGTCCGGTGCCGCCCGTCGTCTCCGCTCCGCCGTCCCTGGAGGACCGGGCGGCCGGATGCCTGGTCGGCGCCGCCGTCGGCGACGCGCTCGGCGGGCCCGTGGAGGGCTGGTCGCCGGAGGAGATCGTCAAGCGGCACGGCGGCCGGGTCGAGGGCATCGTCGGACCGTTCCACGACAACTGGCGCACCGCCCGCCCGATCGCGCCGTACCACAAGGGCGACGGCCACGTCACCGACGACACCTTGATGACGCATGCGCTGGTGCGGGTCTACGAAACCGTGCGCGACCACCTGGACGCCTATGACATCGCCGGCCACCTCGTCCCGGACCTGATCGGCACCCCGCGCTGGATCCCGGAACTGGAGGCCGAGGCGCTGCCGCTGCAGCGGATCTTCCTCGCCGAGAAGTGGATCGTGGCGCGGCTGCACTACGGGCACGCGGACCCCCGCGAGGCGGGCGTCGGCAACATCGTCAACTGTGGTGCGGCGATGTACATGGCTCCGGTCGGCATCGTCAACGCCGGCAACCCGGACCGGGCGTACGCCGAGGCGCTGGACATCGCCGGTGCGCACCAGGCCTCCTACGGGCGGGAGGCGGCGGGGGTGTTCGCCGCGGCCGTGGCCGCCGCGTTCCTGCCGGACGCCACCCCGTCCTCGGTCGTCGTCCAGGCGCTGCGGCTGGCCAAGGACGGCACCCGGGCCGCGATCGAGGCGGTCTGCGAGGCCGCGTCGTCGCTCACCGGCCCCGAGTCTGCGCCGGCGCCGCTGCGTGCGGCCGTCGCCCCCTTCGACACGGTGGGACCGGACTACCGCAACCCGTCGCTCGGCGCCCGGCGCCCCTCCCGGCTGCACGCCGTCGAAGAACTCCCCATCGCCCTGGGCATGTTGCTGACCGGTGGCGGCGACTTCCGGGCCACGGTCCTCGGCGCGGTCAACTACGGCCGCGACTGCGACTCGATCGCCACGATGAGCGGCGCGCTCGTCGGCGCGCTGCGCGGCGCGGCGGCGGTACCGGCCGAGTGGAGCGAGGAGGTCGCCCGCGCCAGCCGTCTCGATCTGCAGGCGCCCGGAGCCGCGCTGGCCACCGTCGCCCGCGAGGTCTTCACCCGTGACCGGGCCCGCGCCCGCACCCACGAGCAGGCCTTCACCGCGATCTCGGCCATCCCGGCGATGACGGAGGCGGGCGGGCGGTGACGGCCACGGCGGCCGTCGTCCGGCCCCTTTGCGCGGATCCGCTCCGGGTGACCTGGGTGCAGCCCGAGGACCTGATCGGCCACGAGCTACGGCAGGCGGCGGAGGACGGCCGGGACGCCGCCGGGATCGCGCGGCGCTGGCGGGCGGCGGGCGGCACGACGGCGCCCGCCCGGTCGGGTGCCTCCCCCCGCCCCGCGGACCCGGCCCTGCGCGCCCTCGCAGGGACACTGCTCGATGAACTCGCGCAGCTGCCCTGCCCGTCGGAGGCCGACGAGCCCACCGGCCTGTCGGACATCCAGGCGACCTGGGCGCCGGCCGGCCGCCGGCCCCGCCCGGCGGACCGCACGGACCGCACGGACCGCACAGACCACACGGACCACACAGACCGCACGGACCGCACGGACCGCACGGACCGCACCCTGACGGGCCGTCCGGAAGACGCCCGTCAGGTGACTGCCCGTCTGGAGGCCGCCTGGCTCGGGCGGGCGGCCGGCTGTCTGCTCGGCAAGCCCGTCGAGAAGCTGCCGCTCAACGGTGTGCGCGCGCTCGCCCGGGCGACCGGCAACTGGCCGCCGGCCGCGTACTTCACCGGGGCCGGGCTCGATCCGGCGGTGGCCGCGCGCTACCCGTGGAACCGCCGCAGCCGCGCCACCTCGCTCGCCGAGAACATCGACGGCATGCCCGAGGACGACGACCTCAACTACCCCCTGCTCGGCCTGCTGCTCCTCGAACGCCACGGCCACGGCTTCACCACCGCCGATGTCGCGCGGCTGTGGCTGGACGAGCTCCCGGCAGGCCGTACCTTCACCGCCGAACGCCTGGCGTACCGCAATCTCCTGGACGGCATCGAGCCGCCGCACACCGCGTGGTACCGCAACCCGTTCCGGGAGTGGATCGGCGCGCAGATCCGCGCCGACGTCTTCGGCTGGACCCACCCCGGCGACCCGGCGGCCGCCGCCGCGCAGGCCTGGCGGGACGCCACCCTCAGCCATACCGCGAACGGGGTGTACGCCGCGATGTTCACGGCCGCCGCGCTCGCCGCGGCAGCCGGCCCGGCCGCCGATGTGCACGGCGCGCTGCGGGCCGGGCTGGCGGTGATCCCGGCGCACTCCCGGCTCGCGCAGGCCGTCCGCCGGGGTATCGCGGCGGCGCACGACGAGCCCACCGGTACGCCGGCCGGCTTCGCGACCGTCGTCGACCGGCTGCACGCCGCGTACGGGCACCACCACTGGGTGCATGCCGTGCCGAACGCGGCGCTGCTGGCCGCCGCGCTCACCCACGCCGACGGTGACTTCACCGGCTCCATCTGCCGTGTGGTGTCCGGCGGTTGGGACACCGACTCCAACGGCGCCACGGCCGGTTCGCTGACCGGGCTGCTCGCCGGATCGCCCGAGGCGCTGCCCGCCCGCTGGACGGCACCGCTGAAGGGCCGGCTCGCCACCGGCGTCGGCGGGCTGGACGGCATCGGCTTCGACGCCCTCGCGGCCCGTACCGCCGCACTGGCCGTGCTCCGCCCCGCACCCGACCGACCGGAGGCACCCGCACCATGACCGATCCGTCCCTGTCCGGGAGGCCCGGGCCAGGCGCCGGCGACCGGACCGCCCCCGAGTGCCCCTCCCCCGAGCCCCCGTCCCCCGGTCCGCTCGCCGGGCTGCGGGTACTCGATCTCGCCACGCTGTTCGCCGGGCCGCTCGCCGCCACCCTGCTGGGGGACTACGGCGCCGAGGTGATCAAGGTCGAGCATCCGCACCGCCCCGATCCGGCACGCGGCCACGGGCCCGCCAAGGACGGCATCGGACTGTGGTGGAAGCTGCTGGGCCGCAACAAGAAGACCCTCACCCTCGACCTCTCCCACCCGGAGGGCCGGGAGGTCCTGCTGCGGCTGGCCGCCGGGGCGGACGTCGTCATCGAGAACTTCCGGCCCGGGACCCTGGAGCGGTGGGGGCTGGGCTGGGACGAGCTGTCCGCGCGCAACCCGCGGCTGGTGCTGGCCCGGGTCACCGGTTTCGGGCAGTTCGGCCCGTACGCCCGCCGCCCCGGGTTCGGCACCCTGGCCGAGGCGATGAGCGGCTTCGCCGCGATCACCGGAGAGCCGGACGGCCCGCCGACCCTGCCGCCGTTCGGCCTCGCCGACGCGATCGCCGCGCTGACCACGTCGTACGCCGTGATGGCCGCGCTGCACGCCCGGGCGGCAAACGGGCACGGCCAGGTCATCGACCTGGCACTGATCGAACCGATGCTCACCGTCCTCGGCCCCCAGCCGCTCTGGTACGACCAGCTCGGTCACATCCAGCCGCGGACCGGCAACCGCTCCGCCAATGTCGCGCCGCGCAACACCTACCGCACCGCCGACGGCTCCTGGGTGGCGGTCTCCACCTCCGCCGAGTCGGTCGCCGCGCGGGTGATGCGGCTGGTCGGCCGGCCCGAGGTGATCGACGAGCCCTGGTTCGCGACCGGCGCGGGGCGTGCCCGGCACGCCGATGAGCTCGATACGGCGGTCGCCGACTGGATCGCCCGGCACGACCGGGCCGAGGTGCTGGCCGCCTTCGAGAAGGCCGAAGCGGCGGTGGCACCCGTCTACGACATCCGCGAGGTGATGGCGGATCCGCAATACCAGGCGCTGGGCACGATCACCGAGGTCCCGGACGACGAACTCGGTACCGTCCGGATGCAGAACGTCCTCTTCCGGCTCTCCGCAACGCCGGGCGCCATCCGGTGGGCAGGGCGCCCGCACGGCGCGGACACGGACGAAGTGCTCGCCGGCATCGGCCTGACCGGGCCCGAGATCGACGGGCTGCGCGCGGCGGGTGCGCTGTGACGCCGGCTCCCCCGCCCCGCCCGGTCGCCGTTCCCACGCCGCTGACCTGGCTGTACGTTCCCGGGGACCGCCCCGAGGTGGTCGCCAGGGCGCTCGGCTCCGGGGCCGATGTGGTCGTCGTCGACCTGGAGGACGCGGTCGCCCCTGACCGCAAGGAGCACGCCCTGCGCGCTGCCGCCGAGCTGCTGAGCGACCCCTCCCCGGGCCCCTGCCCGGTCCATGTCCGCGTCAATGCGCTGGACGGCCCGCTCGCCGCGCACGAGATCCGCACGCTCGCCGCGCTGCCGGGCCTGGCCGGTCTGCGGCTGCCGAAGGTGCAGAGCCCGGCGGATGTCCACCGCGCCGCCGACTGGGCGACGACGGCGGCACAGCCCGCCCCCGGGTACCTCCCCGGCGCCGCGGAAGGGGCCGGGTACGCCGCGGAAGGGGCGGTACGACCGGCCGGGCACGCCCTCGCGGGCCACCACACCCCGTCCCGTACGGCCACGGGGACCACCACCGTCACCCTCACTCCAGCGGCCGCGCCCGCCCCGGGCACCCTCCCCGCCGCCCCGGGCACGCTCCCCGCCACCCCGGCCCTGTACGCCCTGCTCGAATCCGCGCTGGGCATCGAGCACGCCTTCGCCATCGCCACCGCCCACCCGGCGCTGCGCGGAATCGCGCTCGGCGAGGCCGATCTGTGCGGGGAGCTGGGGGTGCGGGACGACGCGGGGCTGGCCTGGCCGCGCGGCCGTGCCGTGGTCGCCGCCCGCGCGGCCGGTCTGGCCCCGCCGCCGCAGTCGGTCTTCCCGGACGTCCGTGATCTGGACGGGCTGGCCCGATCCTGTGCGGCGGGCCGAGGCCTGGGGTTCCTGGGCCGGGCGGCGGTCCACCCCCGCCAGCTGCCGGTCATCGAGGCCGCGTACCTCCCTTCGGCGGAGGAGATCGCGGCGGCACGGGAGACGGTACGGGCGGCCACGGCGGAGGGCGGCGGGGCACTGGCGCTGCCGGACGGCAGATTCGTGGACGCGGCGGTGGTGGCGGGGGCCCGGCGGGTGCTGGAGCTGGCCGAGCGCCGGCGCTGACGGCACGGCAACGCCCCGGCACGCAACGCCGGTGCCCCGGACAGCACAGCGCCGGGCGGATCCGACGTATCGGGTCCGCCCGGCGCTGTCGCGGCCGGTGGCCGCCTCAGGACTTCTTGGTGCTGCCGCTGCCGGCGGGCTTGGCGGCATCCGCCGCGGGGGCGTCCGCCGCGTCCTCGGCCTTCTCGCCCGCGGGCTCGTCCTTCGCGGGCTCGTCCTTCGCGGGCTCCGCGGACTTCTCGGACGTTGCGGGCTCCTCGGCCTGCGCCGTCCCGCCGGCGCCCGGCGTCGGCGACGACTTCACGGCCGCGGCATCGGCGGTGGCCCCGGCGTCTGCGGCGCTCTCGGCGCCCGTGGCGCCGTCCGCGTCCTTGGCGCCTTCGCCGCTCTCGTCCACGCCCTCACCGTCGGCGAGCTGCGCCCCCGGTTCGACGACCGCTTCCCGGCCGGGTGCCTTCTTGGCGGAGACCACCAGGTAGGCGATGGCCAGAACGAACACGAGCAGCGCGGTCCAGACGTTGAGCCGCAGGCCCAGGATGTGGTGCGCCTCGTCGACCCGCATGTACTCGATCCAGGCGCGCCCGGCGCAGTAGGCGGCGACGTACAGCGCGAAGGCCCGCCCGTGGCCGAGCCGGAAGCGCTTGTCGGCCCAGATCACCAGCGCCGCCACTCCGAGGCACCACAGGCTCTCGTAGAGGAAGGTCGGGTGGTAGGTGCCGCCGATCCGTCCGATCGCCGGGTCGGAGCTGATCTGCAGCGCCCACGGGACATCGGTCGGCTTGCCGTACAGCTCCTGGTTGAACCAGTTGCCCCAGCGGCCGATCGCCTGCCCGATGGCCAGACCGGGCGCCAGCGCGTCGGCGTACGCGGGCAGCGGGATGCCCCGCCGGCGGCAGCCGATCCAGGCGCCCACGGCGCCGAGGGCGACCGCGCCCCAGATGCCGAGGCCGCCCTCCCACACCTTGAAGGCGTCGAGCGGGTGGCCGTTGGGGCCGAAGTACGGCTCGTACGTCGTGATGACGTGGTAGAGGCGGCCGCCGACCAGCCCGAAGGGCACGGCCCACACGGCGATGTCAGCGACGGTGCCGGAGCGGCCGCCGCGCTGTACCCAGCGCTTGTTGCCGAGCCAGACGCCGACGAAGACGCCGATGATGATGCAGAATGCGTAGCCGCGCAGCGGGATCGGGCCGAGATGTACGACGCCGACCGACGGGCTGGGAATGAATGCGAGGTCCATGGCAAGGTCGACGCTACCGCGCCGGGCGGGGTCGGCGACAACCCACCCGGCAACGGCTGCGTAACGACCCCGCTGTCGTGCGATGACGCTGCGTGCCCGGGAGGACCGCGGCGCCGCCGGGGCGGAGCCCGCCGGGACCGCCAGAGGTGTCAGCTTTCCCCGAGCCCCCCAGGGCCCCGGCTCAGTCCCCCAGGACGCCGGCTGCGTCCCCAAGGCCCCCGCCCGAGTCCCCTAGTTCCCCGGCTCGGCGCCCATGCCGTGCTGCTTTTCCTGGGGCGAAGCGCTCCGGACGGCCTGTTCTCCCCGGGGCGGGGCGCTCCGGACGGCCTGCTTCCCCCGGGTCGAGGTGGCCGGATGCGGCGCGGCACCGCTGTGCGGCGAGGCGCTTTTCCCCGGCTGCTTGCCCTTGTTGGCGTCCTTCACCATCTTCTTCAGGTCCGCGGGCGTGATGCGGCCGCCCTTCTCCTTCGAGAGGTCCTTTCCGTTGAGCAGGACGGTCGGGGTACCGCGGTATCCGGACTTGGCGAAGGCGTCGGTGGACTTCTGCGCGAAATGGTCGTACCGGCCATCGTTGACGCACCGGGTGAAGGCGGGGGTCACCAGTCCCTTGACCTTGCCGGCGAGTTGGAGGAGGTACTGCTTGTCGGCGAACTTGTCCTCCTGCTCGGGCGGCTGATGGGAGTAGAGGACGTCGTGGTAGTCGCGGAACTTCCCCGCGTCCTGGGCGCAGAGGGCGGCGTTGGCGGCGTTGAGGGACCCCTTGCCGCCGGCGTTCCCGTCGATGATCGTCACGAGGTGGTACTCGTTCTTGAGCTGTCCGGAGTCCTGCAACTCGTGGATGGCCGGGCGGAAGCCGGTCTCGAACTGCTGGCAGGCCGGGCAGCGGAAGTCCTCCCACACGGCGAGTGTGGAGGGGGCGCCCGGCGCACCGACGGGAATGGCGGGTCTGCTGCCGCCGCCGGCCTGTTTCGGGAGGGCGGTTTCCTTGTCGGAACTGCTCTTGCCGCTGCCGGCCGAGGTCGCCCAGACGGCGATGCCGCCGGCGACCGCCAGCACCACCACCACCGATCCGGCGACGACGGCCTGCCGGCTGCGCCGGGCGCGCGCCCTCTCCCTTTCCCGCTGTTCCTGCAGCCGCTCGCGGGCGGTTCTCTTACCCTCATGGTTCTTCTGGCTCACGCCCCTGGACAACGAAGCGGAGGGGTGCCGCCGCACCCCTCCGCACCGATGTTCGCCCTATCGAGGGACAACGCGAGGGACAGCGCGCCGGTCCCGCATCCCTGCGGAACCGGCGCTGCGCACCACGCTAGGCCCGCTTGCGCACGCCCTCGGCCAGCTCGGCCGCCAGGGCGCGGATCCCCGCGAGACCGTCCGCCAGGTCTCCGTCCGCCGCCAGCAGCCGCTTGACGAACGCCGAGCCGACGATCACTCCGTCCGCGAACCGGGCCACCTCGGCGGCCTGTTCGGGGTTGGAGACGCCCAGGCCGACACAGACCGGCAGGGCGGTGGTCGCCTTGGTGCGCCGTACGAGGTCCTGCGCCTGCGCCCCCACCGACTCACGGGTGCCCGTGACGCCCATCAGCGAGGCGGCGTAGACGAAGCCGGAGCCCGCGGCCGTGATCTCGGCCAGCCGCGCGTCCTTGCTGCTGGGGGCGACGACGAAGACGGTGGCGAGGCCGTGCTTGTCGGCGTGCTCCCGCCAGGTCGCGGACTCCTGGACCGGCAGGTCGGGCAGGATGCAGCCGGCGCCGCCCGCCTCGGCGAGCTCGGCGGTGAACCGCTCGATGCCGTAGCGGTCGATCGGGTTCCAGTACGTCATGACGAGGACGGGCTTGCCGGTGGCCCGGTGTGCCTCGCGCACCGTCCGCATCACGTCCGCGATCTTCACTCCGCCGCGCAGGGCGATGTCGTCGGCGGTCTGGATGACGGGGCCGTCCAGGACCGGGTCGCTGTGCGGCAGCCCGACCTCCACGACGTCCGCGCCGCCGTCGAAGACGGCCTTGGCCGCCTCGATGCCGCCGTCGACGGTCGGGAACCCGGCCGGCAGGTAGGCGATGAGGGCCGAGCGGCCCTCGGCCTTGGCGGCGGCGAGGGTGTCACTCAGCAGCTTGATGTTCCCGCTCACTTGACGTCCCCTTCGATCTCCGCGCCGGCGGCGGCGTTGTCCGCCTCGACGGCGGCGTCCGTGTCGTACAGGTCGAAGTAACGGGCGGCGGTGTCCATGTCCTTGTCGCCGCGCCCGGACAGGTTGACGACGATCAGTCCGTCGGTACCGAGCTCCTTGCCGAGATCCAGTGCACCGGCCAGCGCGTGGGCGCTCTCGATGGCCGGGATGATCCCCTCGGTCTGCGAGAGCAGGCGCAGCGCCTGCATCGCGGCGTCGTCGGTGACGGCGCGGTACTCACCGCGGCCGCTGTCCTTGAGGTAGGCGTGCTCGGGCCCGATGCCCGGGTAGTCGAGGCCGGCCGAGATGGAGTACGGCTCGGTGATCTGGCCTTCCTCGTCCTGCAGGACGTAGCTCCGGGAGCCGTGCAGGATGCCCGGCTCACCGGCGCTCAGGGTGGCCGCGTGCTCGCCGGTCGCGATGCCGTGGCCGGCCGGCTCGCAGCCGACGAGCCGTACGCCGGCGTCCGGGAGGAAGGCGTGGAAGAGGCCGATGGCGTTGGAGCCGCCGCCGACACAGGCGACGGCCGCGTCCGGCAGGCGGCCCGCGCGCTCCAGGATCTGGCGGCGCGCCTCGACGCCGATGACGCGGTGGAAGTCGCGCACCATCGCGGGGAAGGGGTGCGGTCCCGCGACGGTGCCGAACAGGTAGTGGGTGTGGTCGACGTTGGCCACCCAGTCGCGGAAGGCCTCGTTGATGGCGTCCTTGAGGGTGCGGCTGCCGGACTTCACGGCGATGACCTCGGCGCCGAGCATCCGCATCCGGGCGACGTTGAGGGCCTGGCGCTGGGTGTCGATCTCGCCCATGTAGATGGTGCATTCGAGACCGAAGAGGGCGCAGGCGGTGGCGGTGGCGACGCCGTGCTGGCCGGCGCCGGTCTCGGCGATGACCCGGGTCTTGCCCATCCGCTTGGTGAGCAGCGCCTGGCCCAGCAC
Organism: Streptomyces sp. NPDC048516; assembly: GCF_043199875.1. NCBI lineage: Bacteria > Bacillati > Actinomycetota > Actinomycetes > Kitasatosporales > Streptomycetaceae > Streptomyces > Streptomyces sp. NPDC048516. The sequence goes on along the minus strand of NZ_JBICWS010000007.1, from coordinate 132,217 downwards.
GTTGTTGATCTTGTGCGAGCCGGTGTGGTTGAGGTCCTCGCGCTTGAGGAACACCCGGGCGCCGCCGGCGTGTTCGGCGAAGCGCGGCACCTCGGTGAGCGCACTGGGACGCCCGGTGTAGTTGACCATCAGGTCGTCGAGCTCGGCGGCGAACGCGGGGTCCGCCTTGGCCTTCTCGTACTCGGCGGCGACCTCGTCGACCGCGGCGACCAGCGCCTCGGGGATGAACTTGCCGCCGAAGGCGCCGAAATAGCCTTCGGCGCTGGGGACGCGCCCCTCGGGGTCGGGGAGGAAGAAATCGGAGGACATCAGACGCACTCCTCGGCCGGGGCGGGTGGCCCCGGAAGTCCGGTTGTGTCGGAGATATTCGGAGATATAAGGATTTGGAATTCGGGTTCGGAATTCGGGCATCACGGTAGGCGGCGCGCGCTGCGCGGGCCGGTTGCCGCCGCGGAGCCCGCGGTGCGGTCTCACGGAGGGGCGGCCGGCGTCGTGGGACCCGTCGGCCGGCCGGGCCCGCGACGTCGTGGGACCGGGTCGCGGCCCGTGGGACCCGGTCGGGGGCCCGTGGGGCCCGACCGCAGTTCCGTGGGAACCCGGCGGGGCCGCAGGCCGTGGAACCCGGCCGCGGCGCTCCCCCGCCCCCTCCCCCCTCTCCCCCTTCGGGGGAGGGGGCGGGGGTGGGTTCGGGGGTGGGGGGATGAGCAGGCGGTCAGATGACCGCCGCGCCCACCGCCACCCCGGTGCCCAAACGGGGTCGACGCGTCAGCGCGCGGACCCCGGTCGCCATCGCCTGCCGTTGATCTGTCCGGGCTCGGACCCGATGTGGTACCTGACCCTGCGCCCGTGGACCCGTCGTGCGGGCGCCCGGCAGCCGCGGTGCCACGGCGGCAGCGCGCAGCGCTGCGGCTCGGGGCGGTGGTGGGCGGCGGGCGGGAAGCCGTGGACCAGCGCGGGGCGCCGGACGCGGGTGGCCCCCGCCGCGGCGCGCGCGCCGACCGGACCCGGGTACGGAACCCGGGCCTGGCAGCGGATGCCTGCGGCGGTGGCGGTCATGTCGGTGTGTGCCGTCCCCGGGCGCTCAGGACCGGCCGTGCCGGATCGCCGGGTGGGAGCCCGCGGCGACCAGGTCGGCGACCGCGGTCCTGGGGTCCTTGCCGGTCACCAGCGACTCGCCGACCAGCACCGCGTCCGCGCCGTCATTGGCGTACGCGATCAGGTCGTGCGGCCCGCGCACCCCGGATTCGGCGATCTTGACGATGTGGTCGGGGATCTCGGGGGCGATCCGGGCGAAGTTGCCGCGGTCGACCTCGAGGGTCTTCAGGTTGCGGGCGTTGACGCCGATGATCTTCGCGCCGGCGTCCACCGCGCGGGCGACCTCTTCCTCGTCGTGCACCTCGACCAGCGGCGTCAGGCCGATCGACTCGGCCCGCTCGATCAGCGAGACCAGGGCCTCCTGCTCCAGCGCGGAGACGATCAGCAGCGCGAGGTCGGCGCCGTAGGCACGGGCCTCCCACAGCTGGTAGGCGGTGACGATGAAGTCCTTGCGCAGCACGGGGATGTCGACCTTGGCGCGGACGGCCTCCAGGTCGGCCAGCGAACCGCCGAACTTGCGCTGCTCGGTCAGGACGGAGATGACCGCCGCGCCGCCCGCTTCGTAGTCGGCGGCCAGACCGGCCGGGTCGGCGATCGCGGCGAGCGCGCCCTTGGACGGGCTGGAGCGCTTGACCTCGCAGATCACCGTGACGCTCTCGCCCTTGAGCGCGGCGACCCCGTCCTTGGCGGGACGCGCCTTCTGGGCCCGCTCCTTGAGCTCGTCGAGGCCGACGCGCGCCTGCCGCTCTGCGAGGTCGGCACGGACGCCGTCGATGATCTCGTCGAGCACACTCACGCGAGCGGCCTCCTTCTTGAGCGGTGGAGGTGGACAGTGGCCACCGGGACGAGCTGTCCCATCCGGCACTCCGATGGTATCCGCCAAAGGATCCAGGTCTCACATCCGGTGGACCTCGGTCCCACGACCCGGACACCCCGGGGCCCCGCGCGGGCGGGCACGGCCGGCCCGCACGGCCCGCGGATCACGGTGCCAGCCCGCTGCCGAAGGGGAGATTGCGGACGACCGTGAAGACCAGCAGCAGGCCGCCCAGCGCCCACCGGTGGACGGCTCGCGGCCGCGGGCCGTCCGTAGGGCGTCCGCGCACCGCACGGCCCACCCAGCGGGCCCAGAAGACCGCACAGGCGGCGTACCCGGCCACCGCCAGGGCATTGGCGCCCAGCGCCGCCACGAGATCGCCGTGGGCGACGGCATGGGCGCTGCGCAGGCCGCCGCAGGCCGGGCAGAAGAGGCCGGTGAGGTGCAGCAGGGGGCAGACCGGGTAGTGCCCGGGCTCGTTCGGGTCGACGACGCCGAGGCAGGCGAAGGCGGCGGTGGCGGCGGCCAGGACGCCCAGGGGCGCCGCCAGACGGCGGGGCAGCCCGCCGTGGAGTCGGGCTTCGGGCCGGGGCCGCGCCGCGGGTTCGCTCACGTGCCGATTGTGCGGCGGCACGCGCGAAGGCGCAGCTTCTCGGCCGCCGTACGGAACACGCGAAGGCGCAGCTTCTCGGCCGCCGTACGGAAGAGGCACGGACGGCTGGTACGGCACCAGGGGTGCGTACGGACCGGGAAGCGGCGCCTTCGAGGGGCCACGAGGGTGGCGCCGGGTCGCGGCGCCACGGGTGCGGAAGGCCGGCCCTCCCGCGGCCGGCTCAGCCCTCCTGCGGCTGCGCCTGCGCCTGCGGGCGCGGCTTGGCCGAGCGCTTGGGCTCCTGGCCCAGGCCGGCCGCGCGCATCAGACCGCCCGCCAGGGCGCCGAGGCCGATCAGCACGATGCCGGCCCAGAAGCCGGGCACGTTCCCCAGCACGATGAAGGCTCCGGAGACACAGAAGCCGATGAACGAGATGATGACGCCGGTCCAGGCGGCGGGGGTGTGTCCGTGGCCACTGCTCGACATGAATGCTCCTCGTTGCTCTCTCGCGCCGGGGTCGGGGCGCGGTGATCCTCAGCGCCCATTGTCACCGATGCCGGGTGGAGCACCGTTACCGGGTGGGGTCCTCACCGCGGTCCAGGGACTTCCAGATCTCCTCGGGCCGGTCCAGATCCGGCGCGGGCGGCGTCCGGCGCGGGCCGCGGCCGCCCCCCGGCGTGCGCTCGTAGCGGCCCGACATGGCAGGCCAGTGGCGCCCGCAGACCAGGGCCAGCAGTCCGGCGAGCAGCAGCAGCAGACCGCCGGCGGCGGCCACCCACGGCCACCCGGTGTGCGTGACGTGATGCACACCGGCGCTGGTCAGTCCGGCCGTGGTGGCGGCCTTCTCCCGCAGCGCCGAGGTGTCGGAGTTGCCCAGCACCGCGGCGACGGCGATGCCCACACCGCTGAGCGTGAGCAGAACGGCGACCGCGATCCGGCCGGTCCGGCGCACCGCGAAGACGGCGACCAGCGCGGCCAGCCCGACGACGGCCAGCGCGCCGGGCACACCGGTCACATCGGCGCCGGTCACGCTGCGCGGCAGCTCGCCCTGGGCCAGCACGGCGGTGCCCTCGGCCCAGGTGCGGCCGGAGGCCAGCAGCGCCAGGGCGCTGCCGACCGCACCGGCCGGCAGCGCCAGGGCGAGACTGCGCTTCGCTCCGGAGGCGGACCTGGCGGGCGGGGGCCCGGGCGTGACCGAGGGCTCGGTCTCAGGGGTCTGGGGTACGGCACTCACGGGTACCACTATCGCGCACCGGCCGGCGGGGCCCGGCGCGCGGGGGTGGCAAAACGGGCGCGGCGGGCTACCCGCCCAGGTGGTTCGCGGTGTTCACGGCGCGCAGCACCGCCGCCGCCTTGTTACGGCACTCGGTGTCCTCGGCCACCGGGTCGGAGTCGGCGACGATTCCGGCGCCCGCCTGGACGTAGGCGGTGCCGTTGCGCAGCAGGGCGGTGCGGATCGCGATGGCGGTGTCGGAGTCGCCGGCGAAGTCGAGGTAGCCGACGCAGCCGCCGTACAGACCGCGCCGGGTCGGCTCCAGCTCCTCGATGATCTGCAGGGCGCGCGGCTTGGGGGCGCCGGAGAGCGTGCCCGCGGGGAAGCAGGCGGTGAGCACGTCGAAGGCGCTGCGGCCCTCGGCCACCTGCCCGGTGACCGTCGAGACGATGTGCATCACATGGCTGTAGCGCTCGACGGACATGAAGTCGACGACCTCGACGCTGCCCGGCTCGCACACCCGGCCCAGGTCGTTGCGGCCCAGGTCGACCAGCATCAGGTGCTCGGCGCGTTCCTTGGGGTCGGCCAGCAGCTCGTCCGCGAGGGCCTGGTCCTCCTGGACGCTCGCGCCGCGCGGGCGGGTGCCGGCGATGGGGTGGACCATGGCCCGGCCGTCCTCGACCTTCACCAGCGCCTCGGGGCTGGAGCCGACGACGTCGAAGCCGGTGCGCTCGCCGTCCTCGCCGCCCTCGAAGCGGAAGAGGTACATGTACGGGCTGGGGTTGGTGGCCCGCAGCACCCGGTAGACGTCCAGCGCGCTTGCCGTGCAGGGGGTCTCGAAGCGCTGGGAGGGCACGACCTGGAAGGCCTCGCCGGCCCGGATGCGTTCCTTGATGTCCTCGACGGCCTCCTGGAAGGCCGGGCCGCCCCACTCGGCGGTGTACGGCGGGACCTGGGAGGGCGGCAGCGCGGCGGCACTGGCGTGCGCGGGCCGGGCGAGGTCGTCGGCCATGGTGTCCAGGCGGGCCACCGCGTCCGCGTAGGCCTCGTCGATACCGGTGTCGAGGTCGTTGTGGTTGATCGCGTTGGCGATCAGCAGGACCGTGCCGTTCCAGTGGTCGAGGACGGCGAGGTCGGAGGTGAGCAGCATGGTCAGCTCGGGCAGCTGCAGGTCGTCCTCGGTCTGCTCGCCGATCTTCTCCAGACGGCGCACGATGTCGTAGCCGAGGTAGCCGACCATGCCGCCGGTGAACGGCGGCAGGCCCTCGCCCTCGATGAGGTCGCGGGGGGTGTGCAGCGCCTCGACGGTGTCGCGCAGCGCGTCGAGCGGGTCGCCGCCGGTCGGCATGCCGACCGGCGGGGTGCCCAGCCAGTGCGCCTGCCCGTCGCGGGTGGTGAGCGTGGCGGCGCTGCGGACGCCGATGAAGGAGTAGCGCGACCACGTACGGCCGTTCTCGGCGGACTCCAGGAGGAAGGTGCCGGGGCGTTCGGCGGCGAGTTTGCGGTAGAGCCCGACCGGGGTGTCGCCGTCCGCGAGCAGGCGCCGGGTGACGGGGATGACCCGTCGGTCCTTGGCGAGGGTGCGGAAGGTGTCGAGGTCCGGAGTGGCGGTGCCGGTGGTTCCCGTGGTCATGGCAGCGGAGCCTACTGGTCCTGACCGGCCCCGGTGGTCAGTACGTCCGCATCAAAGCAGGTGCGGTCGCCGGTGTGGCACGCGGCGCCGACCTGGTCGACCCGGACCAGGACGGTGTCGGCGTCGCAGTCCAGCGCCACCGACTTGACGTGCTGGACGTGGCCGGAGGTGTCGCCCTTGACCCAGTACTCCTGGCGGCTGCGGGACCAGTAGGTGCAGCGGCCGGTGGTGAGGGTGCGGTGCAGCGCCTCGTCGTCCATCCAGCCGAGCATCAGCACCTCGCCGGTGTCGTACTGCTGGGCGATGGCGGGGACCAGGCCGTCGGCGCCGCGCTTGAGGCGGGCGGCGATGGCGGGGTCCAGGGCGGGGGTGGTGTCCGGGGTGGCGGCGCGGCTGCTCATGGGGTCCATTGTGCCGTGCGGCATCCTGCAGGCATGCATCGTCAGCAGCCGCCCGCGCCGCCACCGCCGCCGGACCCGGACCGCGCCGCGCGGGTGGCGGCGCGGGTGCTGGGGGCGGTGTTCGCGGCGGCGGTGGTGGTCGGCGTGGTGGTCGTGGTGGTGGTGTTCCGCTCGTGAGGGCGGGTTCCCGTCGTGCGACCGCTTTGCGGGGGCGGGCTCACCCCCGGCTTCGCGGCCGGGCAGGCTCACCCCCGGCTCCCCGGGCGGCCGGGCTCACACCCCCAGCTTGGCCGCCCGCAGCCGGTCGATGGCGTCCTTGTCGCCGTCCAGCTCCACCTCGGCGGCTTCCTGCCGGCCGAACGCGAACATCGTCAGCTCGCCCGGCTCGCCGACGACCGTGACCACCGGAGTCCCGCGATGGGCCACCGCCGTCCGCCCGTCCGGGCGCCGCAGCACCAGGCCCACCGGCGACTTCCGGCCCAGCACCCGGGCCATCCGCTCGATCCTGGACCACAGCGCGTCCGAGAACACGGGGTCCAGCTCCCGTGCGGTCCAGTCCGGCTGCGCCCGCCGTACGTCCTCGGCGTGGACATAGAACTCGACGGTGTTGGACGCCTCGTCGATCGGCTTGAGGGCGAACGGCGACATCCGCGGCGGCCCGGTCCTGATCAGCCGGATCAGCTCGTCGTACGGCTTGCCGGCGAACTCCGCCTGCACCCGCTCCAGCCGGGCGGCCAGCGGCTTGACGAGCAGCCCGCCGGCCGCGTCGGCGCGGCGCTCGCGCACCACCACATGCGCGGCCAGGTCCCGCGCGCTCCAGTTCTCGCACAGCGTCGGCGCCTCGGGGCCGGCACTCTCCAACAGGTCGGCGAGAAGGAGCCGTTCACGCTTCGCATGGGTCGACATGCGGCCAGCCTACGACCGGGTGCGGCCGCCTGCCACGGGGCCGCGCCCGGCCCCGTCCGGTGATCCGCCCCTCTCCCCCGTCCGCCGGGCTCTCCCCGCTCAGGAGCCGTCCGGCTCCAGGCGGTCCCGCAGAATGCGCTCCAGCTCCCGGGCGGCGCGCGGCGGGGAGACATCGCCCCGGTGGGCGACGGAGACCACGCGGTGCATACCGGGCGTCGAGAAGCGGGTGACGCGCAGGCCTGAGCGTTCGGCGACCATGCTGGGGACCACGGCGAGGCCCAGCCCGGCCCGGACGAAGCCGAGGACGGCGTCCATCTCGCCGCCCTCGACGGTGAAGGCGGGCTCGAAACCGGCCGCCCGGCACGCCGCGGTGGTGAATTCCCGCAGGTCGTAGCCGCGGCGGAACATGGCCAGCGGCCGGCCCCGCAGATCCTCCACCCGGATGCGGGTGCGCCGGCCGGCCGGGGCCGGGCGGTCGGGAGCGGAGACCACGACCAGTTCCTCGCGCAGCAGGTCCGAGGTCGTCAGCGCCGGGGCCTGGACCGGAAGCGGGGTGATGACCAGGGCCAGGTCCAGTGCGCCGTCGGCCAGCGCCCTGACGAGGTCCTGCGAGCCGTCCTCGGTCACCAGGAGCTCCACCCCCGGATACGCGGTGTGGAAGGCCCGCAGGACGTCGGGGACGAGGCTGGCGCACAGGCTGGGCGGGGCGCCGAGGCGCAGCCGCCCGCGGCGCAGCCGGGCGACCTCCTGGACCTCGCGGCGGGCGGTCTCGGCATCGGCGAGGATCCGCCGGGCGAACGGCAGCAGTGTCTCGCCGGCATCGGTGAGGGTGATGTGGCCGCGGGCGCGGTGAAAGAGCTCCGCTCCCAACTCCCGTTCCAGCGAACGGATCTGCTGGGAAAGGGAGGGCTGGGCGACATGTTCGCGCTCGGCGGCGTGGGTGAAGTGCCGGGTGTCGGCCACGGCCGTGAAGTAGCGGAGCTGCTGCAGCTGCATACGGGCAAGGGTAAGCCCGGTGATAGGCGCAGCCTATGGAGATGAGCCGGACCATGTCTTGGACTGATCGGAAGCCGGTCCCTACCGTCGGACTCATGGCACTGGACACACGGACGGGCCGACGGCCGTCCTTCGCGGGCCTGCTGTGGCACTCGACCGTCGGCAAGAAGACGGCGATGGCCGTCAGCGGCCTGGTGATGCTGCTGTATCTGGTCGTCCATATGCTGGGCAACCTCAAGATCTTCTTCGGTGCGGCGGACTTCGATGCGTACGCCGCCTGGCTGCGCACCATCGGCGAGCCGTTCCTGCACCACGAGTGGTTCCTGTGGATCGCGCGGGTGGTGCTGCTGACCGCGGTCGTGGTGCATGCGGTGGCCGCGTACCAGCTCAGCCGCCGCGACCTGGCCGCCCGGCCGGTGAAGTACGCCCACCCGAGGCGCTTCGCGCCGCGCCTGCCTCTCCCGTCGCCCGGCCGCCGCGCGAGCTACGCCACCCGGACGATGCGCTGGGGCGGTGTCATCCTCGGCCTGTTCCTCGTCTGGCACCTCCTGGACCTGACGACGCTGACGGTGAATCCGCGCGCCGAGGCAGGACACCCGTACGCGAACGTGGTCGCCACCTTCTCCACCTGGTACGGCAACGCCGTCTACCTCGTGGCGATGCTCGCCCTGGGTCTGCACATCCGGCACGGCTTCTGGAGCGCCGCGCAGACGCTGGGCGCCAACCGGCGCGGCCGCGACCGGACGCTCAAGGCCCTCGCGAACGCCCTCGCCGCCGTCCTGACCGCGGGCTTCCTCGCCGTCCCCGTCTCCGTGATGACCGGAGTAGTGAGCTGACATGACACCGACCACCGAGCCGACTCCGACCACCGGGCCGACACCGACCACCGAGCCGACTCCGACCACCGGGCCGACACCGACCACCGGGCCGCCACCGACCACCGACCCGGCTCCGACCGCCGACGTGACGTCGACCGCCGATGCGGCATCGACCGCCGGCACGGCTCCGGCCACCGTCACGACGCCGTACGGCAGCTACGCCGACTACCCGGCCGGCGCGCCCGTCGCCGACACCGCGGCCCCCGGCGGGCCGGTCGCCGAGCGCTGGGACCGCCGCCGCTTCGAGGCCAGGCTCGTGGGCCCGGCCAACCGCCGCAAGCACACCGTCATCGTCGTCGGCACCGGTCTCGCGGGCGGCGCGGCGGGCGCCACCCTCGCCGAACAGGGCTACCACGTCGAGCAGTTCTGCTATCAGGACTCCCCGCGCCGGGCGCACTCCATCGCCGCCCAGGGCGGGATCAACGCGGCGAAGAACTACCGCAACGACGGCGACTCCGTCCACCGGCTCTTCCACGACACCGTCAAGGGCGGCGACTTCCGCGCCCGGGAGTCCAATGTGCACCGGCTCGCGCAGATCTCCGTCGAGATCATCGACCAGTGCGTGGCCCAGGGCGTGCCGTTCGCCCGCGAGTACGGCGGTCTGCTCGACACCCGCTCCTTCGGCGGCGTCCAGGTCTCCCGTACGTTCTACGCCCGCGGCCAGACGGGGCAGCAACTGCTGCTCGGCGCCTACCAGGCGCTCTCCCGGCAGATCGCGGCCGGGACGGTGCGCCTGCACGCCCGTACCGAAATGCTCGACCTGATCGTCATCGACGGCCGGGCCCGCGGCATCGTCGCCCGCGACCTGGTCACCGGCCGGATCGGGTGCCACGTCGCGGATGCGGTGGTCCTGGCGTCCGGCGGCTACGGCAACGTCTTCTACCTGTCGACGAACGCCATGCACTCCAACGCCACCGCGATCTGGCGGGCGCACCGGCGCGGGGCGTACTTCGCCAACCCCTGCTTCACCCAGATCCACCCCACCTGCATCCCGCGCACCGGCGACCACCAGTCCAAGCTCACGCTGATGAGCGAGTCGCTGCGCAACGACGGGCGCATCTGGGTCCCGAAGACCCCGGGCGACGTCCGCCCGCCCGACCGGATCCCCGAGGAGGAGCGCGACTACTACCTGGAGCGCCGCTACCCCTCCTTCGGCAATCTCGTGCCCCGTGACATCGCCTCGCGCGCCGCCAAGAGCGTCTGCGACGAGGGCCGCGGCGTCGGTCCCGGCGGTCAGGGCGTGTACCTGGACTTCGCCGACGCGATCGCCCGGATGGGCAGGGCCGCGGTCGAGGAGAAGTACGGCAACCTCTTCGACATGTACGCGCGGATCACCGCGGAGAACCCGTACGAGACGCCGATGCGGATCTACCCCGCCGTGCACTACACGATGGGCGGCCTGTGGGTCGACTACGACCTGCAGACCACCGTCCCCGGCCTGTTCGCCATCGGGGAGGCCAACTTCTCCGACCACGGCGCCAACCGTCTCGGTGCCTCCGCCCTGATGCAGGGCCTCGCCGACGGCTACTTCGTCCTGCCGCCGGCCCTCAACGACTACCTGGCCCGCACCCCCCTCGCCCCCGTCGACGACGGCCACCCGGCGGCCGTGGCGGCCGCCGCGGAGACCACGGCACGCCTCACGCGGCTGCTCGCCGTCGGCGGCGACCGCACCCCCGACTCCTTCCACCGCGAGATCGGCGCCCTGTTGTGGGAGTACTGCGGAATGGCCCGCACGGACGAGGGGCTGCGCAAGGCCCTCGACCGGATTCCGCGGATCCGCGAGGAGTTCTGGCGCCGCGTCAAGGTGCCAGGCACCGGCGAAGAGTTCAACCAGTCCCTGGAGAAGGCCCACCGCATCGTCGACTACCTGGAGCTCGCCGAGCTGATGTGCCTCGACGCGCTGCACCGTGCCGAGTCCTGCGGCGGCCACTTCCGCGAGGAGTCGCAGACCCCCGACGGCGAGGCCGCCCGCCGGGACGAGGAGTTCTCCTACGCGGCCGCCTGGGAGTTCACCGCCACCGGCGCGGCCCCCGTCCTCCACAAGGAAGACCTGGTCTTCGAGTACGTCCACCCCACCCAGCGGAGCTACGCATGAAGCTCACCCTGCGCATCTGGCGCCAGCAGAACGCCGACGCCCCCGGCGCCCTGTCCACCTACGAGGTGGACGGCATCTCACCGGACATGTCGTTCCTGGAAATGCTCGACACCCTCAACGAAGAGCTCCTGCTGAGCGGTGATGATCCGGTCGCCTTCGACCACGACTGCCGCGAGGGCATCTGCGGCGCCTGCTCGCTCGTCATCAACGGCGAGGCGCACGGCCCGAATGGGGTCTCCCCTGCTCGAGCGGATTCGAGAGCTTGGGGAAGCACCACCACCTGCCAGCTGCACATGCGGTCCTTCCGGGACGGCGACACCCTCGACATCGAGCCGTGGCGCGCCGCCGCCTTCCCGGTCGTCAAGGACCTGGTCGTCGACCGCTCCGCCTTCGACCGCATCATCGGGTCCGGCGGCTACATCACGGCCCCGACCGGCGCCGCCCCCGAGGCGCACGCCACCGCCGTGCCCAAAGCGGCCGCCGACACCGCCTTCGAGCACGCCGAGTGCATCGGCTGCGGCGCCTGTGTGGCGGCCTGCCCCAACGGCTCGGCGATGCTCTTCACCGCCGCCAAGGTCGTCCACCTCAACTCCCTGCCCCAGGGCGCCCCGGAGCGGGAGAGCCGCGTCCTGGACATGGTGGGACGGATGGACGCCGAGGGCTTTGGCGGCTGCACGAATACCGGGGCGTGCGCGACGGCCTGTCCCAAGGGGATTCCGCTGTTCAGCATCGCCACGATGAACCGGGAGTTCGTCCGGGCGGCACGGAAGGCGCGGTGAGCGGGAAGGGGCGCTGAGCGGGAAAGGGCGCTGAGCGGGAAGGAACGCCGTATCAGACCGCGGCGGTCCCGATGAGCCCTTCCCGGGTGACGAGCGCGGCCAGCTCCGGCTCGCTCATCCCCGCGGTGCCGCCGGGCCGCCGGGGCAGGACCATATAGCGGCTCTCCGCACTGGAGTCCCACACCGTGATCACGGTGTCGTCCGGCAGCTCCAGCCCGAACTCGGCCAGCACGGCGCGCGGTTCGCGCACCACCCGCGAGCGGTAGGCCTCGCTCTTGTACCAGGACGGCGACGGCCCCAGCAGCCCGACCGGGTAGCAGGAGCACAGGGTGCACACGAGGACGTGGTGCGTGGTGGCGGTGTTCTCGACGACCTTGAGCCGCTGCTCCTGGATGCCGCCCGCCATGGAGAGCCCCATCTCGGGCAGCGCCGCGTTGGCATCGGCCAGCAGCCGCTCCCGGAACCCCTCGTCGCTCCAGGCCCGCGCCACGATCCGCGCCCCGTTGACCGGCGAGGCCCCCTTCAGCATCGCGCCGAGCGCCTCGTCCAGCTGCGCCTGTGAGACCACCCCGGCCTCGATCAGCCGCTCCTCCAGCCGCCTGACCCGCGCCGCCACCGGCACACTCGTGTGCTCGCCGCTCATGCCCCGTCCTTCCGTACCCGCTCGATGTACGACTCCCAGAGGTCCACCGTGACCTCGTGACCGCCCTCGCCCCACAGATCCGCCGCGGCGAAGGCCACGGTGTAGACGGGCTCCACGCGAGGCTCGGCAACGCCCGCCGCGCTCTCGTCGGCGAGCGCCCAGCGGCCCTGGCACTCGACGATCCGCCCCACGTGTCCACGCACGTACCGCGGCACCCGGGTGTGCCCCGCGGGGTCGACGGCGCGCACCCGCACCCGCTCCCCCGTCCGGAATTCAGCCCTCACCGAGCAGCCCCCGCTCGGCCAGCAGCGTCTCGATCGCGCGCAGCCACCGCTCGTAGTACGACGCCGCCAGATACTCCTGCGGGGCCATCCGCTCGACGGCGTCCCGGAACTCGTCGAGCCGGTAGACCCCGCTTTGGACCAGCGCGGAGTTCAGCGCGAACACCCGCGCCTCCCAGTCGGCATGGAACGGCGGCTCGTCCGCCTCGATCTCCAGCGCCCCGAACCCGGCCTGGCCACCCACATCGTTGACACGGCTCATGGGGCGAGCCTACGGGCGCGGGACGGTCAGCGCACGGGGTGACCCGCCCCCCGGAGGACATCCTTGACCTGGGCGATGCGCAGGTCGCCGAAGTGGAAGACGGAGGCGGCCAGGACCGCGTCGGCGCCGGCCTCGACGGCCGGGGCGAAGTCGTCGAGCCGGCCGGCGCCGCCGGAGGCGATCACCGGGACGCTGACGTGCTTGCGGACGGCCTCGATCATCGCGACGTCGTAGCCGTCCTTGGTGCCGTCGGCGTCCATGGAGTTGAGGAGGATTTCCCCGGCGCCCAGTTCGGCGGCGCGGTGGGCCCACTCCACGGCGTCGATGCCGGTGCCGCGGCGGCCGCCGTGGGTGGTGACCTCGTAGCCGGACGGCGTCCCCGCGTCGGTACGGCGGGCGTCGACCGAGAGGACCAGGACCTGGCTGCCGAAGCGCTCGGCGATCTCACGGATCACGTCGGGACGGGCGATGGCGGCGGTGTTGACGCCGACCTTGTCCGCGCCGGCCCGCAGCAGCTTGTCGACGTCCTCGGGGGTGCGGACGCCGCCGCCCACCGTGAGGGGGATGAAGACCTGCTCGGCGGTGCGGCGGACCACGTCGTAGGTGGTCTCGCGGTTGCCGGAGGAGGCGGTGATGTCGAGGAAGGTCAGCTCGTCGGCGCCCTCCTCGCCGTAGATCTTCGCCATCTCGACGGGATCACCCGCGTCGCGCAGGTTCTGGAAGTTGACGCCCTTGACGACCCGGCCGTTGTCGACGTCCAGGCAAGGGATGACTCGGACCGCCAGGGTCATGTCGGTTCAGGCCTCTCTGACAGTTCTCGGAAAGCTTCCAGTTCCACTTCCACCAGTACGCGGGGGTCGACGAAGCCGGAGACCACGACCAGGCTCGAAACGGGCGGCGCGGCCTCGAAGAGCTCCCGGTGGGCGCGGCCGGCCGCGTCCACATCGCGCAGGTGGGTGAGGTACACACGGGTGCGCAGCACCGCGTCGGCGCCGAGGCCGAAGGGTTTGAGCGCATCCAGCGCGTGGGTGAAGGCGGCCTTGGTCTGTTCGTACGGGTCGCCCTCCCCCACGAGGACGCCGTCGACCAGGGGCATCGTGCCGGCGACCAGGACCCGGTCGCCGGCCGCCACGGCGCGTGCGAAGCCGATCTTCTCTTCCCAGGGATTGGGGGTCCGTACGCGCTCGATGGTCATCATGCGGCCTTTCGTTCGCCGTTACGACAATTACGACACTGCTGCCAGCGCCTCTTCGAGGGTGAACGCCTTTGCGTAGAGCGCCTTTCCGACGATCGCGCCCTCGACACCTTCCGGTACCAGCGAGGCCAGCACCCGCAGGTCGTCGAGCGAGGAGACGCCGCCGGAGGCGACCACGGGCCGGTCGGTGGCCGCGCAGACGTTCCTGAGCAGTTCGACGTTGGGGCCCTGGAGGGTGCCGTCCTTGTTGATGTCGGTGACGACATAACGGGCGCAGCCCTCGGAGTCGAGGCGGGCCAGCGTCTCGTAGAGGTCGCCGCCGTCGCGGGTCCAGCCGCGGCCGCGCAGCGTCGTGCCGCGGACGTCCAGGCCGACCGCGATCTTGTCGCCGTGCTCGGCGATGACCTTGGCGACCCACTCGGGCGTCTCCAGCGCGGCGGTGCCGAGGTTGACCCGGCGGCAGCCGGTGGCCAGGGCCGCGGCGAGCGTGTCGTCGTCGCGGATGCCGCCGGACAGCTCGACCTTGATGTCCATGGAGCGGGCGACCTCGGCGATCTGCGCCCGGTTGTCACCGGTGCCGAAGGCCGCGTCGAGGTCGACGAGGTGCAGCCACTCGGCGCCGGACCGCTGCCAGGCCAGGGCCGCCTCCAGCGGGTCGCCGTAGGAGGTCTCGGAGCCGGACTCGCCGTGCACCAGGCGGACGGCCTGGCCGTCGCGGACATCGACGGCGGGGAGGAGTTCGAGCTTCGCAGCGTTCGGCATTACAGGGTCTCGATCCAATTGGTCAGGAGCTGGGCACCGGCGTCGCCGGACTTCTCGGGGTGGAACTGGGTGGCCCACAGCGGGCCGTTCTCGACCGCGGCCACGAACCGCTCGCCGTGCGTGGCCCAGGTGACCGTCGGCGCGCCCATGTGCGGGTTGCCGACCTCCAGCTCCCAGTCGTGCACCGCGTAGGAGTGCACGAAGTAGTAGCGGGCGTCGGCGGGCAGCCCGGCGAAGAGCTGCGAGTCCCCGGGGGCCTCGACGGTGTTCCAGCCCATGTGCGGGACGACCTCGGCCTTGAGCGGGCCGACCGTGCCGGGCCACTCGTCCAGGCCCTCGGTCTCGACGCCGTGCTCGATGCCGCGGCCGAAGAGGATCTGCATGCCGACGCAGATGCCCATCACGGGGCGTCCGCCGGCCAGCCGGCGGCCGATGAGCCAGTCGCCGCGGGCCTGCTTGAGCCCGGCCATGCAGGCGGCGAACGCGCCGACGCCGGGGACCAGCAGGCCCTCGGCGTTCATCGCCCGGTCGAAGTCCCGGGTGATCTCGACCTCGGCGCCGACGTGCGCCAGGGCGCGCTCGGCGGAGCGGACGTTGCCGAAGCCGTAGTCGAAGACGACGACGTTCTTACGGGATGCCGAGGGGGTCAATTCCATACCTCCAGCCGCAGCACGCCGGCGAGCAGGCACAGCGCCGAGCCGACGGACAGCAGCACGATCAGGCCCTTGGGCAGCTGCTGCTTCCAGAACGAGTAGACACCGCCGAGGAGAAAGAGCCCGAGGAGGATGAAGACGGTGGACAGACCGTTCACGGGCTACAGGGCTCCCTTGGTGGAAGGAATGATCCCGGCCGCGCGCGGGTCGCGCTCGCTGGCGTAGCGCAGGGCGCGGGCCAGCGCCTTGAACTGGCACTCCACGATGTGGTGGGCGTTGCGGCCGTACGGGACGTGGATGTGCAGCGCTATCTGGGCCTGGGCGACGAACGACTCGAAGATGTGCCGGGTCATGGTCGTGTCGTAGCTGCCGATCATCGGCGCCATGTTCTCCGGCTCGGTGTGCACCAGGTACGGGCGGCCGGAGAGGTCCACGGTCACCTGGGCGAGCGATTCGTCCAGCGGGACGGTGCAGTTGCCGAAGCGGTAGATGCCGGACTTGTCACCGAGGGCCTGCTTGAACGCCGCGCCCAGGGCCAGCGCGGTGTCCTCGATGGTGTGGTGGGTGTCGATGTGCAGATCGCCGTCGGTCTTGACCTTGAGGTCGAACAGGCCGTGCCGGCCGAGCTGGTCGAGCATGTGGTCGTAGAAGCCCACACCGGTCGACACCTCCACCTCGCCCCTGCCGTCGAGGTCGATCTCGACGAGGACGGAGGTTTCCTTGGTCGTGCGCTCCACGCGTCCTACGCGGGTCATCGCTTGCTCTCCTTCAGTACTGCGCGAACCGCGTCGAGGAACGCGTCGTTCTCGGCCGGGGTGCCGGCGGTGACCCGCAGCCAGCCCGGTACGCCGTTGTCCCGGACCAGCACGCCGTGGTCGAGGATCGCCTGCCAGGTGGCGTGCGCGTCCTCGAAGAGACCGAACTGCACGAAGTTGGCGTCGGAGTCGACGACCTGGCAGCCGGCCGCCCGCAGCTCGGTGACCAGGCGGTCCCGCTCGGTCTTGAGCTGCGCGACGTACTTCAGGAGGGTGTCGGTGTGCTCCAGCGCGGCGAGCGCGGTGGCCTGGGTGACGGACGAGAGGTGGTACGGGAGCCGGACCAGCTGCACCGCGTCGACCACGGCGGGGTCGGCGGCGAGGTAGCCCAGCCGCAGTCCGGCGGCGCCGAAGGCCTTGGACATGGTCCGGGAGACCACCAGATTCGGCCGGCCCTCGATCAGCGGCAGCAGCGAGGGCCGGTGGCTGAACTCGCCGTAGGCCTCGTCGACCACCACCAGGGCGCCGGCCCCGTCGGCCCGGGCCGCCTGCGCCGCCTCGTACAGCGCGAGCACCGTCGCTTCCCCGACGGCGGTGCCGGTCGGGTTGTTCGGCGAGCAGATGAAGACGACATCGGGCCGCTGTTCGGCGATGACCGCCCGGGCCGCCTCGACGTCGATGGTGAAGTCGTCATTGCGCGGGCCGGAGATCCAGCCGGTGCCCGTGCCGCGGGAGATCAGCCCGTGCATGGAGTACGACGGCTCGAAGCCGAGGGCGCTGCGGCCGGGGCCGCCGAAGGTCTGCAGCAGCTGCTGGATGACCTCGTTGGAGCCGTTGGCGGCCCAGACCTGGTCCGCCCCGACCTCGTGGCCGCCGGTGCGGGTGAGATAGCGGGCCAGCTCGGTGCGCAGCTCGACCGCGTCCCGGTCGGGGTAGCGGTTGAGCCGGCGGGCGGCCTCGGTCACCCGCTCGGCGATCCGCTCGATCAGCGGCTCGGGCAGCGGGTAGGGGTTCTCGTTGGTGTTCAGACGCACCGGGACGTCCAGCTGCGGTGCGCCGTAGGGGGACTTGCCGCGCAGCTCGTCCCGGATGGGGAGATCGTCGATCCTGGTCACGTGCCTGCTCACTTGCTCTGCGGGACCTTCCATTCGAACCTGGCCTTCAGCGCGGCGCCGTGGGCCGGGAGGTCTTCGGCCTCGGCGAGGGTCACCACATGGTGGGCGACCTCGGCCAGCGCGTCGCGCGAGTAGTCCACGACATGGATGCCGCGCAGGAAGGACTGCACGGACAGGCCGGAGGAGTGGCAGGCGCAGCCGCCGGTGGGCAGGACGTGGTTGGAGCCGGCGCAGTAGTCGCCGAGCGAGACCGGGGCCCAGGGGCCGACGAAGACCGCGCCGGCGTTGCGGACCCGGGCGGCGACGGCGGAGGCGTCGGCGGTCTGGATCTCCAGGTGTTCGGCGCCGTAGGCGTCCACGACCCTGAGGCCTTCGTCGATGCCGTCGACGAGGACGACGGCGGACTGCCGGCCGGCCAGCGCCTCGGTGATCCGCTCGATGTGCTTGGTGGCCGCGACCTGCTGCTTGAGTGCGTCCTCGACGGCGTCGGCGAGCTCGGTGGAGTCGGTGACCAGGACGGCGGCGGCGAGGGTGTCGTGCTCGGCCTGGCTGATCAGGTCGGCGGCGACGTGCTCGGGGTCGGCGGTGGCGTCCGCGAGCACCGCGATCTCGGTGGGCCCGGCCTCGGCGTCGATGCCGATCCGGCCCTTGAGGAGGCGCTTGGCGGAGGCGACGAAGATATTGCCGGGGCCGGTGACGAGGTTGACCGGCAGGCACTCCTCGGTGCCGTACGCGAACATCGCGATGGCCTGGGCACCGCCGGCGGCGTAGACCTCGTCGACGCCGAGCAGGGCGCAGGCGGCGAGGATGGTCGGGTGCGGCCGGCCGCCGAACTCCTTCTGCGGCGGGGAGGTGACGGCGATGCCCGTGACACCGGCCTCCTGCGCGGGGACGACGTTCATGACGACGGACGACGGGTAGACCGCGAGGCCGCCGGGGACGTAGAGGCCCACCCGCTCGACGGGGACCCAGCGTTCGGTGACCGTGCCACCGGGGACGACCTTGGTCGTGACGTCGGTGCGGCGCTGCTCGCGGTGGACGATCCGGGCGCGCCGGATGGACTCCTCCAGGGCGGCGCGCACGGCCGGGTCCAGCGCGTCGAGGGCGTCGCGCAGTGCCTCGGCGGGCACCCGCACACGCTCGATCTCGACGCCGTCGAACCGCCGCGCGTAATCGATCAGCGCCGCGGTGCCGCGATGGCGTACGTCCTCGCAGATGGGCCGCACCTTCTCCAGGGCGGCTTCCACGTCGAACTCGGCACGGGGCAGCAGGTCGCGCAGGGCGCCGCCCTCGGGGAGGGCGTCACCGCGCAGATCGATTCGGGAGATCACCCTCCCAGTGTCTCAGACCCGCTCCTGGGCCCGAGCGGCCGTATCACTCAGTGATACACAGCGGCACACGCTCCGGACACCCCGTGACCGGGCCCGCGGAAGTTGACCGGAGTTGGCCCTGACCACGCGTGTTCAAGCAGTCACGGGGCGGGCAAGGGCCACGTGACGGCGTACGGGGGACGCCTGTGGGACGCGGCACGACCGGTGCACGCCATGCGTCCGAACAGGTGGCGACACACCACGGGAGAGCAAGGGGGATCCACTGTGACCGAGCCCGGGGACGGCGACGCGCCCGCCGACCTTCAGCTGACATCGGCGGAATGGAGCATGTGGCAGGCCTTCCGCAACGGCAGCACCTGCGATCTGCACATCGGCGACCCGGCGCGCGACGATCCGCACGGGCAGCATCTGTGGGGCCCGGAGCGCCGGGTGCGGGCCAGGGTCGTGGCGTTACTGCTGCTCGACGGGCCGCCCCCGCAACCGGGCCGGGTCTCCGCGCTCCAGCTCACCGGCGCGTACATCACGGACACTCTCGACCTTGCGGGCGGCACGATCAAGCCATTCGTGGAGCTGCGGGACTGCCGCTTCGAGGCCGAGGTGGTGCTGCCGGAGAGCCGGTTCACCACACTGCGGCTGGTGAACTGCGCGATACCCCGGCTGGAGGCGGCCCGGCTGCACACCGAGGGCGATCTCCATCTGCCGCGCTGTGTGGTGCACTCCGGCGTCCGGCTCACCGACGCGCACATCGGCACGGACCTGATGCTCAACCAGACCGTGGTGCACAAGGACCGGCAGGGCCGGTCCATCACGGCGGACGGGATGACCGTCGCCCAGGATCTGCAGGCCGAGATGATGGAGTCCTACGGGGAGC
The DNA here is from genome assembly GCF_043199875.1 of Streptomyces sp. NPDC048516. Classification (NCBI taxonomy): domain Bacteria; kingdom Bacillati; phylum Actinomycetota; class Actinomycetes; order Kitasatosporales; family Streptomycetaceae; genus Streptomyces; species Streptomyces sp. NPDC048516. The sequence continues at coordinate 112,946 of NZ_JBICWS010000007.1, read as the reverse complement.
TGTCGCTGCGCGGCGCCACCATCGGCGTGTCGCTGAGCCTGCGCGGCAGCCGGCTGAGCAACCCCTTCGGCCGGCGGGCGCTGAACGCCCCGCAGCTGACCGTCGAGCGCACCCTCTATCTCACCGCCGCGGGCCTGGCCAACTCCCCGTTCTCCAGCAGCGCCACTCCCCCGTACGGCATCGCCCACACCCCCTCGCGCGGCACCCGGATGCAGCGCTTCGAGTGCGAGGGCGGGATGCGGCTGGACGACGGGCGGTTCGGCGACGCGGTCGACTTCGAGCACGCCCGGTTCATCATGGAGTCCGACCAGGAGCTGTCGCTGCGCCGCATCCAGACGCCCGAGCTGCGCTTCCTGTGCGACCGGCCGCAGCGCGGCCGGGTGATCCTCTCCGGTGCCCGGGTCGTCAACCTCATCGACAAGTCGGCGAGCTGGCCGGGGCTCGGCGGGCTGTGGATGGCCGGCTTCGCCTACGAGACGCTGATCCCGCGCGGCCCCTTCCCGCTGGCGCTGCGGCTGCAGTGGGTGGCCGCGGCGACCCCGGAGTACGCGCCCGAGCCGTACGAGATGCTTGCCGCCTCGCTGCGCACCACCGGCGAGGACGCGGACGCCCGCGAAGTGCTGCTGGCCAAACAGCGGCGGCGCCGCGAGACGCTGCCGCTGGCGGCCAAGACCTGGGGGTTCCTGCAGGACTGGACGGTGGCCTACGGCTACCGCCCGGGGCGGGCCGCGGTGTGGATGGCCATCCTGTGGGCCATCGGCACGCTCTACTTCTCGACGTACCCGCCGCCGCCCCTCAAGGCGGGCGAGGCGCCGCCGTGGAATCCGTACCTCTACGCCCTGGACCTGCTGCTGCCGGTGATCGACCTCAATCAGGGTGCCGCCTGGAAGCCGGGCGGCGGCGCGCAGTGGGCGGCCGCCCTCCTGATCCTGGCGGGCTGGGTGCTCGCCACGACGGTCGCGGCGGGCGCGTCGCGGCTGCTGCGGAGGCAGTGACTGCCTGGCCGTGCCACGTGCGCCGCCCCCCCCACACGCACCCACCACGAGCCTTTCCCCACCCGCCCCGGGAGGTGACGCACCCCGGCAGCCCCGCACCCGGCAGCCCCGCTCGGCGGACCCGCCCGCCGCAGGCGCAACGGCGGGAGAGCCGCGAACGCCGGCCCGAGGCACAGCGCAGCGGAGCGGCGCAACGGCGGGAAAGCCAAAAACATGGGCCCGAGGCAAAGCGCAGCGAACCGGCCACCACGGAATCCCCGACCACATGGGAGCACAGCCAAGCGCAGCGTCTAGGCTTACCGGCTGTGACCTCCCTGCGCCTACCGCTCTTCCCGCTGAACTCGGTGCTGTTCCCGGGACTCGTGCTCCCGCTGAACGTCTTCGAGGCGCGGTACCGGGCGATGATGCGTGATCTGAGCGCGGTGTCCGAGGACGACCGCCGCTTCGCCGTGATCGCGATCCGGGACGGCCGCGAGGTCGCCCCCACCGCGCAGGGCATGCCGGACGATGCCACCCTGCCGTCCGCGGACGGCCCCGCGGCGGGCTTCGGCGACGACCCGATGCAGGCGTTCCACTCCGTGGGCTGTATCGCCGACGCGGCGACCATCCGGGAGAAGTCCTCCGACGACGACACCGGCTACGAGGTCCTCGCCACCGGCACCACCCGCTTCCGGCTGCGGTCGGTGGACGCCTCGGGGCCGTATCTGACCGGCGAGCTGGAGGAGCTGGAGGACGGCGAGGGAGAGGGCGCGGGCGCGCTCGCCTCGGGCGTCGTACGGGCCTTCCGGACCTACCAGAAGCGGCTGGCCTGGGCGAACGAGCGGACCCTGTCGAGCGGGCAGGACCTGCCCGCCGATCCCTCGGTGCTGTCCTATCTCGTCGCCGCGGCGGCCGTGCTGGACGTCCCCGCCAAGCAGCGGCTGCTGGAGGCGCCGGACACCGCGTCCCGGCTGGGGCAGGAGCTGAAACTCCTTCGCCAGGAGTCGGCGCTGCTCGGTAAGCTCCCGTCGCTGCCGGCCGTGGATCTGACCCGGCAGCCGACCAGTCCCAACTGAACGACCCGCCGGCACCGCAGGGCGGGTCCGACCGACGCGAGGCACGAAGACGGTGGCGAAGAAGTCCAGGAAGTCCGTCGGCACCCCTGCCACGGTCGCCCTCACCACGGCTGGCGTCCCCTTCACCACGCACTCCTACGAGCACGACCCGGCCGCCCCGTCGTACGGCGAGGAGGCCGCCCGGGCTCTCGGTGTCGCGCCCGACCAGGTGTTCAAGACGCTGCTGGCGGACGTCGACGGCGCGTTGACGGTGGCCGTGGTCCCGGTGTCGGGGTCGTTGGACCTCAAGGCGCTGGCGGCCGCGGTGGGCGGCAAACGGGCCACGATGGCCGACCCGGCGGCGGCCGAACGCAGCACCGGCTACGTCCGGGGCGGGATCTCCCCGCTGGGACAGCGCAAGCGGCTGCCCACGGTCGTGGACTCCTCGGCCGAGGGCCGGCCGACGGTCTGTGTCTCGGCGGGGCGGCGGGGGCTGGAGGTCGAGCTGGCGCCGGCGGACCTGGTGGCGCTCACGGGGGCGCGCCTCGCGCCGATCGCCCGCGACTGACGGCACCGCGGCTGACGGCACCGCGATTGACGGCGCCGCGACTGACGGCACCGCGGACGGCACGAACGCACGGCGGGGCGGCCGGGGGGACGGCCGCCCCGGAGATCCGCGCAGGTCAGCCGGCGGTGGGCGGCTGCTGTCCGGGGTGGTCCCCGTGAGCGTCACGGTGGTCGCCGCGGTCCTCGCCGCGGTCGTCGCCGCCGTGATGGTCTTCGTGGTCGTCGCCGTGGTCCCCGTGCTGCTCTCCGGGCCAGTGCGACGCCTCCGGCTCCGGGTCGCGCGGCCCGAACAGCCCGGTCAGCGCGAGCTGGGTGAGCATCGCGGCGATCGGCCAGGCCAGCAGCGCGCCCTTGGCCTGCAGCCGCAGCGGGCCGCTGAAGGCCACCCCGGGGCCGACCTGCTTGGCGTGCTCGGCCACCTCCGGGGTGGGGCCCAGCCACATGCCCGTCACCCAGCCCAGCACCGCGCCGAGCAGTCCGCCCACGACCAGCGCCACGACCAGCGGAATCCCGCCACGCCGGCGGAAGAGGAAGACCGCGGCGGTGGTGAGCAGGCCGAAGCCGAGGGACAGCAGGACGAAGGTGCCGTCCGCGCCGATCGCCTCTTCGCCCTCGGTGTTCTTGAGGTAGACGTTGCGGGTGTCCGCGATCAGCGGGATGTGCGGCGCGAGCCAGTTCCACAGCAGGCCGAGCAGCACACCGGTCACCGCGACCACGAGCGCGATCAGTGCGCCCTCGCGCAGCTCACGGGCCAGCTCGGGGCCGACCGGGCCGCCGTGGTCGGCGACGGGCGCGGCATCGGGGTGCTGCGGCTCGTCGGGCGGTTGGTTGTCGGGGGGCGTCAGCGGTGCGGTCACCCCGTCATCGTGCCAGGTGGGGCCGGTGGGACCGGAAGCAGGACGGCCGTTCGGTGTGGTGGCGCCCGTCATCGGGCCGCCGCCCGGCGGTACGCCCAGGTGGCGACGGCCAGCGAGAGCACCCCGACGGCCGCGCAGACGCCCAGGTCCACGCCGACCGCGACCCAGTCGGGATGCGGGTCGAAGCTGCGTGCCAGCGCCTCCACCCCGTAGGTCGAGGGCAGCAGATCGCGGGCCCAGCCGATCACCTCGGGCATCCGCTCGGCCGGCAGGACACCCAGCAGCAGCGCCGCCGACATGCCCAACTGGCCGCAGAGCGTGGCGAGTTCGGGGCGGGGTGCGAGCAGGCCGAGGGCCGCGCCGAGACCGGCCAGCGCCGCCCCGGCGAGCGGGAGCACGGCGGCCAGCACCCACAGGTGGGCCATCGGCAGCTGGAAGAGCACACAGCCGGTGACCGCGGTGACCACCGTCCCCGGCACGGTGAACGAGGCGTACGCGCCGGCGGCGCCGAGCACCACGGCGGCCGGCGGCACCGGCAGCGTCGCGTAGTGGTCGAGCCCGCCGCCGGCCCGCAGCTGGCCGAAGTACTGGGCGAGGAGGTTGAGCGCCACGAAGGCGACGACCAGCACGCTGGAGCCGGACACCACGGAACGGGCCGCGTCCCCGCCGTCGACCACCCCGCGCAGCAGGACCATGATCCCGATGGACTGGAAGGTGGCGACGAACAGCAGCGGGATCCGTGCGACCCGGGCCCGGGAGAGCTGGGCACGGTAGACGGCCGCCAGCGCGGGCACCAGGCGGGCGCGCGGCGCCAACGGCGCGGCGGCCTCCCCGGGCCGTGCCCCGGCTTCCGGGACCGCCCCGGCCGCCGCCCGCACGGGAACCACACTCACGCCGCCACCAAGCCTTCCTCGCCGCCCCTGTGGTACTCCATACGTCCGCCGCACCGCTCCCCGTTCACGCCCGTCACGCCTTGACCAGTCCCTCCGCCCGGCCCCCCAGGGCGAGGTACACATCCTCCAGGCTGGGCGTGGCCAGCGTGAAATCGTCCAGGGCCGCGAAGGCGGGGCCCGCGGTGACCGCGGCGACGGCGGACCGGGCCCGGTCGGCGGGCAGGCGCAGGGTCCAGCGGCGTCCCGAGGTGTGCGCGGACGCTTCGAGGGCGGCGACCTCGGGCACCTCCAGCGGCGGGCGGTCGCGCCACACCAGCTCCAGCCGGACCTCGTCGCTCACCATTTCCTTGAGCCCGCCGGGCGTGTCGCAGGCGATGACCCGGCCCCGGTCGATCACCGCGACCCGGTCGAGCACGCTCTCGGCCTCCAGGACGTTGTGGGTCACCAGCACCACCGTGGCGCCGCGCTCGGCCCGGCGCCGGTCCACCGCGGCCCACACGGCACGCCGCGCGACCGGGTCCATCCCGGTGGTCGGCTCGTCCAGCACCAGCAGCGGCCGCTCGCCGATCAGCGCGGTGGCCAGGCAGGCCAGCCGCCGCTGCCCGCCGGACAGCTTCTTCAGCGCCCTTCCGGTGAGGTCGGCGAGCCCCAGCTCGCCGATCACGTCGTCCCGCTCGGCGCGCGCCTCACGGGCACCGAGGCCGCGCAGCCGGCCGGTGGTCTCCACCGCCAGCGCGACGGTCATCTCGTCCAGGGCGGTCGACTCCTGCCCCAGGTAGCCCAGCAGCCGGGAGGCCCGCTCCGGGTGACGCACCAGGTCGTGGCCCAGTACGGAGATGCTGCCGGAGTCCGGGCGCAGCAGTCCGGTCAGCTGGCGGACCAGGGTGGACTTGCCGGCTCCGTTGGGGCCGAGCAGCCCGAAGATCTCGCCGCGGTGCACGTCCAGGGTGATGCCGTCGTTGGCGCGTACGGCGGACGGCCGTGCCGCCCCGCGGCGCCCGCGCATCGCGGGGTACGTCTTGACCAGGTCCCGCACGGCGCACACCGGCACCCCGCGCTCCACCTGTTTTGCGCCCGTCCTCACGAGCTATGAGGGTACGCGTCCCCGGCCCGCCTCCGGGCCGCGGGGCTCCGGCGGGCGGGCCGGACCGGGGCTCCCGGGCCGGTCAGTCCCCGGCCGGAGCGTGCTCGGCAGCCGTCCGCAGATCGACCTCGCGCCAGAATCCGGCCCGGATCGCATAGCGGTCGTGCTCGTCGATCTGGTCGTCCTTGTGGGCCAGCAGCCCGAACCGGGCGGCGTAGCGCAGCAGTTCACCGTCGATGCGGTGCGGGATGCGCGGGTACTCCGTCGACAGCTGCTGGAGGTGGGTGGTGTCGGAGAGCCGGTCGGTCCAGCGGCGGGCGAAGACCTGGCCGACCTCGAAGGGGTCGCCGCTGACGGCGGTGATGTCCTCCTCGCGGTCGGCCCAGCGCTGCTCGGCGCTGGTGAGCTGGGCGAGGGTGGGCAGGGCCGCGGTCTCGGAGGGTTCACCGACCGGGCCGCCGCGCTCGACCCAGCCCTTGTCGGACGACCAGCGCAGGGTGGCACCGGCCGCGGGCGCCTGCGGGGCGGAGCCGCCCGGGCCCGCGGGTCCCTGGCCGGCGGCGTGGGCCCGGCCGAGCCCGGCCAGGTCCTTGGGGGTGGGGACGCCCCGGGAGCCCGCGGCCCCGGGATCATCCGCGGCGGCCGGGGCTCCGGCGGTACCGGCCGGCGGCCGGGAGACGCCGTTGGCACCGCTGTGCTCGTGGGCGTGCTCGGCGGCCTCCGGGCCGGAGGCGGCGGCTGCCGCGGCCGCCGCGGCCGCGACCGCGGACTCGGGCAGCGGGGCGGAGAGGATCGCCGCGATCTCGGGGCGCGGCACCGGCGGCGGGGCGCAGGGGCCGCCCAGTTCCTTGGCGCGGACCGCCCGGGTGATCCAGGTCCGGTCCAGCACCCGCCGCTCGTCGGCCTCGGCGACCAGGTCCTCGGACTGGTTGTAGTCCCCGTCCGCGGCCTGGACGGCCCACAGGTGCACCGCGACACCGTGCTCCTTGGCGGACATCAGGCCGGGCAGGAGGTCGCCGTCGCCGGTGACCAGGACGATGTCGGAGCAGGCGCGGTTACGGGCGAGTTCGGTCAGCTCGGCGTGCATCGCGGCGTCCACGCCCTTCTGTGCCCAGCGCCCGTCACTGCGGGTCAGGGCGCCCAGCCGGACGGTGACCCGGGGCATGACCCGCAGCCGGCGGTGCTCGGGTTGCGGTACGCGGTCGGGGGCGCCGTCGAACCAGTAGATCCGCAGCAGCGGGCGTTCGGTGTCCGCCTCGGCGCGCTGGCGCAGTCCCTGGATGAGGGCGGCGTGATCCACCGTGATCCGGGAACGGGCGGGCTCTCCGGCGAGCAGGCTCGCCGCGGCGCCGAGCAAATACCCGGCGTCCACCAGGACGACACAGCGATCCACGATCCACCCTCTTCCCTGAGGTGCTGATGTCCGGTCGCCCCCCGGCTCGGCCCGTGGCACGAGTTTTCTTCGGTTGTCCTTCGAGTCTGCCCGACCGTGCGGGCGTTAACTGCCCGAACTCGATCTTCGGCGTGGCGGATTCGGCGAGAATCTTGAATACAGCGTGTGATCAACCCGTTAGCACAGGGTAATTGCCCGAAATGCAGCGCTCTGTCCGGCGTGTAAGTCTGGTTCCGGCCCCGATCCCAGATTCCCCCCTCAGGAGGCACGATCATGGCCAAGGACAAGAAGCAGGACCGCAGTCAGCAGCAGAAGACGGCATCCGCGGCCGAGCGCGGCCAGCAGGAAGCCCAGAAGTCGAGCCTGGAGGCACAGTCCCAGTCGCGGTCGCAGGCGCAGGGCAGCCCGGCGGATGTTGCACGTAAGCACCAGCGGCGCTTCGGTCACAACTGATCTCAACTGATCCACGCGGTACAGAGGTTGAGGGGCGCGTCCACTACGGGCGCGCCCCTCGGGGTAGGGCCTGCCGTCAAGGTCCCGGCTGCCTCAAGGGCCCGGCTGCCTCACGGGCCCGGCTGCCTCACGGCGCCTGACGGCCGGCGGCCGGCGGTCAGCCCGCCAGGCAGGACGGGCCGAGCAGCACCTTGAGATCGCCGAACAGCGACGGGTCGGGCGTGACCCGGTGCCGGTCCAGCCGGAGCACGGTCGTCTTACGAGCCCCCTGCAGTTTGATCCGCACCTCCGTGGAGCCGCGGTGGCTGCTGAGCACCTCGCCCAGCTTCTCGACCATCGGCGGGGTGACCTTGACGGTCGGAATGGTGATCGTCACGGGGGCGTTGGTGCCGGCCTCCGAGAGGTCGGGGACCATCATCTCCATGGCCACCAGCCGCGGGATGTCCTCCCGCTTGTCGAGGCGGCCCTTGACGAAGACCACGGTGTCCTCGACGAGTTGGGTGGACACCAGCTGGTAGGTCGCCGGGAAGAACATGCAGTCGATGGAGCCGGCCAGGTCCTCGACGGTGGCGATCGCCCAGGCGTTGCCCTGCTTGGTCATCTTGCGCTGCAGGCCGGAGATGATGCCGCCGATGGTGACGATCGAACCGTCGGAGTAGTCGCCGCCGGTCAGCTGGGCGATGGCGGCGTCCGCCTTGTCGGACAGCACGTGTTCCAGGCCGAAGAGCGGGTGGTCGGAGACGTAGAGACCGAGCATCTCCCGCTCCTGGGCCAGGAGATAGGTCTTGTCCCACTCGATGTCCGAGAACTCCACGTCCAGGCCGAAGCCGGGGCCCTCGTCCGCGCTGTCGTCACCCATGCCGCCGAAGAGGTCGAACTGCCCCTCGGCCTCCTTGCGCTTGACCTGGACGACGTTGTCGATCATCGGTTCGTAGTGCGCCATCAGGCCCTTGCGGGTGTGGCCCATCTCGTCGAAGGCGCCGGCCTTGATCAGTGATTCGGTGGTGCGCTTGTTGCAGACGACCGCGTCGACCTTGTCGAGGTAGTCAGGGAAGGAGAGGTACTTCCCCTTCGCCTTGCGGCTGCGGATGATCGAGTCGACGACGTTCTGGCCGACGTTACGGACCGCGGTGAGGCCGAAGAGGATCACATCGTCACCCTGGGCGGCGAAGTTGGCCTCGGACTCGTTGACGTTCGGCGGCAGCACCTTGATGCCCATGCGCCGGCACTCGTTCAGATAGACCGCCGACTTGTCCTTGTCATCGCGCACGGAGGTCAGCAGCGCGGACATGTACTCGGCCGGGTAGTTGGCCTTGAGGTAGGCGGTCCAGTAGGTGACCAGGCCGTACGCGGAGGAGTGCGCCTTGTTGAAGGCGTAGCCGGCGAAGGGGACCAGGACGTCCCACAGGGCCTGGATGGCCTGGTCGGAGAAGCCGTTCTTCCGCGCGCCCTCCTGGAAGAGGACGAAGTTCTTCGCCAGTTCCTCGGGCTTCTTCTTGCCCATGACGCGGCGGAGGATGTCGGCCTCGCCGAGGGAGTACCCGGCGATGATCTGAGCGGCCTTCTGCACCTGCTCCTGGTAGACGATCAGGCCGTGGGTCAGGCCCAGGACCTCCTTGAGGGGCTCCTCCAGCTCCGGGTGGATCGGGGTGATCTCCTGGAGGCCGTTCTTGCGCAGCGCGTAGTTGGTGTGCGAGTCCATGCCCATCGGGCCGGGACGGTACAGCGCCGAGACGGCGGAAATGTCCTCGAAGTTGTCGGGCTTCATCAGCCGCAGCAGCGAACGCATCGGACCGCCGTCGAACTGGAAGACGCCGAGGGTGTCACCGCGGCAGAGCATTTCGTAGGTCTTGGGGTCGTCCAGCGGGACGGTGAGCATCTCCAGCTCGACGCCCTTGTTCTTCCGCACCATCTTGACGGCGTCGTCCATGATGGTGAGGTTGCGCAGGCCCAGGAAGTCCATCTTGAGCAGGCCCAGCGACTCGCACTGGGGGTAGTCCCACTGCGTGATGGTGACGTTGTCGGTGTGCCGGACCCAGACCGGGGCGTGGTCGACGATGGGCTCGCTGGACATGATCACGCCGGCCGCGTGCACACCCATCTGCCGGACCAGGCCCTCGACGCCCTTGGCGGTGTCGATGACCTTCTTCACGTCCGGTTCGTTCTCGTACATCCCCCGGATCTCGCCCGCCTCGCTGTAGCGCGGGTGCTGGGGGTCGGTGATGCCGTTGAGGTCGATGCCCTTGCCGAGGACGTCGGCGGGCATGGCCTTGGTGAGGCGGTCGCCCATGGCGTACGGATAGCCCAGGACGCGCGCGGAGTCCTTGATGGCGTTCTTGGCCTTGATCTTGCCGTAGGTGCCGATCATGGCGACCTTGTCGGCGCCGTACTTTTCCGTGACGTACCGGATGACTTCGACGCGCCTGCGCTCGTCGAAGTCGATGTCGACATCGGGCATGGAGACACGCTCGGGGTTGAGGAACCGCTCGAAGATCAGCCCGTGCGTGATCGGGTCGAGGTCGGTGATGCCCATGGCGTACGCCACGATCGAACCGGCCGCGGAGCCACGTCCCGGGCCGACGGCGATGCCGTTGTTCTTGGCCCACATGATGAAGTCGGCGACGACGAGGAAGTAGCCGGGGAACCCCATCTGGATGATGATGTCCATCTCGTACTCGGCCTGCTTCTGCCGGTCCTCGGGGACACCGCCCGGGAAGCGGCGCTGCATGCCGGCCCGGACCTCCTCCTGGAACCAGGTGACCTCCGTGAAGCCCTCCGGGATGTCGAACTTCGGCATCAGGTCGCGCTTCTCGAACATCCCGGAGACGTCGATCTGGTCGGCGATCAGGCGGGTGTTGGCGCAGCCCTCCTGCCAGGCGTCCGAGGAGTCGATGGCGTACATCTCCTCGGTGGACTTGAGGTAGTAGCCGGTGCCGTCGAAGCGGAAGCGGTCCGGGTCGGAGAGGTTCTTGCCGGTCTGGATGCACAGCAGCGCGTCGTGCGCGGTGGACTCGTGCGCGTAGGTGTAGTGCGAGTCGTTGGTGACCAGCGGCGGGATGCCGAGCTCTTTGCCGATCTTCAGCAGGTCGTCGCGGACCCGGCGCTCGATCTCGATGCCGTGGTCCATCAGCTCCAGGAAATAACGGTCCTTGCCGAAGATGTCCTGATACTCGCCCGCGGCCTTGCGCGCCTCGTCGTACTGGCCCAGGCGCAGCCGGGTCTGCAGCTCACCGGAGGGGCAGCCGGTGGAGGCGATCAGGCCCTCGGACCACTGGGCGATGGTCTCCTTGTCCATCCGCGGCCACTTCTGCAGCCAGCCCTCGGCGTACGCGTCCGAGGACAGCCGGAAGAGGTTGTGCAGACCGGTCTTGTTCGCCGCCCAGATCGTCTTGTGCGTGTAACCACCGGAACCGGAGACGTCGTCGCGCTTCTGGTGCGGCTGGCCCCACTGCACCTTGCGCTTGAGCCGCCGCGACTCCGGCGCCACATACGCCTCGATGCCGATGATCGGCGTCACCCCGGCCTTCTGCGCCGAGTGGAAGAAGTCGTACGCGCCGTGGAGGTTGCCGTGGTCGGACATGGCGATATGCGTCATGTCCATCTCGTTGCACGCCTTGAACATGTCCGACAGCCGCGCCGCACCGTCCAGCAGTGAGTACTGGGTGTGGACATGCAGGTGCGTGAAGGGGGGCCTGGACGAGGCTGCCACGGCGGGGGACCTCCAAAAGTACGAAACGGCGCGAAGCGCCTCGGCGGGGGACGGTGGCCGGACGACCGGTGCACGGTCGGCGACGGATGAGTGAGACGGTCTCGAAGTCTACGACTCCCCACTGACAATCGGCGGGCACCGACGAGTAGCCTCGCGCGTTGTCAGTGGCAGATCCGCGACGGGCTCCGCCACGGCTCTCCGTACCCCTTCCGCACCTCAGGAGGCACCCAGCGATGCCGTCCCAGCACGCCCCGGCGCAGGACGCCGAGCAGCGCGGCGAGGAAATCCTCGCCGTCTTCGACACCGCCTTCGGGGAACTGCTCGCCGCCGACCCCGCAGCCTTCCGTGTGAAATTCCGGAAGATGGCCGCCTCCGCCTTCGCCTTCTACCGGGGCACGGCCTGTCTGTTCTACCGGGACCTGGAGGCCGCGCGGGACGGGGGCGGCACGGACGGCGGCCCGTATCTGGACGAGCAGACCGGCCGGGTGTGGATCCACGGGGATCTGCACGCCGAGAACTTCGGCACGTACATGGACTCCACGGGCCGGCTGATCTTCAACGTCAACGACTTCGACGAGGCGTACGTCGGGCCGTTCACCTGGGACCTCAAGCGGTTCGCCGCCTCGGTCGCGCTGATCGGCTACGCCAAGGCGCTCAGCGACAAGCAGATCACCGACCTGGTGCGCACCTACGCCGCCGCCTACCGGGAGCGCATCCACGCGCTGGCCTCGGGGACGAAGAGCTCCGACCGGGACGAGCTGCCGCCCTTCACCCTGGACACCGCCGAGGGACCGCTGCTGGGCGCGCTGCGCATGGCCCGCTCGCTGACCCGGTTCGGACTGCTGGACTCGATGACGGAGATCCGCGACTTCGAGCGCCGTTTCTCGGCGGGCGGCGGCAGCGTCGAACTGGACGCGGCGACCCGCTACAAGGTCCTCGCCGCCTTCGACGGCTATCTGGAGACGCTGCCGGAGTCGAGCCTGGACCGCCCGGACTCCTACCGCGTCAAGGACGTGGTGGGCCGCCGTGGCATCGGTATCGGCTCGGCCGGCCTGCCGTCGTACAACATCCTGCTCGAGGGCAACAGCGACGCCCTGGAGAACGATGTGGTGATCTACATGAAGCAGGCGCAGACCCCGGCCGTCTCCCGGCACGTCACCGACCCCGCGGTCCGCGGCTACTTCCAGCACGAGGGCCACCGCACGGTGATCTCGCAGCGCGCCCTGCAGGACCACGCCGACCCGTGGCTGGGCTGGACCGAACTGGACGGCGCGGGCCAGCTGGTCGCCGAGATCTCGCCGTACGCGGTCGACCTGGACTGGTCGGACATCGACGACCCGGAGGAGATCGCGGCGGTGGTGGCCGACCTGGGCCGGGCCACCGCGACCATGCACGCCGCCGCGGACGACGAGAGCGGCCACTCGCTGGTGCCGTTCTCGACGGAGCGGGCCATCGACGCGGCCATCGCCGCCGACGAGGACGGCTTCGCCTCGCTGCTGGTCGACTTCGCGCACTCCTACGGCGCCCGCGCCCGCCGTGACCACCAGATCTTCGTGGACCTCTTCCGCAACGGGCGGATCCCGGGTCTGTAGGGCGGAGCGGGCCGGGAGGCCGGGGCCGGCGCATGCCGTACGCACCGTACGCACCGTATGCACCGGTGCGTACGGCTTCGGACCCCCTTAGCCGCCGCTTACCCCGGCCCATGGCACACTCGGCTGCAATGGACATCTCGGCGGCACCCCTGCGGGCACTGCGCGCAGCGCTTTTCACGGCGCTGTGCGTGACGCTCTCCGCGGGGTCGCATGTCCTGCTGTCCCGTATGCCGCTGCCGCTGAGCCTGGTCGCCGCGCTCAGTGCCGCCGTGTTCGCCCTCGCCTATGCGCTGGCCGGCCGGGAGCGCGGCTTCTGGCGGATCGCGTCGCTGCTGGTCCCGCTGGAGCTGGCCGCCGATCTGGCCTTCAGCCTGGGGCAGCACACCTGTTACGGAGAGGCCGGCGGTCCGGTCGCCGGCCCGCTGCGCTCACTGGGCGTGGATCTGCTGTGCGGTGGCGACCCCGTCGGCGCACCGCTGGCGCGGCTGTCCCCGCAGGACTCCGCGCCCGTGGTCACCTGGCTCGTCCTGCTCGCGGCGCATGTGTGCACCGGACTGCTGGCGGCGGGCTGGCTGCGCCGCGGCGAGCGAGCGCTGCACCAGTTGCTGGGCGCGGTGGCGGGCTTCGCCTTCCGCCCGCTGCTGATCGCCGTCGCGGTCATCGTCGCCGGCGCCGCCCCGCGCCGCCCGGTGCCCGCCCCCGTACGGCCCGGGCGCCCCGCCCGCGCCGTTCCCCTGCTCGTGCACTGCGTCGTGCGCCGTGGACCGCCCTGCGCACTGGCTGCGTAGGCCTTCGGCCGCGCGGCCCGCGTACGCCCGCGCCGGGTGCGTACGCCTTCGACCGCACGCATCTCCCGTCTCACGGATCTTCACAGAGCAGGAACAGTCATGAGCAACCGCAACAACCAGGCCAACAAGCAGGCAGCCCGCGAGCGGCTGCGCGCCGAGCGTGAGCGGCAGGCGAAGAAGGACAAGATCCGCCGGCAGCTGATCGTCGGCGGTGCGATCGTCGGCGTCCTGGCGATCGCCGGCGGTATCGGGGTGGCGGTCTCCTCCATGGACGGCGGCAGCGGCTCCGCCGCCGGGGACAGCACCGACTGGGCGAAGGCCGCGAAGGCCCCGCTGACCAAGCCCCAGCACACCAGCGGCAAGAACGGCACCACGGTCGTCGTCGGCAAGAAGGACGCCAAGAACACCCTGGACCTCTTCGAGGACCCGCGCTGCCCCGGCTGCGCGGGCTTCGAGCAGGCCGCCGGGGCCACCGTCGAGAAGGACATCAAGGACGGCAAGTACAAGGCGTCCTACCACCTGGGCACGTTCCTCGACGCCAACCTCAAGGGCACCGGCTCCAAGAACGCGCTGAGCGCCCTGGGCGCCGCCCTCGACGTCAGCCCGGACGCCTTCTTGAAGTACAAGTACGCGCTGTACTCGAAGGAGTTCCACCCGGACGAGACCGGCCCGGACAAGTTCGCCGACGACAGCTACCTGATCAAGGTCGCCGACACCATCCCGGCGCTCAAGGGCAACGCGGCCTTCCAGAAGGCCGTCAAGTCGGGCACCTACGACCGGTGGGCGCTGGAGATGTCCGACGCCTTCAGCGCGGTCAAGGACGTCACCAGCACCCCGACGATCAAGCTCAACGACACGGTGCTGGGCACGGACAGCCCGCAGGGCAAGGTGGCGCCGTCCAGCGTGGCCGCCTTCAACTCCATGGTGGACAAGGCACTGAAGAAGTGACCCAGGGCCTGCCTTCGTAATCCCGCCCCGGCCGGGCCGCGTCCCGCGCCTCTCGGCCGGCGTGCTCCGTGCACGCCGGCCGATGCCAAATCTTGACCCGGGCTCGTGCCGTGCACATGGCAGACTCCCGTCATGCAGGCGACGGGAATACGCCCCGGGGCCCGGCCGGCGGCCGCGCCGGGAGTTCAGCTCAGGGCGCTGCGGGCGGCACTGTTCACCGCGCTGTGCACCGCCCTGTCCACGACCTCCCATGTGCTGCTCTCGCACCACCCGTTACCGCCCGCTCCGGTCATCGCGATCTGCGCCGCGGTCTTCGCCGCGGCCTATGCGCTGACCGGCCGGGAGCGCGGATTCCGCGCCGTCGCCGCGCTCCTGGTGCCGCTGGAACTGGCCGCCGACACCGTCTTCACCGCCGGGCAGCACACCTGTTACGGACCGGCCGGCGGCCCGGTCACCGGCCCGCTGCACTCGGTCGGCGTCGAACTGCTGTGCCGGGGCGGCGAATGGGGCACACCCCTGGCCCGGGCGGCCGCCCATCCGGGCGCGCCGCTGCCGCCGGCCGTCCCGGCGGCGGCCCCCTGGCTGCTGCTCGCCGCCCATGTCGCGGTCGGCCTGCTCGCCGCGGCCTGGCTGCACCGCGGGGACGCCGCGCTGGACGCCCTGCTGCGCGCCGCCGCGGCCGGTGCCTTCCGCCCCCTGCGCACCGCGGTCGCGGCGCGCACCGCCGCCCCCGCCCCGCCCCGCCGGCGGATCCGGCCGCTGCATCCGCTGCCGCCGGCCCGCCCGCTCCCCCTCCTCGTGCACTGCGTACGGCGCCGCGGCCCGCCCCGCCCGGCCGGCGCCTGACCAGCACACAGAAACCGGCACGACCTTTGAGGGGACCCCACCACCCATGAGCAACCGCAACAACCTGGCCAACAAGACCGCGGCCCGCGAACGCATCCGGGCCGAGCGGGAGCGCCAGAAGAAGAAGGAGAAGCTGCGCCGCCAACTGACCGCGGCGGGCGCGGTGATCGGCGTCCTGGCGGTGGCCGGCGGCATCGGCTACGCCGTGATGAAGGCCAACGAGCCCACGGGCTGGGAGGCCGCCAAGGAGGCCGAGCTCGTCACGCCCGCGCACACCCAGGGCAAGAACGGCACCGAGATCCTGATAGGCGACAAGAACGCCAAGCAGACCCTGGAGGTCTTCGAGGACGTCCGCTGCCCGGCGTGTGCGGCCTTCGAGCAGAGCACCGGCAAGGTCCTGGCCAAGGACATCGAGGACGGCCGGTACCGGGTCCGCTTCACCATGTACGCCTTCATCGACGGTGTCGGCGGCGGCGAGGGCTCGAAGAACGCGCTCAGCGCGCTCGGCGCGGCGCTGAACGTCAGCCCGGAGGCCTTCTTGAAGTACAAGTCGGCGCTGTACTCGGCCAAGTACCACCCGGACGAGCGCGAGGACCTCTACGCCAAGGACGCCGAACTGCTCAAGGTCGCCGGCGACGTGCCGGAGCTGAAGAACGACAAGGCGTTCGCCACGGCGGTCAAGAAGGGCACCTACGACCGCTGGGCGATGGAGATGACCGCGCTGTTCGGCCGCAAGGGCGTCAAGGCCACGCCCACGTTCATGCACGGCGACAAGAAGCTGGTGATTCCCCAGGTGCCGCAGCAGCAGATGACGCAGGCGCAGTACAACCAGCTGGCCCAGGCCAACTTCAAGAAGACGATCGACAAGGAGTTCGGCCCGGCGAAGGGGTCAACGGGAGGGGACCCGGGCAAGGGCGGCAGCTCGGGCGAAGGTGGCGCGAACGGCATCCGCGAGGGCGAAAAGGACCCCTCGGGCGCGCACTGAGCGCCTTTCGGACAACGGGCGGGCGAATTCTCGGGGTTGCCGGAATTCGCCCTCCCGGCGCCGCTTACCGGCCAGTAAGGTGATCGGCCGTGACCGATCATGACCAGATCTCGCGCCGCACTGCCGTCACGGCCGTAGCCGCCACCGCCGCCCTTCTGCCGTTCGCCGGCGCCGCCACCGCGCACGCTCAAGGAGCCCCGGGCCAGGACTCGTTCTTCCAGCACGGAGTCGCCTCCGGAGACCCGCTCCCGGACGGCGTCCTGCTGTGGACCCGGGTGACGCCGACCGCGTCGGCGACCCCCGGCTCCGGCCGCGGACCGGCCACCGAGGTGAGCTGGCAGGTGGCGAGCGACAAGGGCTTCACGTCCGTTGTCGCCCGGGGGAACCTGACCACCTCCGCCGCCGGTGACCACACCGTCAAGGCGGACGTCCGCGGCCTGCACCCGGCCACCCACTACTACTACCGCTTCACCGTCGGCGGACAGCACTCCCCCGTCGGCCGGACCCGTACCGCCCCCGCCCACGACACCGCGGCGGGCAACATCCGCTTCGGCGTGGTCTCCTGCGCCAACTGGGAGTCCGGCTACTTCTCCCCCTACCGGCACCTGGCCGCCCGCACCGAGCTGGACGCGGTGCTCCATGTCGGCGACTACCTCTACGAGTACAAGTCCGGCGAGTACCCGGAGTTCAAGTACGTCGTCCGCCCGCACTCCCCGGCCCACGAGCTGCTGACGCTCGCCGACTACCGCATCCGGCACGGCGTCCACAAGACCGACCCGGACGCGATGGCCATGCACGCCACGCACCCGGTCATCGCCATGTGGGACGACCACGAGTTCGCCGACAACGCCTGGAAGGGGGGCGCGGTCAACCACACCCCGGAGACCGAGGGCCCCTGGTCCGCGCGGATGGCCGCGGCGAAGCAGGCCTACTTCGAGTGGATGCCGGTGCGCCCCTCGATCGCCGGCACCACCTACCGCAGGCTGCGCTTCGGCACCCTCGCCGATCTGCACCTGCTGGATCTGCGGTCGTTCCGCGACGCACAGGCCAAGACGGGCAGCGGTGCGGTCGACGACCCGAGCCGTACGATCACCGGGCGGGCGCAACTGGACTGGCTCAAGTCCGGACTCGAACGCTCGGACACCTCCTGGCGGCTGGTCGGCACCTCGGTGATGATCTCGCAGGTCGCCTTCGGCGCCGTCCCCGCGAAGCTGCTGGGCCCGCTCGCCGAGATCCTCGGGATACCCAAGGAGGGCCTGGCCATCAACACCGACCAGTGGGACGGCTACACCGACGACCGCCGCGAACTGCTCGGCCACCTCAGCAACCGCGGCATCGACAACACCGTGTTCCTGACCGGCGACATCCACATGGCCTGGGCCAACGAGGTGCCGCTCCAGGCGGCGACCTACCCCGCCGACCGCGCGGTGGCGACGGAGTTCGTGGTCACCTCCGTCACCTCCGACAACGTGGACGACTTCCTGCACGTCGCCCCGCACACGATCTCCCTGGCCGGGGTCGCCGCCATCAAGGCCGCCAACCGCCATGTGAAGTGGCTGGACATGGACTCGCACGGCTACGGGGTCATGGACATCAACGCCGAGCGGACACAGATGGATTATTTCGGCATCTCCGACAAAACCGATCCGAACGCCACCAGCACCCTGCTGCGCTCGTACCAGACCCGGTCCGGCACCCAGCAGGTGGAGCGCACGGACCAGCCGCTCGTCTAGGGGAAGCCCGCCCGGGTCCGCCCGGCCTGCCGGCTCACAGCTCGGCGAGGAAGCCCAGCGCCACCTTCCAGGCGCTCTCGGCGGCTTCCTCGTCGTGGTCGGGCAGCTCCGGATCGGTGAAGAGATGGCCGGCGCCGGCGTAGCGGAAGACCTCGACGTCCGCGCCGGCCCGGCGCATCTGCAGATACCAGGCGTTCAGCCAGTCGTGCGGCTCGTACGGGTCCGGGTCGGCGACATGCAGCTGCACCGGCAGGTCGTCGGCGACGGTGCCCTCCGCGATGTCCGAGGTCCCGTGCAGCAGAAGCAGCCCGCGGGTCCGCTCGTCGCCGAGCGCGAGGTTCTGGGCGACCGAGCCGCCGAAGGAGAAACCGGCGTAGACCAGTCCGCGGTCGGAGTAGGGCGCAACGGCCGTGATGGCGCGCTTGAGCAGTTCCTCCTTGCCGATCTCGTCCTTGATGAGAATGCCGTCCGGGACGGAGTCGGCGGTCCGGCCGTCGAACAGGTCGGGGACGATCACCTCGTGCCCCGCGGCGCGCAGCCGGTCCGCCGCCGCGTGCACCGCGGGACGCAGCCCGCACACCGAATGAAACAGCACAATCGTCGAAAGCCCGCTGGTCGGGGACTCGGAGGCGGCCGGCACTGACATCACTTCCCTGAAGTTGGATCGATCTCGTCCCATCCTGCCAGTTACGGTCACGGGGACCGGGTACCAGCACACCGCAGCCCCTCGCACCCCACGGAGGAGGAGTCCCGTGTCCTTGGAGGACGTCCTGCGTCCGGTCGTCGTCATCGGCGGCGCGGTCCTGCTCGCGCTCATCCTGGTCTGGCTCGCCGACCGGGCACTGCGCCGGATCGACGCCGGCCACCCGGAGACCCCCCTGTGGGGGCTGCTGCGGCGCTGCCGGATACCGCTGCAAGTGGTGCTCTGCGCGGCCCTGTTGCGCGGCTCGTTCGACCATGCGGGGCTGGAGTCCGTCAAAAGGCATGCGGCGGGCATCGGCCAGGCGCTGACCCTGGTCCTGATCGCGGCCACCGCCTGGCTGGTCGTCCGGGCCGCGGCGGCCATCGTCGAGTCCTCGTACTCGCGCTATGCGGCGGGTGCCCGGGACGCGGCGCGGGTGCGGCGGGTACGGACCCAGGTGACGCTGATCCAGCGGGTGGTGACGGCCGTGGTGATCGTCGTCGCGGCCGCCTCGATGCTGCTGACGTTCCCGGCGATGCGGGCGGTCGGCACCTCCATGCTGGCGTCGGCCGGGCTGCTGGGCATCGTCGCCGGTATCGCCGCCCAGTCCACCCTCGGCAATCTCTTCGCGGGGCTGCAGATCGCGTTCGGCGACATGGTGCGCATCGGGGACACCGTCGTCGTGGACGGCGAGTGGGGCACCGTCGAGGAGATCACGCTGACCTTTCTGACCGTGCGGACCTGGGACGAGCGCCGGATCACCATGCCGGTGTCGTACTTCACCGGCAAGCCGTTCGAGAACTGGTCGCGCGGCGGCGCGCAGATGACCGGCACGGTCCTCCTCCACCTCGACCACAGCGCGCCGGTGGAGAAGATGCGCCAGCGGCTGCTGGAAATCCTCCAGGAGTGCCCGGAGTGGGACGGCAGGTCCTGGAGTCTGGTGGTCACCGACACCACACCGTCCACGATCGTGGTGCGTGCGCTGGTGACCGCCCGGGACTCGGACACCCTGTGGACGGTGCGCTGCGAGGTCCGCGAACGGCTGCTGGAGTGGCTGCAGGCCGAACACGCCTACGCGCTGCCGCGGATCACCACGGCGGCGCCGCCGCCGGACACCCGCCAGGGAGACGTCCTCTAGGGCGCGCCCCGCAGGCTGCGCATGTCCAGATGGCGCAGCACCCGGTCGACGATCTCCGGGTCCGCGCCCGGTTCGCTGCGCGCCGCCAGTACCTCGTGCCGGGCGGCCGAAAGCATCTCGCCCTGGATGCGGTGCACCTTCTTCAGCCGGGTGATGCGCTTGTCGAAGAGCTCGCGCCGCTCGTCGTCGACGATGTCCGGCGCGATCCGGGCGCCGATGTCGTGCGCGCGGCGGGCCAGTTGCTCGCTGACCTCGTCGGGCAGCTCCTCGACCTCCAGGATCTCCTTCAGCCGCCGCTTGGACGCCTTGATCACCCGGATCGCCAGCTCCCGCTCCAGCGCGTCGACGGCATCGGTGTCGGCCCGTACCCGCAGCCGGCGCACCAGCCAGGGCAGGGTGAGGCCCTGGATGAGGAGGGTGCTGAGCACCACCGCGAAGGCGATGAAGAGGATGTCGTCACGGACCGGGAAGTCACCGCCGCCGTCGACGCTGTACGGAATGGCCAGCGCCAGCGCCACCGAGGCCACCCCGCGCATCCCCGCCCACCACATGATGAGGGTTTCCCGCGAGCTCATCGGGATCTCCTCGTCGTAGTCGCGGCGCTTGTGCATCCGCCTGGCCAGCCAGGCGGCGGGCAGCAGCCACAGCAGGCGGACGCCGACGACCACCCCGACGACGGCGGCGCCGGCCCCGAGCAGCTGGCCCCAGCGGTGGGAGGCCGCCCCGAAGATGTTGTGCAGCTCCAGGCCGATCAGCCCGAAGGCGACACCGGTGACGAGGGTGTCGACGACCTCCCAGAAGGTGTAGCCGGCGAGCCGTCCCATCACATCGTCCGGGTCGACCGCGTACTCGGCCAGGAACAGCGCGCAGGTCAGCACCGCGAGCACCCCGGACCCGCGGAAATTCTCGGCCAGGACGTACGCGACGAACGGCACCAGCAGCGTCAGGCCGATCTGCAGCGTCGGGTCACCGAGCAGCCCCATCAGCTTGTTGGTGAGCCAGCCGAGCCCCAGGCCGACCGCTATGGCGACCACCGCGGAGAGCACCAGCGAGCCGACCGCGCCGGGCACCGAGAAGGTTCCGCTGACCGCAGCGGTGAGCGCGACGTGGTACAGCACGATGGCGGTGACGTCGTTGAACAGCCCCTCGCCCTCCAGAATCGAGACCAGCCGGCGGGGCAGCCCGAGCTTGCCCGCGACGGCCGTCGCGGCCACCGGGTCGGGCGGGGCGACCAGCGCGCCGAGCACCACCGCGGCGGCCACCGGCATCCCGGGCACCACCGCCTGGGCAACGGCGGCGACCGCCGCGGTGGTGGCGAAGACCAGCGCCACGGCGAGCAGGAAGATCGGCCGGAGGTTGGCGGTGAACTGCCGCCAGGAGGTGCGCTGCACGGCCGCGTAGAGCAGCGGCGGCAGCACCACCGGCAGGATGAACTCCGGCGGCACCTCGACGTTGGGCACGAACGGCAGCAGTGCCAGCACGGCGCCGACGAGGGTCATCAGCACCGGCGACGGGAGTCCCAGCCGGTCGCCGACCGGAACCATGACCACGGCTCCGAGCAGCAGGACGAACATCAGAGCCAGCTGGTCCACGGTGGCTACGCTCCGGGGTCGGATTCGGTCATTTTCCGACCCCAGCGTGCCATGACACGGGCTTTGGCCCGCCGTGTCGGCGCCCGCCCGATGTCCTCCGCGTCAGCTGCTCTCGTCCCGGACGGTGTCCAGGGCACGCTGCAGATCGTCCGGGTAGCCGCTCTCGAACTCGACCCAGCGGCCGTCGGAGGGGTGCTCGAAGCCCAGCCGCATGGCGTGCAGCCACTGCCGGGTGACGCCGAGGCGCTTGGCGAGGGTGGGGTCGGCACCGTAGGTCAGGTCGCCGACGCAGGGGTGGCGGTGCGCGGACATGTGCACCCGGATCTGGTGGGTGCGGCCGGTCTCCAGCTTGATGTCGAGCAGGCTGGCCGCGCGGAACGCCTCGATCAGGTCGTAGTGCGTGACGGAGGCCTTGCCCTCGGCCGTCACCGCCCACTTGTAGTCGTGCTGCGGGTGCCGGCCGATGGGGGCGTCGATGGTGCCGCTCATCGGGTCCGGGTGCCCCTGGACCAGGGCGTGGTAGCGCTTGTCGACCGTGCGCTCACGGAACTGCTGCTTGAGCAGGGTGTAGGCGCGCTCGGACTTGGCGACCACCATCAGGCCGGAGGTGCCGACGTCGAGGCGGTGCACGATGCCCTGGCGCTCGGCGGCACCGGAGGTGGAGATGCGGTAGCCGGCCGCGGCCAGACCGCCGATGACGGTCGTTCCCGTCCAGCCGGGGCTGGGGTGCGCGGCCACGCCGACGGGCTTGACGATCACCACGATGTCGTCGTCGTCGTGCACGATCTCCATGCCCTCGACGGGCTCGGCGACGATCTCCACGGGCGCCGCGGCCTGCGGCATCTCCACTTCCAGCCAGGCGCCGCCGCTCACCCGCTCGGACTTCATCACCTCGGAGCCGTCGACCCGGACCTTGCCGGCGGCGGCGAGTTCGGCCGCCTTCGTACGGGAGAAGCCGAACATCCGGGCCAGCGCGGCGTCGACGCGCTCGCCCTCCAGGCCGTCCGGTACGGGCAGGGTGCGGATCTCGGGAATGGTGCTCACCCCACGAGTATGGCAGTCCCGCCGTGGTGCCCTGCCCGGAGGCCGGGGGGCCGGGCCCGGGGCCCGTCAACCGGCACCGCTTACGGCTCCTGCCCCGGCCGGCCCCGCCGCGGGGTGGTCAGTCCTTGTGGATGGTGCCGTCGGGATCCAGACCGCGGAACGAAAGGATCACGATCAGGATGCCGCCGCAGACGATCCCGGAGTCGGCGAGGTTGAACACCGCGAAGTGCGCCGGGGCAATGAAGTCGACCACCGCGCCCTCGAAGACCCCCGGCGACCGGAACAGCCGGTCGGTGAGGTTGCCGAAGGCGCCGCCGAGCAGCAGCCCGAGCGCGATCGCCCAGGGCAGGCTGTAGAGCTTGCGGGCGATCCGGGCGATCACCACGATCACGGCCACCGCGATGAGGGTGAGGAAGATCGTCAGCGCCTCGCCCATGCTGAACGCGGCACCGCGGTTACGGATCACGGTGAACTGCAGCAGCGTCCCGATGACCTGGATGGGCTCATGGTGCTCCAGTTTCGCGACCACCAGGAGCTTGCTGCCCAGGTCGAGCAGGTAGACGACGAGCGCGACCAGCAGCAGCGCGGTGATCCGCCGCTTGCGGTGGCCGGTGCCCTGCTCCGGCTTCACCGTCTCTCCCCCCTCGGATTCCGTGGTGGAATCCGCTCCGGCACCCGGCTCGGGTTCCGGCGTACCGGTGATGCGTTCGGCCTTAGCCACGTGTGAGTCCCTCAGCCCGTCGTGTCCATGGCCGGGCCATGCCCGGCTGAACCACGAGAGTACGGCACACACGTACGGGCGCGGGCGGACCGGGTGCCGTCGGCGACACCTGCCGGCCTCCTCAACGGCGCTCCTGTTTCTGCTTGCACTCCACGCACAGCGTCGCGCGGGGGAAAGCCTGCATCCGCGCCTTGCCGATGGGGTTGCCGCAGCTCTCGCAGAGGCCGTAGGTGCCCGCGTCCAGCCGGCCCAGGGCCCGCTCGGTCTGGTGAAGCATCTCGCGGGCGTTGGAGGCGAGCGCCAGCTCGTGTTCGCGGGTGATGTTCTTGGTGCCGGTGTCGGCCTCGTCATCGCCCGCTCCGTCACCGGAGTCGCGCATCAGCCCGGCGATGGCGTCCTCGGCCGAGACGATCTCCAGCCGCAGCCGCGACGTCTCCTCCATCAGTTCGGTCCGCGCCTCGGCGACCTCTTCGGGCGTCCAGGGGTCCTCGCCGGGCCGTACGGCGAGCTCCCCCGGCGCCGCGGCCACCCGGGCCATGGGCACCGCGGAGTCGTTGCCGTGGGCCTTGGCCGTTGCGGCCGCAGTCTTCTTCGCCACCACCGTCTTGGCTCCCGTCTTCTTAGCGGGCACCGCGGCCGTCTTGGCCGGAGCCTTCTTCGCGGTCTTCTTCGCCGCGGTCTTCCTGGCCGCCGGCTTCTTCGGCGCCGCCCGTGCGGCCGTGGTCTTCCCCGGCGTGGCCGTACCGGCCGCCGTCTTCCTGGCCGCGGCCTTCTTCGGAGCTGCCTTCTTCGGGGCCGCCTTCTTCGGGGCCGCCTTCTTCGGGGCCGCCTTCTTCGGGGCAGGCTGCTTCGCGACGGCCTCGTCGGCAGGCGCCGTGCTCTTCTCCGCGGCGGTCTTTTTCGCCACCATGGCCGCGACCCCTTCACATATGTGACTTTGTTCGCGAATCGTGACGGGAACGATAAATCGCCGCACGCCACGCGGCAACGGGACGCACCGCCCTTCGGGTCCTGCCCCCCGGCCCGGACGTCCGGTCTGCCTCGTTTGTGCCCCGCTCCACGGCCGGTAATCCGCCCTCCGGCGCGGTGTCCGGCCGCTCGCCATTCGGGTCACGGCGTGCGCCCGGCGCCCGTCGCGGCGAAGCGGCCCCGGCCCCGTCGCACCGAGCGCCCCGGCACCCTTCCGTGCGGGCCCGGCACCCTCCCGTACGCAGCCGGCGCCGGCCCGCCTCCCCCGGCTGCCGTAAATCCGGTCGGCCACTGTCGGTGCGGCCCCGTACACTGGGCCGAGCGAGAGGCATTGACGGGACGAGTAGCGCCGTACGCAGCCAGCAGCGACCCGGGGACGGTGGAAGCCCGGGGGCGTGCACGATGTGAAGATCACCCCGGAGCCGCCGGAAGAAAGCGCTGGACAGTGGGCTTGGCCCACGGGCCTCGGGCCGCCCAGGGCGAGTAGAACCGGCAGCGCGACCCCAATGAGGGGGCGGTGCAGCGGCACCGCCAAGGAGGGTGGTACCGCGGGAGCGCAGGCTCTCGTCCCTCCGGACGGAGAACGCAGCAGGTGTCCGCCGGAGGAAGCCCCCGATGAGTCCGCAACCCCAGTACCGCCAGGTACCCGCCCAGGTAGACCTCCCCGCCCTCGAGCACGCCGTGCTCGAGTTCTGGCAGGAACAGAAGATCTTCGCCCGTACCCTCCAGCAGTCCGAGGGACGGCCCGAGTGGGTCTTCTACGAGGGCCCCCCGACCGCCAACGGCATGCCCGGCGCGCACCACATCGAGGCGCGCGTCTTCAAGGACGTTTTCCCCCGGTTCCGCACGATGCAGGGCTACCACGTCGACCGCAAGGCCGGCTGGGACTGCCACGGCCTCCCGGTCGAGCTGGCCGTGGAGAAGGAGCTGGGCTTCAACGGCAAGAAGGACATCGAGGCGTACGGCATCGCCGAGTTCAACGACAGGTGCCGCGAGTCGGTGACCCGCCACACCGACGCCTTCGCCGAGCTCACGACCCGGATGGGGTACTGGACCGATCTGGACGCCCCGTACCGCACCATGGACCCCGACTACATCGAGTCGGTGTGGTGGTCGCTGAAGGAGATCTTCAACAAGGGCCTGCTGGTCCAGGACCACCGCGTCGCCCCCTGGTGCCCGCGCTGCGGCACCGGCCTGTCGGACCACGAGCTGGCCCAGGGCTACGAGAACGTCGTCGACCCCTCGGTCTTCGTCCGCCTCCCCCTGACGTCCGGCCCGCTGGCCGGCCGCGCCGCACTGCTGATCTGGACGACCACCCCCTGGACCCTGGTCTCCAACACCGCGGTCGCCGCGCATCCCGACGTCACCTATGTCGTCGCCACCGACGGCAACGAGCAGCTGGTCGTCGCCGAGCCGCTGCTGGAGAAGGCCCTGGGCGAGGGCTGGAGCGCCACCGGCGAGTCGTTCACCGGACGCGAGATGGAGCGCTGGGCCTATGAGCGCCCCTTCGGCCTCGTCGAGCTGGAGGGCGCCAATATCGTCGTCAACGCCGAGTACGTCACCACCGATGACGGCACCGGCCTCGTCCACCAGGCCCCGGCCTTCGGTGAGGACGACCTCAGGACCTGCAAGGCGTACGGCCTGCCGGTGATCAACCCGGTCCGCCCGGACGGCACGTTCGAGGAGGAACTGCGCCTGGTCGGCGGCCAGTTCTTCAAGAAGGCCGACGAGGCGCTGGTCGCCGACCTCGGCGCCCGCGGCCTGCTCTTCCGGCACCTCGCCTACGAGCACAGCTACCCGCACTGCTGGCGCTGCCACACCGCGCTGCTCTACTACGCCCAGCCGTCGTGGTACATCCGCACCACCGCGGTCAAGGACGCCCTGCTGCGGGAGAACGAGAACACCAACTGGTTCCCCGACTCCGTCAAGCACGGCCGCTTCGGCGACTGGCTCCACAACAACATCGACTGGGCGCTGTCCCGCAACCGCTACTGGGGCACCCCGCTGCCCATCTGGCGCTGCGAGGAGAACCACCTCACCTGCGTCGGCTCGCTCACCGAGCTGACCGAGCTGACCGGCACCGACCAGTCGGACCTCGACCCGCACCGCCCGTACATCGACGCGATCACCTTCGCCTGCCCGACGTGCCAGGGCACCGCGACCCGCGTCCCCGAGGTCATCGACGCCTGGTACGACTCGGGCTCGATGCCGTTCGCGCAGTGGGGCTACCCGTACCGCAACAAGGAGCTGTTCGAGAAGCGCTACCCGGCGCAGTTCATCTCGGAGGCCATCGACCAGACCCGCGGCTGGTTCTACACCCTGATGGCCGTCGGCACGCTCGTCTTCGACAAGTCCTCGTACGAAAACGTGGTCTGCCTCGGTCACATCCTCGCCGAGGACGGCCGGAAGATGTCCAAGCACCTGGGCAACATCCTCCAGCCGATCCCGCTCATGGACCAGCACGGCGCCGACGCGGTCCGCTGGTTCATGGCGGCCGGCGGCTCCCCCTGGGCCGCCCGCCGGGTGGGCCACGGCACCATCCAGGAAGTCGTCCGCAAGACGCTGCTGACGTACTGGAACACCGTCGCTTTCCAGGCGCTGTACGCCCGCACGTCGAACTGGGCGCCCTCCGCCGCCGACCCGGCGCCGGCCGACCGGCCGCTGCTGGACCGTTGGCTGCTCGGTGAGCTGAACACCCTGGTCGAGCAGGTCACCGAGTCCCTGGAAACCTTCGACACCCAGCGCGCCGGCAAGCTCCTCTCCTCCTTCGTCGACGACCTCTCCAACTGGTACGTCCGCCGCTCGCGCCGCCGCTTCTGGCAGGGCGACGCGGCCGCGCTGCGCACGCTCCACGAGGTCATCGAGACGGTCACCCGGCTGATGGCCCCGCTCACCCCGTTCATCACCGAGCGGGTCTGGCAGGACCTGGTCGTCCCGGTCACCCCCGAGGCCCCGGAGTCCGTCCACCTCGCCGACTGGCCGGTCGCCGACCGGACGTTCATCGACCCGGCGCTGTCCGGCCAGATGCAGCTGGTGCGCCGGCTGGTCGAGCTGGGCCGGGCGACCCGTGCCGAGTCGGGGGTGAAGACCCGCCAGCCGCTCTCCCGTGCGCTGGTGGCGGCCCACGGCTTCGCGGGCCTGCCCGAGGACCTGCGCACCCAGATCACCGAGGAGCTGAACGTCAGTTCGCTGGCCTCGCTGTCGGAGGTGGGTGGCTCCCTGGTCGACACCACCGCCAAGGCGAACTTCCGTGCCCTGGGCAAGCGGTTCGGCAAGGGCGTGCAGGCGGTCGCCAAGGCCGTCGCCGCGGCGGACGCCGCCGCCCTCTCGCTCGCCCTGCGCGACGGCACGGCGAGTGTCGAGGTCGACGGGGAGAGCGTCCCGCTCGCCCCCGACGAGGTCATCATCACCGAGACCCCGCGCGAGGGCTGGTCGGTGGCCTCCGACGCCGGTGCCACGGTCGCCCTCGACCTGGAGATCACCCCGGAGCTGCGCCGGGCGGGCCTGGCCCGCGACGCGATCCGGCTGATCCAGGAGGCCCGTAAGAACAGCGGCCTGGACGTCGCCGACCGGATCGCGCTGCGCTGGCGGTCCACCGACGAGGAGGTGCGCACGGCGCTGACCGACCACTCCGGCCTGATCTCCGACGAGGTGCTCGCCGACGACTTCACCCCCGGTGAGGCGGACGGTTCCTACGGCCCCGCGTTCACCGACGAGAGCCTGGCCCTCACGTTCCAGCTGCGCAAGGCCTGACCGCACCCACGGTCACCACGGCCTGCGAAGCCCCCCGGTGCAGCCCGCACCGGGGGGCTTCGCCGTCCCCGCGGACGCCCCGGCTCCCGCGCGCAAGTACACACAAAAGGGCCGGGCCCCGAAGGAGTGTTCCCTCGGGGCCCGGCCCTGATTGCCGACTCTGCGCGCTACGCGGACGTCAGTTGTCGTCCTCGTCGATGAGGAAGCCGCGCATCGGCGACGGCGTCTGCTGCATCGGCTGCGGGCTCTGCGGCCGCACCGGAGCCATCGGCTGGGTCATCGCCGGCGACATCTGCTGCTGGCCGCCGTAGGACGGACCACCGTTGGACTGGCCGGCCATGGAGTGGTTGCCGCCCATCTGCTGGCCGCCACCCATGGTGTGGTTGCCGCCGCCCATGCTGCCGGCACCGGCCGACGCCATCGACGGGGACGGCGGCAGCGAAGCGGCAGCCGGGGTCCGCGGCGGGGCCAGCGAGTCGTCGGCCTGGTTCTCCAGCTGACGCAGCTGGCTCTCCAGGTAGGACTTCAGCCGGGTGCGGTACTCGCGCTCGAAGCCGCGCAGGTCCTCGACCTTGCGCTCCAGCGTCGCGCGGGCCGACTCCAGCGAGCCCATCGCCACGCGGTGCTTCTCCTGCGCGTCCCGCTCCAGCGCATCGGCCTTGGCGCGGGCGTCCCGCTCCAGGCCCTCGGCACGGCTGCGCGCCTCGCCGACGATCTTGTTGGCCTCGGAACGGGCCTCCGCGATCGCCTGGTCGGCGGTCTGCTGTGCCAGCGACAGCACGCGCGCCGCGCTGTCACCACCCGGGCCGCCCTGCTGGCCACCGGGGCCGGGCAGCTGCGGTCCGCCGGGACCGCCCATCGGGCCGCCCATGGGACCGCCGGGACCCATCGGACCGGGGCCGTGCGGGCCCTGCGGGCCGGGGCCGTGGCCACCGGGACCAGGAGGCAGCTGCGGTGCACCACCAGGCAGTTGGGGAGGGCCACCCATCCCCTGCTGCTGCTGCGGCGGGACCGGCTGCGGACCGGATATGGCGGCGGGCACCGGAGACCCGGGCCGCTGCTGCTGCTCCTGCTGCTGGTCCGGTCCCTTGCGCAGCCCCTGCTGCTGCTGGTTCTGCGCGGCGGCGCGGGTGGCAGCGGCCAGCTTGGCGCGAAGGTCCTCGTTCTCCCGCAGGAGCCGGGTCAGTTCGGCTTCGACCTCATCGAGGAAGGCATCGACCTCGTCCTCGTCATAGCCTTCTCGGAGGCGGACGGTCGTGAACTGCTTGTTCCGCACGTCCTCGGGGGTCAACGGCATCTCTACTTCACCTCAACGTAGTCGTCGGCAATCGGCAAGACCGTATCGTTCACACCAACAACACCGTCCTCACGACGGTGATCAGGATGTACACGATGATCATCAATACGAAGAAGGACAGGTCGAGCGCCACGCCCCCGAGACGCAGCGGCGGAATTACCCGCCGCAGAAGCTTGAGTGGCGGATCAGTGACAGTGTAGGCGGCCTCAAGAATGACCACCATCGCCTTGCCGGGTTGCCATGAACGGGCGAACTGGAAGACATAGTCCATCACCAGCCGGAAGATCAACACGATCAGGAAGCAGTACAGCGCGATGTAGATCACCTGACCAAAGACACTCATCTCGCGCAGTCCCTCTCCCCTTGCCTTGCTTCCGTGTTGGCCTTACGGCCGCGGTGTGCCCGGTGTTGCGTCTCAGCTCTGGTTGAAGAACCCGCCCTCTGCGATGCGGGCCTTGTCCTCCGCCGTGACATCGACGTTAGCAGGCGACAACAGGAACACCTTCTGCGTCACCCGCTCGATGCTGCCGTGAAGACCAAACACCAAACCGGCCGCAAAGTCGACAAGTCGCTTCGCATCGGTATCGTCCATCTCTGTGAGGTTCATGATCACCGGAGTGCCCTCACGGAAGTGTTCCCCGATGGTACGGGCTTCGTTGTAGGTCCGGGGGTGGAGTGTGGTGATGCGGTAGGGCTCCCGCTCGGACACAACCTTGGGCATGATCACCGGTGCGTTCTTCTCCAGATTTGGACGTTCGGGTGTGATGGATGCCACGGGGGCGATTCGCGCGGGTCGTCCGTTTTCCGCGGTGAGCGGGGCCGGTTCACGTTGCGCCGGAGGTGTCACGGCACGGATGGGTTCCTCCCTTTCGGGGGGAATTTCGGCCTGCACTGGGTGCTGTTGACGCCGCCCCCGGTCGGGCTCCGGGTCAAGCTCGGGCTCGAACTCGTCATCGGGGTCGAACCCCCGGCCGTCGTACCCATCGTCCTCCACGAGGCCGAGGTAGACCGCCATCTTGCGCATCGCGCCGGCCATTCTCTGCGTCCTCCGCTCTGTGGTGGATCGGCTCCGTCACCAGGGGCCCTGGATCCACGCGGCCTGCCCGCTTTTTGCGGGAATGACCATATTTTGTGCTGTGGTCCGACTTGCTTGGCGACGTTACCGGAGCCGTGGTCGGACTCCGAGTACCGCAGTGCCGACGCGCACATGTGTCGCCCCGGCCGCCACGGCTTCTTCGAGGTCCGCGCTCATGCCTGCGGACACCATGGTGGCAGCAGGATGACCCGCGCGCAGGTCGGATGAGATTTCCATGAGCCGCTCGAAAGCGGCCAGTTCACGTCCGGCGTACGGCCCGGCCAGCGGGGCGACGGTCATCACACCGTCCAGCCGCAGACCCTCGGCACCGGCGATCACCTCGGCCAGCGCCCCGGCTCCGTCGGGCGCCACCCCGCCGCGCTCACCCCGCTCCCCCGACTCCGCGTCGAGTGCCACCTGGATCAGACAACCCAGTTCACGCCCGGCACGTACCGCCTCCTTGGAGAGGGCGGTGGCGAGCCGGACCCGGTCGACCGATTGCACAATTCCGGCATAACCGGCCACGGAACGCACCTTGTTGGTCTGTAGCTGCCCAACAAAATGCCAAGTAAGGGGCAAATCAGCGCATTCAGCGGCCTTGGGTGCGGCTTCCTGATCGCGGTTCTCCGCGACCTGGCGCACCCCCAGCTCCGCGAGCAACCGGACATCGCTCGCGGGGTAGGTCTTGGTGACCACGATCAGGGTCACCTCGTCACGCGGCCGGCCGGCCCTGGCACATGCGGCGGAGATACGTTCCTCCACCCGGGCCAGGTTCTCGGCCAGTTGCGCCTTGCGGTCATCCGTCACAGGTCGGCCTCCCCCAGCCGCGGGCCGGGGGTGTCCCCGAGCCATACATAGCTCGCGAGCCGTCCCGTCGTACGGTCGCGCCGGTAAGAGAAGTGGTCGGCGGATTCGCGAGTGCAGATGTGGGAATCCTCACGCACCCGTACGCCCGCCAGGGCGAGTTGGGCCCGTACCCCTGCGGTGACGTCCACCGCGGGAGTGCCCCAGCCGGTCACCGCACGGGCCTCGGGCACCACCGCGGCGACATCGGAGCGCATCGCCTCGGGTACCTCGTAACACCGCCCGCAGATCGCCGGTCCGGTGTACGCGACCATCCGCGCCGGCACCGCCCCCTGCTTCACCATGGCCTCCACGACCGCCGGGACCACCCCGGCGACCAGACCGGGCCGTCCGGCATGCGCGGCCCCCGCGATCCCGGCGACCGGATCGGCCAGCAGGACGGGGGTGCAGTCGGCGGTCAGCACGGCGAGCGCGAGGCCCCTGCGGCCGGTCACCACCGCGTCGACACCGGGGAGGTCGTCGCCGTGCCACGGCCCGTCGACCACCGCGACGTCCCGGCCGTGCACCTGGTGCATCCAGACCACCGCGGCCGGGTCGAGGCCGAGTTCCGCGGCGGCCCGCGCGCGGTTGGCGTATACGGCCTGCGGGTCGTCGCCGACCGCGCCGCCCAGGTTGAGCTGATCGTACGGAGCGGCGCTCACCCCGCCCCACCTGTCGGTGAAGGCGAAGTGCGCGCCGCTCTCGTGGTGCTGTTTCCCTATCACTTCGGTGCTTTACGTCACTTCAGGAAGTCGGGGACGTCCAGTTCCTCGGCCGCGGAGTCCGAGTACGGACGGGCCGGGGGAACCTGCGGAGCGCTCGCCGGGGACGACGGAACCTCTCCCAGCGAGGAGGAGGAAGAGGAGGACTCGGCCGGGGCCGGCTCCTCGTCGCGCACCGGAACCGATCCCAGTCCGCCGAAGGACGACGAACGCGGCTCCGGCGGGGTGGCCGGACGGCTCGGGGCCGGGGTGGGCTCTTCGCGCTTGGGGGACGACAGCGCCGACTGGGCATCACGGCGGGCCGGCGGCTGACCGCCGTCGAAGCCCGCGGCGATGACCGTCACCCGGACCTCGTCGCCCAGCGCATCGTCGATGACCGCACCGAAGATGATGTTGGCTTCCGGGTGCGCGGCCTCGCTGACCAGCTGTGCGGCCTCGTTGATCTCGAAGAGACCGAGGTCGGAACCGCCGGAGATGGAGAGCAGCACCCCGCGGGCGCCGTCGATGGAGGCCTCCAGGAGCGGCGAGGAGATCGCCATCTCCGCGGCGGCCACCGCACGGTCGTCGCCCCGTGCCGAGCCGATGCCCATGAGCGCGGAACCGGCCTCCGACATCACGGACTTGACGTCGGCGAAGTCGAGGTTGATCAGGCCCGGGGTGGTGATCAGATCGGTGATGCCCTGGACACCCGACAGCAGCACCTGGTCCGCGGACTTGAACGCGTCGAGCACGCTCACCTGGCGGTCCGAGATGGACAGCAGCCGGTCGTTGGGGATCACGATGAGGGTGTCGACCTCTTCGCGCAGCTGCGCGATGCCGTCCTCGGCCTGGTTGGCGCGACGGCGGCCCTCGAAGGTGAACGGGCGGGTGACCACACCGATCGTCAGGGCGCCCAGCGAGCGGGCGATGTTGGCGACGACGGGTGCGCCGCCGGTGCCGGTGCCGCCGCCCTCACCCGCGGTCACGAAGACCATGTCGGCCCCCTTGAGGACCTCCTCGATCTCCTCGCGGTGGTCCTCGGCCGCCTTGCGACCCACATCCGGGTTGGCGCCGGCTCCGAGTCCGCGCGTCATTTCGCGCCCGACGTCGAGCTTGACGTCGGCGTCGCTCATCAGCAGCGCCTG
Organism: Streptomyces sp. NPDC048516; assembly: GCF_043199875.1. Taxonomy (NCBI): domain Bacteria; kingdom Bacillati; phylum Actinomycetota; class Actinomycetes; order Kitasatosporales; family Streptomycetaceae; genus Streptomyces; species Streptomyces sp. NPDC048516. The sequence continues at coordinate 80,109 of NZ_JBICWS010000007.1, read as the reverse complement.
CGCATCGGTGTTGATCGCGATGAACTCGACGCCCTTGAGCCCGACCTCGATCATCCGGTTGATGGCGTTCACGCCACCGCCGCCGATGCCGACGACCTTGATGACTGCGAGGTAGTTCTGCGGTGCTGCCACGTCGAAGGCCTCTCGCCTCGAGTTACGTGTCGTCGCCGCACTGCGTGTGGACGCCGACTGATGCCGATGGGACGGTTCGTATTGCCGACCCGAACCCTAACGTTGAAGTTTAGGGTTACCTGTGCCTGTGTTCCTTGGTTCCATAGTCCCTTTGGAACGAGACACTAAGTCGACAAGGCGCGCGCGTTCAACGAACACGCCGAACCTCCCGTTTTTCTTTTCACCCTATGTGATCACCCATAGTCGTAGCCATCCAGGGTGCTGGCCTGCGGCTCCGGACGTCAACTCCCCGATACCGCAGGGGCACTGGGGACCGAGACGTCGAAGTGGCGCCCGCCGTGTGCCGCTTTCAGCAGCGCGGTCAGCACCTTTGCCTTTTCGGCGCCCTCTTCGCGGCTGCCCCACGCCACCGTGCGGCCGCCGGTCAGTTCGAGGGAGACGGCGTCGTAGGACCGTACACGGACCTGGCGCACGTCCTTGCGCACGGCCGTGGGCAGATCCCGGGTGACCTCGACCGCGGCCCGTCGCAACCGGTCGATTCCGAACCGGTGCAGACTCGGGGAGTCGGAAACGGTCATTTCCAGAAGCGGAACCCCCTGGGGGGCCGTGCGAACGGTGGCGAACCGGACGCCCTCGGCGTCCACTTCGACAAACTTTCCGCCCGCCTGCATCAACAGTTCCGGCATTCTTTCGGTCACCTTCAGACCGATTGTGTGCGGCCAGGACCGCTCGACCTCCACGGTCTTGATGCGCGGCAGCCGCGCGCGCAGCCGCCGGGCGAGCGCGTCCGTGTCCACGGAGACCAGCGGCTCGTTCATCGGGGCGCGTGCCGCGGCGACGACCTCATGCGGCGTCAGCACGCGGGTGCCGGTGGCCTCGACGCGTTCCACCCGGAGCCAGTTCGAGGCGTAGAGCGCCCAGACGCCGAACGCGCCGAGCAGCACCGCGACGATCGTGATGATGATCAGACTGCGGCGGCCCGGCGCGCGAAGAGGAATGCGCACCCGCCTCAATCCCGTCGCGCGGGGTGGCGCGGCGGAGGGCGGGCCGGACGGTGACTTCTTCTCGCCGCGTCGGGCGGTTGCCGGTCCGGCCACGCTCCCTGCCTTCTCTCGTGCGCTACTTGTTGTGCTGCGCGATCGCCTCGTACACCATGCCGACCAGCAGCTCGTCGGCGTCCCTGCGGCCGAACTCGGAGGCCGCGCGGGACATCTCGTACAGCCGGTGCGGATCGGCCAGGACCGGGAGCACGCTGCTTTGCACCCACTCCGGGGTCAACTGGGCGTCATCGACCAGCAGGCCCCCGCCGGCGTTGACCAGCGGCTGGGCGTTGAGCCGCTGCTCGCCGTTGCCGATGGGCAGCGGGACGAAAGCGGCCGGCAGCCCGACGGCGGACAACTCGGCGACGGTCATCGCGCCCGCGCGGCAGAGCATCATGTCGGCCGCGGCGTACGCGAGATCCATCCGGTCCACGTACGGTACCGGGATATAGGGGGGCATCCCGGGCATGTTGTCCGCGTGCGGCAGTTCGTTCTTCGGACCGACCGCGTGCAGCACCTGGATCCCGGCGCGCTGGAGGGCCGGGACGGCGGCCTGGGTGACCTCGTTCAGCCGGCGGGCACCCTGCGAACCGCCGGACACCAGCAGGGTCGGGAGGTTGGGGTCGAGCCCGAAGGCGGCCCGCGCCTCCGGGCGGACCGCGGCACGGTCCAGGGTGGCGATGGTGCGGCGCAGCGGGATGCCGACGTAGCGGGCGCCGCGCAGCTTGCTGTCGGGGGTGCTGACGGCGACGAACTTGGCGTACCGCGAGCCGATCTTGTTGGCCAGGCCGGGGCGGGCGTTGGCCTCGTGGACGATGATCGGCACCCCGAGGCGCTTGGCGGCGAGGTAGCCGGGCAGCGCCACGTAGCCGCCGAAGCCGACGACGCAGTCCGCCTTGGTGCGCTCCAGGATCTGCTCGGCGGCCTTGATCGTGCCGCGCAGCCGCCCGGGGACGGTGATCAGCTCGGGGGTGGGCTTGCGCGGCAGCGGCACGGCCGGGATCAGACCCAGCTCATAGCCGCGTTCCGGGACGAGGCGGGTCTCCAGGCCCTTCTCCGTACCGAGTGCCGTGATCCCCACGGTGGGGTCCTGCCTCCGCAGTGCGTCCGCGAGGGCGAGCGCGGGCTCGATGTGGCCGGCGGTCCCCCCACCGGCGAGTACGACATGCACCGAAATTCACCGCTCTCCGGACGGCCGCTTCTTGACGCGCCGTCTCATCGTCTTCCATCTCACCCCAGCCGGTTTCCTTCCGGAACCCGGCTTCCGCGCCGACCGTGCCGACAACGCCGCCCGTGCAGCGGGCTCGTCACGCGCGAAGGCGATCAGCAGCCCGATGGCGAACATCGTCGGCAGCAGGGCGGAGCCTCCGTAGGAGAACAGCGGGAGCGGGACACCGGCGATCGGCAACAGGCCGAGCACCGCACCGATGTTGATCACTGCCTGAGCCGTGATCCAGGTGGTCACACCTCCCGCGGCGTACCGTACGAAGGGGTCCTCCGTGCGTCCGGCCACGCGGATACCCGCATAGCCTAGAGCCGCGAAGAGGGCCAGCACCGACAGCGTCCCCGCCAGACCCAGTTCCTCCCCGGTGATGGCGAAGATGAAGTCGGTGTGCGGTTCGGGGAGTTCTCCCCATTTTTCCATACTGGCGCCGAGGCCCGAACCGAAGAATCCGCCGGAGGCCAGCGCGTAGATGCCGTGCACGGCCTGCCAGCACTGGTCCCCGGGACCCGGATCGGTCGCGCCGATGCAGGCCAGCCGGGACATCCGGTTGGCGCTGGTCTTGATCAGCAGCGCCCCGATCAGCGCGGCGCTGCCCAGCACTCCCACGAACAGCCGGGTCGGGGCGCCGGCCAGCCACAGCAGCCCGAAGAGGATCGCCGTGAGAATGATCGCGGTGCCCATGTCGCCGCCGAGCATGATCAGCCCGAGCAGCAGGAACGCCACCGGGATCAGCGGCACCAGCAGGTGCTTCCACTGCGCCAGCAGCCGCTTGCCCTGTTTGCGGGCCAGCAGATCGGCGCCCCACAGCACCAGCGCGAGCTTGCCGAACTCGCTCGGTTGCATCTGGAAAGGGCCGCCGAGGTTGATCCAGTTCTGGTTGCCGTTGACCGCGACCCCTATGCCCGGAATCTGCACCAGGCACATCAGGAACACGGAGACGGCGAGCAGCGGATAGGCCAGCGTGCGGTGCAGCCGTACCGTCATCCGGGAGGCGGCCAGCAGCAGCCCGCCGCCCAGGACGGCGGCGAGCAGCTGCTTGCGGAAGAAGTACGTCGGGGCCAGGCCGGACTGCAACGCCTTGATCTGGGACGCCGAGTAGACCATCACCAGCCCCAGGACGGTGATCAGCAGGCTGCCGCCGAGGATCAGGTAGTAGGCGGTCAGCGGGCGGTCCCAGGCCCGTTTGAGGCGGGTGTGGAGCCCCCGGGGGCCCCCCGGTGTGCGGCCGGCGCGCGGCGTGCGCACCGCGGAGGGCCGGCGCGGACGCGACGGGGCCGGCTTCGCCGATCGGGCCGTCATCCTCGTCCCCTCCACAGGTGCGCTCGCCGCCGGCTGACGACGACAGCGGGGAGAAACGTCTAGTGATCCCGTGCGGTCAGTTCGCCGACCGCGTCGGCGAAGGCCTCGCCCCGCTTGTTGTAATTGACGAACATGTCCATCGAGGCACAGGCCGGAGCCAGCAGGACGGTGTCGCCGGGCTCGGCCAGGCGAGCCGCTTCCCTGACCGCCTCGGACATCGCCCCAGTGTCGGTCCGGTCGAGGTCGACCACCGGGACATCGGGGGCGTGTCGCGCCAGGGCTTCGCGAATCAGCGCCCGGTCGGCACCGACCAGCACCACACCGCGCAGCCGGGCCGCCGACTTCTGCACCAGCTCGTCGAAGGTCGCGCCCTTGGCGAGACCGCCGGCGATCCACACGATGTGCTCGTACGCCGCCAACGACGCCTCGGCGGCATGGGTGTTGGTGGCCTTGGAGTCGTCGACGTAGGCGATGCCGCCGAGCTCGGCGACGTGCTGGATGCGGTGGGCGTCCGGGTGGAAGGCGCGCAGTCCGTCGCGTACGGCGGCGGGGGCCACCCCGAAGGCACGGGCCAGCGCCGCGGCCGCGAGGGCGTTGGCGATGTTGTGCGGGGCCGCGGGCGTGACGTCCGAGACCTCCGCGAGCTCCTGGGCCTGCTGCTGCCGGTTCTCCACGAAGGCGCGGTCGACGAGGATGCCCTCGACGACGCCCACCTGGGAGGGCCCGGGGGTGCCCAGGGTGAAGCCGATGGCGCGGCAGCCTTCCTCGACGTCGGCCGCCCTGACCAGTTCCTCGGTCGCCGGGTCGGCGGCGTTGTAGACGCAGGCGACGGTGTTGCCCTCGTAGATACGGCCCTTGTCGGCGGCGTAGGCCGCCATGGAACCGTGCCAGTCCAGGTGGTCGGGGGCGAGGTTGAGGACGGCCGCGGAGTGCGCCCGTACGGAGGGCGCCCAGTGCAGCTGGTAACTGGAGAGCTCGACGGCGAGGACGTCGTACGACGCGCCGTCCGGCTGCCCCTCGCCGAGCACCACATCGACGAGCGGGACGCCGATGTTGCCGACGGCGGCGGTGCGCAGCCCCGCCGCCTCCAGGATCGAGGCCAGCATCCGGACGGTGGTGGTCTTGCCGTTGGTGCCGGTGACCGCCAGCCAGGGGGCGGCGTCGGGGCCGCGCAGCCGCCAGGCCAGTTCGACATCGCCCCACACCTCGACGCCCGCCTTCCCGGCCGCGGCGAAGAGCGGACTGGCCGGCTTCCACCCCGGGGTGGTGACGACCAGTTCCGTGCCCTCGGGGAGGGTGTCGCCGTCGCCCAGGCGGACGGTGGCCCCCAGCTCCTCCAGCTCGGCGGCCTGCGCACGCTCGCGCTCACCGTCGCTGCTGTTGACGACGGTGACGCGGGCGCCGAGGCCGGCCAGGGCGCGGGCGGCGGGAACGCCGCTCACGCCCAGGCCGGCAACGGTGATGTGCCGACCCGCGAAGTCCGCCGGGCTCTGGATGGTCACTTTGCCGCCTGCCAGCCGCCGTAGAAGATGCCGAGTCCCACGATGACGCACATGCCCTGGATGATCCAGAACCGCACCACCACAAGGACTTCGGACCACCCCTTGAGTTCGAAGTGGTGCTGGAGTGGCGCCATCCGGAAGACCCGCTTACCGGTGAGCCGGAACGAGCCGACCTGGATCACCACGGACATCGTGATCAGGACGAAGAGACCGCCGAGGATGGCCAGCAGCAGCTCCGTACGGGAGCAGATGGCCAGACCGGCCAGCGCGCCGCCCAGGGCCAGCGAACCGGTGTCCCCCATGAAGATCTTGGCGGGCGAGGTGTTCCACCACAGGAAGCCGAAGCAGGCGCCCATCAGGGCCGAGGCGACGACCGCGAGGTCGAGTGGGTCGCGGACCTCGTAACAGCCCGGTCCCGCGGTGATCTGGTTGGCGCACGACTCCTGGTGCTGCCAGATGCCGATGAACGTGTACGCGCCGAAGACCATCACCGAGGCGCCGGTGGCGAGGCCGTCGAGGCCGTCGGTGAGGTTCACGCCGTTGGACATCGCCAGGATCATGAACAGGGCCCAGATCACGAAGATCACCGGGCCGATCTGCCAGCCGAAGTCCTGGGTGAAGGAGAGCCGGTCGGACGCCGGGGTCTGCCCGCGCAGATCGGCGAACTGCAGGGAGAGCACGGCGAAGGCGATGCCGACGATCAGCTGGCCGGCCATCTTCGCCTTGGCCCGCAGGCCCAGCGAACGCTGCTTGACGATCTTGATGTAGTCGTCCAGGAAGCCGACCAGGCCCATGCCCGCCATCAGGAACAGCACCAGCACACCGGAGAAGGTGGGGTCACTGCTCGTGATGACCTTGGTCAGCACGTAGGCGATGATCGTGGCCAGGATGAAGGCGATACCACCCATGGTGGGCGTACCGCGCTTGCTGTGGTGGTCGCGCGGGCCGTCATCGCGGATGAACTGCCCGTATCCCTTTTTGGCCAGCAGCTTGATCAGCAGCGGGGTGCCGATCAAGGTCAGGAAGAGCCCGATCATTCCGGAGAAGAGGATCTGCTTCATCGAGTTCATCGGGACGCGGCTCCACCCTCGGCGCCCGCAGCGCCCTCGCGGCCGGCGTCATCCAGCAATGCTGCGGCAACCCGCTCCAGCCCCACCGACCTGGACGCCTTCACCAGCACGACGTCTCCCGGTCGCAGCTCGCTGCGCAACAGGTCGACCGCCGCCCGCGCGTCGGACACGTGCACCGACTCCTCACCCCACGAACCCTCGTTCTTGGCGCCCATGTCGAGCCAGGCCGCTTCCCTGCCGCCGACTGCCACGAGCTTGCTGACGTTGAGCCGGACGACCAGCCGCCCGACCGCGTCGTGTTCGGCGAGCGACTCCTCGCCGAGCTCGGCCATCTCACCGAGCACCGCCCACGTGCGACCGCCCTTCGCCTTGGCGGCTGTGCCCATGGCGACCAGCGCTCGCAGCGCCGCTCGCATGGACTCGGGGTTCGCGTTGTAGGCGTCGTTGACGACCGTCACGCCGTCCGCGCGCTCGGTGACCTCCATACGCCAACGGGAGAGCGTGCCGGCTTCGGAGAGCGCGGTGGCGATCTCGTCCACGGACATGCCCAACTCATGGGCGACGGCGGCCGCGGCGAGCGCGTTCGACACGTGGTGCTCACCGTACAGCCGCATGGTCACATCACTGCACCCGGAGGGTGTGTGAAGCGTGAAGGAGGGCTGACCGGCATCCGTGATCCGGACATTATCGGCACGTACGGCGGCGTCCGCGGCCTCACCGAACAGGATGGTGCGGGCCTTTGTGCGGGGGACCATGGCACGCACATACGGGTCGTCGGCGTTGAGCACCGCGACCCCGCCGTCCTCGGCCGCCGGCAGCTGCTCGACGAGTTCGCCCTTGGCCAGGGCGATCTGCTCCCGGCCGCCGAACTCGCCGATGTGCGCGCTGCCGACGTTGAGCACCACACCGATCCTCGGCGGGGTCAGCCCGGCGAGGTAGCGGATGTGGCCGACGCCGCGGGCGCCCATCTCCAGGACGAGGTGACGGGTGGTCTCATCGGCGCGCAGCGCGGTCAGCGGCAGCCCGATCTCGTTGTTGAGGTTGCCCTCCGGCCAGACCGTCGGGCCGGTGCGCTGCAGCAGCTGGGCGATCAGGTCCTTGGTGCTGGTCTTGCCGGCCGAGCCGGTGAGGCCGACGACGGTGGTGCCCAGCCGCTCGACGACGGCGCGGGCGAGCGCGCCGAGGGCGGCGACCACGTCGCCGACGACGATCGCGGGGACACCGACGGGGCGGGCGGCCAGGACGGCCACCGCGCCCGACTCGACGGCACCCGCCGCGAAGTCGTGGCCGTCCGCGCGGTCACCGGCGAAGGCCACGAAGAGTGCGCCGGGGCGTACCGCACGGGAGTCCGCCACGACCGGCCCGGTCACCCGGCGTCCGTCGTCCGGTATGTCGTGCTGCCGGCCGCCGACGATGCTCGCGATCTCGGCGAGCGACAGGGAGATCACAGGTCACCCCCGGCGAGGGGCGGGCGGTGACGGTGAAGGGGTTGTGCGCGCATGGCGGTGTGTCATCCCTGGTGGTTCGGGGGCGGTGACTGCTGCGACTGCTGTGACTTCAGCGAGTCCTCGATGGCATCGCGCAGCACCTGACGGTCGTCGAAGGGGCGTACCACTCCGGCGATGTCCTGGCCCTGCTCGTGGCCCTTGCCCGCGACGATCACGGTGTCGCCGGACTCGGCGCGGGCGACGGCGGCGGCGATGGCGGTGGCCCGCTCTTCCTCGACCAGCACCGTGCCGCGTTCGTGGATGGGGACCTCCGCGGCACCCGCGAGCATGGTGGCGAGGATGGAGAGCGGGTCCTCGCCACGCGGGTTGTCGGAGGTCAGGATGGCCGTGTCGGCGAGCCGGGCCACCGCGGCACCCATCGGGCCGCGCTTGTGCGGGTCACGGTCGCCGCCGCAGCCGAGGACCGCGTGCAGCTTGCCGTCGGTGACCTTGCGCAGCGCGCGCAGAACCGATTCGACGGCGTCGGTCTTGTGGGCGTAGTCGACGACCGCCAGGTACGGCTGTCCGGCGTCGATGCGCTCCAGGCGGCCGGGGACGCCGGGCACCGCGGCGACGCCGTCGGCCGCGGTCTGCGCGTCGATGCCGGCGACGACCAGCGAGACGATCGCGGCCAGCGCGTTGGCGACGTTGAACGGGCCGGCGATCGGGGAGGCGGCGCGCAGGGTCCGGCCGTCCGGCCCGTGCACGGTGAAGGTCGAGCCGAGTGCGCCGACCTCGACGTCCGAGGCCCGCCAGTCCGCGTCCGGGTGGCCCTCGGCGGAGAAGGTGGTGACCGGCACCTCGGACTCGCCCTCGGCCAGCCGCTTGCCGTACTCGTCGTCGAGGTTGACGACGCCGGCCCGGCTGCGGGCCTTGGTGAAGAGCTGGGCCTTGGCCTGGAAGTAGTCCTCCATCCCGGAGTGGAACTCCATGTGCTCCGGGCTGAGGTTGTTGAAGATCGCGACGTCGAAGACGCAGCCGTCGACCCGGCCGAGGACCAGGGCGTGGCTGGAGACCTCCATGGCGACGGCGCGGACGCCGCGCTCGCGCATCACGGCGAACAGCGCCTGCAGGTCGGTGGCCTCGGGGGTGGTGCGCTCGGACTTGATCCGCTCGTCGCCGATACGGGTCTCGACGGTGCCGATCAGGCCGGTGAGTCCCCCGTCGGCATGCTTCGCGGCGGCCGCCCGCAGCCCGCCCTCGATGAGGTAGGCGGTGGTGGTCTTGCCGGAGGTGCCGGTGATGCCGATCTGGAGGAGGTCCTCGCCCGGCGCTCCGTAGATCGAGACGGCCAGGGAGCCCATCCGGGCGCGCGGGTTCTCGACGACGAGGGCCGGCAGGCCGGTCGCCACGGCGCGCTCGGCGCCCGTCGGGTCGGTCAGGATCGCCGCGGCGCCGAGGTCGGCGGCCTGGGCGACGAAGTCGGCGCCGTGCAGACGGGCGCCGGGCAGCGCGGCGTAGACGTCGCCGGGGCGGACCGCCCGGGAGTCATGGGTGATGCCGGTGACCATCACTGGCCGCGCGGCGTCAGCCGCTCCGGTGGAGCCGGTGCCTGCACCGGGGTGGCCGGGATCCGGGGCGGGGCATCCCAGCTGCTCGGCCAGGTCCGCCAGGGGGGTGGGGCGGACCGTTTCAGGGCGCGGGGCTCCCGGATAGGTGCCGGGCCCGCCCTTCTCGGCGTGCTGGGCTTTCGGGGACTGATCAGCGTGTGACACGGCGGTGAGCGTACCGGGCACCACTGGCCCGGGGCGAAGTGAGGGCCGTGGGGAGGAGCAGTTTCCCGCGACGGGGGTGCCGTCGGGGGTGCCGTCGGGGGTGATGGTCGTCACGGCGGAATTGCCTCGATTTCATTGGCCTGGCGTGAAGGTGACCGGCAGCCGCGGGGGCCCCGCGCCGGTCGGCGGGACCTGGAGGGTTTTCAGCGCGAAGGCCATGACCTGCTGGTAGATCGGGCCACAGACCTGGCCGCCGAAATAGCTGCCCGTGGTGGGGTTCTGCACGGCGCAGTAGACCGTGATGCGGGGCTTGTCGGCGGGTGCGAAGCCGGCGAAGGACGCGGTGTAGCCGTGGTAGCGGCCGGTTTTGGGGTCCACCCGGTTGGACGTTCCGGTTTTGCCGCCGACGCGGTAGCCGTCGATCTTCGCCTTGGCTCCGGTGCCCTCCTCGTCGTCGACCACCGATTCGAGCATGGTGGCGAGGGTGCGCGCGGTCTTCGGGCTGACCACGCGGTTCCTGCCGGGCTTGGGCGCCGGTACGTAGTGGCCGTCGGGTCCGGTGCTGCCGCGGACCAGGGTGGGGGCGATGCGCTCGCCGCCGCCTGCGATCGTGGAGTAGACGGAGGCGGCCTGCACGGCGTTGAGGGACAGTCCCTGGCCGAACGGGATGGTGAACTGCTGCGAGGTGTTCCAGTCCTGCGGCTTGGCCAGGATGCCGTCGGTCTCCCCGGGGAAGCCGAGCCCGGTCGGCTTCCCGATACCGAACTTCCGCAGGTACGAGTAGAGGACCTGGTTGGCCTGGGGCTGGGTCCGGCCCAGCTGGCCGGCGGCGAGGATCGTGCCGATGTTGCTGGACTTGGCGAGCACGCCGTTGAGCGTCAGGTGCCAGGTGGCGTGGTCGACGTCGTCCGCGAACAGCCGGTCGCCGCGGTGCAGCCGGTTGGGCACGGTGACGCGGGTGGAGGACGTGGCGACGCCCTCCTCCAGGACGGCGGCCATCGACATCAGCTTGCTGGTGGACCCCGGCTCGAAGGCGTCGGACAGCGCGGCATTGCCCAGCGCCTCCGGATCGGCCTTCGACACCTCGTTGGGGTCGAACCCGGGGGCGTTGGCGAGCGCCAGGATCTCTCCGGTGCGGGTGTCCTGGACGACGACGTAGCCGCGGTCGGCGTTCGACTTGGCGACCTGCTCGGTGATGGCCTGCTGGGCGGCCCACTGGATGTCGCGGTCGAGGGTGAGCTCGACGTCGCTGCCGGGGACGGCGGGGTGTTCCTGGGTGTCGGCGGTGGGCACCCGGCGGCCGCCGGACTGGGCGTAGACGAGCTTGCCGTCCTTGCCGGCCAGCTGCTTGTTCAGCAGCGCCTCCAGGCCGCCGCCGCCCTTGCCGGCCCCGTTGACGAAGCCGAGGACGCCGGAGGCGAGGTCCTTGTTCGGGTAGAGGCGCTTGCTGTGCTTGTCGGCGAAGATCCCGACCAGGACGTCGGGGCGGGGTGCGCTCTTGGGCGCGGCGGCCGCCTTGGCGTCGAGGCCGGCGCGCAGGTCCTTGATCCGCTTCCAGACCTGCGGGGAGCGCTGCCGGGCGAGCAGGACGTAGCGCGCCTTGGGCTGGTCGAGCTTGGTGGCGAGGGTGGCCTTGTCCTCGCCGAGGATCGGCGCGAGCAGCGCGGCGGCCCGCTGCGGAGCGTCGTGGATCTTGGTCTTGGCAGGCGCCAGCAGGCTCGGGTCGGCGGTGATGTCGTACGCGTCGACGGTGGTGGCGAGATCCACGCCGTTGCGGTCGGTGATCGCACCGCGCTCGGCCGCCAGCTTGACCGGCACATAGCGGTTCTCGTTGGCCTTGGCGGCGAACGCCCCGGCGTCCACGGCCTGTACCTGGAAGAGGCGTACGACGAAGACCAGCATCACCAGCGTCAGCGCGAGGGAGACCAGCCGCAGCCGGGGGCGCGGGTTGCCCAGGCGGAGCACCGGGGCACCGGAGCGGGGACGTACGGGGCGGCGGGCGGGGGGCCGGGGACCCGGCCGGGGCGCGGGGCGTCCGGCGGGCGGGCGGCCGCCTCGGCCACCGGCCTGGCCGCCGCGACCGCCCGCCTGGCCGCCGCGCTGGGCGGGGCGTGGCACCCGGCGGGGGTCCCTGGGCTCGGTCATGCCGCGATCACCTGCCGGAGGTCGTCGGGGAGAGGGCGGCCGGGGCGCCGGGCGCGGGTGCGGGTGCGGGTGCGGGTGCGGGTGCGGGCGCCGGTGCCGGGGCGGTGGAGGCGGTACCGGTGAACGGGACGCGCAGGACGGAGGAGATCAGGGCGGCCCGGGCGACCGGGGCGGCGGGGTCACGGGGGGCGCCGGGTGTCCGCACGACGCTGTCCGGGACCGGCCCGCCGGCAAGGGCCGGCACCGGCGGGAGCAGCGGGGCGGGCGGGACCCGGTGTGCGGACGGGGCACGGTGGCCGGCCGCGCTCGTCGCCGACGGCTCGGCGGAGGTGCTCAGCGGTGCCCCGTCCGAGGTGGCCGGGCCCGTCCTGCCGCGGATGGTGCCGTCCGGGAGCAGGAACGCGGGGCTGCCGCCCGGCACCATCCCCAGCCGGCGGGCCCGCCGCTCCAGCGCGCCGGGGGCCGAGTACGCGTCCACGTCCTGCTGCAGCGCCTGCTGCTCGTCCGTCAGCTCGTCGGTCTTCTTCTCCAGCTTGCTGAGCTCGAACGACCCCTGGTTGAGGGCGGAGTTGAGCAGCAGCAGGGTGATCAGGCCGGAGCCGAGCAGGACGACGATGAGGACCACGAACGGCGTGCGCGCCGCGGTGCCGGCGGATCCGGCGCCGGAGGGGAACAGCGCGGCCAGGCGTTTTTGCCTGCCGCGCGGCCGCCCCTGGTCTTTCACGCGGTGTCCTCGACGTTCTCGCGGATACGCTCCGCGCCGCGCAGCCGGGCGGGGGCGGCGCGGCGGTTCTCGGCGACCTCCTCCTCCGTGGGGAGTTCGGCGCCGCGGGTCAGCAGCTTGAGCCGGGGCTGGTAGCGCTCGGGGACGACCGGCAGCCCGGCGGGCGCCGTATTGGCCGCTCCGGCCGCGAAGACCTGCTTGACCAGCCGGTCCTCCAACGAGTGGTAGGAGAGCACGGCGATCCGGCCGCCGACGGCGAGCGCCTTCACGGCGGCCGGGACGGCGCGCTCGACACTCGCCAGCTCACCGTTGACCTCGATGCGCAGTGCCTGGAAGGTGCGCTTGGCGGGATTGCCGCCGGTGCGCTTGGCGGCCTGCGGCAGCGCGTTGCGGATCAGCTCGACCAGCCGCGCGCTGGTGGTGAACGGCTCCTTGGCACGCTCCCGGACGACGGCCTCGACGATCCGCTTGGCCTGCTTCTCCTCCCCGTAGGAGCGCAGGATCCGGACCAGCTCACCGGGCGCATAGGTGTTGAGGACATCCGCGGCGCTGATGCCGGTCGTCTGGTCCATCCGCATGTCCAGCGGGGCGTCCTGCGCGTACGCGAAGCCGCGGTCGGCCTCGTCGAGCTGCATGGAGGACACGCCGAGGTCGAACAGGACGCCCTGGACGCGCGGGGTGCCGAGACGGTCGAGGACTTCGGGGAGCTCGTCATAGACGGCGTGCACCAGGGTGGCGCGCTCTCCGTAGGGGGCGAGCCGTTCGCCCGCGAGCTTCAGGGCCGAGGTGTCCCGGTCGAGGGCGATGAGCCGGGCCGCCGGGAAGGTGGCGAGCAGCGCCTCGCTGTGCCCACCGAGGCCGAGCGTGCAGTCGACGACGACAGCGCCGGGCTCGGCGAGGGCGGGGGCGAGCATGTCCAGGCACCGCTGGAGCATGACGGGGACGTGGCGAGTGCTGTTGGTCATGCGACGGCCCCGCTGCGCTCGGCCCGCCTGCGGGCGCCGTGTGCGCACCGCTTCCTGAATCGCTCGCTACGCTCGCTCATGTGCCTTCCGATGGGCTGGGCGGCAGGTGGGGCCCCGGCCGCTGGCTGGGGGATGCCGCACGTACCGCTTGGTCCCCGCCCGCTCTGAAGGGGAAGTGGCCCTCCGGCGACGGGGAAGTGACGTCGGAAGACCATGGGAGCGGGAGGAGGCCGAGCCGTACGTACGACGCGCGCACGCGAGGAATCCGGTATCCAAGGAGAGCGTCACGCCTCCCACTTCGCGCCACTTTAGTCCACCGGTCGCCCCGGTCAATCAACCGGTTCCGCGCGTCCTGCGACGGCTTTCGCGCCGCCTTTGCCGCGGGCTTCTCACCCGGACGGGGGCGACACGGACGGCCCTGTGGATTACCTCACATGGAGTGACGTTGCCCCCTATGCCCGGCCTCTCGTGCGGCCGAAGCGGCGGGCTGCGATTACCGTGAATCCATGCCCATACCTGCATCGCAGCCGCTGCCCTCGTCCGCCGACAGTGCCGGCACCCGTGCCGGCGGCACCGTCACGGACGCTCTCGTCGAGGCGAACCGGCGCTACGCCGAGGCCTTCACCGACCCCGGGATGGATGCCCGGCCCGTCCGGAAGGTCGCCGTCGTGGCCTGTATGGACGCCCGGCTCGACCTGCACAAGGCACTCGGCCTCGAACTCGGCGACTGCCACACCATCCGCAACGCCGGAGGTGTGGTCACCGACGACATCATCCGGTCCCTGACCATCAGCCAGCGTGCCCTGGGCACCCGCTCGGTCGTCCTCATCCACCACACCGGCTGCGGTCTGCTCAGCCTGACCGAGGACTTCCGCCACGACCTGGCGGCCGAGGTCGGACAGCGTCCCACCTGGGCGGTCGAGGCCTTCAAGGACCTCGACGAGGACGTACGGCAGTCCATGGAGCGGGTGCGCACCTCGCCCTTCCTCCCGCACACCGACGATGTCCGCGGCTTTGTCTTCGACGTGACCACAGGACTGCTGCGGGAGATCGATCCGCAGCGCTGAAGCACCCCGGCCCCGGCCTCCCTGACGTGCGAACGGGAACGAAAAGTCGCATTCGTCACGAAGGCCGGGGCCTATCCTTGTGAGTTATCCACAGGTCATGACGCGAAGCCGCGCGGGCGGCAAGAATGCGGGGGTGACGTCGTCCCGGCGGTGGCCGGGTGCGACGCCACGTTCGGGGTGGGCCGGTCCGCAAGGTGGCACCGGCCCGTAGTGCGGGGCCGAGGAGGGCCGAGTGACGACGTATGACGAACGAGCGAGCCTTGGGGGTCCCCCCGCCCGAGCGGAGCCGGCAGTGGGGGCGGAGCCGGGCCCGGGCGGAGATCTGACCACCACCGCGCAGCGTATTCACCGGTCGGTGGAGAGCGTCATCGAGGGCAAGCCGGAGGTCGTACGGCTCGCGCTGACGGTGCTGCTGGCCGAGGGGCATCTGCTGATCGAGGATGTGCCCGGCGTCGGCAAGACCATGCTCGCCAAGGCACTCGCCCGCTCCATCGACTGCTCGGTGCGGCGCATCCAGTTCACGCCCGACCTGCTGCCCTCCGACATCACCGGCGTCAGCATCTTCGACCAGCAGCAGCGGGACTTCGAGTTCAAGCCCGGCGCGATCTTCTCCCAGATCGTGATCGGCGACGAGATCAACCGCGCCTCGCCCAAGACCCAGTCGGCGCTCCTGGAGTCCATGGAGGAGCGCCAGGTCACGATGGACGGGCAGACCTACGAGCTGCCCAGCCCGTTCATGGTGGTCGCCACCCAGAACCCGGTCGAGATGGAGGGCACCTACCCCCTCCCCGAGGCACAGCGGGACCGCTTCATGGCGCGGGTGTCCATCGGCTACCCCAGCCCGTCGGCCGAGCTGCAGATGCTGGATGTGCACGGCGGTGCCTCACCGCTCGACGAACTCCAGCCGGTGGCGCACGCCCACGAGATCCTGAAGCTGATCGAGACGGTGCGCAGGGTCCATGTCGCCGAAACGGTGCGCAGGTACACCGTGGACCTGGTGGCGGCCACCCGCAGCCATCCCGAGTTGCGGCTCGGTGCCTCACCGCGGGCGACCCTGCATCTGCTGCGCGCCGCCAAGGCCTCGGCCGCGCTCCTGGGGCGGGAGTACGTCCTCCCGGACGACGTCCAGTCGCTGGCGGCGGCGGTGCTCGCGCACCGGCTGCTGCCCACCGCCCAGGCCCAGTTGAACCGCCGGACGGCCGAACAGATCGTGCTGGAGATCCTGCGGCGCGTCCCGGTCCCCGACCCGTCCGCGCAGGCGTGGCGGACACCCGGTCAGCAGCCTCCCGGCGTACGGGGGTTGTGATGTCCGAGGGGGGCGGCGAGGGGACGGCGGAGCACCGCGGACTGCGGGCGGCCCTCGGGGGGCTGACGACGCGGGGCAGATCGTTCCTGGCGGCCGGGCTGGCAGCCGTGGCGTGCTCCTACCTCCTGGGGCAGGCGGATCTGCTGCGGGTCGGGCTGCTGCTCGCCGTCCTCCCGCTGGTGTGCGTCCTGGTGCTGCACCGCACCCGCTACCGGGTCGCGGGCAGCCGTACGCTCTCCCCCGCCCGGGTGCCCGCGACCGCCGAGTCCCGGGTCCGGCTGCGGATGGAGAACGTCTCCCGGCTGCCGACGGGCGTGCTGATGCTCCAGGACCGGGTGCCCTACGTCCTCGGCCCCCGGCCGCGCTTCGTCCTGGACCGGGTCGAGCCCGGCGGCCGCCGCGAGGTCTCCTACCGCGTCCGCGCCGACCTGCGCGGACGCTATCCGCTGGGGCCGCTGCAACTACGGCTTTCCGATCCGTTCGGGATGTGCGAGCTGACCCGTTCGTTCAGCACCGTCGACACCCTGACGGTGGTGCCGCGGGTCGAACCCCTGCCTCCGGTGCGGCTGGCCGGCGAGGCCGCCGGATACGGCGACGGGCACCGGCGCTCCCTGGCGCTGGCCGGCGAGGACGACCTCATTCCGCGCGGCTACCGGCACGGCGACGACCTGCGCCGGGTCCACTGGCGCTCCACCGCGCGCCACGGCGAGCTGATGGTCCGCAGGGAGGAGCAGCCGCAGAAGGCGCGCTGCACGGTCCTGCTCGACACCCGCGCCGCCGCCCACCCGGGAGCGGGCCCCGACTCGGCCTTCGAGTGGGCGGTGGCGGGCGCCGCTTCGGCCGCGGTGCACCTGCTGGAGCGCGGCTTCTCGGTGCGGCTGCTGACCGACACCGGCACCTCGGTGCCCGGTCCCGACGGCGCCGGCGGCTTCGCGGGCGGCGCCGAATCCGCCGACACCGTGGGCCTGCTGCTGGACACCCTCGCGGTCGTGGACCACTCCGAGGCAGAGGGGCTGTCGGCGGCGTACGACGCCGTGCGCGCCGGAGACGAAGGCGTGCTGATCGCCTTCTTCGGCGATCTGGACGAGGAGCAGGCGGCGGTCGCCGGACGGATACGGCAGCGTTGCGGCGCGGCCGTCGCCTTCGTCCTGGACGGCGACGCCTGGACGCGGGGCCCCGGTGGGATCAGATTCTCCGCCGGCCAGGTCCCGGTCGCCGAGCGGGTGCGGCTGCTGCGCCGGGCGGGCTGGACGGCACTGCCGGTGGCTCCCGGCGACGCGCTCGCCGACCTGTGGCGTGCGGCCGCGGACCGTGCCGGGGCGGAGCCTCAGCGACCGGCGCACGTGAGCGCGCCGGAGACGGTGGCCGGGGGCCGGTCATGAACGGGGGCATGGAGATCGGACGGGTGAGGGGAAGGCGGCTGTGCTGCGGCGGGTGGCCGGGTGCGCCCGGGCGGCCCGGGCCGCGCGGCCCGGGCGGCGGACGGTACGGGCGGTGCCCGGGTCCCGAGGGAAATGAGGCACGGGCATGAGCGGCCGGGCGCGGCTGGCGGTGTGCGCGGCGGTGGCCACCCTGTGTGCCGCCGGCGCGATGCTGCCGCTGGTGGATCCGTTCACCTGGATGGTCGAGGCAGCGATCCTGCTGGCCCTCATGAGCGCAGTGGGCGCGGCGGCCCGCCGGGTGCCCCTCGCCGGACCGCTGACCATCGGTCTCCAGGCCCTGGCCGCCGTGCTGCTGATGACCCTGCTGTTCGCCAGGAACGAGGCGGTGTTCGGACTGCTGCCGGGCCCGGACGCCCTGGCGGAATTCGGCCGGCTGCTGCAGGACGGCGTACACGACGTCGGCCGGTACGCCATCCCCGCACCCCTCACCCCCGGCATCCGGTTACTGCTGGTCCTGGGCGTGCTGGTGATCGGCCTGGCGGTGGACGCGCTGGCGGTCACCTACCGCAGCGCCGCGCCCGCCGGGCTGCCGCTGCTCGCGCTGTATTCGGTGGCGGCGGGACTGTCCCAGGGCGGCGCGGGCTGGCTGCTGTTCCTGATCGCGGCGGCCGGCTATCTGCTGCTTCTGCTGGCCGAGGGCCGCGACCGGCTCTCCCAGTGGGGCCGGGTGTTCGGCGGGCCGGGCGCCGGAGCGGACCGGCCGGGCAGCGGGCGGGGGTTCGCGGCGGGCACCGACGCGCCGGCGTCCGCCCCGGTCCGTACGGGCCGCAGGATCGGCGCGATGGCGCTCGGGCTCGCCGTGGTGGTGCCCGCCGTGCTGCCCTCCCTCGGCGGCGGGTTGCTGGGCACCTCCGGCAACGGCACGGGACCTGGCGGCGGTGGCACGATCTCCGCGGTGAACCCGCTGGTGTCACTGCAGGACAGCCTCAACCAGCCCGAGGACAAGGAAGTCCTCAACTACCGCACGACCGCCTCCGACACCCGCGATCTGTATCTGCGGATCGTCGCCCTCGACCAGTTCGACGGCACGACCTGGAAGCCGTCCGAGCGCACGGTCACGGACGTCCCCGAGCGGCTTCCGCGTCCGCCCGGGCTCAGCTCCGCGGTCGACCTCAACCGGATCAACACCTCCATCTCGACCGCCGGGTGGTACGCCCAGAACTGGCTGCCGCTCCCCTATCCGGCATCCAAGGTGGACATCTCCGGGCGCTGGCGCTTCGAGCCCCAGGGACGCACGCTCGTCGGGGACCGCGGGCAGAACACCCACGGCCTGCAGTACCAGGTCGAGAGCCTGCAGGTGCGGCCCACCTCCGGGCAGCTGGCCGCCGCGCCGGCGCCGCCCGCCGGCCTGCTGCGCGAGTACACCAAGGTCCCGGACTCGCTGCCCTCTGTCGTACGCACCACCGCACGCCGGGTCACCCGCGGCGCACCGACCACCTACGCCAAGGCCGTCAAGCTGCAGGACTGGTTCGCGCTCAACGGCGGCTTCAGCTACAACACGGACGTCCGGGCGGGCAGCGGTTCCGAGGCCATCGCGCGGTTCCTGAGGCAGAAGGAGGGCTTCTGCGTCCACTTCTCCTTCTCGATGGCGGCGATGGCCCGGACGCTGGGCATCCCGGCCCGGGTCGCGGTCGGTTTCACCCCGGGCACCAAGCAGCCCGACGGCACGACCTCGGTGGGTCTCAAGGACGCACATGCCTGGCCCGAGCTGTACTTCCAGGGCATCGGCTGGACCCGCTTCGAGCCCACCCCGAGCCGCGGCAGTATCCCTGACTACGCGTACCCCGACACCCCTGGCGCGGCCGACCCCGGCAGCCCGGACCCGGTACCCTCCCGGTCCGCGGCCCCCTCGGAAGGCCCCTCCGCGGACCCGTCCTGCGGCCCCGGCGAGCAGCGGTCCGGCGCGGGATCCGGTGCGGGCTCGGGATCCGGTGGGGGGTGCCTCACGTTGCCCGCTCAGAACGGGGGCACCCGCCCGCCGGAGGACGGCTCGTCCTTCTGGGCGGCCGGTATCGCGCCGGCAGCACTGCTCGTCCTGCTGCTGGCCACGGCCCCGCTGCTGTGGCGGCTGCGGACGCGGGCGGGACGGCTGGCGGAAGCCGGCCCGGACGGGGACGTCCCCGCGGGCACCCTCGCCGCCTGGCGGGAGCTCCAGGACACCGCCTGGGACTTCGGCATCCTGCCGGACGAGTCGCTGACTCCGCGTAAGGCGGTCGCGCGGATCATCCGTCTCGGAGAACTGCAACCGGAGCCCGCCGCGGCCGCCCGGCGCGTTGCGGCGGCGGTGGAGCAGACCCTGTACTCACCGCAACCGCTGCCGGTGTCCGGACTCGCCGCGGAGGTGCGACAGGTGCGGGCCGGGTTGCGGGACGGCGCGACCCGTGGTCTGCGGCTGCGCGCCCAGCTCGCCCCGCGTTCGGCGGCCCGTCTCCGTTGGGCCTGGTCAGCGCGCTGGACCGCGTGGCTGCTCCGGTGCCGCGACAGCCGTCCGGTGGCCTCGGTACGGCGTGTGGCGGCCGCTCTCCGGCCGGGCCGGCAGCGGGCATAGTCACCAGGCCCGGGGCAGGGGCCTCCCGAAGCACCGAAAGGCCGGGCTCAGCGCGGAAGCAAAGAGCCCGGCCTTCGGCGAGCGGAGAAGTCCCGGCGGGAAAGAACCGCACGGAGGGCAAGGAGAAACAGCGGGAAGAAATGCCGGAAAAGCAGCAGGAGAAATGGATTCGGAAAAGGAAATGCCGGAGTAACTGCTGAAGCTCGGTCGGGCTCGCTGGAGCAAGGCCCATTGAACCCCGTTCAGGCAGTCCAGCGGGCTCGCTCCCCCGCCCCGTCAGCTCAAAGGTCCTGCTGTTCCTCAGCGACCCTGTTGTTGCTCAGCTGCGCTGCCTGTTGCTCAGTGGCCCTGCTGTTCGTCCCTGCGCCGCTGCCAGCGGTCCTCGATGCGGTTCATCATCGAGCGCCGCTGCCTGGCCTGTCGGCGCGCCGGTGCACCACCTCCGGAACCCGCGCCGGACTGCTGCGCACCCGGCTTGGGGGCCTTGCGCCAGCCCGTGACCGCCAGCACTGCGCAGCCGAGCATGACGAGGAATCCCACCACGCTGATCCAGATCTGCTGCGCGACCATGCCGGCCATGAGCAGGGCGATACCCACCAGGAAGCCCGCGACCGCTTGGTAGACCCGTCGCCGGGTGTACGTACGCAGCCCGCTTCCCTCAAGCGCTGTCGCGAACTTGGGATCTTCGGCGTACAGCGCTCGCTCCATTTGCTCGAGCATGCGCTGCTCGTGCTCCGAGAGCGGCACGGAGTCCTCCTACTCGTCGGTCGCGGGGGCGACCGGGGTGCGACCCTTTCAGGATAGGCAGGGAATCGTCCCCGTGAAACCCGCCCCTCGACGCCAATTCACTGTCCGGGCCGCCGCGGCGACCGGTGGTGATGCTGCCTGCATTCCCCACCCGCCCGTCCGCCATGCCGGAACGTCGTACCCCGATCATACGGGGCGAAGGGGCTGATCGGGTGGTCTGTGGCCGACTGCACGCGGTAGCCGGGTGTGCCGGGTGGGTCAGTCGCGCTCGGCGAGGACGTGCAACTGAGTGGCCACGGAGTGGAAGGCGGGCTGTTCGGCCGCGGCCGCTTCGAGCTTCAGCAGGGCGTCCATGGCGCCCGGCTCGGTGTCGACCAGCACCCCGGGGACGAGATCGGCGAAGACCCGCACGCCGTGCACCGCGCCGACCTGCAGACCCGTGGCGGACACCAGATCGGTGAGCTGGTCGGCGGTGAACCGGCGCGGCATCGGGTCGCCCTCGCCCCAGCGTCCGGACGGGTCGGTGAGGGCCTGGTGGGCCTCGGTGAAGTGGCCCGCGAGGGCGCGTGCGAGGACCGCGCCGCCCAGACCGGCCGCGAGCAGGCTGAGGGTGCCGGCCGGGCGCAGCGCGTCGACGGCGTTGCGGACGCCCTCGGCCGGGTCGTCCACGTACTCCAGCACGCCGTGGCAGAGCACGACGTCATGGACGCCGCGCTCGACGACGTCGAACAGACCGTGGGCGTCGCCCTGCACCGCGCGTACCCGGTCGGCGACGCCCGCCTCCGCGGCGCGGCGCTCCAGGGCGAAGAGGGCGTTGGGGCTGGGGTCGACGACCGTGACGCGGTGGCCGAGGCGGGCGACCGGCACGGCGAAGTTGCCGGTGCCGCCGCCGGTGTCGAGGACGTCCAGGGCGTCGCGCCCGGCGGCCTTGACCCGGCGCTCCAGGGCGTCCTTGAGGACGTCCCAGACCACGGCGGTACGAAGGGAGGCGCGGGGGCGCAGCGGGTCAGACACGGCGGGTGGCTCCTCGGCGGGGGCATGAACGTCTAGGCGTCCACCACCCTATTCCGTCCCGCGCCGTCCAGCGTCCGCCGTCCGCGGAGCCGGTCGGGCGCCGGGGCTGGCGGGACACCGGGGCTGGCGGGACGCCGGGGGACGCGGGCCGGACGGCGGACGATGTAACGGCGGACGGCGCTTCCTCCTCCCCCTCCCCCGGGGCCCCGCCCCCTCCCCTCCCCTCCCCTCCCCTCCCCTCCCCTCCCCTCCCCTCCCCACTCCCCCGCCGCCGGCACCCTGCCGCCCCGGCCCCCCGCCGACCGCGATTGCGCCGTTCCTATCCCGCCCGCTGTGGCGGCAGCGACGGCTGGAGGAGCAGCATCCGCTCCACCAGGCGCAGGAACATGGCGGCGTCGCGCAGCAGATCGTCGGCGTCCCGGCGGCAGGCCGCACCGGCTATACCGGCCTCGGCCTTCGCCCGGCGTGCGGCGCCGGCGGCGAAGAGGGCGCTCCACTCGGAGAGTTCGGGCGCCACCTCGGGAAGAACCTCCCAGGCGCTGCGGATACGCTGCCTGCGACGCAGGGTGCTCTCCGGCCGGCCGCGGACGGCGAGGACGGCGGCGGCGGTGCGCAGCGCGGCCAGATGGGCCGTGGCGAACCGCTCATTGGGGGTTTCCAGGGTCTCCGCTTCGTCGAGGCCCTGCTGGGCCTGGGCGAGCAAGGTGAGGGCGGCGGGTGGCGCGGCCGCCCTTCGCAGGACGGGGTGGACATCGCTCGGGGGACCGTACGCAGCGGAGCTGCCCCCGCTGGGACGAGCTGCCATGACGAACCTCCTGTCGTCGCATACCGGTTCGGGACCGCATGCCGGTTCGTGACCGTATGAAGCCATCGTGGCGTACGCCACTGACAATCGGCACTGACCTGCACTTTCGTCGGAAAGGGGACATGCGGCGGGGCGGATGCCCGGGGCAGATTTCCGAGCCGGATTCCCAACACCCCCTTGCGGAACAGGGGGTGGCATGCCGCATACTTTTTGAACTGACCAGTCAGTTCAAGGAGGGGATCGTGGACAGCACCCCGCGCGGGGCGGCGGTCACGGCCACGGGATTCGGGGTCAAGGGCCCCCGCGGGTGGGCGTTCCGGAACATCGACATCGCTGCCGGCCCCGGCTCACTGATCGCCGTGCAGGGCCCTTCGGGTTCGGGCCGTACGTGTCTGCTGCTCGCGCTCACCGGCCGGATGAAGTCCGCCGCCGGCACCGCCGAGGTCGGCGGACTGCCGCTGCCGGAGAAAAGGGCCGCTGTCCGGTCCGTCACCGCACTCGCCCATGTGCCTGGGGTCGCCGAGCTCGATCCCGCCCTCACGGTGGGCGAGCACCTGCGGGAACGTGCCCTGCTGCAGGGCCGGTTCGGCGGTTCGCTGCGAGCGCTGCTGCGGCCGCGGCAGGAGCGCCGGGCCGAAGCCCGCGCCCTGGTGGACACCGCCCTCGCCGCGGCCGGACTCGACCCGGAGGCGCTGCCCAAGGGGATCCGTACGTCCGTCCGCGACCTGGAGCGACTGGAGGCGCTGCGGCTGTCCGTGGCTCTCGCGCTGATCGGCGGCCCGCGGCTGCTGGCCGTCGACGACACCGATCTGAAGCTGTCCGGCGACGAGCGCGTCGCGGTCTGGGCGTTGCTGCGCGGCCTGGCGGCGGCCGGTACGACCGTGCTGGCGGTGTGCAGCGAGCCGCCGGTGGACGGCGAGGGCGTGGTGCTGGTCCACACGGGCGGCCGCCCGGAGCGGAACACCCCGAAGGGCACGTCCGGCGATTCCCCCGCCACCACGGACGCCAAGGACGCCAAGGACACCGCGGACACCGCGGACGCGACAGCCGCCACGGACACCACGAACGCGACGGCCACCACGGACACCACGGACGCGACAGCCACCACGAACGCGACGGCCACCGCTGACGCCGCAGACGAGCAGGACGGCGACGAGGCCGCCAAGGCCGCCAAGGCCGGCAAGGCCGCCAAGGCCGGCAAGGCCGCCAAGGCCGGCAAGGCCGCCAAGGCCGGCAAGAACGACGGCCCCGACGATGAGGAGGAGGCCGCCGATGCGCTCGCCGAAGCTGGCCGCGCTTGAGCTGAAGCGGTTCGGGAGGGGGAAGCTGCCGCGGGCCGCGCTGGCCGCCCTTCTCCTGCTGCCGCTCCTGTACGGCGCGCTGTACCTGTGGTCCTTCTGGGACCCGTACGGGCGGCTGGACAAGATCCCGGTGGCGCTGGTCAACGAGGACAGCGGTGCGGCCGTCGGCGGGAAGCACCTCTCGGCCGGCGACAGCATCGTCGACGGGCTGGCCGGCAGCCACACCTTCGACTGGCGCCCCGTGGACGCCAAGGAGGCCGCACGGGGCGTCGAGGACGGCTCGTACTACCTCTCGCTGACGATCCCGACGGAATTCAGCCGGCGGATCGCCTCCAGTTCCGGGGACCACCCGGAGACCGGCGCCCTCAAGGTACGGACGAACGACGCGAACAACTACATCGTCGGGCAGATCTCCCGGACGGTGTTCTCCGAGGTGCGTTCCGCGGCCTCCACGAAGTCGGCGCGTACCTTCCTCGACAAGATCTTTGTCTCGTTCTCGACGCTGCACGGCAAGACCGAGCAGGCCGCGGACGGCGCCGACCGGCTCAACGACGGCATCGGGCAGGCCCGGCACGGCGCGGGCGCACTGGCCGACGGCCTGGGCACCGCGAAGGACGGCAGCGGCAAGCTGGTCACGGGCCTGGGCGACCTCGACGCGGGCGCGGGGCGGCTCTCCCGGGGCAGCTCCGGCCTCGCCCGGGGAGCCGGGAGTGCCGCCCACGGCTCACGCCAACTGGCCGACGGTTCCGGGCAGGTGGCGCAGGGAACCCAGCAGCTGGCCGATACGGTCAACGCGGTCGCCGGCAAGGTGGGGCCCTTCATCCGGGCGCACGGCAAGGAGATCGGTGAGGCGGCGCAGCTCGTCGCCGACGGTTCGCAGGCGGTGCGTGACCACCTCGCCAAGCTCCCCGAAGCGGCCGCCGACGGGGCGAAGCTCTCCCGGGGGATCTCCGGCCATCTGGCCGCCTACTACCGGCTGCGCTGTGAGAGCGCGGTGCGGCTCGACACCTCCTGCACGGAGCTGAAGCAGCTCAAGGAGGAGGCGGCCACCGCGGCGGACCGGGCCGAGGAGGTCAGCGGGTACGTCCACGACCAGAAGAACCTCGACCGACTGGGCCGGGACCTGGACACGCTGCACTCCCTGGCGGGCGAGCTGGCGCGGCACGGGCCGACCCTGGGCGCCGACATGGACGCCGCCGTCAAGAAGATCAACGATCTCAACGACGGGGCTCACAAGGTGTCCGCGGGGGCGCGCAAGCTGGCCGCGGGCAACGCCCGGCTGGCCGCCGGCGCGGACGAGCTCGACAACGGCGCGCACCAGCTGCACGACGGTACGGGCCGGGCCGCGGCCGGTATGGGCGACCTCGACTCCGGTGTGGGCAGGCTCAAGGACGGCGCCCACACACTGAACGGCGGCATGTTCAAGCTCTCCGACGGGTCGCAGAAGCTGGCCGGCGGGCTGCACGACGGGGCGAAGCAGATCCCCGACTACGGCAAGAAGGACCGCGACGCACGCACCCAGGTCATGTCCGACCCCGTCCAGCTGGCCTCGGACGCCGCCCACAAGGCGCCGAACTACGGCACCGGGTTCGCCCCGTATTTCATCCCGCTGTCCCTGTGGGTCGGCGCGATGGTGGCGTACATGCTGATCCAGCCGCTGAACCGGCGGGCGCTGGCGATGGGCGCCCCCTCCTGGCGGGTGGCGGTGTCCGGATGGCTGCCGGTGTTCGGTGTGGGGGTGCTGCAGACCGCCGCCCTGATGGCCGTATTGCACTTCGCGATCGGCCTGGAGATGGTGCGGGCGGCCGGCACGATCGGCTTCCTCGTGCTGGTCACGGCCTGTTTCTCGGCGATCGTGCAGTGGCTGAACGCACGGTTCGGCCCGGCCGGCCGGATCCTGGTGCTGGCGCTGCTGATGCTCCAGCTGACCTCGGCGGGCGGCACCTACCCCGTGCAGACCAGTCCGGGCTTCTTCGCCGCCATCCACCCGTATCTGCCGATGAGTTACGTCGTGGAGGGGCTGCGCCGGCTGATCACCGGCGGGGAGGTCGCGCCCGTGTGGCAGGGCAGCGTGGTGCTGGTGGCGTTCACCGCGGGGGCGCTCGTGCTGACGTCCCTGACGGCGCGCGGGCGCCAGGTGGTGCGGATGAAGGACCTTCACCCGGAGTTGAGCCTGTGAGCGCCGGCCCGGCCGCCGCCCGCCCGGCGCCCGTCACCGCCCGCCCGGCGGCTCCCCCGGAGCCGCCCGTCCGGGGGCCGCCTCACCGCGCCGCGCACCGATCCGCGGGGACCGGCACAATCGCCCCCATGGACAGCTCCAATACACGCCGCGACGCCACCCGGCGCAAGCTCTTCGAAGCCGCGGTCACGCTCATCGCCGAACAGGGCTTCTCCTCCACCACGGTGGACGAGATCGCCGACCGGGCGGGCGTCGCGAAGGGCACGGTCTACTACAACTTCGCGAGCAAGAACGTGCTCTTCGAAGAGCTGCTGCGGCACGGCATCGAGATGCTGGCGACCTCCCTGCAGGCGGCCGCCGAGGAGGTCACCGGCCGGGGCGGCAGCCGGATCGACGCGCTCGACGCGATGATCCGGGCCGGGCTGGACTTCATCTCCCGTTACCCGGCGCTCACCCAGCTCTACGTGGCCGAGCTGTGGCGCACCAACCGGGCCTGGCAGTCGACGCTGATGGTGGTGCGCGAGCGGGCCATCACGGTGGTGGAGGACGTGCTGCGCGGGGCGGTGGCGGGCGGGGAGCTGAGCGAGGAGATCGACATCCCGCTGACCGCGTCGGCGCTGTTCGGGATGGTGCTGGTGGCCGCCCTGGACTGGCAGTCCTACCAGCCGGACCGGTCGATCGACGAGGTGCACGCGGCGCTGTCGCGACTGCTCCAGGGGCGGGTCAGCGGCCACCCCTCGTAGCCGGGCCGGGCCTCCCGGGGGAGGCAGCGCGTGCGCGCCGTAGTGGTCAGGTACGACGCACGCCGCCTTCCCCCGGGACCCGCACAAAAGAGTGCGCTGCCCTGGCGCGGATCGTTCCCCCAGCGATCCGACCAGGACAGCGCTTCCCCCGTACTCCCCCGTGCTTCCCCCGTGTTCCCCCGTCACGTCCGGGAGCCGCGCCGCTCCGCCGCCCCGTGTCGGCGGTGCGGCGCCGCTTCCCTTCCGTGGTCCCCACTCTTCCTTCCGGGCGGCTACCGGCCCATCCGCGTACCTACTCATCTCGGTGTCTGAGTACGGATACTCAACCCTGAGCACCGGCCCCCAGCCGAAGCCTGTGTTCCTGAGCACCGGCCCCGGGCCGAAGCCCGCGATCCTGAGCACCGGTCCCCGGCCGGGGCCTACGCTTTCCCGCGTGTCCGTACTTCCCTTGGTGTTCACCAGTGGCTGGGCGAGCGGGATCAACGCCTACGCCGTCGTCCTGCTCTTCGGCCTGCTCGGCGCGACCGGCGTCACCGATGAGGTGCCCGCGGCGCTGCAGCGCCCCGATGTGCTGATCGTGGCCGGGGTGCTCTTCCTGTGCGAGGCGGTCGCCGACAAGATCCCGTACGTCGACTCGGTCTGGGACGCGGTGCACACGGTGATCCGGCCGCTGGCCGGCGCCGTCGTGGCGGCGCTGCTGGCCGGCCACAACGGCTCGCTGCCCGAACTGGCGGCGGGTGCGGTGGGCGGTTCCACGGCGCTGCTGAGCCATCTGGTCAAGGCGGGTACCCGGATCGCGGTCAACACCTCGCCGGAGCCGGCCAGCAATATCGTGCTGAGCCTCGCCGAGGACCTGGGCGTCGCCGGGATCATCGCCTTCGCGGTGTTCCATCCGGTGGCCGCGGCGGTCATCGCGGCGGCGCTGCTGGCCGCGGGCATCGCACTGGTGGTGCTCCTGTGGTCGCGGATCCGCCGTTTCCTGCGGCGCCGCCGGCAGCGGCGCGAGGAGAAGCGGCCCGCCGCGGCGGGCGAGGCGCTGCCCCCGGCGGTCTGATGGCCCGCCGCCCCGGCGGCGGGCTACCGCTGTCGCTGTCGCTGCCAGGTCGGCTCCCCGGCCTGGCAGCGGCGTTGTCAGTGGGTCCGGATAAAGTCGCAGGCATGGCACGGATTGCGGTGATCGGCGCCGGGATGGGCGCGATGGCAGCCGCTGCCCGGCTGGCCGTCGCGGGCCACCGGGTGGCGGTGTTCGAGCGCGGCGCGGCCCATGGCGGCGCCCTGCAACGGCGGGAGCGGGACGGCTTCGCCTTCGATACGGGCCCCGGCCTGCTGCATCTGCCGGCCGTCTACCGCGACCTGTTCCTCAAGACCGGCCGCGAGCCGCTGGAGAGCTGCGTCGAGCTGTCCCAGGTCGACCCCGCCGGCCGGCACGTCTTCGCCGACGGAACTGCCGTCTCGCTGCCGAACGCCTCGCGGGCCGGGGTGCTGGCGGCCCTCGACGAGGCGCTGGGCGCGGGCCTCGGTGAACGCTGGAGCGACCTGATGGGCCGCGCCCGCGAGGCCTGGGACGCCACCCGCCGCCCGCTCCTGGAGGAGCCGCTGTGGCAGGACTGGCGGGTGCTGGGGCGCGATCCGTATCCGGCGGTGCGCAGGCGCGGGCTGTTCGGCCGGGGCAAGGGCCCCACCACCGCCACCCTCGCCGAGGTGGCGCGCCGCGAGCTGGCCGACCCCCGGCTGACCGCGCTGCTGGAGAGCCATACGCTGGCGTACGGCTTCGACCCGCGCAGCGCCCCGGCGAGCGCCGTCGTGCTGCCGTACATGGAGCAGACCTTCGGTAGTTGGTATCCGCGCGGCGGTATGCGGGCGCTGGCCGACGCGCTGTACGAGCGGTGCCTGGCGCGCAAGGTGGAGTTCGGCTTCGGCACGGCGGTGACCGCAGTCGTGGAGAAGGAGGGCCGGGCGGCGGGCGTCGAGCTGGCCGACGGCCGGGTGGCCGAGGCCGAGTTCGTGGTCGCGGGCATCGATCCGGTGCGGCTGGTGGAGCTCTGCGGGGGAAGGGAGCCGTGGGGTGCCGACGAGGTGCGGCCCGACCTGGGCCCGGGTGACCGGGCCACCGGACGGCTCACCGTCTGTCTGGCACTGCGCGGCGCGCGCCCCGCGGATGCCGTGCACCGGACGGTGGTCCATGCCCCGGACCGCGAGGCCGAGTTGGCGGGCGTGTTCGGCGACGGCTCCGGGCCACGGACCCCGTGCGCCCGGCCCACGGTGACGGTGCTGCGCCCGGACGATCCGGCGTCCCGGCCGGACGAGGCCCATGAGGCGGTGACCCTGACCGCGACGGTGGCCCCGCCCGGCCCGGTCGACTGGGCGGGCGGGGAGACCGCGGCGGCCTGCGCGGAGCGGATGACCGAGATCGCAGAGGCGGCCGTTCCCGGGCTGCGGGAGCGGATGCTGTGGCGGGAGGTGCTGCCGCCGACGCCGGACGGACTGGCGCCGGGACCGGCGCTGGCCGGCCGCGAAGGCCGCTTCCTGCGGCCCGGCAACCGCACCCGGATACCGGGGCTCTACACGGTCGGCGGCTGGTCGCATCCGGGCGGCGGACCGGCGCATGCCGGGATGTCCGGTGCGATCGTTGCGGGCCTGATCGTGAACGGCGACGACTGGCACGGCTCCAGCTGAGCGGCGGGGCGGGGCGGGGCTGTCCCGGCAGAGGCTGTCCCGCAGGCGCTGTCCGGGCCGGGGCCGCCGCGGGACGGTGCGGCGCGCCATCGGCCGCGCGTTTCGTCCGCTCAGCAGCGGTGCTGCTCAGTAGCGGTACTGCTGCCCGTCGTACCCCGGCTGCTGGTAGGGCGGGTAGGGCTGCTGCTCGGGCGGGAGTTCGCCGTCGCGCTGCTGCGGGACCCAGACGCCACCGGGCGGGGTCTCGCCGTACCCCTGGCCGAGCGGCTGTCCCTGGGCGTCGTACTGCTGCGCCGCGTAGGGAGATGAGGCGTAGGGGTCCGCCTGCTGGTAGGGGTCCGCCTGCTGGTAGGGGTCGTAGGAGGCGGCGTACTGCTGGCCGCCGAGGTACGGGTCGGTGTAGGGCGCCTGCTGGGCCTGGGCCTGGGCCTGGCCGTCGCCGTAGGCCGCATAGGGGTCGGCGTAGGGGTCCTGGCCGGCTCCGGTCTGGTCGTAACCGCCGCCGTACGCATAGCCGTTGCCGTTGCCGTTGCCGTTGCCGTTGCCGTTGCCGGCAGCAGGGTCGTAGACGTCGTAGCCGCCGTAACCGTGGTAACCGGGCTGCTGGCCACGGGCGTCGGGGCTGTAGATGCCGTATTGACCGGTCTCCTCGGGCATCGGCTGGGGGGCGTAGACGGCGGCGTTGTCGGGCCGCGCGAAGTCGTCCTGGACGGCGAACGCCTGGGTGGCGTAGGCATCTTGATCCTGCTGCTGCCCCTGGTACGGGTCCTGGCCGCGGTAGTCGTCGCCGGGGGTGTAGCCGTAGAAGCCCTGTCCGACCACGGTCTCCTGCGCGGCAAAGGCCTCCTGCCCGGCAACGAAGGTGTCCTGCGCGGCGAAGCCGTCCTGCCCCGCAGGGGTACCGGGCCCGCCGTAGGTGCCCTGCCCGGCGAAGGTGTCCTGCCCGGCGAAGGTGTCCTGCCCGGCAAAGGTGTCCTGCCCGGCGTAGGGGTCCACCCGCTGGAAGCCGCCGGTGCTCTCGAAGGTGTCCGGGCCCCCGTCGCCGCCCCGGCCGGGGGCCTCGGTGGGCGCCACCGCCTCCAGGCCGGAGACCTCCAGCGTCGGGTCGGCGGGGGGCGGTTCGGACGGGCGGGCCCTCCGGCGCCGGCCGCTGTCACCGGACGCCCCGGGCATGCCGCGCAGGGCCCAGCCGGTGGTGAAGCCGCGACGGAAGGAGAGCGTCACATTCGTCTGCCCGATGGCGAAGGCGACAAGTCCCAGCCCGATCACGAGTATTGACGGGATGATGACACCGACGACCACGCCGAGAAAACCGGCGAAGGCCAGTAGCCGCCAGCGCAGCCGCGCCTTGTTCTGGAGCAGGACCTCACCCAACAGCCACAGTGCCACCAGGCCGAACGCGATGTAGAGGACCGTCCAGCCCATATACGCCCCTCTTCCGCCGCTCGCCGGCCACCGTGATCAGGACTGCTGGTGCAGCCCCAGATTCTCGTAGATTTCCAGGGTCGCCGTGGAGTGGTTCAGGGTAATGAAGTGCAACCCGGGAACATCCTCGGCCATCAAGCGTGCGCACAGGTCCGTTGCGTACTCGATACCAATGGAGCGTACCGCCGCCGGGTCGTCCTTGACGGCGAGGATGCGCTCGGCCAGCTCGGGCGGGAAAGCCGCGTTGCTGAGCTGAGCGAACCTCTCGATCTGGCGCACGTTCGTGACCGGCATGATCTCCGGAATGATCGGCGTCGAGCAACCCGCCGCCGCAACGCGGTCCCGCAGCCGGAAGTAGTCCTCGGGGTAGAAGAACATCTGGGTGATGGCGAAGTCCGCGCCGGCCCGGCACTTGGCGACGAAGTGCGCCACGTCCGTGTCCCAGTCCGCCGAGCGCGGATGCATCTCGGGGAAGGCCGCGACGCCGACGCAGAAGTCACCGGACTCCTTGATCAGCCGGACCAGGTCGGCGGCGTAGCCGATGCCGTCGGGGTGCTTGACCCACTCGCCCATCGGGTCGCCGGGCGGGTCGCCGCGCAGCGCGAGCATATTGCGGATCCCGGCGTCGGCGTACTGGCCGATGATGTTGCGCAGGTCGGCCGTGGAGTGGTTGACCGCGGTGAGGTGGGCGACCGGGGTCAGGGTGGTGTCGGTGGCGATGCGCTCGGTGGCGCGCACCGTGCCGTCACGGGAGGTGCCGCCGGCGCCGTACGTCACGGAGACGAACGTCGGCGAGACGGCCTCGATGCGGCGAATGGCGTTCCACAGGGTCCGCTCGCCCTTCTCCGTCTTGGGGGCGGCGAACTCGAATGAATACGACTGCTTACCGGAAGCAAGCAGGTCGCGCACCGTTCGTGCGCGATCAGTCCTGGTGGAAGCTGTACCTAGGGCCATACCGGCAGGTTAACCACCGGCCGGGCCCACACCAACCGCGTCGGGCGTAATGCCTGGTTGGCCGGGTTGATGTCCACTGGGTGGACATTTTCCCGTCGCCCGGGCGTCAGGAGACCGCCGGCTCCCGGTACCGCGCACAGTGACGCAGGTCACCTGGTTACCCGGTGCCCGGTCACCCGGCCGCGCGGGCCGGACGCGACGGTGCGGAGGTGTCCGGGGCGTCCCAGGTCCGGATGCGCCGGGCCAGTGCGGCGGCCGCCGCTCCCGGATCGTCCGCCTCCGTGAGGGCGCGGACCACCACGATCCGGCGGGCGCCCGCCTGCAGCACCTCGTCCAGATTTCCGGCATCGATCCCGCCGATCGCGAACCAAGGGCGCTCGGGAGCGCGGGCCGCGGCGTAACGGACCAGGTCGAGGCCGGGGGCGTGGCGGCCGGGCTTGGTGGGGGTCGGCCAGCACGGGCCCGTGCAGAAGTAGTCCACACCCGGTTCGGTGAGTGCGGCGTCCACCTCGGCCTCGGCGTGGGTGGAGCGGCCTATGAGGACGTCCGGGCCCAGCAGGGCGCGGGCGGCCGGGACCGGCAGATCGCCCTGCCCGAGATGCAGAACATCGCTGCCCGCCGCGTGGGCGACATCCGCGCGGTCGTTGACCGCGAGCAGCTTGCCGTGCCGCCGGCAGGCGTCCGCGAAGACCTCCAGATGCCGCAGCTCCTCGCCGGCCTCCATGCCCTTGTCCCGCAGCTGGACGATGTCCACACCCGAGGCGAGCACCGCGTCCAGGAACTGCGGGAGATCGCCCTGGCGCCGGCGGGCGTCCGTGCAGAGGTAGAGCCTGGCATCGGACAGAGCCGGGCGTGCGGTGGTCATCGGGCGGCTTCCCCCCAGGTCGGGGGCGTACGGGCCGGGCCTTCCGGTCCGTACGCCCCGCGGATGCGGTTACGGATGCTGATGCGGCTGCCGAAGTGCGGGCCGCGTCATGGCGTCAGACGGCGAGCGCCTGGGCCCGGCGCTTCACCTCCGTGCCGCGATTCTCGCGCAGCGCCTGGGCGGGCGTGCCGGGCAGGGTCTCATCCGGGGTGAACAGCCACTCCAGCATCTCCTCGTCGGTGAAACCGTCGTCCTTGAGGAGGGTGAGGGTGCCGACGAGGCCCTTGACCACCTTGTCGTCCTTGATGAAATCGGCGGGCACGTGCAGCGCCCGGTTCTCGCCGCGGCGCACCGCGATCAGCTGGCCCTCCTTGACCAGCTGCCGGACCCGCGTCACCTCGACGCCGAACTGTTCGGCGATGTCGGGGAGGGTGAGCCAGGCGGGGACGAGTCCATCGATGTTTGCGTCAATCTCGGTCACAGGACAAGCCTGCCACCTCCCACTGACAGCCGGTAGCCGGGCATCGCCATCGGAGGCCTGCCGCACACCGGAGGGTGACGGCCGGCGCCCGGCCGGCCACCGCCGGTCACCGCGCTCCCGGGCGCCCCGCGCCCGGCTCCCGGAGCCCGCGCCCGCCTACAGCGCCGCGGCCTTGAGCGGCACCGACGCATTCGCGGCCCGCTCCCGGTCCAGGGCCACGCCCCGTTCGATCAGCTTGCGCCCCTGGGCGAGGTCCCGGGGCCGCCCCACGGCCAGCAGCGCGACGAGCCTGCCCTCCCGTCGCCCACCACCGCCCCGGTCCGACGGCGCTTCGCGCAGACCCCCCTCACTGCGCAGCCAGAGCACCGACCAGGCGGCCCCGGCCGGGTCACCGCGCCAGACCAGCTCGTCGGCGCCCCCGTGGTGGCCCACGTACTGCACGAACCGGCCGAACTGCTCCGACCAGAAGTACGGAACGGGGTCGTAGGCCACCCCTTCCGCCTCGCCGCGGGCGATGTTCTCGGCGACCGTGCGCGGGCCCTGGAGGGCGTTGTCCCAGTGGTGGATCAGCAGGCGGGCGCCGTAGCGGCCCGACGGGAAGGAGGCACAGTCGCCGACCGCATAGACATCGGGCACGGAGGTGCGCAGCTGCTCGTCGGCCAGTACGGAGCCGTCCCGCGGCGAGAGCTCGACGCCCGAGCCGGCCAGCCAGCCGGTCGCGGGGCGGGCGCCGATCCCGATGACCACCGCGTCGGCGGGCAGCACCGTGCCGTCGTCGAGGGTGACCGCGCCCGCCGTGACGGAGGCGACCCGGGCGCCGGTGCGCAGCTCCGCGCCCGCGTCCGCGTACCAGCCGGTCATATGGGCGGCGACCTCGGCGGGCAGCGCACCGGCCAGCGGGCGGTCGGCGGCCTCGACGACGGTGACCGCACAGCCCGCCTCGCGCGCCGCGGTCGCGAACTCGGCTCCGATCCAGCCGGCCCCGACGACCACGATCTCGTGCTGGGCGGCGAGCACCGGCCGCAGCCGCTTGGCGTCGTCCAGGGTGCGCAGCAGATGGACGCCGGGCAGTCCCTCGCTGCCGGGCAGCACGACCGGGTCGGCGCCGGTCGCCAGGACCGCGTAGTCGTAGGGGACCGGGCCCTCGGCCGTCTCGATCACATGGGCGTCCGGCACCAGGGCGGTGACCGGGCGGCTGAGGTGGAGGGTGATGCCGAGCGCTGCGAAGTCGACGTCGAAGGTGGAGCCCTCGGCCTTGCCCAGCAGTACCGCCTTGGACAGCGGGGGACGGTCGTAGGGCTGGTGGGGCTCGTCGCCGAGGAGCGTGATCGCGCCGGGCCAGCCCTGTTCGCGCAGGGCGACGGCGGTCTGCACACCCGCGATTCCGGCGCCGGCGATCACGACGTGCGGCGTGCGGTCAGGGGCCTGGGAGGACTTGCTCTGCTCGCTCACCCGATCACTCTAGGACGGGGTGTGAGGCGGCTCGCAGCAGCGCGCAAGGAGATCTCTGACACAGCGTCACCGTCCGGGCGGCCCGGGGCGCGGGCCCCCGGGAGGCCGCGGCGCTGCCTTACGGTGCCTCGCGGCCCCGTATTAGGGTGACGGATACACGCACTCGCGGGAGCCCGGACGCACCGGGCTGAGAGGGAGGCTGACCGGCCTCCGACCGTACGAACCTGATCCGGGTCATGCCGGCGAAGGGAGGGGCTGGACACCCATGCACGTAGCTGCCACACGATCACAACCCACCCCGCAGAGCCCTGATGTGCTGGTCATCGGCGGCGGCATCATCGGCCTGGTCACCGCCTGGCGGGCGGCCGTACGCGGGCTGAGCGCCGCGGTGGCCGACCCCTCACCCGGGGGCGGCGCCGCCCGGGTCGCGGCCGGGATGCTGGCCGCGGTCACCGAGCTCCACTACGGCGAGCAGACCCTGCTGGGCCTCAACCTCGCCTCCGCCCGGCGCTACCCCCGGTTCGTCGAAGAGCTGGAGGAGGCCGCGGGCCAGGCCGTCGGCTACCGGCGGTGCGGCACCCTGGCCGTCGCGCTGGACGCCGACGACCGCGCCCATCTGCGCGAACTGCACGCCCTGCAGATCCGCTCGGAACTGGAGTCACAGTGGCTCACGGGGCGCGAGTGCCGGCGCCTGGAGCCGATGCTGGCCCCCGGGGTACGCGGCGGGCTGCGGGTGGACGGCGACCATCAGGTCGATCCGCGCCGGCTGGCGAGCGCGCTGCTGACCGCCTGTGTGCGCTCCGGGGTGGCCTTCCACCGGAGCGCGGCCGTGCGGCTGACGGTCGACGGCGGCCGTGCCACCGGCGCGGAACTCGCCGACGGGACCCGGGTGCCGGCCGGTCAGGTCGTGCTGGCCGCGGGCAGCCACAGCGGCCGGCTCGCCGGCGTGCCCGGCGAGGTGCTGCCCCGGGTGCGGCCGGTCAAGGGCCAGGTACTGCGGCTGCGGCTGCCGGAGATGCCCGCCGGCAGCCCCGCCTTCCTCTCCCGCACCGTACGGGCGGTCGTCCGCGGCGGCCCGCTCTACCTGGTCCCGCGCGAGAACGGCGAACTGGTCGTCGGCGCCACCAGCGAGGAGCTGGGCTGGGACACCACCGTGACCGCCGGCGGCGTCTACGAGTTGCTGCGCGACGCCCACGAACTGGTCCCCGGCATCACCGAGCTGCCGCTCGTCGAGACCTGCGCCGGTCTGCGCCCCGGCTCCCCCGACAACGCCCCGATGCTCGGGCCGACCGCCCTGCCCGGCCTCCACCTCGCCACCGGCCACTTCCGCAACGGGGTGCTGCTCACCCCCGTCACCGGTGACGCGATGGCCGAGGTACTGGCCACCGGCCTCCTTCCCGAAGAGGCCCGCCCCTTCTCCCCCGCGCGCTTCTCCCCCACGCCTGAACGGCACGGGGGGACCCCCATCGCCGCGCCGGGGTCCGAGCGCACCCGTGCCCCACAGGAGCAGCCCGTATGAACGCCGCCCCACCCACCCCCACCGTCTCGGTGTCCGTCAACGGGGAGACCCGCGAGATCCCCGGCGGGCTCACCCTCGACCGGCTCGTCGCGACGCTGTCCCAGGCACCCGCCGGGGTGGCCGCGGCGGTCAACGAGACCGTGGTGCCCCGTACCCGGTGGTCCGCCACTGGGCTCGCCGACGGCGACCGCGTCGAGGTGCTCACCGCGGTCCAGGGAGGCTGATCCGCAGACATGACCGACACCGCAGCGCTCCGGGGAACGGCCCCCGCCGCATCCGGCAGCGACTTCGCCGCGAGCGGGGACCCCCTCACCCTCGCCGGCACCACCTTCGCGTCCCGCCTGATCATGGGGACCGGTGGCGCACCCAGCCTCGACGTCCTGGAGCGGGCACTGCTCGCCTCCGGTACGGAGCTGACCACGGTCGCCATGCGGCGGCTGGATCCGACCGTGCAGGGCTCGGTGCTCTCCGTACTGGAGCGGCACAAGATCAAGGTGCTGCCGAACACCGCGGGCTGCTTCACCGCGGGCGAAGCCGTGCTCACCGCCCGGCTCGCCCGGGAAGCGCTCGGCACGGACTGGGTCAAGCTGGAGGTGGTCGCCGACGAGCGCACCCTGCTGCCCGACCCGATCGAGCTGCTGGACGCCGCCGAAACCCTGGTGGACGACGGTTTCACCGTGCTGCCCTACACCAACGACGATCCGGTGCTGGCCCGCAAGCTGGAGGACGTGGGCTGCGCCGCGATCATGCCGCTGGGCTCGCCGATCGGCTCCGGCCTGGGCATCCGCAACCCGCACAACTTCCAGCTGATCACCGAGCGGGCCGGCGTCCCCGTCATCCTCGACGCGGGCGCGGGCACGGCGTCGGACGTCTCACTGGCCATGGAGCTGGGCTGCGCGGCCGTGATGCTGGCGTCCGCGGTGACCCGCGCCCAGGAGCCGGAGCTGATGGCGTCCGCCATGCGCCACGCGGTGACGGCGGGCCGACTGGCGTACCGCGCGGGGCGCATCCCCCAGCGACACTTCGCGCTGGCCTCCTCACCGACGGACGGTGTGGCCGCCTTCGACCCCGAGCGGCCGGCTTTTTAGCCCCACGTTTCGGCTGCCCGCCGTTGTGGTGCCGCCCTGCCTTGCCCCATGCCCACGAGCCGCACCCGACCCGTCACGCACACCCCACGGCCCTTCTTCCCCCACCCCTGCCCCTCAGGCCCGTCACCGCAGCCCGAAAGCGCCGCGCAGCGGACCCGCCCCCGCCGCAGGCGGGCGGCGGTGGCACCGCGCAGCGGGCCCCGAAGCGGGCGACAACCACGGCGGGGAGGCCGAAATCGTGGGAGGCGGCCCATAGGCCATAGACTCTTCTGCCGTGGATACCACCCTTCAGGACCCGCTCGTGGGCCAGCTGCTCGACGGCCGTTATCGCGTCCAGGCGCGCATCGCCGCAGGCGGTATGGCCACGGTCTACCAGGCCATGGACACCCGGCTCGACCGCGTGCTCGCGCTGAAGGTGATGCACCCGGGGCTCGCCACGGACGGGGCGTTCGTCGAACGCTTCATCCGTGAGGCGAAGTCGGTCGCGCGGCTGTCGCATTCGAATGTGGTGGGCGTCTTCGACCAGGGCACGGACGGTACGTACGTGTATCTGGCCATGGAGTACGTCGCCGGCTGCACGCTGCGCGACGTGCTGCGCGAGCGGGGCGCCCTGCAGCCACGGGCCGCGCTGGACATCCTGGAACCGATCCTGGCCGCCCTGGGGGCCGCGCACCGCGCCGGGCTGGTGCACCGCGACATGAAGCCGGAGAACGTCCTGATCGGCGACGACGGCCGGGTCAAGGTCGCCGACTTCGGTCTGGTGCGGGCGGTGGACACCAACACCACCGCCTCGACCGGCTCCGTCCTGGGCACCGTCTCCTACCTCGCCCCCGAGCAGTTGGAGCACGGCACCGCGGACGCCCGGGTCGATGTCTATGCCTGCGGTGTGGTGCTCTACGAGATGCTGACCGGCGGGAAGCCGCACACCGGCGGCACCGTGGCGCAGATCCTCTACCAGCATCTGCACGAGGACGTGCTGCCGCCGTCCGGCCTGGTGCCCGGTCTCGCACCGCAGCTGGACGAGCTGGTCGCGCTGGCCTGTGCCCGCGAACCGCAGGTGCGTCCGCAGGACGCGGTGGCGCTGCTGTCCCGGGCGCAGGAGGCCCGGGCACAGCTGACCGACGCCCAGCTGGACATCGTGCCGCCGGAGGCCAGGGACCTGGCCCCGGGGAGCTCGGGTGAAGGCTTCGAGCGTACGGACGTGATACCCCGCACCGATGGCATACAGCCGCCGCTGCCGGGGGCCGGCGAGACGGAGCTGAACCGCACCAGCCGGCTGGAGGTGCCGACGGCCTCCGAGCAGACCACCCGGCTGCGCCCGGTGCCCGCCGAGGAGGCACCCCGCCGCGGGCTCCGCCGGCGGCGGCTCGCCACCGTCATCGCGGCCGTCCTGCTGGTCCTCGGGGTCGGTACGGGCGTCTGGTACATCAACTCCGGCCAGTTCACCACCGTCCCCGCGGTGCTGGAGATGACACAGGCCAAGGCCGAGAAGACCCTGCGGGACGACGGCCTGGGCGTGAAGGTGGTGCGCGACTTCAGCTCGAACGTGCAGCGCGGCCACGTCATGAAGGTGGATCCGGAGAACGGCAAGCGGATCCGTGGCACCGACACGGTCACCCTCACCATCTCCCGCGGGCCGGAGATCGTCAGCGTCCCGGACCTGTCCGGCACCCCGGTCGCCGACGCCAAGCGCAAGCTGCGCGACCGCGGGCTGGTGCCGGGCGCCGTCACCCGGGAGTTCAGCGACGAGGTGGCCAAGGGCTCGGTGATCCGTACGGACCCGCATGCCGGGACCAAGCGGCGGCCCGATACGGGGGTGGGGCTGACGGTCAGCCGTGGCACCGCGGTCGATGTGCCCGGCGTGCTCGGCAGCGACCGGGCGGACGCGGCGAACACGCTGCGCGAGGCCGGTTTCCAGGTGCGTTTCGCCGAGGGGCCGGTGTTCTCCACCCAGGACAAGGGCACCGTCGCCCGGCAGACCCCGGCAGAGGGCAAGAAGCTCGGCAAGGGCGACACGGTCACCCTCACGCTCTCCAAGGGCCCGGAGATGATCGCCGTCCCGAACGTCACCGGCAAGAACGTCGATGACGCCAAGAAGCAGCTGACGGATCTGGGCTTCCAGGTCGAGGTGAAGAAGCCGTTGCTGTTCCCGCAGGACACGGTCGACAGCCAGTCCGTCGATCCCGGCAAGAAGGCGCCGAAGGGCGGCACGATCACCATCGAGCTCAAGGGCGCCCTGTAGGACCCGCCGTCCCTGCCCCACGGCTGCCGTCCGGCGGGCGTGGGGCACCTGGCACCCTGGGAGGGTGAGTACCTCCCCCGAGGGCGCCGCGCAGCGCGCCCGTGCACGTAACCCGGTCGGCGGCCATGTGCCGGTGGCCGGCGGCCTGGCCAAGACCGGCCTTCCCTACGCCCGGGAGATGGGCGACGAGGTCGTCCAGGTCTTTGTGGCCAATCCCCGCGGCTGGGCGACGCTGCCCGGCAGCCCCGGACAGGACGAGGCGTTCCGCGCGGCCTGCGACCAGGAGGGGATCCCGGCGTACGTCCATGCGCCGTATCTGATCAACTTCGGTTCACACACCGAGGCGACCGTCGACAAATCCGTGCTCTCGCTGCGCCACTCGCTGCGCCGGGGCCGGGAGATCGGTGCGCTGGGCGTGGTCGTGCACACCGGCTCGGCGACCGGCGGGCGGCCGCGTGAGACGGCGATGGCGCAGGTCAGAGAGCGGATGCGGCCTTTGCTCGACGAGCTGACGCACCCGGACGACCCGTGGCTGCTGCTGGAGCCGACGGCCGGGCAGGGGGCGTCGCTGTGCGCACTGGCCGAAGATCTCGGTCCGTACTTCGATGCGCTGGACCGGCACCCCAAGCTGGGGATCTGCCTTGACACCTGTCATGCGTTCGCGGCCGGGCACGACATGGCGGCGCCGGGCGGCACCAAGGCGCTGCTGGACGAGCTGGTGGAGGTCGCGGGCGAGGGCAGGCTGAAGCTGATCCACGCCAATGACTCCAAGGATGTCGTCGGCGCCCACAAGGACAGGCACGAGAACATCGGCGCGGGTCACATCGGTGCGGAGCCGTTCGGTGAGCTGTTTCGGCACCCGGCGACGGAGGGGGTGCCGCTGGTGGTCGAGACCCCGGGCGGCAAGGAGGGGCATGCGGCGGACGTGGCCCGGCTCAAGGAGCTGCGCGGGCCCTGAGCCCCGTCCGGCACGCCGGGATCAGAGCTCGGGGCCGTCCCCGGGCTCTTCCTGGTACGAGTAGCGCTGCTCCCGCCAGGGGTCGCCCAGGTTGTGGTAGCCGCGTTCCTCCCAGAAGCCGCGGCGGTCGGCCCGCATGTACTCGACGCCGCGGACCCACTTGGGGCCTTTCCAGGCGTACAGCTGCGGAACGATCAGGCGGACCGGGAAACCGTGCTCCGCGGTCAGGAGCTCACCCGAGCGGTGCGTGGCGAAGAGGCAATTCTCCGCGGCGAAATCCTCGATCCGCACATTCGAACTGAAGCCGTACTCGGCCCACACCATGACATGGGTGACATCGGGGGCGGGCGGTGCGAGTTCGAGGATCGTTTGGGTGCGCACTCCGCCCCATTCGGCTCCCAGCATGCTGAATTTCGTTACGCAGTGCATATCGGCAACGACCGTGGCGTACGGCAGCGCCGTGAATTCCTCGTGCGACCAGCAGTGTTTGGCGCCGTCGGCGGTGGCACCGAAAGCCCGGAACTCCCAGCGTTCGGCGCGGAACTTCGGCACCGGACCGTAATGCGTCACCGGCCAGCCCCGCTGCAACCGCTGCCCCGGAGGCAGCTGGGGTTGCTCCTCTTCGCGGCTTTCCGGCTGACCCATGCCCTCCATGTTGTCAGACCGGAAGGGGTGCCGATGACCAGGGAGAGAGGGATTGGGGCAACTCGCACTAAGCGTGCACTTACTGGACGCCCTGCTCCGGGCGGTGCGAGGATGCGGCACCTGCCCAGTTCTCGCGTGGAAGGAGCCCGCAGCCATGCAGGGCGACCCCGAGGTCATCGAATTCCTCAATGAGCAGCTGACCGCCGAGCTCACCGCGATCAACCAGTACTTCCTGCACGCCAAGATGCAGGAGAACTTCGGCTGGACGAAGCTCGCGAAGTACACCCGCTCAGAGTCCTTCGACGAGATGAAGCATGCAGAGATCCTGACGGACCGGATTCTCTTCCTCGAAGCTCTGCCGAATTACCAGCGGCTGTTCCACGTACGGGTGGGCCAGACCGTCACGGAGATGTTCCAGGCCGACCGGCAGATCGAGGTCGAGGCCATCGACCGCCTCAAGCGCGGTATCGAGCTCATGCGCAACAAGGGCGACATCACCTCGGCGAATATCTTCGAGGACATCCTCGCGGACGAGGAGCACCACATCGACTACCTCGACACCCAGCTGGAGCTGGTGGAGAAGCTCGGAGAAGCGCTCTACATCGCCCAGCTCATCGAGCAGCCGAGCTGAGCGAGCGGCCGGATGCCCATCCTCCGCCCGGCCCGGAGCGGCGGCGAAAGGCCCTCGTCGGCCCTGAGGGCTACGCGGCCTCCGAAAGCGCCGCGGGCTCCACGGCGTCCGCCTCCGCGCCCAGCGGTTCGGGCGCACCGCTGTCGATGAGCTCCCGGCGGGGGCAGGAGCCCCGGCCGAGCAGGGACTGGATGCGGCGGACGCAGCCGCCGCAGTCGGTACCGGCCTTGCAGGCGGAGGCGATCTGCCGGGGCGTGCAGGCGCCCGTGTCCGCGTGCTCACGGACCTGCTGCTCGGTGATCCCGAAGCAGGAGCAGACGTACACGCGGCTTCACCTTCCGTGGAGTCACCTCATCCATCCGGCTGATCTTGGGTGAGGTAACCCTTACCTTACCTGCCTCGGCGGGGGCTGCACAACGCAGTGGGGCGCGGATCACAGGATCCGCGCCCCACTTTCGTTGTGCCCCTGCCCGTCAGCGCAGGTCAGCGGCCGACCGGCTCACTGGTCGCGGTACATCTCCGCCACCAGGAAGGCCAGGTCGAGCGACTGGCTGCGGTTGAGCCGCGGGTCGCAGGCGGTCTCGTAGCGCTGGTGGAGGTCGTCGACGAAGATCTCGTCGCCGCCGCCCACGCACTCGGTGACGTCGTCACCGGTCAGCTCGACGTGGATGCCGCCCGGGTGGGTGCCGAGGCTCTTGTGGACCTCGAAGAAGCCCTTGACCTCGTCCAGCACGTCGTCGAAGCGCCGGGTCTTGTGACCGGAGGCCGCCTCGAAGGTGTTGCCGTGCATCGGGTCGCAGATCCAGGCGACCTGCGCGCCGGAGGCGGTGACCTTCTCGACCAGCTCGGGGAGCTTCTCGCGGACCTTGTCCGCTCCCATGCGGGTGATGAAGGTCAGCCGGCCCGGCTCCCGCTCCGGGTCGAGGCGCTCGATGAGCGTCAGCGCGTCCTCCGGCGTCGTCGTCGGGCCGAGCTTGACGCCGAGGGGGTTGCGGATGCGCGAGGCGAACTCGATGTGCGCGCCGTCCAGCTGACGGGTGCGCTCGCCGATCCAGACCATGTGGCCGGAGACGTCGTAGAGGTTGCCGGTGCGCGAGTCGACGCGGGTCAGCGACGACTCGTAGTCCAGGACCAGCGCCTCGTGGGAGGCGTAGAACTCGACGGTGCGGAACTCCTCCGGGTCCACCCCGCAGGCGTTCATGAAGTTCATCGCGCGGTCGATCTCGCGGGCCAGCGCCTCGTAGCGCTGTCCGGAGGGCGAGGACTTCACGAAGTCCTGGTTCCAGGCGTGCACCTGCCGCAGGTCGGCGTAGCCGCCCGTGGTGAAGGCGCGCACGAGGTTCAGGGTCGCCGCGGAGGCGTGGTACATCCGCTTGAGCCGCTCGGGGTCCGGGATCCGGGCCGCCTCGGTGAACTCGAAGCCGTTGACGGAGTCGCCGCGGTAGGTCGGCAGCGTCACCCCGTCGCGGGTCTCGGTGGGCTTGGAGCGCGGCTTGCTGTACTGGCCGGCGATCCGGCCGACCTTGACCACCGGGACGGACCCGGCGTAGGTCAGGACGGCGCCCATCTGGAGGAGCGTCTTGAGCTTGTTACGGATGTGCTCGGCGGATACGGCGTCGAAGGCCTCCGCGCAGTCGCCGCCCTGAAGCAGGAACGCCTCACCACGGGCGACCGCTCCCAGGCGCTCGCGCAGCTGGTCGCACTCGCCCGCGAAGACGAGCGGCGGATAGGACTCGAGCTCCGCGATCACATCGCGCAGAGCCTTTTGGTCCGGCCAGTCAGGCTGCTGCGCCGCGGGCAGGTCTCGCCAGGTGTGGCCACCGGCGTGGGTTTCAGCGTTCACGGTCACACCGCCCACATTACGGGGTCCCGGGAGACTGTCCGTCCCGGTATCCGGACTTTGAGACGCACTGCACTCGGACGGTCCGGTAGGGTTCCCCTCATGTGCACGCGACCGGCGCTCAACAGCAACTGGTGGTGGACCGCTCATCCGGCGGCCCACTGATTCGCGCGCACACCACACACTTTCGCGAAGGCCGCCCGAGGGGCGGCCTTCAGCCTTTTGCGGCGGCCGTTCCTCCTCTCCTGGAAGGAACCCCGTCATGCACCGCGAGCCCCCCGCCGCCCGCCCGGACGCCGCCGCACTCGTCAGGCGGCTGCTCGACCCCGCCTGCCCGCCGTTCGCCCTGCTGCACCGCCGCACGCCCGGGCGGGAGGCGGCCTCCCCCGCTCCCGGCTTCGCTCAAGCGGGAGGTGCCCCCACCGTCGAGGTGCTGATCGGTGAGGTCGACGAGGTCGGGCACCTGGCCGACATCCCGCTGGGCGAGGGGGTGCCGGACGCGCCGGTGACCGATGCGCTCGCGCTGATCCCGTTCCGGCAGATCCGCGAGCGCGGCTTCCGGGCCCATGACGACGGCACGCCGCTGGCCGTGCTGCGCCCCCGCGAGAGCGCGGAGCTGCCGCTCGACGAGGTGCTGGCGGCGCTGCCCGCGCAGGAGGTACGGGTGAAGGACGGGGCGTTCGACGTGGACGACGACGCCTACGCCGAGATCGTCGGGCGGGTGGTG
The DNA here is from genome assembly GCF_043199875.1 of Streptomyces sp. NPDC048516. Lineage (NCBI taxonomy): Bacteria > Bacillati > Actinomycetota > Actinomycetes > Kitasatosporales > Streptomycetaceae > Streptomyces > Streptomyces sp. NPDC048516. Next base: position 36,150 of record NZ_JBICWS010000007.1, on the reverse strand, counting down.
CGGGACGAGATCGGTACCGGCGAGGGCGCGAACTTCGTCATCCGCAGGACCTTCGAGGGCACGATCGAGGACTTCTCGGCGGCCGGGGCGCTGGCGCTGTTCCGGCGGCTGCTGGCCGGTGAGCGCGGCGCGTACTGGACGTATGTGGTGCACCGCCCCGGGGTGCGCACCCTGGTCGGCGCCAGCCCCGAGGTGCACGTCCGGATGACCGGCGGGCCCGGCGAGCACGGGCCGCTCGGGCCCGGGGACGGCGGGCGGGCGGCCGGGACGGTCGTGATGAACCCGATCAGCGGCACCTACCGCTACCCGGAGGGCGGCCCCACCGCCGAGAGCCTGCTGGCGTTCCTCGATGACCGCAAGGAGGCCGAGGAGCTGTCCATGGTGGTGGACGAGGAACTGAAGATGATGTGCACCGTCGGCGACAAGGGCGGGGTGGTGATCGGGCCCCGGCTCAAGGAGATGGCCCACCTCGCGCACACCGAGTACGAACTGCGCGGCCGGTCCACCCTCGATGTGCGCGAGGTGCTGAAGGAGACGATGTTCGCGGCGACGGTCACCGGGTCGCCGGTGCAGAACGCCTGCCGGGTGATCGAGCGGTACGAGCCGGCGGACGCCGGCGGACGGGGCCGCGGCTACTACGCGGGGGCGCTGGCGCTGATCGGCCGGGACGCGGGCGGCGCGCAGACGCTGGACTCGCCGATCCTGATCCGCACCGCCGACATCTCCGCGGACGGCCGGCTGCGGGTGCCGGTCGGCGCCACGCTCGTCCGCGCCTCCGACCCGCGCAGCGAGGTCGCCGAGACGCACGCGAAGGCCGCGGGGGTGCTGAGCGCGCTGGGGGTACGGCCGGCGCCCTCCCGGCCGGCGGCCGGGGACCGAAGGAAGCGACTGGCCGACGACCCCCGGGTGCAGGCCGCGCTGGATGCCCGCCGCACCGGCCTCGCGCCCTTCTGGCTGCGGATGCAGACCACCGCGCCGATCGCCGAGCTGAGCGGGCACGCACTGGTCATCGACGCGGAGGACACCTTCACCGCGATGCTGGCGCATCTGCTGCGCACCTCGGGGCTGGACGTCACGGTGCGCCGCTTCGACGAGCCGGGGCTGCGCGAGGCCGCTCGCGCACACCGGGGCCCCATCGTGCTGGGCCCGGGGCCGGGAAACCCGTCGGACGCCGCCGACCCCAGGATGCGTTTCCTGCGGTCGCTCACCGCCGAGCTGGTCGCCGGGCACCACGACGGCCTTCTGGGGGTCTGCCTGGGGCATGAACTGCTCGCCGTCGAGCTGGGGTTGGAGTTGGTCCGCAAGGAGGTGCCCTGTCAGGGCGCGCAGGAGCGGATCGACTTCTTCGGCCGCCCGGAGACCGTCGGCTTCTACAACACCTTCACGGCCCGCTGCGACGACACCACGGCGGCCGAACTCGCCATGCACCGCGTGGAATTGAGCCGGGACGCGGTCAGCGGTGAGGTGCATGCGCTGCGCGGCCCGGGCTTTGCCGGAGTGCAGTTCCACCCGGAGTCGGTGCTGACCTTGGACGGCGCCTCGGTCACCGCGCAGCTGTTGGCAGCTGTCCTCGTGTGACCAGCATGTTCTCGTTGGTGCGGTGGGCCAGGTGGTCCTCGACGTTGGCCACGGTGGCCGCGACGATCTGGCCGACCGCGTCCTCGGTGAAGTACCCCTGGTGCGAGGTGACCAGCACGTTCCCGAAGGTCATCAGGCGGGCCAGGGTGTCGTCGTCGATGATGTCCAGGGACTTGTCGAAGAAGAAGAACTTGGCCTCCTCCTCGTAGACGTCCAAGCCGACACCGGTGAGCCGGCCGGCCTTGAGCGTGCCGACCAGGGCCTCGGTGTCGATGAGCCCGCCGCGGCTGGAGTTGACCAGGATCGCGTCGTCCTTCATCGCGGCCAGCGCGGCGGCGTCGACGATCCGCCGGGTCCCGTCCACCAGCGGGAGGTGGAGGGTGATCAGATCCGCCTCGGCCAGCAGCCGCTCCCGGGGGACGTACTGCATGCCCAGCTCCACGCAGCTCGGGTTCTCGGAGAGGTCCCAGCCCAGCAGGTTCATCCCGAAGCCGTGGGCGATCCGGGTGAACGCCTCGCCGATCTTGCCGGTGCCGAGCACCCCCGCCGTCCGCCCGCGCAGATCGCGGCCCATCAGGCCGTCCAGCCGGAAATCGAAGTTACGGGTGCGGTTGGTGGCCCGGACGATCCGCCGGTTGACGGCCAGCGCCAGCGCCCAGGCGAATTCGGCGACCGCGTAGGGGGAGTAGGAGGAGACCCGGCCGATGCTCATCCCGAGGTCGGCCGCGGCCTCCAGATCGATGTTGTTGAAGCCCGTGGAGCGCTGGGCGATCAGCTTCGTCCCGCCGGCCGCGAGGGCCTGCAGGATGTCCGCGCCCAGATCGGCGTTGACGCTGGAGCTGACGATCTCGTAGCCGCGTGCGATGGGCGCGGTGTCGCGGTTGAGGAAGACATCCAGGCTGCGGACCTGGTGGCGGCCGGCGAAGGCCTTCTCCAGGTACGGCCGCTCATCGGCCTGCACCCCGAAGGCGACGATCTCCACGAGCTCTCCCGGTTCTCCCGCCGGTGGTGCGCCCGCGCCCAGGGGCGAGGGGCCGGATATTCGCTGGTGCCGAATGCGGCGAATACCGCGAATACCGCGAATATACGGCCCCTTGCCTCCGGGTGCCGCCCGGAGACCGGGACGGCGGCGGGAGGCGGCGGGTCACGGGTGCCGGGTCACGCCGGGTTACGGCGGACGGGCGGCCGCGACGGCCGGGCTCAGCCGAAGAACACACCGACCTCGGCGTAGCGCGCCGGATCGACGATCTTCAGCTGTGCGGTCGCCTCCGCGATCGGCACCCGGACGATGTCCGTACCGCGCAGCGCGACCATCTTCCCGAAGTCGCCGTCGTGGACCGCGTCGATGGCGTGCAGCCCGAAGCGGGTGGCCAGCCAGCGGTCGAAGGCGCTGGGCGTGCCGCCGCGCTGGGTGTGCCCGAGGACCGTCGTGCGCGCCTCCTTGCCGGTACGCGCCTCGATCTCCTTGGCCAGCCACTCCCCCACCCCGGACAGCCGGACATGGCCGAAGGAGTCGGTGGAGTCGTCCTTGACCACCATCTGGCCGTCCTTGGGCATCGCGCCCTCGGCGACGACCACGATCGGGGCGTAGCGGACCTTGAAGCGGGAGTCGATCCAGCGGCAGACCTGCTCGATGTCGAAACGCTGCTCCGGGATGAGGATGACGTTCGCCCCGCCGGCGAGCCCGGAGTGCAGCGCGATCCAGCCGGCGTGCCGGCCCATCACCTCGACGACCAGTACCCGCATATGGGATTCGGCGGTGGTGTGCAGCCGGTCGATGGCCTCGGTGGCGACGCCGACGGCGGTGTCGAAGCCGAAGGTGTAGTCGGTGGCGGAGAGATCGTTGTCGATGGTCTTGGGGACGCCGACGCAGGGGATGGCGTGTTCGCCGGAGAGCCGGGCGGCGACGCCGAGGGTGTCCTCGCCGCCGATCGCGATCAGCGCTTCGACCTCCTGCTTGGCGAGCGTTTCCTTGATCCGGCGGACGCCGTCCTTCTCCTTGAAGGGGTTGGTCCGCGAGGAGCCGAGGACGGTGCCGCCACGGGGCAGGATGCCGCGCACCGCCGGGATGTCCAGCGGAACCGTGTCGTTTTCCAACGGCCCGCGCCAGCCGTCCCGGAAGCCGACGAACTCGTATCCGTACTCCTGGGTGCCCTTGCGGACGACCCCCCTGATCACTGCGTTCAGACCCGGGCAGTCGCCGCCGCCGGTCAGTACTCCGACCCGCATCGCTGCTTCACCTACCTCCCGACAGTGGCCGCGCACGGCCGTGTGTGAGCCGACGCCGGTCACGCTAATGGTGATCTGGGTCACTCCGGGATGGGACAAACGGCGATGTCCGTGATTTACCGGCGAGTTGGCAGGGGGCGTTCACCCGTACGAGCGGATCCCTCCGGGTGGCGGCCGGGGCGGACGGCGAGCGCGCCGGTCACTCCTCGCCGGGGCCGCGCTGCACGCCTCGCCGGTGCCACTCTTCACGCCTCGTCGAGGCCGCGCTCTATCGCATAGCGCACCAGCTCCACGCGGTTGTGCAACTGGAGCTTGCCGAGGGTGTTCTGGACGTGGTTCTGCACCGTGCGGTGCGAGATCACCAGCCGCTCGGCGATCTGCTTGTACGAGAGCCCCTTGGCGACCAGGCGCAGCACCTCGGTCTCCCGGTCCGTCAACTGGGGTGCGCCCGGATCGTCCGGCGTCGCCGGGGCCGGTTCGGTCGCCAGCCTGCGGTACTCGCCGAGTACCAGACCGGCCAGGCCCGGGGTGAACACCGCATCACCGGCGGCCGTGCGCCGCACCGCGTCCAGCAGCTCGCCGGTGCTCGCCGACTTCAGCAGATAGCCGGTCGCCCCGGACTTGACCGCCTCCAGGACATCGGCGTGCTCCCCGCTCGCGGACAGCACCAGCACCCGCAGCGCCGGGTTGGCACCGACCAGTTCCTGGCACACCCGTACACCGGGCAGCCCCGGCAGATTGAGGTCCAGGACCAGCACATCTGGCGCCGCGGCCTGCGCCCTGCGCACCGCCTGGAGGCCGTCACCGGCCGTCGCGACCACCTCGCACCCGGCCTCCGCCAGATCCCGTGCGACCGCGTCCCGCCACATCGGGTGGTCGTCGACCACCATGACCTTCAGCCCCTGCTCGCTCACGCTCCGCCCTTCCCCCGTTTTCCGCCCTCGGGCGCACCGCCCTTGGGGACCGTCAACTCCACTTCCGTGCCCTGGCCGGGGACCGAGATCCACTCCGCACTGCCGCCCAGGTCGCGCAGCCGGCCGCGGATCGACAGCGCCACCCCCAGACGGCCCTCGCGCTCGGCGTCCGCGAGCCGGCCCTCGGGGATGCCGGGGCCGTCGTCGCGGACCGTCACGATCACCGCGTGCGGTTCGTCCTCCACCAGGATCCATGCGTGGGCCTTCGCCCCCGCATGCACCCGCACATTGTCCAACGCGGCACTGACAGCGGCCGCGAGTTCGGCCGCCGCGGCGGGCGGCAGCGCGACCGGGGCACCGGGTTCGGAGAAGGTGACACCGGCGCCCGCGTACGGCGCGAGCAGCGCCCGGACGTCACACGGTCCGTCACCGGGCGCCGCCGGCACGGCCAGGGCGGATGCCGCGGCGGACTCCCCGGCTCCCGCACCGGCCTGGTGCGGCACCGTCACCCGGAGCGCGGGCGGCGACACCAGCCCGCCCGCGACCAGGGTCCGCAGCGCGACCTCCTGCTCACCGGCCATCCGCCCGAGTTCGCTCGCCTCGCCGCCGATCTCGGCACCGCGCCGCTGCACCATCGCCAGCACCTGCAGCACGCTGTCGTGGATGTCGCGGGCCAGCCGCTCCCGCTCCCGGGTGGCGGCCTCGATCTGCAGGGCGCGGGCGAGGGTGCGCTCACTGGAACGGGCCACCTCGACGACATAGCCGAGGCCGACGCTGGCCACCCACACCAGCACCACGTTGTGGATGGTGTCGCGGGCCAGCTCCTGGCGCTCGACGAGATTGGCCACCGCCACGATGCTGGAGGCCACCGCCGCCCAGCGCCAGCCGCCCTTGATCGCGAAGCCCAGGACCGCACCCGCCGTCCAGATGGACGGCAGCGTCGGCCCGCCGTCCATGATGCGGGCGTGGGTGTCGACCACAAGCGTGAGCAGGATGCCGCCGACCGCGAAGCCGAGATCGGCGACGAGGAAGTGCCGGGTGCAGCGCTCCGCCGAGGTGGTGCGCTGCCAGGTCAGCGCCGTCCAGACGGTCAGGGCGCCCATGTAGGCGGCGGCGCCCAGCGGATGGGCGTACTGCCGGTAGGAGAGCGCGACCAGGCACAGGGTGTAGACGAGGGTGAGGATCCGGTAGCCGGTGAGCGCGCGCCACAGCGGGAGCTCGACGGACATCCGCAGCACCTTCGGAGGGCGTTTGCCGTGGCGCCTGGCGGCCATGGCGGCACCCGTCATGCCGGTGCCCGTATCCGTGCCCGTATCCGTGTCCGTCATTGCCGTCCCCCTTGCCGGGCGTGGTCACGCCCGGTCTCGGCCCTGCCCGTCTATTCGGCGGCCGCCTTCTTGGCCCGCTCCGCCTCGGCCTTCTTCTGTGCCTCGGCCTGCGCCGCCTCGGCCTTCGCCGCGTCGGCGATCTGCCGCTTGGCCGCGGTCGCGTAGATGTCGACGTACTCCTGGCCGGACAGCTTCATGATCTCGTACATGACCTCGTCGGTGACCGACCGCAGGATGAAGCGGTCGCCCTCCATGCCCTGATAGCGGGTGAAGTCCAGCGGCTTGCCGATGCGGATGCCCGGCCGGATCATCTTCGGCACGATCTTGCCGGGCGGCTGCACCTTCTCGGTGTCGATCATCGCCACGGGGATGACCGGTGCCCCGGTGGCCAGCGCCACCCGCGCCAGACCGCCCGGCTTGCCGCGGTAGAGCCGGCCGTCCGGGGAGCGGGTGCCCTCCGGGTAGATGCCGAACAGCTCACCGCGCTCCAGCACCTCGATACCGCTCTTGATCGCCGCCTCGCCCGCGCCCCGGCCGCCCGAGCGGTCCACCGGCAGCTGGCCCACGCCCTTGAAGAACGCGGCGGTCAGCTTGCCCTTGACCCCCGGGGAGGTGAAGTACTCCGACTTCGCGATGAAGGTGACCTTGCGGTCGAGCACCGCGGGCAGGAAGAACGAGTCCGAGAAGGACAGGTGGTTGCTCGCGAGGATCGCCGGGCCCTCGGCGGGAATGTTCTCGATGCCTTCCACCCAGGGCCTGAAGGCAAGCTTCAGCGACCCGCCGATGGAAAACTTCATTGCGCCGTAGATCAACCGACTGCCTCCTGTGTGTGACGCAAAGACCTTAACCTGCCCCGGTGCCCCCCTCGCGCCGCGGCTGCCGCCGGACCTATCCGCCCGCCGTCACTTTGCGTACCCTGGGGTAACTCGCCAGGTCCCCTCATCGATCGGAGTCCCCCGGTGCCGCTCCTTCCCGGAGCCGAGCCGTTCCGCCGTGACGGCGGAGAGGTCGGCGTCCTTGTGTGCCACGGCTTCACCGGCTCCCCCCAGTCCGTACGCCCCTGGGCCGAATATCTGGCCGACCGGGGACTCACGGTCAGTCTGCCGCTGCTGCCCGGTCACGGCACCCGCTGGCAGGATCTGCAGATCACGACCTGGCAGGACTGGTACGCCGAGGTCGACCGCGAGCTGCGGGCGCTGACCGAGCGCTGCTCCTCGGTCTTCGTCTGCGGCCTGTCGATGGGCGGCGCGCTGGCGCTGCGGCTGGCCGCCAAACACGGCGACGCCATCAGCGGGGTGGCCGTGGTCAACCCCGCCAACAGGGTGCACGACGCGGCCGGGCCGCTGCTGCCGGTACTGCGCCATCTCGTCCGGACGACCAAGGGGCTGACGAGCGATATCGCCAAGCCCGGGGCGGTGGAGATCGGCTACGACCGGGTGCCGCTGCACGCCGCGCACTCGGTGCGCCGCTTCTTCCAGCAGGTCGACTCCGAACTCCCCGGCGTCACCCAGCCGTTGCTGGTGATGACCAGCCCGCAGGACCATGTCGTCCCGCCGGGGGACTCCGCACGCATCCTGAGCCGGGTGTCCTCGACGGACGTCCGGCAGACGCTCCTGGAGCGCAGCTACCACGTCGCCACCCTCGACCACGACGCGGAGCAGATCTTCCGGGAGACGTTCGCCTTCCTCACCCGGCTCGCGCCGCACGCGCGGGCGGACGCGGCTTCGGAGGGGACGGCGGCCAGTGGCGGAGCGTAGCCCCCGCGACCCCCGGGACCCGCTGGACGAAGAGGCCGCCTGGGCCGAGATCGTGGCGGGCTACGGCGACCAGCCGTCCTTCCCCCCGGGCGACGGCGACGACGGCACGGACGAACCGGCGGGCAAGGGCGGCTCGAAGAGCGCCGGGGACGGCCCCGAGGACGCCCCCGAGGAGAGCGCCGCGGAAGACACCGGGAAGGCAGCCCCGGAGAACTCCGCAGAGCACTCCGCAAAAGGCCCGGAAGCAAAAGGCCCGGAAGCAGAGGACCCGGAAGCAGAGGACCCGGAAAAGGACAAGGCCGGCGACGGCAAGGGCGACGTCCTCCGTCCGGGCAGCTTCGTCGTCTTCGCGCCGGGCATCGGCCCCCGCAACTGGTCCCCTTCCGAGCCGTCCGACAACGACTTCGACGAGACCGACGAGGGCCACTTCACCCCGCCCGAGCCCCCGCCGCTGCCGGAGACCGATGTGACCGCCAAGTTCGCCTGGATCGCGGTGCTCGGCGGTCCCCTGCTGCTGGTGGTCATGGTGCTGCTGCAGCAGCCGGTGACGTGGTGGAGTTCGCTCCTGGGCATCGGCGGCTTCCTCGGCGGGTTCGCCACCCTGGTGGCGCGGATGAAGAACGACGACGAGGACGACAACGATCTGCCGGGCAGCGGCGCGGTGGTGTGAGTCAGCCCCCGGCCGGCACCCGCAGTGCGGCCAGCACCGGCAGATGGTCCGTCGCGGCGGTGAGGTCGCTCTCCCGTACCCCCGGCAGACCGTGCGGCACACCGCAGCCGAGGACTTCCACGCCCGGCGTGGTGAAGATCGCGTCGATCCGCTGATGCGGGTCACGGGGCGTGGAGGTGAGCTCCCCGCCCCACGGCCGTACCGCCCAGGCATCGGTGAGCGCCCCCGCCAGCCGCCGGAAGCTCCCGCCGTCCGGCCGCTCGTTGAGGTCGCCGCCGGCCACGGCGTACGGCACGCCGAGGGCCGCCAGCCGCTCCAGCAGCAGCCCGGCCTGCTCGTCACGCTCCCGGGCGGCGAGGCTGAGGTGGCAGCTGAGCACACCGAGGCGGGCACCGCCGATCCGCACCACGGCGGTGGCGAAACCGCGCTGGTGCAGTCCGGGGGTGCGGGGCAGCAGGACGTCCTCCGTGCGCTCCACGTGGGCGCGCAGGGTGGACAGGATCATCGGTCCGGCGGCGGTGGCGCCGCCGGTGACGTACACCAGACCGGCCGCGCGGGCCAGCCGCTCGGCGGCCTTGCGCCAGCGGAAGAACCGCGGCGCCTCCTGGACCAGCACGAGATCGGGAGCACAGGCCCGGATGACCCTGGCCAGCGCCGCCCGGTCGTCGCGCATCGAGCGGATGTTGTAGCTGAGCACCCGGATCACGGCCGTACCGTCGGGCTCGGTACGGGAGTCGGGAAGCCGGAGCACGGCGGCGGGTCCTCTCACCGGGATCGTCACGCGGGCCAAGATAGAGCACCGCCCGCCGCACCCCTGGGGGACGCGACGGGCGGTGCCGTTACGGATGAGCAGGCGTGTGGGCCCGCGGGCCCTCAGCCCTGGCGCGCGAGGTCGGCCGCGCCGACCAGCCCCGCCTTGCCGCCGAGCTGGGCGGCGAGCACCTGGGCGTGCGGCCGCCACTGGTTGCCGACCAGCCAGCGGCGGAAGGACTTGCGGATCGGCTCCAGGACCAGCTCGCCCTCGTCCGAGACGCCGCCGCCGACGATGAAGGCGGACGGGTCGAAGAGCGAGGCGAGGTCGGCGAGGCCGGCCCCGGCCCAGCGGGCCAGTTCACGGAACGAGTCGATGGCGACCGGGTCGCCCTGGCGGGCGGCCTCGCTGACGTGCCGCCCCTGGATGCCCTCGGAGGTGCCGTCGCCCAGCGACAGCAGGATCTGGGCGTTCTCGGGGGTGGCGAACGCGCGCTGGCGGGCATAGCGCAGCAGGGCGCGGCCGGAGGCGTACTGCTCCCAGCAGCCCTGGTTGCCACAGCCGCAGAGCAGGCCGTCGGGCACCATCCGGATGTGCCCGAATTCGGCGGCGACGCCGAAGCGGCCGCGGCGCAGCTTGTTGCCGATGATGATGCCGCCGCCCAGGCCGGTGCCGAGCGTGATGCAGATGACGTCGCTGTGGCCCTGCCCGGCGCCGAACTTGTACTCGCCCCAGGCCGCGGCGTTGGCATCGTTCTCGACGACCACGGGGAGGCCGACGCGCTGTTCGACCTTGTCCTTGAGCGGTTCGTGGCGCCAGTCGATGTTCGGTGCGAACAGGACCGTGGCGCGCTTCTCGTCGACATAGCCGGCGGCGCCGATACCGACGGCCTCGACCGGGTGGCCGGCCCCGACGGTCCGCACCGCGTCCGCGATGGCCTCGGTCAGCGCGTCGGTGGCATGCGGAGTCGGAACCTTGCACGTCTCAAGGATCGAGCCCTCTTCGTCGACCACGCCGGCCGCGATCTTCGTGCCGCCGATGTCGACGCCGATGGTGAGTCCCATGTGTCCCTCAGTTTTTCGCTCGAACCCCGCCAGGACCCACCGTACCGGAGGCGGGGGCGCCGGCCGTGCCCGTCAGGCGGCGGGCCCGGGCGGCCGCCCGGTGGTGCGAGGCCGTGCCGCGGGGACTCAGTCGAGGTCGATCCGCTCGGTGCCGGTGGGGCCGTCGTCGTCGCGCGGGTCGTCGCCGCGGCGGGCGGCGGGGCCTTCGTCGAGGTCGTCGCGGGTCCAGCGGCGTTCGCTGGTCTCGACGGCGGAGCGGTAGGCGGCGAGCAGTTCGGAGCCGGCCGCGGCGAGGTGGTCGAAGAGGTCGGGGTTGCGCTCGATGACCGGCTCGACGGCCGCCTTGGCCTGCTTGAACAGCTGGCTGACGGCGCCCTGCGCGGCGATGCCGCCGAGCGCGCCGGGCAGCTGGATGCCGGAGAGCTTGTCGGTCACCGCGTCGGCGAGCTTGCGCAGCTCCTCGGCCGCGCTGCCCGGCTGCGGGCCGTGGGCGGTGCGGTGCCGGGCCTTCTCGGCCGCGAGGTCCTCGGCGCAGGCCGTCTCCCAGGCGTCGGCATCGGGCTCGGCCCTGCGGTCGGCGGGGCGCTCGGTGGCATCACTCATGGGGAACTCCGTGACTCCTGCGGCGAGGCGGTACGGCGAAGGGGTGCGGGACGGCACCCCGGGGCGGGGCCCACCCTCGACGGTACCCGAACGGTGGTAGCGCGTTCAGTCGCTCTTGGGCCACAGGTCCGGATCGGGGGTGAAGCGGATCTCCAGGGAGCCGTCGCGCAGCCCGGCGCCGGAGACGGTGCAGCGGCGCAGCGCGGAGGGGAGCGTACGGATCCGCCGGAAGCGGCCCACGCTGACCACGATCTCGTCACCGCGGCGCACCAGGCCGAGGCCCTTGCGTTCGGCTCCGGGCAGCGGCACCCGCCAGACGAGGATGCCGTCGGCGGCCAGCCGGTCCTCGACGGTCCAGGGGTCCGGGCGGGGCCCGTCGTCGGGTCCCGCCGCGCGGAGCCCGGCGTCGGGCCCGTCGATCAGCCCGTCCAGCTCGTCGACGCCCTGCGGGTCGCGGCCCAGGTGCGCCACCTCGTGGACCGGGATGTCGGGGAACTCCTCGCGCAGCGCCTTGAGGGCCGTCTGCTGGCTGCCGGAGAGCGCGGCGAGGAACGGGTCCGCCGAGCCGGTGGGCAGCAGCCGGTTGACGACCACACCGTCGGTGCGCCGGCCGTGCAGCGCCAGGCCGGCCCGGATGGTGCGCAGGTTGGCGGCGGCGACCGGTCCGGCGTCGGTGACCAGGCGTACGGACGTGCCGGGGTCGTCGATCGCCCGCTGGACGGCGGCGAGTTCGCTCTCCCAGCGCTCGGCGGCGTCATAGAGCTTCTGGGCCGGCATCGGGACACCGGCGAGCTGCGCGAGCACCGGACGCAGTGCGCGGGCCGCCTGGCGTTCGGGCGGCAGCAGGCGGCGCAGATAGCGGCGTACCTGGGCCGGCAGGGCGAGCAGCCGGATCGTTTCGGCGGCCGAGGGCATGTCGACGACGACCATGTCCCAGTCGCCCGAGGCGTGTTCGGCGCGCAGGGCGTGCAGCAGCGCGAAGTCCTCGGAGCCGGGGAGTTCGGTGAGTTCGTCCTCGTCGAGGGGGCCGGCGCCGAGCAGGTCCAGGACCGCGCCGGCCCGCTCCTGGAAGGCGAGGAATTCCTGGCGGAAGCGGTCGCCGGGGTCGATCCGCAGGGCGTGCAGGCCGGGTGCTATCGGGGTGCGGGCGTCGGCGCCGAGGGGGGTGCCCAGCACCGCTTCCGGGGCGCTGCTCTCGGTGGTGAGCAGGAGCGCCCGAGCGCCCCGGCGGGCGCCGGCCAGGGCGGTCGCGGCGGCGAGCGTGGTGCGGCCCGCGCCGCCGGAGCCCGTGACGAGGACGGTGCGCACGCTCAGAGCTTCTTGGCCTCGTCGGCGGACCCGGTCGCGGCGGACCCGGCGGCGTGCTCGGACCCGGCGGCGTGCTCGGCCGGACCGCTCTCGACGCGCTTCTTCAGCCCGGCCAGCGCACGGTCGATGATGACCTTCTCCGCCTTGCGCTTGATCATCCCGAGCATGGGGATCTTGACGTCGACGGTGAGCTGGTAGGTCACCTCGGTGCGCGCGCCGTTGCCCAGTGCGGCCAGGCGGTAGGAACCGTCGAGGGCGCGCAGCATCTGCGACTTGACCAGGGACCAGCTGACCTCCCTCTCACCGGTCCAGGTGTAGGCGAGGGTGTGGTCGTCCTTGATCGCTCCGGCGTCCAGCAGCAGGCGCACCTGCGCCGCGCGGCCGTGGTCGTCCTTGTCGAGGACTTCCGCCTCCTTGACCTCGCCGGTCCATTCCGGATAGCGGTCAAAGTCGGCGATCACTCCCATCACTTCGGCGGGTGCCGCCTCGATCGTGATGCTCGAGCTGGTGTGTTCGGCCATCGCCGTGACTCCTCCATGCCGATTCATGCCGGTCCGCCGACCTTCCCCGAGCTCTCAGCTCCTCCCCCGCTCTCGGCTTCGCTCGAGCGGCGGCGCCCCCATGAGCCGGGGAGACCCCATTGCGCGGTGTCTGTGCTGCTACCGGCTCTGAGGCTACCGCGCGGGAACCTGCGGGCGGACACCAGCAGGCCCGGCACGACGGGGCGAGGCGCCGCCCGGCCGCCCACGACCGGGTTCACGCCCCGGGGCCGCCGGTCTCACCACTCCATGACGTAGGGCGTCCCGGTCGCATTGAAATGGCCGACATTGATGCATTCCGTGGCCCCGACCCGGACCCGGCGGGCCAGCGGCTGGTGCACGTGGCCGAAGAGGGCGTAGCGCGGCCGGGTGGTGCGGATGGCGTGCAGCAGCGCGGTGCTGCCGCGCTCGAAGCGGCGGGCGACGGTGTCGTAGCAGAGCTCGGGGACCTCGGGCGGGATGTGGCTGCACAGCACGTCCACCTCGCCGACCGCCTCGACCTTCGCGGCGAACTCCTCGTCGCTGATCTCGTACGGGGTGCGCATGGGGCTGGTGAGACCGCCGCCCACGAAGCCGAAGACCCGCCCGCCGATCTCCACCCGCTGGCCGTCCAGGACGGTGACGCCTTCTCCCGCGTACTCGGGCCACAGGCGCGGGATGTCGACGTTGCCGTAGGTGGCGTACGTGGGGGTGGGGAAGGCCGCGAAGAGTTCGGCGTACTGCTTGCGGACCGCGCCCTCGATGACCGACTCCCGGCTCGCGCCCGTGGCGTCGAGCTCGCCCCACAGCCTGCGGCCCAGTGCGCGGGCCTCCTCGAAGCGGCGGGCGGTGCGCAGTTCGACCAGCGCGTCGGCGTTGCCGGTGCCGAAGAGGTCGGGGAAGATGCCGCGCGAATGGTCGGCGTAGTCGAGGAAGAGAACCAGGTCACCGAGGCAGAGCAGGGCATCGGCACCGGTTCCGGCCGCCGCGAGGTCCCGGCTGTTGCCGTGTACGTCACTGACCACATGCACACGCATGGCGTCACCCTAGATCGCGCGGGCGGGCGCGGGGAGGGGGCCGGCGCCTCGGGTTACTTTCCGGTCACCGACCCGCTGGTCTAGTCTGCGCGGGAAAAGTACCCCATGGCGTGCCCGCAGCGTGTGACGCATCGAACATCTGGCCATCCCCCCTATCCCGAACGCAATACCCATGGGTAACGTCCGGGCAGTCCAATCCCCCTTGCATGACCATGGACCGCCGTCGGTGTACACACAGCGTCGTGGCGCCGGCGCTTTTGAGGAGCAGCAGTCTTGCGCGAGTTCAGCCTTCCGGCCCTGTACGAGGTCCCCGCGGACGGCAATCTGACGGATCTCATCCGCCGAAATGCCGCGCAGTACCCGGATGTTGCCGTCATGGGACGCAAGGTGAACGGCGGGTGGCAGGACGTCACCGCTGCCACCTTCCTCGCCGAGGTCCGCGCCGCCGCCAAAGGTCTGATCGCCTCGGGCGTCCGGCCCGGCGACCGGGTCGGCCTGATGTCGCGCACCCGCTACGAGTGGACGCTGCTGGACTTCGCCATCTGGAGCGCGGGAGCCGTCACCGTCCCCGTGTACGAGACCAGTTCGGCCGAACAGATCCAGTGGATCCTCGCCGACTCCGGCGCGGTGGCCTGCCTGGTGGAGTCCCCCACCCACGAGGCGACCGTCGAATCGGTCCGCGACCGGCTGCCGGAGCTGGAGAACATCTGGCAGATCGAGCGGGACGCCATCGCGCGGCTGCGGGCCGCGGGCTCCGGCGTCCCGGACGAGGAGGTGGACGCGCGCAGCGCGCTCGCCGACGCGGACTCGCCGGCCACCATCGTCTACACCTCCGGCACCACCGGCCGCCCCAAGGGCTGTGTGCTCAGCCACCGCAGCTTCTTCGCCGAGTGCGGCAACATCGTCGAACGGCTGCGGCCGCTGTTCCGTACCGGCGACTCCTCGGTGCTGCTCTTCCTCCCCATCGCGCATGTCTTCGGCCGGCTCGTGCAGGTCGCCGCGGTGATGGCCCCCATCAAGCTGGGCCACGCCCCCGACATCAAGAACCTCACCGACGACCTCGCCTCCTTCCGTCCGACGCTGGTCCTGGGCGTGCCCCGGGTCTTCGAGAAGGTCTACAACTCGGCGCGGGCCAAGGCGCAGGCCGACGGCAAGGGCAAGGTCTTCGACAAGGCGGCGGACGTCGCGATCGCCTACAGCCGCGCGCTGGACACCCCCGAGGGCCCGGCACTCGGACTGAAGCTGAAGTACAAGGTCTTCGACCGGCTGGTCTTCAGCAGGCTGCGCGCCGTCCTCGGCGGCCGCGCCACCCACGCCATCTCCGGCGGCGCCCCGCTCGGTGAGCGCCTCGGCCACTTCTACCGCGGCATCGGCTTCACCGCCCTGGAGGGCTACGGCCTGACGGAGTCCTGCGCGGCCACCGCCTTCAACCCCTGGGACCGGCAGAAGATCGGCACCGTGGGCCAGCCGCTGCCGGGTTCGGTCGTGCGGATCGCCGACGACGGCGAGGTGCTGCTGCACGGCGAGCACCTGTTCACCGAGTACTGGAACAACCCGTCGGCCACCAAGGAGGCGCTGTCCGACGGCTGGTTCCACACCGGCGACATCGGCACCCTCGACGAGGACGGCTACCTCGCCATCACCGGCCGCAAGAAGGAAATACTGGTCACCGCGGGCGGCAAGAACGTCGCCCCCGCCGTGATCGAGGACCGTATCCGGGCGCACGCCCTGATCGCCGAGTGCATGGTCGTCGGCGACGGCCGGCCGTTCATCGGCGCGCTGGTCACCCTCGACGAGGAGTTCCTGCCCCGCTGGGCCGAGGAGCACGGCCACCCCGCCGATGTGACACCGTCCCAGATCGCCGGGGACCCGGAGCTGCTGGCCGCCGTCCAGCGCGCCGTCGACGACGGCAACGCGGCCGTCTCCAAGGCCGAGTCGGTGCGCAAGTTCCGTATCCTGCCGACCCAGTTCACCGAGGAGTCGGGCCATGTCACGCCGTCGCTGAAGCTCAAGCGGAACGTGGTGGCAAAGGACTTCGCGGAGGACATCGAGGCGCTTTACCGCGCCTAGCCAGGGGGTCCCCGGTCAGGCCGGGGGCGCTCCCGTACCGCTGTGATCCGCCGTCGTGGCCGCGCGCCACGGCGGCGGATCTTCGTTGTCCGGGACGCCGTCCGCACGGGGCGGACGGGGTGGGCGGGGCGGACGGCCTGGGGCGGATGTCTTCGGGCGGCCCCCTAGAGCAGTTCCTTCAGCCGTTCCGCCAGCAGGTCCCAGCGCCACTTCTCCTCCACCCAGGCGCGGCCGCGTGCGCCCATGGTGCGGCGCAGGTCCGGGTCCTGGAGCAGGGTGATGATGCGGTCCGCGGTGGGGGCCGGGGAGCCGCCGGGGACGACCCAGCCCGTCTCGCCGTCCAGGACCGCGTCGGGGGCGCCGCCCGAGTCGCCCGCCACCACGGGGAGTCCGGTGGCGGAGGCCTCCAGATAGACGATGCCGAGGCCTTCGACGTCCAGCCCGCCGCGGCGGGTGCGGCAGGGCATCGCGAAGACGTCACCGGCGCCGAAGTGGGCCGGCAGCTCCTCCCAGGGGACCGCACCGGTGAAGCGCACCGCGTCCCCGACGCCCTTCTCCTGGGCCAGCGCGTGCAGTTCCTTCTCGTACGGGCCGCCGCCGACGATCAGCAGGACGGCGTCGGGCACCGCGGAGACGATGGCCGGCATCGCCTCGATCAGGGTGTCCTGGCCCTTGCGCGGGACGAGCCGTGAGACGCAGACCACCACGGGACGGCCGGTGAGCCCGAGCGCGGCCCGTACGGCGTCGCCCCCCGAGCCGGGGTGGAAGGTCTTCTCGTCCACGCCGGGCGGCAGTTGGACCATCCGCCGCGCGGCGTGCGGGGTGAGCGCACCGGCGATCCGCGAGCGGGTGTACTCGCCGAGGTAGGTGAGCGTGTCGGTGCCCTCGCCGATCCGGCGCAGCAGCTGCCGGGCGGCCGGCAGCTGCGCCCAGCCCGCCTCATGGCCGTGCGTGGTGGCCACGATGCGGCGGGCACCGGCCGAGCGGAGCGCCGGCGCCATCAGGCCGAGCGGCGCCGCCGCGCCGAACCACACCGAGGAGCAGCCGTGTTCGCGCAGCAGCCCGGTGGCCCGGCGGGTCACCCTCGGGGTGGGCAGCAGCATCGTCGTACGGTCGCGCACCACAGGGAACGGCTGCTCGGCATCGAAGGCGGCGGTGGCCGCGAGACCTTCCGCGCCGCGCTTCCAGGTCGAGGCGTAGACGACGACCTGGGAGGGGTCCAGGCGCAGCGCCATGCTGTGCAGGAAGGCCTGGATGCCGCCGGGCCGGGGCGGGAAGTCGTTCGTGACGATCAGGGTCTTGTGCACGATGGTCTCTCGGCGGTGGTCTCGGCGGTCGGTCTCGGCGGTTCCGCCCGACAGTACCGGTCGGCGCCCGGCCGGGGGCGGCCCGCCCCGCCACGCCCGTTCTCGTCTACGGTCGTGACCGGCCGCTACCGGCATCATGCAGAGGGCACGGGCGGTCCGCGGCGCGCAGGGCACCGGGTCCGCGGTGCCGCGGGCGGCGCCGGAGGGCAACGGCCGAGGAGCGATGAGGTGACGATGAGCAGCATCAGCAGAGCGCGCGGGGTGTGGCTCCCGGTCGCGGCCTGGGCCGTGACCCGGGCCGTGATCCTGCTGTGCGTCTGGAGGGTGCTGGTGCTGCCCGGGCCCGATGTCACCACCGATGTTTCGGTGATCTATCAGAACTGGTCCGAGGTCCTGAAGACCGGCAGCTTCCCGCTGGCCGATGTGACCTGGCAGTACCCGCCGGCCGCCGCGCTCGCGATCCTCTCCCCCGGCCTGCTGCCGTTCCTGGACTACGCCCCCGCGTTCTTCACCCTGATCCTGGTCACGGACGCGGCGGCGCTGGCGCTCTTCCTGCGGGCCGGCCGGCGTCCTGGCCATCGCCCGGCGGGGGCGTGGGTGTGGATCGCGGGCGTGGCACTGCTGGGCCCGACCGCCTACGCCCGCTACGACCTGATGGTGGCCGCCGTCGCGGCCGCCGCGCTGTTCGCGGCCGCCCGCCGGCCACGGGTGGCGGGCGCACTGGTCGCCTTCGGTGCGCTGCTGAAGGTCTGGCCCGTGCTGCTGCTGACGGGGGCGGCGGTGCGCGGACGCCGGGCCCGCGCCCTGTGGTGGAGCGCGGCCGGCACCGCGGCCGGGCTGACCCTGTTCTTCGTGGCCGCCGCACCGGGCGCGCTGGCCTTCCTCACCTTCCAGCGCGACCGCGGGACGGAGGTCGAATCGCTCGGCGCGCTGGTCTTCCACATCGCCCGGCAGTACGGGTGGGACGGACAGGTACTGCTGCACTACGGCTCGCTGGAATTCCTCGGCCCGGGCGTCCCGCTGGTCAGCACCGTGGCGCTCACCCTGAGCCTCGCCGCCGCGGGCTGGCTGTTCCTGTGGCGGCTGCACGCCGGGGAGCCGGGCCCCACGACGCTGAGCGACGCCGCCTTCACCGCCACCCTGCTGTTCACGACCACCAGCCGCGTCATCAGCCCGCAGTACATGCTCTGGCTGGTGGGGCTCGCCGCGGTGTGCGTGACGGTCCGGGCCGGCCGGCAGACGCTGCCGGCCGTGCTGGTCCTGCTGGCCACCGGGCTCACCCAGCTGGAATTCCCCGTCTGGTTCGCGCACATCGTGGCGAGCGATCTTCCGGCCGTGATGCTGCTGGCCGTGCGCAACGGCCTGCTGGTCGCCGCGTCGCTGCTCGCCTGCCGCCGGCTGTGGGTCTCGACGCGGGGCAGCGGGCCCGGGCGTACGGGACCGGTCGGCGTGGTGCGCGCACGCCGGCCGGCCGGCGAGGGCGAGACCGCTGCCGCTCCCCCACGGCTCACGGGCTCCGCCCCGCAGACACCGGCGGACGGCTCGCCGGCACCGGGACACTGAGCCCGGTGGGCGCCCTCACCGCCGCAGCTGTGCCTTCACATAGGCCCGCCACTGCCGGGTGAACTCCGCAAGACTGATGCCCAGTTGGGAGCGCAGGGCGCGGTCCGTCCGGTCGGCATGGGCCGGCGGCCGGTGTCCGGGTCCTGCGGCCCGGGCGGCCGCACGGGAGTCCGCGGCGAGGGCCGTGGCCGCCTCCATCGGCGCCCCCGCGTTCCCCGACGAGACACGGAGCTCGCTCTTGCCCGCCGCCCGGTAGAAGGCGATCAGTTTGTCCTCGCCCCACTTGCCGGCGATCATCCGGCAGGCCAGCCAGCTGCCCTCGTAGGCCTTGGCCAGCCGGTCGGCGCCGGCCTTGAAGCCGAAGTCCGCGTCGGTCGGCAGGTGGGCGGGGACCTTGCCCCGGGCGAGGGCGCGGGTGAGTTCGGGGGCGGTGGTGGCGGGCTTGCGGTGGCTGTCCCGGTAGGCGACCCAGTCGGCGAAGCCCTCCGAGAGCCACAGCGGGGTCGCCGCCGAGGTGGCCGTGCGGGTGGCGACATGGGCGGTCTCGTGGGTGAGGACCACCGTGCGGCCCAGGTCGTTGAGTTCTTCGTAGGCCTCGGGGTTGATGATCACGCGGTCCGCGGGCGCGGGCGTCGAGACGCCCGCCTCCCCCGTGGTGACCGCCGCGATCCCCGCATAGCCGGACGCATCGTCGCTGCCCATCAGCTGTGCCATCCGCCCGACCGAATCCGGCGCCTCCACCACGACCTTCTGCGACCACTTCCCCTTCCAGGCGGCGGACACCGCGGGCACCGCCCGGTCCACCCGGTGGGCCAGATCCTTCAGCCGCGCCAGATGCGCGGCGTCGCCCAGGACCAGGCTGTACCGGCCGCGGACCAGCCGCACCGGGCCCTGGTCCCACAGCTGGCGGGTGCCGCTCCTGCCCGCCGCCGCACCGTCGGTGTCGGACGAGATCAGCCAGCGGCCGTCCCGCCGGGTCAGGGTGAGGTACTGGACGGCGTGGACCGGCGAGGTGTCATAGCCCTTGAAGCGGTAGCGCAGCTGCACCTTCGCGGCCAGGTGCGAATCGGATTCGCCGGCCGCCAGCGGGAAGGCGCCGGTCGCGTCGAGCTCGTAGTGCCAGTCGGCCAGCGGCACGCCTGCCAGCTGGTCGAACATGGTGCGCTGGCGGTCCCGGTAGCCGGTGGCCCGCGGGTCGACGGTGGCCAGGAAGCCCGCCGCGTCCCGGCGCTGGACGGCCCGCGCACGGGTGTCGAGCATCCGCTGGACGTCCGGGTAGCGGGCCGGGGTGGAGTTGGTGGGCGCACAGCCGGTCAGCGGTGCGAGCAGCGCGAGGAGCAGGGCGGCGCAGCCCGCCGCCCGGGCCCGCGGCAGCCCTCGTCCCGCCCACTGGTGTGACATGCGGACGATCGTAGATCCGGCCCGGCCGGGGCAAAAACGCTGCGCTCCGCCTCAGGGCCTGGTGACGGACGAGATCGGCATCATCCCGACGGGGTCGTAGCGGACCCGTGCGCCGGGATAGGGCGCGTGGACCACTTGGCCGTTGCCGACGTACATCCCGACATGGCTGCCGTCCGAGCGGTAGATGACCAGGTCACCGGGCTGTGCCTGGCTGAGGGGCACCTGCCGGCCGGCGCCGCGCTGCGCCTGCGAGGTACGCGGGAGGGAGACACCGGCCCGCCCGTAGGCCCATTGGGTGAGTCCGGAGCAGTCGAAGGACGCAGGGCCGCTGCCTCCCCATGCGTAGGGCCGGCCGACCGCGGCACGCACCGCGGCGACGGCCGCGGCGGCCCGCCCGGAGGCCGGTACGGCCCCCCGCAGGTCCGGGGCCGCCTCGTGGCGGCCGTCGCTCCGGGAAGCCCGGGCGTAGGCCTCCCTGGCGTCCCCGGGGAGCGCGTTCAGCAGCCGCCGCGCCGTGGCCAGCTTGTGCTGGACGTCCTTCTTGTGGCGCGCGACCTCCTTGCGTCCGGCCTCCAGCTCCGCCAGCTTCCGCACGGTCTCCCTGCGCCGCTGCTCCAGGGAGCGCTGCGCGGCCCGCAGCCCGCGCAGCTCGCGGGCCTGCCCTGCGCCCAGCCGGTCGAGGGCGGAGGCCTTCTCCAGGTAGGTGTCGGGCCGTTCGGAGAGCATCAGCCTGACCGTGGGGTCCATCCCGCCGGCCCGGTACTGGGCAGCCGCCAGCGCGCCCAGCCTGCCGCGCATCCGGTTGACCCGCTCCTGGGCGCGGGCGGTGCGGTCCTGGAGCGCCGCCACCTGGCCGCGCAGTTTCTTGGTCCGGGCGTCCGCGCCGTTGAACTTCTCGGTGGCCCGCTCCGCCTGTTCGTAGAGGTGGTCGACCCGCGAGGCGGCCGCGTCGTGGTCGGCGGCCGAGCGGGCGGCGGGGTCGGCGAAGGCCTGCGGTGCCGACAGCGCGGCGGCCGCGGTCGCGAGGGCGGCCGACACCACGGTGACTCCGGCGACGGCGGTCCGGCCTTGCTGCGAGGTACGGCGATGGGACGCCACGAGAGCCGACTCCTTCCGATGGGGTACCCCCTGCTTGAGCGCAGCCGAGAGCTCGGGGGAAGCCCCTGCCGCCCCGGGAGGGCGGTCGGTGAAGCGGAAGCTGCGAGGGCAGAGAGTACGGCGCCGGTGCGATCCGGCCAAAGCCGCCCTTTCACCCGCAAAAAGCCGCCCCACCGGTGACTGTGCAGGTCACCGGCGGGGCGGCAAGTCAGTGGCCGAGGCCGCAATTCGCCCGTTCGGGCGGCAGGTTGAGAACGTTGTGAGGCTTTTCAGACCCGCACGCCGAACGCGAACTCCATGTTGCTCATGGGCTCGTAGCGCACGGCGGCACCCGGCTTCGGGGCGTGCAGCACCTGACCGTTGCCCGCATAGAGACCGATGTGGTGCAGGTCGCTGTAGAAGAGCACCAGATCGCCGGGCTTGAGGGCGCTCTGCGAGGCGATCCGGGTACCGGCGTTGGCCTGTGCCTGCGAGGTACGCGGCAGCGACTGGCCCGCCTGCTGGTAGGCCCAGGAGGTCAGACCCGAGCAGTCGAAGGAGGACGGGCCGGTGGCGCCCCAGACGTACGGCGAACCTATCTTGGACTGGGCGGCGGCCAGGGCGGCCGCACCGCGCTGCGAGGCCGGCACGTCATCGCCGAGGTTGACCCGCGAGTTGCTGCGGTTGGCGCGGTTCTGCTCGGCCTGCATGGACGCCCGCTCCTTGGCCGTCATCTTGTTGAGCAGCTGCTGCGCTTCCGCCAGCTTGCCCTTGATCTCGTCCTTCTTGTCACCGAGCGCCTTACGGGTCTCGGAGAGGTCCTTGATCTTGGCCGAGGCCTCCGCGCGCTCCTGGGCGAGCCGGCGCTGCTTGTCCGCGACGGTCTTGAGCTGGTCGGCCTGCTTGCCGCTCAGCTGGTCGAGCGTGGCGGCCTTTTCGAGGTAGGTGTCCGGGTCCCCGGAGAGGAACAGCTGAACCGAGGGGTCGATGCTGCCGCTGCGGTACTGGCCGGAGGCAACGGCACCGAGGCCCTTGCGCATCTGGTTCAGCTCACCCTGCCCGCGGGCGACCTTGTCCTGGAGGTCGTCGACCTCCTTCTGGAGCTTGTCCTGCTGCTCCTTGACCCCGTCGTACTTCTCGGTGGCCTGCTCGGCCTCGTTGTACAGCTTGTCGACCTCGGACTTGACGTCCTTCTTCGACTGGTGCGGGTCGGCCTGGGCGGCCTGGGACGAAAGGGCGACGGCCGCCGCGGCGGTGGCGGTGAGCACGGTCACGCGAGTACGGCTCGGCTGCTTGGGTCGACGGTGGGACGCCACGGGGGCGAGCTCCTTCTTCCTCCAGCCGCCTACCGGGAAGTGGGGGGGGAGACCCCGGCTCCGCGTGAACGCCGCGGACTCGGCGGTACCTTCACGGTTCATCCCGGTTGGATGATCAGATTCATGAAGGTTCGGGGCTGACCTTAGTAACCGAGCTGTGATCGCTTCAAATCCCCAGGGAAAAAATCTGCGCCACCAGCCCCATCCTTTACCAACATCGCACAGGCAGTGAGCGCCACTTGACGCTCAGAGACGGATCGCCGGCGATTTTTGGTGTTCCGGCCGCCGGAGCGGGCAGCCTGTCAGGTCCGGGCAAGTCGCTTGAGGAGCAGGGCCGATGCCACCGGCCGCGCCCCGGCCTTCGCCACCCCGTCGGCCACTTCCCGGTCCGTGGAGACCACGACGACCGGACGGCCGGGCGGTTCGGCCCGAACCAGCTGACGAATCAACTCATCGGCCGTTACGCCCGGTTTGCTGAACAGGACCCGGACGCCGCGCGGAGGTGCGAGCAGCACCGGCGCCGCGAGCTCCGCACCGTCGAAGACACAGGTCATCTCCGCACCGGTCTGCGCCGCCAGCACCGCGAGGCCGCCCAGCAGCCGCAGCCGCTGCTTGTCGAGCGGCATGGTCGGATAGCCGGTTTTGGTGACGTTGTAGCCATCCACCACCAAATGCGCCTGCGGCAGCGCCAGAAGCTGGTCGAGCAGCGCCGGGTCCATCTCCGACAGCGCCCGCGTCGCGATGTCCTTGGGGGTCATCCGTCCCGGCGCGACCGCCTCGACGGTGTCCGCCGGATGGACGCTGGCGGGCGGCAGCGCCAGCTCGCGGCGCAGCCCCTGCGCCGCGTCCAGGACCGTGTCCAGCAGCAGCCGCAGCCGCATGTCCTCGACGCTGCGGCCCTCGCGGGCGGAGCGCCGGCTGGTCTCCAACGCCGTCTCCGCCTCGGTGATCCGGGTCTTGAGCCGGCGCACCTCGCTGTCCGCCGCGGTCTTCTCGGTGGCCGCCCGGTCCCGTACGTCCGTGAGGGCGGCCTCGGCCTTGCGCACCGCGGCCTCACCGCGCTTGACGTCGCTCAGCGCGCTGCGCAGCTTGCGCCGCAGCGACTCGTTCTCCTTGCGGGCCGCGTCCAGGTCCACCCGGATCCGGTCGGCTTCCGTACGGGCCTCGCCGCGCGCGTGCGCCAGCTCCTCGCGCAGCCTGGCCAGCTCGCGTTCGGCCTCCTCGCCGGCCCGCTCGGCGCGCGCCCGCTGCGCCTCCTCACCGGCCGCCGCGACGAGCTTGACCCAGCCCTCGGGTCGCAGCACATAGGCGGCCGCCGCGACATCGAGCGGATCCGCGGCCGCGGGCGGGGTGCCGTGCTCCAGCGCCTCGGCGAGCTCCGACTGTGCCTCGCGCAGCTTGCCCGCGATCCGCTGCCGGAAGACCGCGTCGCTCTCCAGCGCCGCGGCCATCGCGTTTCCGGCGAATTTGGCCCGACGAGTCGGGGTGAACCGGGCGTACTGCCGCAGCGGGGGCGGGAGTTCGGAGAGCGTCA
Organism: Streptomyces sp. NPDC048516; assembly: GCF_043199875.1. NCBI lineage: Bacteria > Bacillati > Actinomycetota > Actinomycetes > Kitasatosporales > Streptomycetaceae > Streptomyces > Streptomyces sp. NPDC048516. The sequence continues at coordinate 12,125 of NZ_JBICWS010000007.1, read as the reverse complement.
GCGCGCCGAACGATTCCGCGGTGAGCGCCACGACCCGGCGCCGTACGCCCTCGGGCAGCGGACGGTCGAGCACGTCGTCGGCCGCACTCGCCGGTGCGTCCGCACGCCGGTCCCCCGACTCCCCTTCTGGACGGTCCACCACGGCTGCATCGCTCCGATCTCAGGCGTTCGCGCCCGGACGGTCGACCAGCTCGATCTGGTCGACCGCGTTGCACCAGCGGCAGCGCACGGACTCGATGCTCTCACTGAGGACCTCGCGCTCCTCCACCGTCGGCGCCCCGGCCAGGTCCAGGTGGACGTACTCCACGACCTTGGACCGGCGCGTCACGTCGAACCGCGTGAGGTTGCCGCACAGCGTGCAGCGCCACCGGGTCCCGTCCGTCGGCAGGGGAACAGCCATCGTGTCGTCCTCTTTCGTGCTCATCGGTGTCGTGCTGCTGCGCGGTTCACGCGGTGCGCCGTCGGATCGCGGAAGTACGCAAAGTACTGCCTGTAACCCTACGGCCTGATGGGGGGCCGGTGCGGGCCCGCCCAGGTGCCGGGACGCGGCGAGGCACTCTGTCCCGATTGCCCGCATTGGGTCATGATCACCTCATGACGGCGCCGGCCCCTTCACCCCGATCACCCCGCTCGTCCGGTCTCCACCCCCGCCCTCCGCGCCCCGCCCGGTCGCCGGCCGCGGTGTTCTCGCGGATGACGAATGTGCTGATCGGCCTGTGCTGCGCGGTCTTCGTGCTCGGCCCCGCCTCCGGCCTGAACCGGATATACGGCACCGGCGAGGCCCTGCTCAAGGCCCAGACCGCATATTTCGAGCGGTGGGGCGTGATCCCGCTGGAGCTGTGGAGCGGTTCGGCACGGGCGCTGATCACCCCGCTCACCGCGTTATTCGTGCACGGCAGCTGGCTGCACCTGCTCGGCAACGTGCTCTTCCTGTACGTCTTCGGCGCCATGACCGAGGCACGTATGGGCAGGCTGCCGTTCACCGCCTTCTACCTCATCATCGGCTACCTGGCGCTGCTCGGCTACGCGGCCGCCCACGCCACCTCGGGGCAGACACTGGTGGGCGCCTCCGGCTCGATCTCCGGCGTCCTCGGCGCCTTCCTCTTCCTGTTCCCCACGGCCCGGGTCACCAGCCTCTTCCCGTTCCTCTTCTTCCTGCCGCTGCGCTTCCCCGCCTGGATCGTGCTGCTGTTCTGGTTCTTCCTTCAGTGGCAGGCGGCGCAGGACGACCCCCGCGGTCCCGGCGTCGCCTACCTCGCCCATGTCATCGGCTTCGCGCTCGGCTTCCTGTACGCCTGGGCCCGCTACCGGAGAGATAGTGTGGGGGCCACCAGGGGAGATGACCGGGCGACCGAGGGAGAGAGCCAGCCGTGATCACGTCGATCGTGCTCATCAAGACCAACGTGGACCAGATCCCGGAGATCGCCGAGAAGATCGCCGCGCTGGAAGGGGTCAGCGAGGTCTACTCGGTCACCGGCGCCCACGACCTGATCGCCATGGTGCGGGTCGCCGCCCACGACGACCTCGCGGACGTCATCCCCGGCCGCATCAGCAAGGTTCCTGGCGTCGCCTCCACGGAAACGCATATCGCGTTCCGCACGTATTCGCAGCATGACCTTGAGTCTGCCTTTGCGATCGGGCTCGACGCGTAGCCCATTCGCTGCGCTTTGCTTGCGCCCCACGTTTTTGTCTTTTCCGCCGTGGGGGTTGCTCACCGTTTGCCGCCCGCTTCGCGGTGCGCCCGCCGTTGCGCCTGCGGCGGGCCAGGTCCGCTGCGGGGCGGGTTCGCTGCGGGGCGGGTTCGCTGCGGGGCGGGTTCGCTGCGCTGTGCCTCGGCTCGCTGTTGGGGTTTCTCGCCGTTGCGCCTGCGGCGGGCCGGGTCCGCTGCGCGGGGCTGTGGGTGCGGTGACGGACCTCCGGGGCAGGGGTGTGGGACTGCTTCGCTTTACGTCCCACACCCCTGCCCCTCCGGCCCGTCCCCTCCCGTGGGGGAATTGAGTGACGGGTGAGTGGGGGCCGGCCACTCGCAACCCGTTCACTTCAATACGAGCGACAAGGCGCACCCGGCCACCTACCTGCACCCCCACCTGGCTTTTCCCCACCCCTCAACGGGAGGGGACGGGCCCGCGCAGCGGCACCGCCCGCCGCAGGCGCAACGGCGGCAAACCCCCACGTCGGGACAGGCAAAGCACAGCGGACCGGCCCGCCGCAGGCGCAACGGCGGGCGCACCGCGTTAGCGGGCGGGAAACGGCGAGACGAATCACGACGGGAAAGCCGAAAACGTGGGATTAATCCGCGCTACGCGCCGGCACGCAACGGCCGTCCTCCGTGTGGTAGTTCCAGGTGGCGCCGTTCGTCACCAGTTCCTTGACCGCGCGGAGGAAGCGGTCGACGTGCTCATCCGGCGTGCCGACGCCCACGCTGACGCGGATGGCGTTCAGGGAGCGCTCGCCGGGGACCGCGTCGGGGGCGCCGCACTCGCCGGGGGCCTGGGGCTCGCTGCCGAGGAGGGTACGGACGAGGGGGTGGGCGCAGAAAAGGCCGTCGCGGACGCCGATGCCGTACTCGGCCGACAGCGCCGCGGCGAAGTGGGAGCTGTTCCAGCCCTCGACGACGAAGGAGAGGACGCCGACGCGTGCCGCGTCCTCGCCGAAGAGGGAGAGCACGTTGACCTCGGGCACCTCGGCCAGGCCGGCGCGCAGGCGGGCGATCAGCTCCTGTTCGCGGGCGACCAGGCCGTCGAAGCCGGCCTCGGTCAGGGCCCGGCAGGCCGAGGCGATGGCGTAGGCGCCGATGACGTTGGGCGAACCGGCCTCGTGCCGGGCGGCGGTGGTGTGCCACTCGACGTCGACTCCGCCGTCGGTCCGCCGGGAGACCTTGCGGCTGGCGCCGCCGCCGGCCAGGTACGGGGCGGCGGCCTGCAGCCAGTCCGCGCGGCCCGCCAGGACACCGGCGCCGAAGGGCGCGTACAGCTTGTGGCCGGAGAAGGCGACCCAGTCGACGTCCAGCTCCACGATGTCCACGGGGTGGTGCGGGGCGAGCTGCGCCGCGTCCAGCACGATGCGCGCGCCGTGGGCATGCGCGGCGGCCGCCAGCTCGCGCACCGGCCACAACTCACCGGTCACGTTGGAAGCACCGGTCACACAGACCAGCGCCGGGCCGTAGGGGTCGCGCTCGGCCAGTGCCTTCTCCAGGGTGTCCACCGCCTGCCGCGGGGTGCGCGGCGCGTTGAGGTAGGTCACCGCGACATCCGGGCGCTGCTCCCAGGGCAGCAGCGAGGCGTGGTGCTCGGTCTCGAAGACGAAGACCCGGGTGTGCTCAGGGAGTACGGCCGCGAGGAGGTTCAGCGAGTCGGTGGTGGAGCGGGTGAGGACCACCTGGTGGTCGTCACCGCAGCCCAGGAACTCCGCGATGGTCCGGCGGCTGTTCTCGAAGAGGTCGGTGGACAGCTGCGAGAGGTACCCGGCGCCGCGGTGCACGCTGCCGTAGTACGGGGCGTAGGCCGCCACGTCGTCCCAGACCCGCTGCAGCGCGGGCGCGCTGGCGGCGTAGTCCAGCGCGGCGTAGTCGACCTCGCCGCCGGTCACCAGCGGGACGCGGACGTCCCGGCCGAGGACGGGCAGCGGGGCACAGACGGAGCGGTCGGCGGCAACGGCGGAAACGGACATGGCGAACTCCCGTAAGAAGCAAGTGAATTCGCTGCGGGGCGGAGCGCGTCAGGGGTGCGCGGGGCGCACGGCAGGGCGCCGCAGCGGAAAAGGAAAAAGGATGCGGAAAAGGGGCCGTCGAGCCCTATCGCATTCGCTGATTCACGGAAGTTCTCCCTCGGGGACCAGGATCCCTGGCGAGGGATCCGCGCTTGCCGCAGACCTCGCTGCCTACGGCCTGGTCATCACCCGGGGCACCCCGCCACGGAAGGAGGGTTGCCGGACAGCGGGCCGGGGCCTGCATCGCTGTCACTCGTGACCTGCGCAGAATCATGCCATACGGGCAACATCACGCAAGCCCCGGTCCGTATACCGGACTGGGGCTTGCGTCACACGCTGCGTCACCGGGCGCTCAGGTGTTGCTGGCGGCCACCCAGCGCTCCAGCGCCTGCCGGGCCGCCCCCGAGTCGATCGCCAGGGCGGCCTTGTCGATACCGGCCCGGATCTGCCGGGCCAGCGGGGCGTCGGAGGGCTCCAGCGCGACCAGCGCCGCCGCGGAGTTCAGCAGCACCGCATCGCGCACCGGACCGGTCTCCCCGTCCAGCAGCCGGCGGGCCACCTCCGCGTTGTACGACGCGTCGGCGCCGCGCAGCGCCTCCACGGGCACCAGGTCGATACCCACGTCGCGAGGGTCGAAGGCCTCCTCGCGCACCGTGCCGTCCCGGACGATCCAGACCCGGGAGGTCGCGGTCGTGGTCAGCTCGTCCAGGCCGTCGTCGCCCCGGAAGACCAGCGCTGACGAGCCGCGCTCGGCGAGCACCCCGGCCAGGATCGGCGCCATCCGGGCGTCCGCGACGCCGGTCGCCTGGGCGCGGACCTTCGCGGGGTTGGTCAGCGGGCCCAGCACGTTGAACGTCGTACGGATGCCGAGCTGGCCCCGGGCATTGGCGACGTGCCGCAACGAGGGGTGGAACTTCACCGCGAAGCAGAAGGTGATGCCCGCTTCCTGGGCGACCTCGGTGACCCGCTGCGGGGTGAGGTCGAGATTGACGCCGAGCTTCTCCAGCACGTCGGAGGCGCCGCTGGCCGAGGACGCGGCGCGGTTGCCGTGCTTGACGACCCTGGCGCCGGTGCCGGCCACCACGATCGAGGACATCGTGGAGATGTTGACGGTCTTGGCGCCGTCGCCGCCGGTGCCGACGATGTCCACGCTCGGTCCCGGCACCTCGATCAGCCGGGCGTGCTCGTACATGGCCCGGACGAGCCCGGAGATCTCGGCGACGGTCTCGCCCTTGGCCCGCAGCGCCACCGCGAAGCCGGCGATCTGGGCGTCGCCGGCCTCGCCCCGCATGATCCGGTCCATCGCCCATGCGGTGTCCTCCGCGGCGAGGTCCCGGCCGTCGAGCAGGGCGTTGAGGATGCCCGGCCAGGTGTGGGCCGCCACGCTGTCGCCGCCGAGGGGGGTCGCAACGTTCATGGTCCACACTCCTGATTTGTCTCCTGCTTGTGTGTTCACCCTATCGAGCCGCCGGACACGCCGGAGGGCCCCGTCCGCTCAGCAGACGGGGCCCTCTGGGTGGCGTGCTCCTACGGTGCGCTACGAGGCGCCGCGGTGATCAGTGGTGGCCGTGGCCGCTGGTGATCTCCTTGTACTCCTCGACCGTGGGCTTGGCGATGACGTTGTCCTCGCCGTAGTAGCTCTTGGAGAGCTTGGCCCGCAGCTTCTGCGAGCGCGGCACCTTGCGCGCCACACCGTTCTCGTCGACCTCCGGGCCGAGCTCGAGCGGCGCGGGCTGCTCGTGCTGGGTGAGCACGTGCAGCTGCTCCTGGTCGAGCGGCTCGTGGACCTCGACGAACTCACCGTGCGGCAGGCGCTTGATGATGCCCGACTCGCGTCCGTGCAGCACCTTGTCCTTGTCGCGCCGCTGCAGACCCATGCAGACCCGCTTGGTGGCGATGAAGCCCAGCACCGGCCCGACGAAGAACGCGATCCGGACGAACCAGGTGATCGAGTTGATCGACAGGTGGAAGTGGGTGGCCCACAGGTCGTTGCCGCCACCGATCAGCATCACGAAGTACGCGATCAGCCAGGCGACACCGAAGCCGGTACGGGTCGGGACATTGCGCGGGCGGTCCAGGATGTGGTGCTCGCGCTTGTCGCCCTTGACCCAGGACTCGACGAACGGGTAGACCGCGATCGCGACCAGGACCAGCGGGAAGATCAGGATCGGGATCAGCACGCCGAAGTTGACGGTGTGGCCCCAGAAGTTCCACTCCCAGCCCGGCATGACACGCACCAGACCCTCGGCGAAGCCCATGTACCAGTCGGGCTGGGCGCCGGTGGACACCTGGTCCGGCCGGTAGGGGCCGATCGCCCACACCGGGTTGATGCTGGCCACCGCGGCGATCGCGGCGATCACACCGAAGACCAGGAAGAAGAAGCCTCCGGCCTTGGCCATGTAGACCGGCAGCAGCGGCATGCCCACGACGTTGTTGTTGGTCTTGCCGGCACCCGGGAACTGCGTGTGCTTGTGGTAGAAGACCAGGATCAGGTGCGCCACCAGCAGGCCGAGCATGATGCCCGGCAGCAGCAGGACGTGCACCGTGAAGAACCGCGGGATGATGTCGTGCCCCGGGAACTCCCCGCCGAAGATGAAGAACTGCAGGTACGAACCGACCAGCGGCATCGCCAGGATGACGCCCTCGATGAACCGCACACCGGTGCCGGAGAGCAGGTCGTCGGGGAGCGAGTAGCCGGTGAAGCCGGTGAACATGCCCAGCACGAACAGCAGGAAGCCGAACAGCCAGTTGACCTCGCGCGGCTTGCGGAAGGCGCCGGTGAAGAACACCCGCATCATGTGGACCATCATCGCGGCCAGGAAGACCAGCGCGGCCCAGTGGTGGATCTGGCGGATGAGCAGGCCGCCGCGCACGTCGAAGCTGATGTCCAGCGTCGACTCGAAGGCCTGGGTCATCCGGATTCCCTGCATGGGCACATAGGAACCGTGATAGGTCACCTCGGCCATGCTCGGGTGGAAGAACAGCGTCAGGTAGACACCGGTCAGGATGATGATGATGAAGCTGTAGAGCGCGACCTCACCCAGCATGAAGGACCAGTGGTCCGGGAAGATCTTGCGCATGTTGGACTTGGCGAGGCTGTAGATGCCCAGCCGGCCGTCCGCCCAGTCCGCGATCCGCTCGCCCCGTGGCGCCGGGCCACGGCGTGTGCTGGTCGCGGTTGTCTCGTTACTCATCCGCGCTCCCAGAAACTCGGGCCGACGGGCTCCTCGAAGCCGCTTGCGGCCTCCAGGAAGCCGTCCTTCTCCGTGATGTGCAGCTGCGGCAGGGCGTGTCCGGCCGGACCGAAGATCACCCGACCACCGTCAGAGAGGTCGAACGTCGACTGGTGGCACGGGCAGAGCACGTGGTGCGTCTGCTGCTCGTACAGGCTGATCGGGCAACCCACGTGGGTGCAGATCTTCGAGTACGCCACGATGCCCTCGTGCGACCAGGAGAGTTCGTGCTTGTCCTTGATGTCCTGCGGCTGGATCCGCACGAGCATCAGGGCGTCCTTGGCGATCTTCTCGGCGAACTCCTCGTCGTTCTCCTCCAGGCCCTCGGGCTTGGCGAACGTCAGGGAGCCGACCGCGATGTCCTCGGGACGCAGCGGGAGGTTGGTGGACTGGTTGACGAGCCGGACGCCCCTCTTCCAGTTCGTGGTGCGCAGCTTGGTCCCGGGCAGCGGCCCGAGGTCACGCAGCAGGACGACACCGGAGAGCGGCACCAGGGCCAGCGCACCGAACATCGTGTTGCGCACCAGCTTGCGGCGGCCGATCTGCGACTCCTTGGCACCCGCCGCGAAGTCCGCCATGACCTTGGCCTTGACCTCGGGGGCGGCCTCGATCGGGTGACGGTCGTCGGCGACCTCCTCGTCCGACATCAGCGTGCGGGCCCAGTGGACCGCACCGGCGCCGATGCAGAACAGCGCCGCGCCGAGCGTCAGACCGAGCGCGAAGTTCAGCGCGCTGATGTGACCGATCGGCCAGATGTAGACGATCTTGTCGATCGGGATCGCCACGTAGGAGGCGATGAAGGCGACCGTCGCCACCATCGACACCACGAAGAGCAGCGCCACGGTGCGCTCGGAGCGCTTGGCGGCCCGCTCGTCGATGTCCTGGGCGCGGTGCTCGTGGGGCGGCAGGCCCGGGTCGGCGAAGGGGTTCTCCGCCGTGGCCACCGCGCCTTCGTGAGCCGTCTCCCGCTCACTGGGAAGGGTTTCTTCTGGCACGTCTTCGTGTCGTCCAGTCTCGCTCATGACTTCTTGGCCTTCGTAGTCCGGGCTGCGACCCAGATGGCGACCGCGATCAGCGCGCCCAGGCCGAAGATGTAGCCGAAGAGACCCTCACTGACCGGACCGAGACCGCCGAGGTCGAGGCCGCCGGGGCTCTCGGATTCATCGCCGTTGACGGCGCCGAGGTACGCGATGATGTCCTTCTTGTTCTCCTTCGACAGCGAGCCGTCACCGAAGGAGGGCATGTTCTGCGGGCCGGTCTCCATGGCCTCGTAGATGTGCTTCGGGTCCACGCCTTCGAGCGTCGGTGCGAACTTGCCGTCGGTCAGGGCGCCGCCCTTACCGGTGAAGTTGTGGCACTGAGCACAGTTGGTGCGGAACAGCTCGCCGCCCTTGCCGATGTCGGCACCGCCGGCGCTGTACTGCTCCTTGGAGGGCACGCTCGGGCCGGGGCCCAGCGACGCGACGTAGGCCGCGAGCTGGTCGATCTGGGCGTTGGTGTAGATGTTCTTCTTCCGCGGCACCTGGGCGCCGGGCTGCTGGGCCGGCATCCGGCCGGTGCCCACCTGGAAGTCCACGGCTGCGGCGCCGACGCCGACCAGGCTCGGACCGTCGGAGGTGCCCTGACCGCCGGTGCCGTGGCAGCTGGCGCAGCCCACGGCGAAGAGCTTCTTGCCCTCCTTGACGGCAAGAGACTGGGCGGTGTCATCGGCCTGAGCCTTGTCCGCCGGCGCGAACGCGGCGTACAGCCCCCCAGTGACCGCCAGCGCGAAGAGTAGGACGACGAGCGCCGCCAGCGGATGGCGCCGTCGTGCGGAGAGCTTTTTCACGGATTACCCCGGTGTCAGGATCTTCTGCGTCGATGCTTTGGCTATGTCTGTCTGATATGCGGTACCGGTCGGGCCGGTTACCGGATCAGGTAGATCGTGGCGAAGAGGCCGATCCAGACGACATCGACGAAGTGCCAGTAGTAGGACACGACGATGGCCGCGGTGGCCTGCGTGTGGGTGAACCTCTTGGCCGCGTACGTCCTGCCCAGGACCAGCAGGAAGGCGATCAGACCGCCCGTCACATGCAGTCCGTGGAAGCCGGTGGTCAGGTAGAACACCGAGCCGTACGGGCCGGACGAGAGCGACAGGCCCTCGTGCTTGACCAGCTCCGTGTACTCGAAGACCTGACCGCCGATGAAGATCGCACCCATGATGAAGGTGACCACGAACCAGGCCCGGAGCTTCTTGACATCGCCACGCTCGGCCGCGAAAACGCCGAGCTGGCAGGTCAGAGAGCTGAGCACCAGGATCGTGGTGTTGGTCGCGGAGAACGGAAGATTCAGCGCACTGGCGGATTCCTTCCAATACTCGGATCCGGTCACCGAACGAAGGGTGAAGTACATCGCGAAGAGGGCCGCGAAGAACATCAGCTCGGAACTCAGCCAGATGATGGTTCCGACGCTGGTGAGGTTCGGCCGATTGACCGACGGGTGCGCGTGCCCGGTTTCTACTGTCGTTGCTGTCGCCACGACCGACATTATGTCGGTCGCTTATCCCGCCCTCACTCCGGGGGGTGCCGTTCGGTGTGTCAAGGACGTGTGCCCTGCTCGTACGGCCCAATTCCGGAGGTCGCCCGAAGGGGGGACGCGCCGGGTGGCCGCCGCCCGCCGTCCCGTCCGGAGCCGGTCCTGACGGCCCGTCGGGCAGATCATGGATCCGCTCAACCCCTCCTGCGGACACCCGCCGCGGGAGTAGCATCCGCCCCACCCGATGCTGTGCCGCTACGAAGCGTGGAGGAACGATGCAGGCGACTGCCACGGTGCTGGTCTACAGCGACAACGCAGGCACCCGCGAGCAGGTCCGGCTGGCGGCCGGCCGGCGCCCGGCCGCCGACGTCCCGCAGATCGAGATCCTGGAGTGCGCCACCGCGCCCGCCGTCCTCACGGCCCTGGAGCAGGGCGGTATCGACGTCTGTGTGCTGGACGGCGAGACGGCACCCGCGGGCGGGATGGGCGTCTGCCGGCAGATCAAGGACGAGATCTTCCGGTGCCCGCCGGTGCTGCTGCTGATCGGCCGCCCCCAGGACGCCTGGCTGGCGACCTGGAGCCGTGCGGATGCCGCGGTGACGCATCCGCTGGATCCGGTGGCCTTCGCGGACGCCCTGGCCGGCCTGCTGCGCCGCAGGAACCTCGTACAGGCCTGAGCGGCCGCCGGGCGGCGTCAGAACTTCGGGCGCAGCCGGGCGTCACCGGCGGGGTTCTGGGCGCGCCCGGCGGCTCCTGTGGTCGTGTTGGCCTTGTTCTTGAGCGCGCTGCCCTCGCGCCATTCCTGCCAGGGCATGTTCCAGTCGCCGAAGCCGTTGTCGAACGGCGTCATGGTGTCGCCGCCGCTGTTGACGACCTTGACGATGTCGCCGATACGCACGGTGTTGAAGAACCACTGGGCGTTGCTGGTGGACATGCCCGTACAGCCGTGGCTGACGTTCGCCGCGCCCTGTGATCCGACGGACCAGGGTGCGGCGTGGACGTACTCCCCGCTCCAGGTCACCCGGGTGGCCCAGTGGACCGGCAGGTCGTAGGAGTCCCCGCTCCCGGCGGCGATGCCGACCGTGGAGCTGCGCATCCGTACGAAGCTCTCCTTGCCGAGGACGACCTTGACGCCGTTGCGGGTGGAGAATCCGGGCTTGCCGGTGGTCACGGGGATGGTGTTGATCGACTCACCGTTGCGCAGCACCGTCATCTGGTGTGTCGCCGCGTCGGTGATGGCCTCCACGCGGTCGCCGGTGGTGAGCTTCACCGGCTTGGACGGGCCTCCGTAGAGCCCCTTGGCGACCTTCAGGCCCGCCAGGTTGCTGTGCACCGAGATGGTGGCGTGCGCGGGCCAGTACTCCTTGGGGCGGAAGTGCAGCTTCTTGTCGTCCACCCAGTGCCAGGAGCCCTGGACCCGCGGCATGGAGTCGACCTTCAGGGCGCTCTCGACGACGGCCCGGGCCTTGGGGTCCTTGATCGGCTGGCTCAGTTCGGCGGTGACCGGCTGGCCGACGCCGTACTCCCCCTCCTTCGGGCCGAAGGTGGCGGTCAACTGGCCGTCGGCGTCACGGGTGTTGACCACGAGCGTCTTACGGCCGGGCGAACCGTCCTCCTCCTCGGTGCTCACCCGCACCGTGTAGCGGCTCCCGGCGGCCAGCGGCGCCGTGGTGCGCCAGCGCCTGCCGTCGGCGCTCAGCTCGCCGCGTACGAAGCGTCCTGTGGTGTCGGTGGCGGTCACGTCGGTGATCCGCGCGTCGTCCCCCTTGACGGACACCTCGAGCGGCTTGTCGGGGTCCGCCTTCCTGGTGCCGTTCGGGATGTTGGCCGAGATCTGGTCGGCCGCGTCGTAAGGAGTGCCGGAGAGCGCTTCCGAATCCGAGCCCCCGCACGCGGTGGCGCTCACCGCAAGGGGCACGAGCAGGAGGCCGCAGCTCAGCACCGTCCGGGTTCGAGGTCTGTGACTCATGCCCCAAAAATATGAAGAATCACCTGTACCGGCGCGCTGGAGGACTGCAAACGGGTCTGCTCCCGGCCGCCAAACGAGACGGGCCCGGACACCTGTTGAGGTGTCCGGGCCCGCCGCGGCGTCATGCGCCCTGGTTACTGCGTGCGGTTCTCGCCGCGGTAGTACTCGAAGACCCAGCCGAAGAGGCCGACGAGGATCACCGGGAGGGAGAAGTACAGCAGCCACCAGCCGAAGACCACGCCCAGGAAGGCGAGCGCGCCACCGACGGCCAGGGACAGCGGCTGCCAGCTGTGCGGGCTGAAGAAGCCCAGCTCACCGGCGTCGTCCGAGACCTCGGCGTTCTCGTTGTCCTGCGCACCCGCGTCGACCCGCCGGGCCGTGAAGGCCAGGTAGTAGCCGACCATGATGCACAGGCCGAAGGCGAGGAACAGTGCGGTGGTACCCGCGGGCTCCTTCGACCAGACGCCATAGACGATCGCCATGGCGAGGACGAAGACGGAGAGCCAGATGAACATCTTGCCCTGGATCTTCACTTGCCCGCCTCCTTGCCGCCGGCGAGGGCCTTGTCATCCTCGGAGGCGCGGCCGTTGTGCAGCGCGTCGAGGGCTGCGATCTCCGGGTGGTGCAGGTCGAACGCCGGGGATTCGGAGCGAATACGCGGCAGGGTGAGGAAGTTGTGCCGCGGCGGCGGGCAGGACGTC